>DATNPJ010000038.1:0-101992 GCA_036703295.1 Coleofasciculaceae cyanobacterium | reverse complement strand
ACCGTCATTTCATTGCCGAATAACCCGACGGGCATCAGCAAAACCGTGGCGACCAGCGGCGCCAACGGCACCACCGCCTTGTTGGCGAACCAGATAGAAAGCGTCGCCCAGCAGTTGCTGGCAACAGGCGAACTCACCGAGGCCCAGTACAACTCCCTGATGGCTTTAGCCAACCAGGGACACCAAATCGGTGAACTGGAGCGCACCATCGAACAGACTGCCGCAAACTCTACCGATGCGGCCTCTTTTATGGCAAATCTTGCACAATATCCGGAGTTTGCTGGCTTGGCAACTGGCGATCACAGCACGTTGTTTGGATACGCCACCGGTTCCACAGATCCCACCCTCGTCACCGATCCTTTGGGCAGTATCGATATTGCCCACGGGTCTACCAAAGTCTTTTTGCAGCTTTACCAGGACGTGCTGAACAGCGGTGCCCTGAATGACCCTGCCGTCAAGCAACAAGTGGAATCTCTGGCCACAAACATTGCCTACCTCAGTGAAGTGGCCCTGGATAATGCCATCGACGTCAAGTGGGGAACAATTCCGCCCAGTCAGCTGCAGGATAAGCTTGTTTCAGAAACAACCCAGATAGACTCCCTACAGATCTGCACCACCGGTAACGGTACGGACAGCGGCACACAATGCCAATAGGCTTTCCATTGCTCAAAGGTGTCACCCACCGTGTGCTGTCATCACGACCCATGTTCCCCGAACTGCGGCTAGGCGAACAGGAAACGGGAGTCCAGGCCAAATCTCACTTTACAAACAGTTAAAATTCCTTCAGCCCTTTTGGGTTATGCCGAATCTATTATTAATGAATCATTGCTGATGAAGGAATGATGATGCGAAAGAGCCATTTTTATGGTCCAGTCTGCATCCAAGGGCAAGGCTTGGCAGAGTACACCTTGGCAGGCGCCTTGATTCTGCTGTTGGCCATTCCCGTTCTGATGCTGTTCGGCAATAACCTCAATGCCGTCTTTGCCGGTATGCTATCCTCCTCCGACCAAAAAGTCGCGGTTGCAGCACCCGTTACCACAACCTCCACCGCCCCTACCGCATCCCCAACTAGCAGCACTCAGGGTAATGGCCTCACCAGCATCACGACGGTCAACGGCACCGTCATTTCATTGCCGAATAATCCGACGGGCATCAGCAAAACAGTGGCAACCAGCGGCGCCAACGGCACCACCACCCTGTTGGCGAGCCAGATAGAAAGTATCGCCCAGCAATTGCTGGCAGCAGGCGAACTCACCCCGGCCCAATACAGCACCCTGACGGCCTTATCCAACCAGGGACACACCATCGCCCAAGTGGAGGCCGCTATTGAAAAGCTTGCCGCCAACTCCACCGACTCGGTCTCTTTTATGGCAGGTACCTCCCAATACCCGGAATTGACGGGCCTGGCAACGGGTGAAATCAATTTGAATATTGGATACCACACCGGTGCCATAGATCCCACCCTCGTCACCGATCCATTGGGCAGTATCGATATTGCCACCGGGCCAACCAAAGTCTTTTTGCAGCTTTACCAGGACGCGCTGAACAGCGGTGCCCTGAATGACCCTGCCGTCAAGCAACAAATCGATTCACTGGCATCAGAAATTGGTTACCTCAGTGAAGTCGCCATGGATGGTGCCCAGGACATCAAGTGGGGAACAATTCCGCCCAGTCAACTACAGCAGCAATATGTTTCAGACGCCACCCATTGGGATTCCAAGCAGATTTGCACCACCGGTAACGGCACGGACAGCGGTACACAGTGCCAATAAGCTAAGCTTCGCTAACGGGGACGACGTTCGAAGGGGAGTTCGATCCCGTTCAGCTCCAATTGGGCCAGTTCCGCTTCCCGCATGAGGATATCATCCACCTCGTCGCCGTCGGATTCATCCTTTTCCAGATCATAAAGGGAAGCAACGTGGGGCAGTTCCTCTTCAGGGATGACCACGTCCTCTTCATATTCGCTGGGAACCGCCACCGTCAACGGCGTGGCTTGCTCCAGTTGCCGCTCCATCTGGCGCAGCTCGCCGATGCGTTCGGAAATTTTATGAGACGAAAATTCAATGACGCTGAGAATAATCGTGTTGTTCACCCGGTTTTTCAGCTCGGTCAGCAGATTCAGCGAGCGTTCCGTGCCGCCGACCTGCCCCAGGCTGCGGATGCACGCCCACACAAATACCGGCGTTTCATCAATGCCGTTCTGCAACAGCGCATTCTGGATGGCTTCCAGCAGGGCTTCCTCGGTCTGCCAGCCCCGGCGTTTGCCGAGCGCTCTGGCCACCGCCAGTCTGACATCCTCGGAAGCTTCCTGGCGTAATGCGGTCAACAACGCCTGGAATGCCTGCACGTCTTCCATGTGGCTGAGCGAATCAGCCGCCAGGGCGCGAATGCCGCTATCGGTATCGCTTTGCAGCATCTTCACCAGGGCTTCGATAGCCTCGGGCCCCGTAAAACGCTGAATCCCCTGGCATGCCGCCCGGCGGACCTCGGGGGACTCATCGCCCAAAGCATCCAGCAAGGTGCTGAATACAAAGGGTGAAGCGGTTTCCATGTCCGCCAGGTTCCGGGCCGAGATGACTCGAACCGTCTCGCAGGCATCGGAAAGGCCCTTGATAAACACGTTCATCAGATCCCGGTGCCAGCGATAGCGGGCCAACGTGGCGTAAACTTGGGCACGAACGGCCTCGGACTCGTCATCGATGGCTTGCAGCATCACATCCACAATGTGGCCGGCGAGTTGCTGATCGTTTGATTTCTGGGCCAGCAGGGCCAGATTCCGGGCCGCGTATTCGCGCACCATGGAATCCTCGTCTTTCATGGCTTTAAACATGCCCTCGCGCGCGCGCGCCGAATCAATCAGCGCGACGTTGTTCAGCGCCGTTACCCGCACCACGGGCTTATCGTCGCTCAAATGCTCGATGAAAACCTCTTCCAGGAATTCCACGATTTCCGGCTTGTTCATCGCATCGCTCAGCGCCAGAACTTCCATGGTCTTCTCGCGGTCCAGTTCGCCCGATTTGACCGAAAGCGGAATGATTTTTTTCAAATACATCAGCTTCTCGTCGGTGGAAATATCGGTTTCGATGGAGCGGGTCTTCTCATGCAGGAACGCCAGCACGAAACGACTCTGGATGACATAATGCGGATCCCGACGGCTCCGGCTTTCCAGCAACCGGTCGTCTCCCGGACGGGGTTTCGCGGCACCGAACTGGATTTCACAGATCAAATCATGCCGGAAGAGCGCCCGCAGGACCTCAAACACGTAGCCGTCCGTAAAGCCCTGGGATGCGCTGATTTCCCGGATGGCCTGGTTGGCCGAAAAGGAGCGCTCGCCGAACAGCTTGATTAGGGCTGCCAGAACCTTATAAAGCGACTCTTCATCGTTCAGGAAGGTCAGCTTCAGGCGGGTAAAACTCAACTCCAGCAATTGTTCGACATTTTCAATCCCCAGCTTGTCGAAGAAGGCAACATCCACGTGGCGGATGCGGTTGCTCTCCACCCGCTCCCGCAGGTAGCTCAGGATTTTCAGATGCCAGTAGGGGTTACCCCGGCTGAGCTTGTACATCCGCTGATGTACGCCCTCTTCCAGGTCCACGCCGATTTCTTTTAGCTGGCTGCGCACCAGTTTGCGGCAAGCGACCTCGTTAAGCGCATCCAGCAGCAACTTGGTGCGGAACTGGTTGTACAGCGCGCCGCCCAGCGTATAACTTTCGCCCTCGGTCCGGGAAAGCATCACCACCATGAAGTGGTAATTCTTTTGCTCGGTAATATGATAAAGCAGCTCGGACATGAACTCCTTCATCTCGACCTGCCGCGTGTCGGAAAGGATACGGTCCCACTCGTCCACCGTAATCAACAGCGCGCTGTCGATGTTTTCCAGGGTGCCGTTGATGTAGTTGAAAATCGTCATCAGGTGGCGGATCAGCGGATCCTTGACAGGTCTCGCCGGTCCCTCGATGCGGGTCATGCCCAGAGAACCTGATGTCGATCTTCCCGGAACTCCGCCCGGCATCATGGAAGGTGCGTTAAAGCCGGGAACAACCGGGGCTTCCATATGAATGATGGTTTGCGAAGGATCAATCACTTCCGGGGCGATATCGGCCAGACCCGCTGCCACGTCCTCCGCCCGCAATGTTAAGAAGGGACGCCGTTCCGTGAACGAATCGGCAGGAACAGCATTGTAAGGCTTGTTCTCCGGCGCCACGATGCCGTTACCATTGGAAGAGGTCCGCCCCTGGCTCTCCTTGAGAGTGGACGCCAGACGGAGAGCTTCCTGGAGGGACGGCGTCATGGGATTAAGGATAGAGGTAGCCACCATGACCCACGGGTTCACGATGAGATCCACCAGCTTTTCAATGCTCTCGTTGACCGAGAACTTCAATCGCTTGATGGCGGGCACTTGGCTGCGGATGGCTTTCACCAACTGCTCCTGGCTGACGGCATCCTTGCCGCCAATGGATTCTTGCAGCTTGACCAGCGCGATGGCGCGCACCAGATCCTGGCGCTCCCAGCGCAGATCCAGCTCGCCGGTAATTTCATTCACCGCCATCAGCGCCTCGTCCAGGATGGCGTTCGCTTCATCCTGCAAACGATCGATGATGGTGACATATAAAGATTCGGGCGAAACGGAGCCCATCTTGCCGAGATCCAACACCCGGCAATAGACGCCCTCCCTCACCAGGTTGACGAACGTCTCCATGAGGGCGCTTTTCCCAATCCCGGCATCACCCGTAATCAGGGCCGCCTTGGGCTGACCCGATTTGGCCAGGTTCAAGAGCTTCAGTAGTTGCCGAAGTTCGGTTTTTCGCCCCTGAATGGTCACGTTTTCCAGGAGATAAATCTCCTTGGCCGGGGCGTCATAGATGGATTGAGTCGTATTCAAAAGCTGGTTCCCGCTCAACTGCTCTCAGTATAATCGGTAGACGATGACACTGTATTATATAATAAGATAAACTCATTGAATTGTGGTAGAGACCGTTTCGACCCGGCAGGGTTCTATGAGGCAAGAGGTATGAACATGAAACAACAGGCTGGTGTTTGGCTCGTTTTGGGTTTTCTGGTCCTTGCGGTCGGGCTTGTATACGCGCTTTCCGTGAGCACCCCCGGCCCCGGCGCAAGCAGCACCGCGACGGCGCCCTCCGGCGCTTCCACATCCGGACCCACTATTGCATCCGGCGCGGAGGCTCCCAACAGCTCCCTGTCTCCGGATTTGAGCAAAGTGGACGCTTACCAGTTCCTGGATCCGGTGACCGTGGGCAAAACCGCCCCCAATTTTTCGGCAAAAACCGCTGACGGCAAGGCCATCCGCTTGTCCGACTTCAAAGGCAAGAAGAATGTGGTGCTGGCCTTCTACCAGGGCAGCTTCTGCACCGTTTGCGGCGCCCAGCTGACCAACTTCCAGAAGCACCTCTCCGATTTCAAGGCCCAGGACACGGAAATCGTAGCCATCAGCGCCGATGACGCCATGCATGCCATGAAAAGCGTGGGTGAGCATGGGCTGACCTTTAAGGTGGTGCCCGACGCCAAGAAAGAAATCATCCGTCAGTACGGCGTGGCCAATGTTTCCCGCAAGTCTATCGCCTGGCCCTCACTGTTTGTGGTAGACAAGCAGGGTAAGGTCCAGCTGAGCTACGCCAGCCAGGAAGGCCATCGTCTGCACAGCAGCGAAATTCTGCCTGTGCTCTCAAAGCTGACCGGAAAACCTGCTCCCAAACTGGGTTATGACGACTAAACCAACCATTCGATCGCCAGTTTCAATATCCATAGCTGAACAAAACCCCGTCGCTCCCCCTGAGTGACGGGGTTTTGGTTTTCGTCGTTTCGCGAAGCCTCAAAGTTCTGATGAACGCGTGGATTACGCTCTCCTGACAGGGGATTGAGTCGTGCTGCTCAACTGCCCGGACACCGTTCTGCTACAGGCATTTTGTCGGTTATGACCAGAAAATAGGTTTGGCTGGATGCTCACTGGCGGATGTTAAGAAAATTGAATCCGGCGGATCGACAGGATAGCAATTCTACCTACTAGATTGTTTTTATTTATATACAATGACATTCTCTACGGATAGAGGCTGAACATCCCGCAAGGCATCCCTTAAGAGAGTTATTCACTTTAAGAATAGGCTGATCCATTTAGAGGACGAGAGAGACATGCTTAAAGACGGTATCTTCCGGCTTTAGGATAAAGGAGACATATGGCTAATCCGCTTTCACAGATGATGATGTTTGCCCAATACCAAGCGATGACGGCTTCTCCGTACATCCAGGGCGGCTTACCTCAGGCCTCCCGGGACATGGGCGCAGCAGGAACGGCAGGTGCCAGCCTGGCAGGTGTCAACGGCTTTACGCCATCCCAGAATTTCGCCCCCCGGACAGCCGGAAGTATCGGCTTGCAGAGCCCCGACGCATCGGGACAGCTGGTCGGCATGATGGTCATGATGATGCAGCTGATGATGCAGCTTCTGCAACGGTTCCTCGGTGGCGGACAGACTGCTCCCGCCCAGACGTATTCACAAAATCAACAGCCCGCAAATAACGGCAGTGCAGGCACTGCAGGCAATGCTGGTAACGCAGGCAATGCAGGTAACGCAGGCAATGCTGGTAACGCAGGCAACGCTGGCAATGCAGGCAATGCAGGCAATGCAGGCAACGCAGGCAATGCAGGCAACGCTGGTAACGCTGCTGATGCTGGAAATGCAGGCAATGCTGGTAACGCCGGAAATGCAGGCAAAGACACGGCAAATGCCAATAGCAACAATTACTATAATTACACCACTCCGGCGCAAGCCCAGGATGCAGCCCCAGCGGCAACCACCGCGAAAGATACGGCTCCCGCATCCCACCCGGCCTGCCCAACCCCGACCACCGCCAATGACAAGAATCCTTCTCCGGCGCCAGTTTACACGGCTCCGGCGGCCGCGCAAGACGCAACTCCGGCGCCTGCTTACACGGCTCCAGCGGCAGCGCAAGACGCAACTCCGGCGCCTGCTTACACGGCTCCAGCGGCAGCGCAAGACGCAACTCCGGCGCCTGCTTACACGGCTCCAGTGGCCGCGCAAGACGCAACTCCGGCGCCTGCTTACACGGCTCCGGCGGCAGCGCAAGACGCAACTCCGGCGCCTGCCCCGTATCGAAGCTACTAGGGAGATCCTCACCTGATAGCCTTACAAATCCGGTAACAGATGTGTTCCATACACAATCAGACGCCCGCCCATCCCGGCGGGCGTCCATTTTTGAGGGCCGTGGAGCCGATTTTAACAAGGGCTTTTGAAAAGAGCGATTCTTCAAACTTAACATCCGGTCTGTCACGGGCCGAAGGTTCCGTATGTGTGATATGTTGGAGAGCGTGAATCGCTTTGTGAGGGAGAGGCACCGTGAGCACCCATCCAACATCTTCGTCATCCGTCTCGGCGGACGAGGCATCCAGTCAGGCCGCTTTACACGCTGAGAGCCCCGGTCAGGGGCCAGAGCTGATGCCCACCTTGGGCTGGTTCTCCGCGACCGCCATTGTAGCGGGCTCCATGGTCGGCTCCGGGATCTTTATCGTTTCCGCCGATATCAGCCGCACCCTGGGAACCGGCGGTCTGCTGATTGCGGTGTGGGTGTTTGCAGGTATTCTCACGCTGCTGGGCGCGACATCGTATGGCAAGCTGGCTGCCTATATGCCCAAGGCGGGCGGGCAGTACGTCTTCCTCAAAGAGGCTTGGGGTGAGATTCCCGGCTTTTTATACGGATGGGCGCTACTCACGGTCATCCAGACCGGCTTTTTGGCCGCCGTCGCGGTGGCGTTTACCAAATATCTGGGCGTGCTGATTCCGGAAGTCTCCGCCGATCCGGTGGCAAGCTTCCTACCCATTCCCCGCCAGAACCTGCTGGCCGTACTGATCTTGTTGGGGCTGACACTTTACAACTGCACCGGCATCAAGAATGGCGCCATTTTGCAGAATGTTTTCACCAGCTTGAAAGTGATTGCACTGATTGGCCTGGTGGTGGTCGGCCTCGCCTTCGGGCAGCATTTGTGGACCGGCGGCATTGATTGGAGTCTCTCCCTCCCGCCTGCGCAGGCGTTAAAGGGCGATTGGCTGACCCTGTTCGCCTTTGCCTCGGTTGGCGCGCTGTTTTCCGCAGATGCCTGGAATTACGTGACGTTCATCGGCGGCGAAGTGAAAGAGCCCCGCAAAAACCTGCCCAAGGCCCTGGTGCTGGGAACCAGCGCGGTGATTCTGCTGTATCTGGCGGCCAACTTTGCCTATCTCAATTTGCTGACGTTGCCGGAAATCCAGAATGCGCCGCAGGACCGCGTGGCCACCGTGGCCATGAACATGGTTTTCCCCGGCGCGGGCGTGTGGCTGATGGCCGCCGTGATTCTCATTTCCACCTTCGGATGCCTGAACGGCTTGTTGCTCTCCGGGGCGCGGGTGTTTTACGCCATGGCGCGCGACGGTCTGCTCTTCAAAAAATTCGCCGAAGTGCATCCCAAAACCCATTCGCCCAATTTCTCGATGTGGGCGCAGTTCGCGTGGGCGTCGCTGCTGGCGCTGTCCGGCACTTACGGCAAGCTGCTGGATTACATCGTGTTCACCTCGCTGGTGTTTTACATCGTGACCATGTGGGGCTTACTGCGCCTGGCCAAGCGCATTCCGGAGGCAGTGAACATGACCTCGCCGAAAGATTACGCGATTCCGATTACGTATATCGCAGGTGCGTTTTTCATCGCCTTTTTCCTGCTCTTCGGAGATTTCTTCCTGCCGGGCGCCGCGCAAAAACTCACCACGGATTTCTATAACACCAAATTCTTCACCAGCATCGCCGGGTTAGGCCTGACGGCGCTGGGGCTGCCGGTGTATTGGCTTTGGAAGAGTAGAAATCAATAGGTAGAAAGTGTCTCTAATTAAAATTTGCCCAGCCTGTAGGTTCGTTAATATCTCTCAAACCAAAGAGGGAGATCCTGAAGTCAGCTGGTGGTTAGTCAGGTTGAATTTATTCCCACTCGATCTTATTTACGATCTGGCAAATACAAGAACCACTGTGTCCTGTCCAAGTTGTGAATATGGAGAAATGATTCACTTAAAATCGTTTCAAAAATCATCAGGCTATCAAACTCTCCCCAAAGAAGAACAGGATAGAATAACGAAATTAATTGAACATGAACGCAAACAAAGTTTCTCCACCATTATCCTGTTTTTACTTGTCCTTGCAGGAATGCTCTCTCTGTATACCTTTATTTTTTTCGGAAAATAACATCTATGAAAATTTACAAAGCTGACAATATTTATAGCAACGGGAAAGTCTATCAGGACTATTGCCTATGCATGAATGAGGGACGTGTCGACAAGATTCAACCTCAATCTTCTCTTACACCTGAGCAACAAAAAAATGCCATTTATTTCCCGGATGCCCTCATCATTCCTGGGTTGGTGAATTCGCACAATCATTCGTTTCAGTCGTTGCTGAAAGGGTTTTGCGATGACTGCGATTTTTTCACCTGGCGGGATCAGGCGTTGTACAAATATTCCAAAACGCTGAGCCGGGATGACATTTATACTGGGGCGCTGTTTGCCTTTGGGGAGATGTTGAAGGCGGGCATCACCACGGTGTGTGATTTTTTCTACATCAACGATCAAGATAACGACAACGCCCGCGCGGTGATTGAAGCCGCGCTGGACGTGGGCATCCGCATTGTGATGGCCCGCTGCCTGTATGATTGGGACGGCGCGCCGCTGCGTTTCCGGGAGAGTTTGCATCAGGCCGTCGGCAACATCGAGGCGCTGCATGCGGAATTTAAAGATCATCCGCTGGTGCATGTCATTCCCGCGCCGCACAGTTTGCATGGGGCCAGCACGGATATGATCCTGGCCGGGGCGGAGTTGGCCGAGCGGCTGGATACCAAATTCCACATGCACATTGCCGAAGGGCAATACGAGCGGCAGATGATTGAAGAAAAACACGGCAAGCCGCCGGTGGCCTTTTTAGATGAGCTGGGTGTGCTGAACGACCGGCTGGTGGGCATTCATTGCGTGTGGCTGGATGACCGGGAAATCGAGCTGATGGCGCAGCGCGGGACGGGGCTTTCTTATAATCCGTCCAGCAACATGTTTTTGGGTGACGGCATCACCCGCATTAAAGAGATGCTGGACGCGGGCGTGTGTATCTCGCTGGGCACGGATGGCGGTTGCAGCAACAACCGGGCCTCGATTATCGAGGAAATGCGCATGACCAGCCTGCTGCAAAAGGTGAAATTCCATGATTCCACCGTCACCCGCGCGGAAGACATGCTGCTGATGGGCACAGCCAACGGCGGCAGGAACCTGGGCCTCCCCGTGGGCACGCTGGAAGCGGGCAGCGTTGCGGACTTCACGGTGATCGATTTGAACGATCTGTCGATGCAGCCCCGCCAGAACGCGCTTAAAAACCTGGTTTATGCGTCACAACCCTCGGCCATCCGGGCCGTGTACGTGGCCGGTGAAAAGGTATTGGAGGATGGACGGCTCCTCACGGTTCCCGAATCCGAAATCATACACCGGGTAAAATTAACCACCGAAAGCTGGACCGCTCCCCTGTCATAGTTGTCCCTATCCCAAAATGCTTTGAATCTGTAGACTTAGGCCCTAAGTCTGATGAGTTTTTGTAAAACTTTGTGATACATTTTCAATTCAACTCAAGTTTTTCTTTTTTCGCCCGAACACTGGATTAAAGCCCATAACCACTAGAGAGCATCCGTCACCTCGTGAGGCAGCATTACCCACTTCGTATACTCAAGGTTTTATCCAGAGTCCTTCTGGTTGAAGCCATCGCACTGATCAGTGTGGTGATGGGTTTTCGTTTTTACCTAATGCTCTATTATCCGGGCACACCGCAAACGATGAATTTATTCAAATCCCTGCTGCCGCACTGGGGACGATTTACCTATGTTACCAATATCATCCGGGCGCCGCTGGATGCTGTCAGCCCCTGGCTGCAATCCCATCTGCCTTCTGATATCAGCCCATGGCTAATCGAGATGCCCGCCGCGAAGCTGGCCGCTACCCTGAACCCGAATGCCGCCTTGGATTTTCCGGCACTCTATCCGGGCACCGCTGAACTCAGCACGCTGCTGACCATTCCTTTCTGGACCATCCTGATGTTGTCGATGTACAAGTCGTTCTGGTACCTGATCGACCATCGCGACGATTTGACGGAAATCGGAAACCCCATTGCCTCACTGGCCAAATCCGATACCGGCAAGCCTTCCCGCGAGGCCCTCAAGAATCTCTCCCGCAAAACGGGGAAAGCGCCAACCGACCCGACACCGGGGCAAAGCACCCAGGCGCCCCCCGCTGGACACAGCGCTGATGCTAAAGTGCTGGAGCGCTTGTCGCAATCCAAAAACCTATCCCTGAACCTGCCCGGCACCAGCGGCGGCAACCGACCCGGTGAAAAACAATATACGCAGGCGGATTGGGAAAAATACAAGACGAAGGAAGGCGACATGATGGTCCGGCACATGATTCGCGGCCTGCAACAGGAAAACTCCCGCTTGCAGGACCAGCAAGCCAACCTGCGCTCCACCTTTTCCCAGTATTTTTCCGCGGATGTGCTCCAGTACCTGGAAAACAACAAAGGCGCCTTTCAAAACATCGAGAACCAGAAGCACCTCGTGAGCGTCCTGTTCTGCGATATTCGCGGGTTCTCCGCCTACTCGCAATCCAGCACCTCGGATGAGCTGGTCCGGTTCCTGGGCGAGTATTTCGAGATTGCCAGTTATTACATCCTGCACAAGCACCACGGAGTCATCAGCAAATTGATGGGAGACGGGCTGATGGCGTACTGGGGCTTCCCGATTCGCAATGATGATCACGCCTTCGTGGCCACCCAGGCCGCGCTGGACATCCTGCGCGAGGTGGAACTCCGCAACACCACCCGGCCCGAATCCACGCCGATCCAAATGGGCATCGGCATCGCTACCGGTGAAGTGGTGGTGGGAAACATCGGCTCGATGGATTTCAAGGACTTCACCCTGATTGGCGTTCCCGTCAACCTGGCGTCCCGGCTGGATGAAGCCAACAAGGACCTGGGAAGCCGCCTGTTAATCTCCGGGAACACGTACCAGGCGCTCGGTGGCCGGATTGCGTGCCGGGATTTGGGAGAAGTCGCCTTGCGCAACTGGCAGGGCGTTGAGCACGTATATGCGCCCAAGGTGGATTAAAGCGCCGGGACGCTTCTGCAAGCAATGCTTTTTCGGCTTTTTAAAACTGTAATTGTCCCTGCTCATCCGCTGATAAACCGGCCAATTGCAGCACGCTGGCCAGAATTTTGCCGACCGGTGTATCGGGAGCGGAACCGTGGGTATCGTAAAAGTCTTGCAAAAAGCGGCGCAGCAAGGCTTGCGTGCTCGGCTGGTTAGATTGGTTGAGATGCTCCAGCAGGAATCCGATAAAGCGCGTGTTAGGCTTGCCGCTATCCATGCGCAGACCGGCCAGTTCGATGGACTCAAGCAATGTCTCCCGCCGCTCCGGGGATAGGCGGGCCAGGTAATCGTTTTGCAGGAACGGCCCAATATTTAACGCTCCGGTATCCATCAAATCCGTCATCAACCGGCTGATGCCCGGCAAATGCTCCACCGGAGCCTGATCCAGCTCATACTTCAGCGCTTGTCCCAGATCGACGGGCTGGAGGCGCCCCTGCGCAAGATCGTCCTTCACTTTAGCCACATCCTCTGAAGTCAATGCGATATCCGCCTCCGGCTGGGCGGCGGCTTTGCCCCGGAACAGCGATTCCAGGTAGCCAATGGCCGGGTTCCTGGAGGCAGAAGCGCTGTTGGAATCACCGGGAGTATTCAGCAAGGGGGTATAGTACCCGGTCGGCAGCGCACTACTCCAGCCACCTTGATTGGTCAGCATCTGGGACATCATCATCAACATCATGGGACTGAAGGCCGCCATCATCTGCGCCATGGGATCCGGGGGCGTGGCTTCGCGCGGGCGGGCATATTTCTCCGGGTTGGCCCTGTAATCCCGCACAAATCGGGCATTATCCCCAATGCTGCGGTTGATAAAATTTAGAAAATTGTTGTCCATCAGGCCCTGAGTCCATTGGCTTAGCGGGGTGACTGACATGCTTATCGGCAGCCGCGCCAAAATCTTGCCCTTTGCGCCCAATACGGTAACGAACCAGTTACAATTTGCCACCCGACTCATCCTGCGCCTGGCGCGCAAGGGGCGTGGAGGGCTGCAACGGGATTCAACCCGGTTCAAAAAGTGATGGCGTGATGTAACAGGCCAAGTAAAAAGTACCCCGCCCTGGCTAGATTCCAGGTAAAATAGGCGTACAAGTGGGTTTTGGAGGAAATTAACTATGATTTGCGAGCAATGCTTTGGCCGCCTGATCTTCGTGCACGGCCATTACCAATGCGATCAATGCCACCGGGTCGCTTTAACCTGCTGCGACGGCGAAACCGCCTGCATCACGCTGGAAGAATAACGCGCAAAGCCATCAAACGAGAAAGACCGGCCTGTCCTAAAACGGTTTCAGGCGGCTGGGTTTTTTGCGGGGTTTGCCGGTCGGATCTGAGGGCGCGGTGATTTCGAGGTCTTCCACATGCGGCAATGTGCCGTCTTCCTCGACCGGTAAGCCTGCCAGTTGTTCCATCGCTTCGGTCAGCGGGGTGTGGTGGACTTCCTCACCGGTCGCCATCGGCGCTTCCATCTGGCGTTGCAACTGGATTTCAATCCGGGTGTTGAAGAGAATCATCACCGTGTCGCGCTGAATCTCGTAGGTCAGGTTCTGGAACATCTCGAAGGCTTCCCGCTTGTACTCAATCAGGGGATCCTTCTGCCCGTAGGCGCGCAAGCCAATGCCCTCTCGCAGGCCATCCAGGTTGTGCAGGTAATCAATCCAGCGGTTATCAATCACGGAGAGCAGGATATCGCGCTCAATCCGGCGCAGCGGATGCTTGATCTCGGCCGCTTTATCGGGCGCTAGCTGAGCAATACGCTCTTCCTCCTCCTCGTCCTCCAGGCCGGAAAGGCTGACCCCATGCGTCTGTTGCAGCTCTTCAGAGACCCGCTTCAGTTCGCTTTCCAGGTTGGCATAAATCTGCAAACCTTCCTTCTTGAAGAGTTCAACGATCTGCGGCTGGCTCAGGCCCTTGATGGACTCCCGGCCAGTGTGCGCCAGTTGCGGCGCAACACCGTGCAGCATGTTGAGCATCTCATCCCGCACTTCGTCATCCATGTCTTCCGGCGAGATCGTGGCCATCGGCAGGTGCATGGTCACAACCCGATCCATGACCTGTCCCACCATGTGCAGGATGGAGTCACGCAGGTTTTCGCCGTTCAGCACTTTCTTGCGCTGATCGTAAATCAGGTGGCGCTGCTCGGTCAGAACGTCGTCGTATTGCAGAATGTTTTTGCGGAGATCGAAGTAGTAGGCCTCGACCTTGCGTTGGGCGCCCTCGATGGCGCGGGTAACCATCCCGGCGGAAATGGGCATGGTCTCGTCCACTCCCAGCATGTCCATCATGCCGGAGATTCGGTCGCCGCCAAATTTGCGCATCAGGCCATCTTCCAACGACAGGAAGAAGTGCGTGGATCCCGGATCGCCCTGGCGAGCCGCGCGACCCCGCAACTGGTTGTCAATCCGGCGGGATTCATGCCGCTCCGTACCGATAATATGCAGACCGCCCGCGGCAACCACTTTTTCCTTTTCCGCATCGGTCATCAGCTTCTTGCGGGCAACCGCCGCCTCAAACTCTTCGACGGGCACCGTTCTCCAATCAACGCCTAGGGCGTCATACTCGCTTTTGGCCAAAGCGTCCGGGTTTCCGCCCAGCAAAATATCCGTCCCGCGGCCCGCCATGTTGGTGGCGATGGTAATCCCCGAGGCTCTGCCCGCCTGGGCGACGATCATGGCTTCCCGCTCGTGGTGCTTGGCGTTCAGCACCTGGTGCGGCAGGCCGTGCTCGATGGCGCGAACGGCCTTCAGGGTTTTGGCCATCCCTTCCAGGAATTGCGACGTCTCACCGCCGGCTTCCTCGGCCGCTTTTTCAAAGTCTTCGGGGTAGCAAGCTTCCGGATTCTTCAGCAGCTTGCCCAGCGTGTTCACCAAGTCCGCCTGCTTGCCCTGTTCCAGGGTCGCCGTGAGACGCGCCGCTTTTTCCCGCAGGTGCTGGGTCATTTCCAGCGGCTTGGAGAGCAGGTGGGAGATGTACTCGGATTTCTCGATGGAAACCGTGCCCACCAGCACTGGGCGTCCCTGCCCGTTGTACTCCACAATCTCTTCCACGGCCTTGTAGAACTTGATTCGCTCGTTTTTGTAGATGGTGTCCGGCATGTCAGCCCGGACATCCGAGCGGTTGGAAGGAATCGCGGTGACGGCCAGATCGTAAATCTTGCCGAATTCGGCCTCTTCGGTCATGGCGGTGCCGGTCATCCCGCTCAGCTTGGGATAGAGCCGGAACAGGTTCTGGAAGGTAATGCTGGCCAGGGTCTGGGTTTCATCCTGGATGGAGACACCCTCCTTGGCTTCCACGGCCTGGTGCAACCCGTCGCTCCAGCGGCGGCCTTCCATCAGGCGGCCCGTGAACTCATCCACGATAACCACTTCGTTATCTTTCACCACGTATTCAATATCACACCTGAACAATTCCTTGGCTTTCAGCGCCTGAAGCAGGTGATGGGCCATGTTGTGCTGAATATCGAAGAGATCTTCAATGCCGAGCACTTCCTGGGCCCGATCGATCCCATCTTCGGTGAGGACCACATTCCGGGACTTCTCATCCACGGTGTAATCGCGCTCGGTTTGCAGCAGCGGCGCAATGCGGGCCATCGCGCGGTACATGTCCGCCGATTGCTCCAGGCGGCCGCTGATAATCAGCGGCGTACGCGCCTCGTCAATCAGGATGCTGTCCACTTCGTCGATGATGGCGTAGTTGAAGGGCCGCTGGACCAGCTGGCCTTTGCTGCCCGCCATATTGTCGCGCAGGTAGTCGAAGCCGAATTCGTTGTTGGTGCCGTAGGTGATATCGGAGGCATAGGCGTCTTTTTTCTCGTTGAAGCTGTTGAAGCCCCGCTGCTGCGAAAGCACCAGCCCCACGGACAGCCCCAGGAAGCTATAGAGACGGCCCATCCACTCGGCGTCGCGGCGGGCCAGGTAATCGTTGACGGTGACGACATGCACGCCCTTGCCGGTCAGCGCATTCAGGTAAGCGGGCAGCGTCGCGACCAGGGTTTTCCCCTCGCCGGTGCGCATCTCGGAGATGCCCCCGTCATGCAGAATCATGCCGCCCAGCAACTGCACGTTGAAATGGCGCATGCCCAGCACACGGCACCCGGCCTCCCGGACCACGGCGAATGCCTCGGGCAAAATCAGGTCCAAAACTTCCTTTTCCAACTGGCGGTCGCGTTTGTCGTTCTCGGAACGCTCCCGGTTTTCCAGCATCTGCCGGAAGTAATCCGTCTTGGCCCGCAGTTCATCATCGGAAAGCGCCTGCATTTCCGGCTCCAGATCGTTGATGTGATCCACGATGGGCATCCGGGCGCGGACTTTGCGCTCGTTGGGGTCTGGCAGGATCTTTTTGATGATATCTAGCATGGGCTCTCTCTCTGCGGTAATGCTACGGGTTACGGAGTCGCTCCGGATTCGTGGGGCTTGCTCGGCGCTGAAGGCGCTATCGCATCCTGTATAGTATACGCAAACCCGCCCCCCGTTGTCACTCGGGAAGCGAGCTGCAAGAACATCACTCACCCGCTAATAGCGATTGTATTTTATTTTAAATTTACTCTTAACGTCGTTTCCGCCGGGCAAAGGGATACAGACGTATTCGGATTTATTAATATTCGTATCCCCTTTTGCATGCCCCTTCGCGATTAAATCGTCTTGTATGGCTGATATGCCCGTGAGACACCTTTTAACTTGCTCTGGATTCATATCCTTGCCCTTGATCACAAGTCCGCCCGGCGGAATGTTGTCCAAAGTCGGAGGAGTGGTCTTCAGTCCGGCACATCCCCCCAGTGACAGCGCCGCCAGCAGGAGAGCGAAGGGGCCTTTCTTGATGGTGCGTCGCGGCTCGTCCTGTTTGCCAAAACACAGCCTATCTGGTCCCGAGGGGGCAGAGGCTATCGTTCGATGGCACATGAGCGTGGCATTTTGGGAGGAGGTCTTGTAACAAGCGGGACTAGCCGATGTGGTAATCATCAACTTCTGTTCCTCAAAAAAACGAATCAAATAATCCTTATCTTGCCACGAACTCCTTGAATTTACCTGCTTTTACTTGCATTGATACATGGCGAATCCTAAAACACTGGATTCCCGGGTGGACTATTTTGCGCCGAAACAATCTGTTGATGGGGTGAAGATCAGATTCACGTTGGGGACGCCTTCAAGGTGGTCATTGTTTGGTCACATGGGTGCGCTAATTTAAGGACAAGGCAAGCATAATAAAGTTATGTGAAGACCGGTGTTTACAAAACACGAAGGTAGTGTTTAAATAACACTTAGTTAGTGTTAATAAGACAATAACACTGACGTCGTACCAAGACTACGATCCCTCAGCCGAAAGGCAGGTAAAAGCCTATGATGATAGCCTCAAATTCTATGAATATGATAGCCGGAAGCGCGCTCAACCCGCGCATTGCTTTTAGTGGCAGGCAAGCCCAGGCTCCTGAGCTGTTCTTTGGCCGAAAAAAAGAAGAAATCGTTTTTAACCCTTGGATCCAGATTGGTAAAGGCGGGGATATTTATGCTCCCGTAGATGAGTGGACTTTATCTGCTCCCAAGACCAGAAGCGATTTCAACTATTTGGCTTGACCGGTGCCAAACCTCAGAGTTTATTCAGACTAACTCCTGAACCTATCTTCATCACTACATAGACCCAATTCAAAACGGCCGGAAAACAAATTTCCGGCCGTTTTTTTCTTGTTTGAAATGCTGTTTTACCGAAGCGCTTCGGCGCCGCCCACAATTTCCAGGATCTCCTGGGTAATGGCCGCCTGGCGGCCCTTGTTGTAAATGATGGTCAACCGATCGATCATCTCGCCCGCATTGTTGGTCGCGTTCGACATGGCCGTCATCCGGGCGGCAAGCTCACTGGCAGAGGCTTCCAGCAGCAGCATGTAGAAAACGTTGCTGAGATACATCGGCACCAGCGCATCCAGCGTGCGAACCGGGTTGGGCTCCAGCAACAGTTCGGACTTCAGGCGATTGGTCGGCACCGTTTTGTGCAGGTCATCGAAAGAGGGAATCAGCTCGGGTTCCCAGTCGATGAAAGATTGCACCGGGATGACGGGAGTCATCTGCACTTTGTAGGAGATCATCGAGACAAAGTGAGTGGAAAGCACGTCAATGGTATCGATTTTGCCATCTAGGAACGCCTTGACCATGGTGTCGGCAATCACGTTGGCATCTTGCACCGTCGGAGCCGCAGTCATGTTGGAGATCTTCCCGAGAATATCGGCCTTCGAGTAGCGCGAAAACGCCTGAATGGCTTTGTTCCCCACCAGGTAGAACTTGGGGGTCAGGCCACGTGCCCGGATTTCACGTTCCAGACGAAATGCCTGGCGGATCATGCTGGAGTTGTAACCTCCGCAAAGACCCCGGTCGGACGTGTAGACGATGATCCCAATGTTCTGCACCGTTCTGGGGCGGAAAAGCTCGATGTAACGGGAGCCTTCCAGCGAAGCGAGATGATTACGCATCTCATTGAATACATCGCTGAAAACCGAGCGCAGTTCCGTCGCGTATGGACGCGCCGCCTTCACCCGGTTTTCGGCCCGTTTCACCTTGGCAGCCGCGACCATGCGCATGGCCTGGGTGATCTTCTGGGTGCTCTTGACGCTCTTAATGCGGCGCCGAATATCCTTCAGGTTAGCCATGGCTCAGGCCTCCACACTTCTAGACTTTGCTGCCGGTGAACACGCTGTCACGGAATTTTTTGAATCCGTCAACCAGCTTGTTCTCTTCGGCCTCGTCCAGTTTGTCACCCTTATCCAGCTTGGCTTCGATATCAGCCAGGTTGGCAGAGAAGTAGGGGAACCATTCCTGCTTGAATGCGGCAATCTGCTTGCCTTCAATCTCATCCAGCAAGCCTTTGTTGGCCGCCAGCAAAAGCGAAACCTGCTGGCCCACGGACAGCGGCGAGTATTGAGGCTGTTTCAGCACTTCCACCATCTTCTGGCCACGACGCAGTTGGTCCTGGGTGGCTTTGTCCAGGTCGCTGGCGAACTGGGCGAAGGCTTCCAACTCGCGGTACTGAGCCAACGCCAGGCGCAACTGACCGGCCACGGCCTTCATCGCCTTGGTTTGCGCGGCGCCACCGACTCGGGAAACTGAAATCCCGGCGTTGATGGCAGGGCGAATCCCGGCGTTGAACAGGTCGGCTTCCAAAAAGATCTGGCCGTCGGTAATGGAAATTACGTTGGTCGGAATATAGGCGGACACGTCACCGGCCTGAGTCTCGATAATCGGCAGCGCAGTGATGGAACCGGCGCCCAGCGCATCGCTCAGCTTAGCGGCGCGCTCCAGCAGGCGGGAGTGCAGATAGAATACGTCTCCCGGATAGGCTTCGCGGCCCGGCGGACGGCGGAGCAGCAAGCTCATCGCGCGATAGGCCCAGGCGTGCTTGGTCAAATCGTCGTAAATTACCAGAACGTGCTTACCTTGGGCCATAAAGCCTTCGGCAATGGTCACGGCGCCGAACGGAGCCAGGTATTGCAACGGGGCCGGGTCCACGGCGGAAGCGGCAACCACGATGGAGTAATCCATCGCGCCGTTGTCTTCCAGCACCTTCACAATCTGGGCGACGGAACTGGATTTCTGCCCAATCGCGCAGTAAATACAGATGACGTCCTGGCCCTTCTGGTTCAGGATGGTGTCAATCGCCACGGCGGTTTTACCGGTCTGGCGGTCGCCGATGATCAACTCCCGCTGACCGCGACCGATGGGGGTCATGGCGTCAATAGCGGTAATCCCGGTTTGCATCGGCTGATGCACGGACTTGCGGGCAATAATTCCAGGCGCTTTGCGGTCCACCGGCAGGTATTCTTTGGCTTCAATTGGCCCTTTACCGTCCAGCGGCACGCCCAGCGGGTTGACCACGCGGCCAATCAGGTCTTCGCTGAAAGGCACCGAGGCAATACGTCCGGTGGATTTCACGGTCTGGCCTTCCTGAATATGGATATACTCACCCATAATCACGGCGCCGACATTGTCTTCTTCCAGGTTCAGCACCATGCCCATGGTGTTGTGGCCGTCGCTGAACTCGATCAACTCACCGGCCATCGCGCCGCGAAGACCATAGATGCGGGCGATCCCGTCACCGACTTCCAGCACGGTGCCCACGTTGCTGATGGAAACTTCGCTCTCATACTGGGAGAGCTTCTCCTTGAGTACCGAACTAATTTCTTCTGCCCGTAATGCCATGATGGTTCGTTCCTTCTTGTGCTTTAAATATCTTCAAATTCAAATCGCTGAAACGCGATGATAGTCTAGCTTTTAACGAGTTGCTTACGCAACTACCCGGTTTTCACGAGTTGCTTACGCAACTCTTCCAGCCGGCCGACGTAACTGCCGTCAAACACCTTATCCTGGACCTTGATGATCACGCCGCCCAGAATGCCCGGATCCACCCGGTTCTGCACATCCACCCGGCTGAAGCCCAGCGATGATTCCAGCGTCTTTTGAATCCGGCGCCGCAGCTCCTCTTCCAGTTCCACCGCGGAAACCACCTCGGCGCGAGCCACGTTGTCGCGCTGGTTCATATACTCGGTGAACCAGATCGCCAATTGCGGCAAAACCGGCATCCGTCCGTTTTCCACCAGCAGATGAAGCAGACGGTTCACCCAGGGATTCACGTTCTGGCCAAATTCCTTGTCCACAAACTGCAATTTATCCGCAGCGGGAATGCCCGGGTTTTCCATGAAGTGACTCAGCGCAGGCACCTGACTGAACACGGCGCTGACCGTGTCCAAGTCCTGGGCCACGGCTTTGGCGTCGCCGCTTTCCACGGTGCTTTCAAAAAGCGCCCGTGCGTAACGGGAGGCCACTTTGTTGTTATTAAGACGATTGTTGGCCATTATTGACCGCCTTTCATATGCGCCAGATCATCCAGGAACGCTTCCACCGAACGACGTTGGTCGGTCGCGTTCATGGAACGGGCCAGCTCCTGGCGAGCATCGGACAGTGCGTCGCTGAGCAAACGGCTCTCCAGATTTTTGATGGCCGAGCGCTGCTCCAGCTCCACCCGTTTGCGGGCGTTTTCAACAATCTTGCCCGATTCGGTGCGGGCATCCTCGACAATTTGCGCCGACAGCGTTTCCGCCGATTCCCGCGCATTTTTGAGGATGGCTTCCACTTCGGCGTTCAGGTTTGCCGTGCGACGCTTTGCATCATCCAACTGGGCCAGCGCTTCCTGTTTCTGGCGCTCAACTTCCGCAATCTCGGACGCGATTTTAGCCCGGGTATCATCAACACCCTTGAAAAGGTTGTTCTTTTTGATGGCCCAAGCCAACACCGCCGCAACCAGCAACACGTTGAACACGTTGGAACGCAGAATGGTTTCCCACAACCCCATCGGGGCCTCAGCCTCGGCGTGCGCCTGAAGCAGAAAAACCGGGGCGTTGTGGAGGAGTGTCGTTAAATCAATCGGCATGCTCATCAGTCCTGTTCTAACCTCCCGAAGCCATGCCGACACGATTGCTCGTCGTCACCTTGCCGATGATGGTACGAGTCAGCGCGTCGCGCTCGGCTTCCAGTTGCCGATACGTATCTTCCCGCCACTGGGCCAGCTCGGCCATTTGCCGTTCGGTTTCCGAATGGGCATTCGTCCGGGCGTCCGTCAGGGCTTGTTGCGCTTTCGCCTTAGCCGCCTGCCGGATTTCCTGGATGACCTGGTGCGCTTCCTTGCGCGCCTGTTTCACGCCGGTTTCGTATTCGGCATGAATTCGGTCGAACTCCTCGGCAAAACGCTCAGCGGCCTCCCGATCATCGATCAGTTTACGCTCGCGCTCATCTTTGATTTTCAGGATCGGGTCGAAATAAATCGCCTTCATCAGCACCATAAAGATGATGAAGCTGACGAGGACAAACATAAGGGTCGCGTTAAACTGGGGCATCGGTTATCTCATTTCCTTCGGATGACTCGTTTGGCGGGGATGGGGATACGTTCGACGTTTGTCACAACAAATGTTACAACAAACGTCACCCTTTCAGAAAGGGTCTAGCCGCCAAATTTGCCGAACAGCATGAAGAAGGTCACGAAGCCGAACAGACCCAGCAACTCGACAACGCCCAGCGTGATGAAGTATTGCGGGGTGATGTTGCCTTGCACTTCCGGTTGACGGGCAACGCTGTTGAAGTAGGCGGCGGTCATCAAACCGATACCGATAGCCGGACCGATTGCGGCCAAACCAACGGCCAAGGGACCTGCGAATAAAGCTGCTGCTGCTGTTTCCATTGAAATAACTCTCCTTTCAAAATGAGTAAAAATTAATGATGTTCTTCAGAAAGCAAACTGATGTAAACCGAACTTAAGATGGCGAAGATGTACGCCTGCACCACCGCCACGAACAATTCCAGAATAATCACCATGCCGGGCAGTACCCAAGGAGTGACGCTCAAGGCGATTCCGGACAGAATCTCGCCAACCAGGATGTTGAAATAAAGCCGGATGAGCAAGGAGCCGGGACGGGTGATGTCTTCCAGTAAATTCAACGGCGCAAAGAAAATATTGGGCTGTATGTAGTGCTTGAAGTAGCGGAAGCCCTTCTTTTTAATCCCGTAGCCCAGGTACATCAGCAGGGTCAGCAAAGCCAACGCGGTGGTGGTGTTAATGTCGCCGGTGGCGGCAATCAATTCGCCGTGCGGAATGTGGATCAACCGCAAGGGCAACTGGCCCATCAGGTTGGCAATCAGAATGAACAGAAATAGGGAACCGATAAAAAACAGGAAACCGTCGCCACGCTTACCGGCGGTGGACATGGTAATGCTGCGGCAGACATCAAAGAAGCCTTCGCTAACCACCTGTGCCTTACTCGGCACCAACTGCAACCGGCGGGTGGAAAGAAACGCCAGCGCCAGAATCACCAGCATGGCGGCCCAGACCATAATCAGGGTGTTGAGGTTCACCTGCATTCCGTTAAAAAGTGTTACTTCCCAAAAATGTCCCATGTCTAGCTGCTTTCAGGGTCTTACTTGTTCTCGCTATCAGTGTTTTTTGAAGGGGGTGCAGGGAGCCCTTGAGACTTCATCGACGCAAAATCGATCTTTAAGGAAGGGTTCCCGCAGGGTCCGTGATCCGTGAGGGGATGCCTGCCTGCCGGTGTCGCCCGCGGAACGCAGGCAACGCCTGGACCACGTATTCCAGCGTTAATACCACTTTGTAACTTAAAAGTCCGCACATCACAATAGTGAGTTCACGGATGTGGGCATCAGCCAGCGTTACTATAACATAAGCCAAAATCACGATTCTTGTAAGAGAAAACGCAAACTGAATCTTGTTTTTGGGATGCTCAGCGTTAAAAAACAGGCTCCAGAGGTAGAACATGCCCAACGCAATCCCAAAGAGCAAATGCTTCATCAACTCGGGCCAATACACGGCCACCACGGCGACCAGCACGGCATCCACCAGCAGGGAGCCTATCCAAAGTCTGCGTTTGAGTTGGGGGTAATAATTTTTCATTCTTCTTGATGGGTCCGATTCACGCCGTTGATGTCCATCTCGTCCCGGTCAAACTCGTCCGCGAATTCATCGGGCAGCGGATCATCAATGGTTTCGGTCTTTTCCATGTCAGTCCAGTGACGATGGGCCGGATCGGCGGGCTTTGGTTTCGCTTTCAGCTCGGGGCTTTGCTTGGGGTGCGTCACCGGCTTGGGAACCGAGAAGCGTTTGACCATGATCCCGATACCACCGGCCATGCCCAGAATTGCCAGCACCACCGTCCAGATGGGAGAAACCCCGAAGTGACGGGTCAGCCACATCCCCAGCATGAGCCCACCGATAATGGGAAGCAGGAGCTGTATGGCATAATCCATGAGTTCTTCCCTTGTGCTTTTCCGGTGTATTTTTTCCGGCGCAGGCGGCTTTTCCGGCGGGCGGAAACGGGAGTGTTTCCTGAAACCGTTTTTCCGGTACAATCTCGAACTGTAATACAAATCATTCGGCATGTAAAAGGGAGAAGAGAGACCTCATGTCCAAGGACGCCAGTTTTGACATCGTTTCCGATTTCGATCAGCAGGAGCTGGTCAACGCGCTGGATCAGACCCGCCGCGAGATCGGCTCGCGTTTTGATCTGAAGGATTCCGGCAGCACGCTGGAAATGGAAGAGAACAAAAAGGTGGTCATCACCACCACGGACGAATTCCGGGCCAAGAACATTTATGACATTTTAGAAAACAAAGTCACCAAGCGGGGGCTCAGCCCGTTGATTCTGGATGTCAAGGAAGCCGAGTCGGCGCTGGGCGGCAAAGTTCGCCAGAACATCGAACTCCGCCGGGGCATCACCACCGAAACCGCCAAGAAAATCGTATCGGAAATCAAGGACACCAAGCTGAAAGTCCAGGCCAGCATCCAGGGCGACCAGGTACGCGTCACCGGTAAAAACCGCGACGATCTGCAAGCGGTCATCCAGGCCATGCGCGAGTTCGGCGAACGCCAAAGCCTGCCGTTGCAGTTCACCAATTACCGCTGATTCTTTTTAATAATTTATTTCTCGAATATTCTATTCCCTACCTTTTTGTTCCGGGGCAATGATTCAGGCTTTGTGTCCAAAAAGAAAAGCCGCCCAGTCGTTTGGCAAACCGGACAGCGGGGTAGTACGGAATTGGTAGGAAGGAAATATATAGGAGTAGAGTGGAGAGAAAATGGGTTTTGGCGTTTCTGAAGGCCCATTTGCGCTATTTCAGCCAGCCGGATACACCTGTAAATCTAATTGGACGCGCTTGATAGTGACGCCCTGCCACGCGTGGGCAACAATCCTGAAAATTCGGGCATATCGCACTCCCAAAGCTTTTTCGGATTTTATCCGCCTCTGAGGGGGTAAAAATCACCAGGGGCGTTGATACGGACCAGCCTGGATGCGTACTTTCCAAAGTGTCCATCCGATGGTTCCGATACGAGTTATGACGGCTCAGGATGAATTTGTTCCCGGACCTGAAAAATATTTTTCCCAACTCATCCTTGCTGGATATCGTTTTCAGGCGATATACCCAGGCTAAATGTCTTCTTGTAAACGATTCCGGAAGAGCTCTCATGGAGACAGTTAAAAGATGAGCCTTTCCGGGAAACATCTCTGCAATGCAGGCTTCAAATCACAAATACGGGCCATCGAGAACCATGACTCCCGGATGGCGTCCATCATGTTGACGGATTCGATTCCGCGATCAACCCTTGCGAGTGTTTCGTTTTTACAGTCTTATTGATGTCAGTCCCCCAAATCTAAAGGTCTCTTATGTCGCCCACCTCACCGGAAACAACCACCTCCCAAGCCCCCTACACCGCCAAGAAAAAAGTCGGATTCATTCATCTGGGTTGCCCCAAAAACCTGGTGGACACCGAAACCATGCTCGGCATCCTCGACAAGGACCAGCATGAGATTGTCGGCAGCGAGGAAGAAGCCGATATCGTTCTGGTGAACACCTGTGCCTTCATAGAATCCGCCCAGCGGGAATCCGTGCGCGCACTGGCAAACCTGGCCGAACAAGGCAAGGAACTGCTGATTACCGGCTGTCTGGCCCAGAAATTCCAGGGCGAACTGCTGGATCTCTTTCCGGAGGCCAAGGCGGTGGTGGGTATTAATAATGTGGGCGAAATCGGCGATGTGATGAAGCGGGTGGAACAAGGCGAGCGGGTTCTGGCCATGCAGCAGGACCCGACTTACATTCTGGAAGAGGATACCGTCCGCCGCCATATCACCGTCGGCTCCTACACCTATTTGAAGATTGCCGAAGGCTGCGACTACAAGTGTTCCTTCTGTATTATTCCCAGCATGCGGGGGACTTTCCGCAGCCGCCCGGTGGACAACCTAGTGGAAAACGCTCGCGAACTGGCCAAACGCGGCGTGACCGAGATGATTTTGGTCGGCCAGGACACCACCAGTTACGGGAAGGATATCGGCTCCAGCCTGCCGGAACTGCTACGCAAACTGAACGAAATTCCGGAAATCACCTGGATTCGTTTCATGTACGCCTATCCCAACCTGGTTTCGGATGAACTGCTGGAAACCATCAATGATTGCGATAAAGTGGTGAAATACCTCGATTGCCCGCTCCAGCACAGCCACCCGGAGATTCTGAAGCGCATGCGCCGTCCCCAGACCGACGTGGTGGAATTCGCCGAACGGGCGCGCCGCAAGATCAAGAACGTCAAGCTGAGAACGTCCTTCATCGTGGGCTTCCCCGGCGAGACCGAAGAGCACTTCGAGCATCTGCGGGACACCATCCAGCAAGTCCAGTGGGATCGGCTTGGCGTGTTTGAGTATTCGGATGTAGACACCGCCCATAGCCAGACCCTGGACGGTAAAGTAAAAAAGAGCATCATCAAGCAGCGTCGTGGCGAGCTGATGGCCATCCAGCAGCAGATCGCGTTTGCCCAAAACCAGGCCATGATCGGCCAGACCGTGGATGTGCTGATTGACATGATTAACGAATACGGCACCATGATTGGCCGTACCCAGTGGGACGCCCCGGAAATCGACAACACCGTGCAAGTCAAAGGCCACGCCGTACCGGGAGAAATCGTCCCGGTCCAGATCACGCACGTGACGCCGTATGACTTAAAAGGAATCGTAGCACCTTCCTGACAGAACCCCGTCCGGTCAGCTCGTTACGCCTGACCGGTTAATTTTTTGCGGGGGTTGGCAATCAATCACTTTTGATTGTTTTTATATATATGTAAGTTGCTAGAGAGCGCACCTGAATTACGGAACACAATTCCGTAATCTTTCACATCCCTTTTTAGCCATCCCTATTTAGCCAGAGATACTGGAGAAGCCTATGCTGAATCCCGGTTTCTTCTCCCCGCAGCCAACTCAGGCACAGTTTTTCAACCCAAGCCAACCGGGCATCGCAGCCGGAACACCGCGCACCACAACATGGGCGGCAACTCCCTGGCAGCCTTCAACGACCATCAATTGGACCCCCAGTGCAGGCGATATGCATCCCCCGCAACTGTTTCCACAAATGCCCATGTTTGCGGGCGGCAGTTTCACCGGGCCGATGAACGGCAGCCAGTTCATGCCGAACTCCTCGGTGTTCAAGCTTCCCGCCACCACGACCCCGCCGGTCATGGGAAGTTCGCCATTCAGTATGATGCCATCGATGGCCCCGTTCCCGCAACCCGCGATGCCCATGGGAGCCATGCAGCCGCAACCCGCACCCAGGCAGGATAACCCGTTGAGGCGCAGCCTCGACCTGATTGAAAGCGATCCGGAAGGGGCCAAGCTGATCGCGGCGGCCCGAGCCAAGGGCGTTTTCATTGAAGTGGGCGATGCAGCGGCAGCACACGGAAGTTTTGACATGGTGCGCCAGTGCAACTGTGCATCATGCGGGCAACAACGCGCTTTTGACGGCGGAATTACCATCAGTGGCGTGACCCTCACTGACTCCAGTGGAAAATCCAGAATCGTTGTCAGCGACCCCGGCAATATTAAAACCATCGTGCATGAACTGGTGCATGCCACGACTTCCCAGGACGGTAACTCCAAGGAAGAAGAGGGGATTGCCGACGTGGTGGGCTCCCGGGTTGCCAACCGTCTTGGCGGCTCGTCGGCAGGAGGCCTTGGCGGCAGTGATCAGCAGATTTTCATCAACAAGCAGCGGCTTTACCCCAACCTGAACCAGAGCAACAGTGTCCGATCGACTCTGGCCAGCCTTGGGCTGAACATCAACGTGTAAACCGTAACATCAAGAGCAACGCTGCAAAGCCCGATGCCAAAATTCATTTGAAAGTCGGGCTGATTTTTGCGTGACGGCATGCGGGATGGACCTATATAATAGATGGGTAATGAGAGCGTTTGAGCTTTTACGAGATCCGGCCCATCCGCCTGAGCCCCATACCAGACCACAGAGAAGGCAATCCCAGCGGACATGAGAGAAGAATCGCCGCACCTGATTATCCAGGGCGATTTTGCCCCCGCAAAAAGCAGCCGCGTTCTGCGGATGTTGACGCGCGTCCTTTCATTGCTCTTACTGGTTTCCCTCGTCGGCGCGCTGGTGGTGTATGGCGTCAAAGTGCATTACGTGGACGACATCAACCGGGTCGCCCGTGACACCCGCGAAATGAACGAACAGAACAAGGAATTGCAGGTCCGGCTGAATCATATCCGCTCCTTCAAGAACGTGGAAGCGGCTGCCACCAAGGTACCGCATCTGCATCTGGCTGAAACCATCATTGATGTACCCACCTCGGCCAATTACCGGCTACCCGCCAAGCCGCCAACCCGAGAGGAGTTCCCACGCATTTATGGGTACTAAAGGGGGAACCGGCTATCGTCAGCGCCAGAGGCAGCACCAGCAGAAACAAGCGGGTCGTCGTAAGACGCCCGGAGACCCATCATCAGGAGGGCCTCGTCATACCCGCCCGCCAGGAGCCTCCAAGACAGTCAGAATTGAAGAATATCCAAAGCGTTTTCGCTTCGTATATCTCATCCTAGTGCTGATCGGAATCGTGATTCTCGGGAAGCTGCTCTTTATCCAATTGATTGACGCTGATAATCTCAAGCGCCGGGCCCAGCTTTCCCGGAATCAGGCTTTAACCCTTTACAGTCGCGGACGGATTCTGGATCGAAACGGCATGATTCTGGCGCAGGATACGATTCTCTACGATTTATTCGTACACCCTGCCTATTTTTTCAAAACCTCCCGAGAAGATATTGCCCGCGCACTGGCGCCCGCCATCAAAATGGATGAAAAAAAACTACTGGCCAAGCTGCGCCAGCCCTATTCCACCATTTCCATCCAGAAAAACCTGACCAAGGAACAGGTAGAACTGATTGCCAAAGCCCGGATGCAGGTGATTGCCATCGATCCCAAGACCCGAAAACTGATTCTGGATGATAACGGGCGTCCGACCGTGAAAAACGTGCCCATCCCCGGCCTGGATTTCTCCCGGAAGACCGTTCGGCGCTACCCGCAAGGAAACCTGGCCGCGCATGTCCTGGGCTACGCCAATGACGAAGCGAGCATCAGCTCCGGCGTGGAGGCTATCGCTGCCAACGTGCTGAAGAAAAAACCCACCGAGTTGAGCCATACCATTCTGGATGGGCGCGGCAACCTGGTGGATCTGGAAAAAGTCGATCCCCGGCACATTGTCACCCTGCCCAAGGCCCAGGACGCCCATTTAACCATTGACGCCCGCTTGCAGTACGTGGCGGAACGCGAACTCGCCAACGGCCTGGCCCGCTCGCATGCCGCCCGAGGCGCGGTGATCATGATGAATCCCCGCAGCGGCGAGCTGCTGGCCTTTGCCGTGCAACCCACCTATCAGCCGCAGCAGTTCTTCAAGGCCTCTTTCGAGGAGCTGAAGAACTGGGCCATCACCGATGTCTACCCGCCCGGCTCCACGTTCAAAATCCTGACGGTGGCATCCGGGCTGGAAACCGGCGCCATTCACAAGAACAGCATCATCCACGATACCGGCAAGATGAAGGTCGGAGGCTGGACCATCCAAAACTATGATTACGGCAAGCACGGCGCGCCCGGAAATATCGACCTGGTTTATCTGTTGATGCACTCCAGCAATATCGCCAGCGCCAAGATTTCCATGTTGATGCCGGTACACAAGCATTATGACATTCTGCGACAACTGGGGATCGGCTCTAAAACCGGCATCGATCTGCCGGGTGAGTCGGCGGGCATTATCCTGCCACCTAATCAGTGGGACGAATCCACCCATGCCTCCATCGGCTACGGCTACGGGACTGCCGCGACCCCTATGCAAATCGCGTCGGCGGTCGCTTCCATTGCCAACAACGGTATCTGGAGCACGCCACACGTTATCCAGGGGACACCGGTGGTTCACAAGCGTATTTTCTCGGAGAAAACCTGCGCGACCATGACCGAATTGCTGACTCGAAGCATTAAGGAAGCCAAGACCTCCACCGTTCGCCTGGAAGGCATTGACGTAGCAGGCAAGACGGGGACCTCCAGAAAGCCTAACCCCAACGGACGGGGCTACAGCCCGAACGTCTTCACTTCGTTTGTCGGCTATTTCCCGGCCCAGAGCCCAAAAGTGCTGATTATGGTCGTGGTGGACAGCCCACAAATGGCCGAATCCTGGGGCAGTACCGTTGCTGGCCCCATCTTCAAGGCGATTGCGGAAGAAACCGTTAGCCACATGGGCTTGAGGCCTGTTAAAATAACGAATAACAGCGTTTCCGGCAAAGCCGTCCCGGAAGCAACCAAGCCCCAAAGCGTGGACACCGGCGCAAGCCATCATGCAATCAAGCAAACGGCGGCGTCCCAGCAAAACTCTGCCGTAACGGCCACCCGTTAAATTCGAGTCTTTCTCGTGTAGCGTTGATTTTGAGAGAACCCTGCGATGAAACTGGCTGAACTGCTCAAACACCTGTCCGATGCCACCATCGAGACGCCTGAAGCTTATAACCGCGCGGCGGATGAAACCGTGGCCGGTGTTACCAGTGATTCTCGCCAGGTTCAGCCCGGCACCGTATTTGTGGCGCTGGGTGGCAGCCGGACGGACGGTCACCAGTTTCTCGCCAATGCCGCCGCTTCCGGCGCAACGGCGCTGCTCATTGAAGCGGGACGCAAAGCAGGGCTCCAGATTCCGGATTCCGTGGCGGTGATCTCGGTTCCTAATACCTGGAAGGCGCTGTCTGAACTGAGCGGCGCGCTGAACGACTTTCCCGGCCAGAAGTTGCGCATGGTGGGCGTAACCGGCACCAACGGCAAAACGACCGTGACCCATCTGATTGAGCAGATGTTGGAGGATCAGGGACGGAAGGTGGGCCTGATTGGAACGCTGGGACGCAAGTCTTCCGCGAGTCGCAAGGACGGCAGCCAACAGACTTATGAAAGCACCGGTCATACCACCCCTATGGCCACTGAGTTGCACGAGATTCTGGCCGAAATGCGGGACGAAGGCAACGAAATCGTGGTGATGGAGGTCAGTTCGCATGCCCTGGAGCAGCACCGGGTACACGGCTGCGACTTTGAAGTGGCCGTGCTCACCAACGTCACCCAGGACCATCTGGATTACCACAAGACCATGGACCAGTACTGGCGGGCCAAGGCGCTGCTGTTCAGCAACTTGACGCCGAATGGCAAGAAAAAATCCGCCGTCATTAACCTGGATTCCGATTATGCACAGGAGTTCGTGAAAGCCTGCCCGCCGGGCGCCACGCTGTACACCTACGCCATCCAGTCCCCGGATGCCAATGTCCGCATCGAAAACCCCAACTACAGCATTGCCGGGTCCTCTTTCACCGTGATCACACCAGCTGGAAAAGCGGATGTGAAGCTGAAGCTGGGAGGCCAGTTCAGCGTTTACAATGCGCTGGCCGCTATCGCCAGTGGTTTGGCTCTGGAAATTCCCCTGGCGGATTGCGTGAAATCCATCGAGCGGGTGCCGGGCATTCGCGGCCGATTTGAAGTGGTCGCCGAAAAGCCTTACGTGATTGTCGATTATGCTCACACGCCGGATGGGTTGGAAAACGTGCTGAACGCCGCGCGTGTCGTGACGCCGAAAAACGGACGCCTGATTGCCGTGTTTGGTTGTGGTGGAGATCGCGACGCCACCAAGCGCCCCAAGATGGGACGGATTACCGAACGCCTGGCGGATTTGCTGGTGATTACATCCGACAATCCGCGCACGGAAGACCCTCAGCAGATTATCACCGACATTATTTCCGGCATCCAGCGCTTCGATTCCTCCCGGATGGTGGTGGACGTGGACCGCAAGCAGGCGATTCACGCGGCCATCGATATGGCCCAACCCGAGGACATCATCGTGGTGGCCGGCAAGGGGCATGAAGATTACCAAATCCTGGGCGATCGCACGATCCATTTTGACGATCGGGAAGTCGTGCAGGAGTACGTCAAACAGAAACGCGAATTATCGTCCGTTTAAGAGGCCGGTCCCATGTCACTTTCCACGGAAACCATCCACAAGCCGCTGACCCTGGATAAAGCCCAGCCGATCCATTTTGTGGGCGTCGGCGGCGTGGGTATGAGCGGCCTGGCCAAAATTCTGGCCGAATCCGGCTTCAAGGTCAGCGGCTCGGACCTCTCCGAAAGCGCCTATACCCAGGCGGTGGCGGCTGCCGGCGGAAAAATCGCCATCGGGCATGCGGCGGAGAACGTCCCGGAGAACGCCATTTTGATTGTTTCTACTTCCATCGACCGGCAGAATCCTGAAATCGCCGTCGCGCTGGACAAAGGGCTGGAGGTGCACCATCGTTCCAGCCTGCTGCGGGAAGTGATGCAGGGCGCACTGATGGGGCATGAGACTACCATCGGCATCACCGGCACGCACGGAAAAACGACCATTACCGGAATGTCCGGCTTGGCGCTGCGGGCGGCGGGGCTGGACCCGACCATCGTGGTGGGCGGCAAAATGCCCAGCCTGAATACCAACGCCGTGCTGGGCGCCGACCGAAAGTACGCTGTGGCGGAGCTGGACGAGAGCGACGGAACGATTCTGCAATATCAGCCGACGCTTTCGGTGATTGCCAACCTGGAACTGGATCACGCCGATCATTATACGGACGGTCTGAGCGGGGTGATTGGCACCTTCCAGGAATATCTGGCCGCGCTGAAACCAGGCAGCAAGGTTTTTTACAACGTTTCATGCCCGAATACCAAGGCGCTCAGTGAACAGAACCCGGAACATCTGGAAGCTATCCTCTTGGCGCCGGGGGATGTGTTCACCGGGCAGGAGAGCCAAACCACTTATTGGCTGAAAAACGCCCGGCATTACGCCAAAGGTTGCTACCAGGCCTATGTCTACCGGAACAATCGGATGCTGGGCGAGCTGAACATGAGCGTCCCCGGCAAGCACAACCTGTTTAACGGACTCTGCGCCATCGCGGTCGGCGATCAGCTGGATGCGGATTTTGAGGAAATGGCGACCGCCGTCAAGGACTTCACCGGCATGGGGCGTCGCTTCGAGAAAGTGGGCGAGTTCAATAACGCGCTGCTGATTGACGATTACGCCCACCATCCCAGCGAGGTGGAAGCCACGCTGAAGGCGGCCAAAGAATCTTTGCATGGAAGCAATGGCCGGGTGATCGCCATTTTCCAGCCCCATCGTTTCACCCGCTTGCAGGCGCTGTGGAATGAATTTTGCCGGTGCTTCGGGGAGGCCGATATGGTCTGTATCACGGATGTTTACGCGGCGCATGAACCGGAGATTCCTGGAATGACTGCCGAAGCGTTCGCCCAAAAGATTGCCCACCCCAACGTACATTACGTACCGCTGGATGCCGAGTTTACCCAACTGCGCGCCGCACTGAAAAACGCCATCCAGCCCGGTGATATCGTGCTGTCGATGGGCGCAGGGAATATCACCAAACTGTTGAGACAATGGACGCCGACATGAGTACGCCCGACCTGGAAACCCGTCGGGCACAAGTGCTGACCGGCGCGAATTTCACCACCTACCGTATCGGTGGCCCGCTGGACGAGGCCTATCAGCCCGCCAACGAGGCCGAGATGGTGGAAATTCTTCAGCGTGTTCGTCGGGAAGGCAAGCCTCTGACCGTTTTGGGCTGGGGCGGCAATACCATTATCGCCAGCCGTGGGATTCGCGGCGTGACCATCATCACCCGCAAGCTGGACTGGGTGAGAGAACTCTCACCCACCCGGCTGGAATTCGGCGCGGGCGTGCATCTGGCCAAGTCCGCCAGCGAGGCGCTCAAGCGCGGCCTGAGCGGCGGGGAATACATGATTGGCATTCCCGGCACCATTGGCGGCGCGGTACGCATGAACGCTGGGGCGCTGGGCCAGGAAACATCCGATGTGACCCGCAGCGTCACGCTGTTTAATTTGGAAACGGGCGAGGTGGAAACCTGGGGACCGGAACAGCTGCAATTCAGCTACCGCAAAAGCGCTCTCGACCCGAGCCAACATATTGTGCTCAGCGCAATCCTGGAATTCAAGCCGGGCGATCCGGCGGAGATCTCCAAGCTGATGGAAGGCAGTGTGGGCTTCCGGAAAGCCCATCACCCGAAAGAACCCAATGGCGGCAGCGTTTTCAAGAATCCCTCCAAAGAGATGCCTGCCGGGCGCTTGCTGGAAGAGCTTGGGGCAAAAGGCCAATGGCGGGAAGGCGGAGCCATGGTCAGTCCGCTGCATGCCAATTTCATCATCAATGTGGACAATGCGAGTTCTACTGATGTTTTGCGCCTGATGTTGCGCATGAAACGGGCCATCCGGGAACGTTACGGCCTGGATGCCCATCCCGAAAACCTTTTTCTGGGTGACGCCACCGACGAGGAGCGTGCCCTCTGGCAAGAGTTGACGGAGTCTTAAACCCCATGAACATGAAACTGGGCATTCAAATCACGCTTTCCCTGGCATTAATTCTGTTTTGCTCGGCAGGCTGGGCGGTCTCCAAGCCAGCTCCTGCCAAACCCGCCACCGCAAAACCGGCATCCGCAAGTGCCGCAGCCAAGCCTGTGCCGGACAGCCTGATTTTCAAGAACCTGGCCGATGATCGGACCACCCGCTGGGTCGGATTGACCGGTGGACAGCGTAATTTTTACGTGGATGCCGCCCATCTACCCAAAGTCGGTCAAAAAGGGGCCTCCTTCATTCACATCAAGGAAACCAACCTGCCGGATCGTACCGGCAAAAGCAAAAGCATGTATTATGTAGCCCGCATGGGCGTGGATTGCGCCAAGCCGCAGATTTCATCGCCCAGCCACGTGCTGTTTTACAACACCACCGGCAAGGTCGTCAGCCCCATGGGACCATTGAAAGTGACCTGGAGCCCCGTAACCGGTTCTCCCGCCGGGAAGCCCCTGTGGAACCTGGTTTGTAAACAGGCACGGCAGTAGCATTTAAAAGCATTCAGGACGAAAGGAAAGCCTCGTGACCACGCAGAGCCCGCAAAAACTGACTCCCGGCAAGCAGACCCGGATTGGCGTCCTTTACGGAGGGTTATCTTCCGAGCGCGAAGTCTCGCTGATTTCCGGCAAAAACTGCTTTGAGGCCCTGCAACGACTGGGCTACGAGAACGCCGTGTTGATCGATGTCGGACACGATATCGCCAAAAAGCTCATCGAGGAAAAGGTAGAAGTCGCCTACATTGCCCTGCATGGCAAATACGGCGAAGACGGCTGTATCCAGGGCCTGTTGGAGCTGGTGGGCATTCCGTACACCGGTTGTCGGGTAGCGGCCAGCGCCCTGACTATGAACAAGGCCCTGACCAAGAGCGTGCTGAAAGACGCCGGTCTGCCGGTGATTCGCTCAGTCGTCATCAAGGGGGGGACTGTCAACGGCAAGCCCATTGAAATCCCGTTGCAATACCCGGTCATGGTGAAACCCATCAATGAGGGCTCCAGCATTGGCATGAGCAAGGTGAACAAGCCGGAAGACCTGAAGGAAGCGCTCACCACGGCCTTCAAGTACGCCGACGAAGTGATGATTGAAGAGTACGTGCTGGGAAAATCCCTGACCGTCGGGGTGGTGGAAGTGGACGAAATTCCAAAAGTGACTCCGATTCTGGAATTACGGCCCACCAAGTCCGAATGGTACGACCTGGAAGCCAAATACACCGAGGGCGGCACGGAGTTCATCCTCCCCGCCGAATTGACGGAAGCCACGACCCTGGCTATTCAAGAAGCGACCTTGAAGGCGCATGTGGCAGCCGGATGCCGGGGCATGTCCCGCATTGACTTTGTAGTGGATGGCGACAACAAATTTTACATTCTGGAAATCAACACCATTCCGGGCATGACGCCTCTCAGTGACCTGCCCGCCCAGGCCAAGGCGATGGGGATTTCCTACGAGTCCCTGGTAGAATGTATTTTGAAAACTGCCCTGAACTAATTTAGGCAGCAAGCCAAGAAGAGAGTAAGAGTGCATGTCGGGTGCAGAGGCCCAGTTACCGAATCAACAACCGGAATACCAGCCCGAATCACCGTCATCAGCCGACGCGGTGCCCGATCTGACTGTCAATGAGTGGGAAGCATCTTTGATGGGAGCCGACCAAGACCCCGAAAAATTGAATGACGCCGACGAGAACGCGAGTGTTTTCTCGACGCGCAGCGGGATCAAGGATTTGCTGGTCAAATCCGCAACTCCGCCTGAACAGGGTGCGGAAGCGACGGTTGAGCTGAAAGCCAAAGTGGCGGATGCGCCTGCCGGAGATGCCTTACCCCTGCCGGAACCCGGCAAGGGCAAGGACGCGGGAGATCCCGGCAAGCGCTCGCGCAGGCAGCTGAACCGGGTGCGCCGTCGGCAATTGAATTACCTGGAGAAGCGCCGCGAACAGAAGCGGCGAATGGTCTTTTACAACCGGATTCGGCTGATTTTTAAGCTGTGCTTTGCCTTGCTGTGGGGCGCACTGCTGTGGGAACTGCTGCACAGCTCCGTCTGGACTTTTTCTCAACCCAGTTTCACGCTGGAAAACCAACGTCTGCTGCGAGCCGAACAACTGGCCCCGCTGGTGAAAAACTACCAGGGGCAGCCGATCTATGACGTCAACACCGGCAAAATCGCCCGGAAAATCAAGCAGGAAAACGCGATCGTGGACCGGGTGGTGGTACGCCGCCGACTGTTCCCCGCCCGGCTGGACATTATGGTGATGGAAAAAGAGCCCTGGGCCGAAATTTTTGCGGTGGAACTTCTTCGCCCCACCGCTAAACCACCGGCTCCGGCGACAGCGGCTGCCAAAACGCCATTCAAACCAGTTGCTCAACCGACAGCGCCCAGGCCCGTCAAGCCTGTCCAACCGTATGCGATGCTGGTGCCGGAAGGCTTTATTTCATTGAATCGCTACAACTACCGCGCGGAGCTGTATCCGGGCCGCGTGATGGAGAAAATCATTGTCACGCCGGGCAGCCGAATCCAGCAAGCTTACCTGGATCGTTTACGGGAAATTGCCTGGCAGGCCCGCCAAATTCCCGGACTGCAGCTAGTTTCGCTGGATATTCGCAACCCTCAACTAGTGAAACTGAACTTCGAGGAAACCGTCGTGATTCTGGGCCGAATGGACAACGGGGCCTCCCAACGATTGGCACGCATCATTCCGCTCGTCCCCAAAATCCAGGAACTGCAAGCGGGCATCAATGCGGTGGATCTGCGCTGGGAAGAGCAAGTCACCTTCCACACCAAGCCCAACATCGATCTGGGGCTGAAAAAGTCGGCGAAAACGGACGGCTAAGCCAGGCGATATTGGGTGTTTGTCATGCCCTGTCGTTGCTGTGCGGAATTCTGACGTATCCGCTGTAATTGAACGGTCTGCGATATCAGTTGCGATGCGGACCTATTCCTGATACAACCGTGGCGTAGGCAGTCAGAGAAGGGCAGGATGAACGCATGGAACCCCGAACGGAAACACAAACAGCACAACCGGCCACACCACATGCCGGAATGATCCGGGTGGGCGTTTGCGGGGCGCTGGGCAAGATGGGCCGGGAAGTCGTCAAAACCGTGATTGCGGATCCCCAGCTCTCGCTGGCGGGCGTGGTGGATTCCCACAGCCGCAACGAAACGCTAAACGATGTCTTCGGCACCACTCCGATTCATGGCATGCACTTCGATCATCACCTGAAGGATCTCCTGGAGCGTGAAAAACCGGAAGTCTGCGTGGATTTCACCCACCCTGATGTCGTGTTCGACAACGTGATGACCCTGATCCAGGCGGGATGCCGTCCGGTGGTGGGCACCACGGGCCTCAGCCAGGAACAACTGGCGAAAATCGACAACGCCCTGAAGCAAGCAGGGCTTGGCGGGATGGTGGTGCCCAATTTCGCCATCGGCGCGGTACTGATGATGAAATTCGCACAGGAGGCGTCCCGGTATTTCGATCACGCCGAAATTATCGAGCTGCACCACAACAAGAAAGCCGACGCGCCCAGCGGCACGGCCATCAAGACCGCCGAACTGATGCAACAGGCTCAGGCACAATTTGGGACCACCAACGGACCGGAGAAGGAAACCATCGAAGGCGCACGGGGCGCAAGCGGCCCAGCCGACATTCACATCCACAGCGTGCGCCTGCCGGGGCTGGTCGCGCACCAGGAAGTCATTCTGGGCGGACCGGGGCAAATCCTCACCATCCGCCACGACAGCCTGGATCGGACCTCGTTCATGCCCGGCGTGGCCCTGGCGGTGAAAAAGGTGATGGAACTGAACGGTCTGGTTTACGGATTGGAGAACATCCTTTGAAAATTGCCGTCCTGGGAGCGGGCCAGCAAGGCACGGCCTGCGTCTACGATCTGTTGCAGAACCGGAGCGTTTCGGAAATTGGCGTCGCCGACACCGACAAAGAGCGGGCCGATTTGCTGGTCGCGGGCATCCGGCGTTTTCGCCCGGACAATTCAATGACCACGCTCTCGGCGTTCGAAGTAGATGTCACCGACCCGGACCAGCTGACCGATTTTCTGGCCCTGTACGATGTGGTCATCAGCGCGGTGCCCTATTTCCTGAATTTACGGGTCACCGAGGCAGCCATTGCGGCCAAAACCCACATGGTGGATATGGGCGGCAACACCGATCTGGTCTTTGAGCAGCGCAAGCTGGACGCACAGGCCAAACAGGCCGGGGTCACCATTCTGCCGGATTGCGGGCTGGCTCCGGGCATGGCCAATATCATCGCCGCGCATGGCATCGCGCAGATGGATCAGGTGGAAAGCCTGAAAATCAGAGTCGGAGGGCTGCCGCAAGCCCCCCAGCCGCCGTTGAATTACCAGCTATTCTTCTCGGTTCATGGGCTGATCAACGAATACATCGGACAATCCATCGTCATCCGGGACGGCAAAATCACCTCGGTGGAAACCCTGACGGAAATAGAGACGGTGCATTTGGCCCAGCCGATAGGGCATCCGCCGCAGCAGGATCTGGAAGCCTTCCATACTCTGGGCGGTCTTTCCACGCTGCCATGGACGTTTGCCGACAAGGTGCGGAACATGGATTACAAGACCCTGCGCTATCCCGGCCACTGCCAACAGATTAAGACCATGGCGGATCTTGGCCTGATGGCTGAAGAGCCCCGGTTAATTGACGGGCAGACGATTCGGCCCCGTGATGTGTTTGCGGCGGTGGTCAGCGAAAGGCTGAACACCGAGCGTAACGGCTGGAATCCCCGCGATGTGGTGGTGGTGCTGATTACGATTGAAGGCAGCCGCGCCGGGCAACCCGTTCATCTGCATTACGAGTTGATCGATCATTATGACGAAGCCACCGGGCTGACCGCCATGATGCGCACCACCGCCTTCCCGGTCTCCATCGTGGCCCAGATGCTGGGCGATGGCACCATCGGTGAGCGAGGCGTTCTGCCACTGGAAACCACCGTCCCGACCCAGCCGTTCATCGACGCGCTGCTTCAGCGGAATTTGCGACTACAAACCGCGGCAGGCAGCCGGACGCGTTAAGCAGAAAACTGGGATAGGATTAAAGCCTTTCCTGACGGAGTTGAATCCCGTCCGGCTTCCGCTCCAGTTGGAGGACGCTTCCATCCGGCACCTGATGCCATTCAATTGCCGGCTGGCGGCTCTCATGGCTGGGCTGGATCGGTCGGCTGGCCAGCACCACTTCCGGAGTGCCGTCGGCTCCGCTGTGAGACCCCAAAAACAGTTTTCGGCCAGAGCAGCTGGCCAGGATGCGATCGCCGTCGGACAGGATGAAATTCAGACCTGGGGGAACAAAACGGCCTTCCTTTTCGCCGACTAGTCCCTTCGTCCAGCGAACCAGCCTGCTGAAAAATGAATTCCGACTCTCCACTTCTCGTTTGCTGGCTTGCCTCATTTCGCCTACAGCCTCGCGGAAGGTTGCATAGACCTGATCTGCGGAAGGCCGCAGTTGCTTCAGCGATTGGGTTCCGTTTTTTTCCTGTAATCGTCCCAGCAAGTAATAGAATGCCCGCTCCGTATCCGTGGTGCCTTGCGGCAGCGGCGTGCCATACCTGCGATGGTACTCGGATAGCTTTTTCTCGACGGCGGCCAAGGTTTTTGGCGGCAATTGGCCGTTGTGCATAAACACCCATGGCCCAAAACTGAAGGGATGCGTGTTGGTTTGCCTGCGGTTAAGTCCTTCCCGCAGATGAGCCAATACGATGCAGGGTTGCTGTTGCGCGGTTTCCTGCACAGCTTTCAGATAACCGGGATCCTCATGCGCATGAGCCGGCGCCTTACGAATGACCGGTCCCTTTTCTCCGAAAAAGGCCACGCCCCAGCCGTCGTCCTGCTGGCCGTCTGCCGTGATCCGCTCAAATGGATAGGCGTCTAAATCCCGATGCCCCGGTGCACACTGCTCCCGGAGTGAGTTTTCTCCATCCACCAGGCACTGGCGAATAAAGCGGTCTCCCCAAATATGCGGTTTGGAGGTCATATAGGCAACCATGCGACAGCCAAACCTGATGGGCCGGGCATTGTCCCTAGCTCCCAGCGGAGTCAAAGCAGATGTGTGTGCAGCAGGTATCATACTGTTGAAACCACCCCTTGAGGTAATCTCTATCGAAACCCTTCCGTAATGAAACCCTTGAAAATCTTCCGGGAAAACACTCCGGGCCGAATGCCGGGAAACCAGCCAGGCATTCAACCTTTCCGTAATCGATTATACTAAACCGGCGGGTTTCTATCTTGTGCCCAAAGCGTTATTTTGCGGCAGCGCTTTATGGGGAAGGCTTCGCCGATTTGAAGCGTTCGGTGAAACTGCGGGCGGTTTTGGTTTGGGCCAGACCGCCTTCGGCGGTTTCCTTCAGGCTGGGGTGCATCAGCTTGCCAACCGCCGCCATCGCTTCCACCACCTCATCCATGGGGATAAAGCTTTTAACCCCAGCCAGCGCGAGCGTAGCCGAAGCCGCCGCCTGCACCCCGGAGAGACCGTTCCGCACCACGCAGGGCACCTCTACCAAGCCAGCCACCGGGTCGCAGACCAAACCTATCAGGTTTTGCATGGAGATGGCCGCGGCGTTCACCGTTTGTTCGGCAGTACCGCCCATCATTTCAACCAGGCCGCCAGCCGCCATGCCGGAAGCCACGCCGACTTCCGCCTGGCAACCCGCCGAAGCCCCCGACAAATGCATGCGCCGGGAGGTAATTTCTCCGATCAGCCCTCCGGCAATCAAGCCCCGCAGCGTTTGATCCGAATCGATCCCCCGCTCGCTCTCCAGGGCCAGCAGGGCCGCCGGAACTGAGCCGCTGCCGCCCGCCGTGGGGCAGGCCACAATGCGTTTCATCCGGCTGTTTTCTTCCAGGGTGGCCAAGCCGTAGGCAATCATTTTCATCTCGATAGGGCTTAAAAAGGCCTTGCCGCTTTGCATGTAATCCATCACCCGCCGGGCATCGCCGCCGGAAAGCCCGCTCATGGATTTTTCATCTGAAACGATGCCGCTGGCTACCGTATCCCGCATCTGTTGCAGAATGGCCCGCATACCGTTGAGGATTTCCTCCCGGTCTTTTCCGGAATAGGCCTCCTCGTATTGCAACGCCGCTTCGGAAACGCTACAAGCCTTCTCCGAGCAGTACGTCAGCAGTTCCTTGAACGAATTGAAATTGGGCATGGCAGTTTGCTTCCATCTCCGGTGACCGCCCCTCTATTCAAGCACATTCAAGCGACAATCGCCCGCCTGAAAAATAGCATTAAAGTTTTTGTACTACTTAGACGATAAACAATTTTAGGGTCATCCACTGCCGAGAGTGCAGGTTAAGCATGCAAGATTCCAAGCAACTCGCCTCTTTGTTGTTCAGCATGCCTGAAATCAGGCTGTACTGGGCTTGCTCTATCCGGTTCTTGTTATGTCCAGGTCCGCCGATTCAAACGCAGGCTGTACGATGGCTATGCCGGCTGCCAAAGCTTGAGCATCGCCGTTGCCGGACAGGCTTTTCCCTGGCGGAACTGCTGGTTTCTCTTCTCATCATCGCTCAGATTGCTACATTTACCATCCCCAAGGTGCTTAACGCACAACAAAATACTGCCTGGAACAGCTCCGCCAAGGAAGTGGCCGGGATGATTTCCGCGGCATATCAAAAGATGCAGCTCGCAGGCACTACCAGCCTGAATACCCAACCCAGCGATTTAACCCCATACATGAATTATGTGGCCACGGACACCGCTACCCCCATTGATGATTGGCAGACTGGCGGCACTTGGGGCTGTGATGCCACGGTACCGTGCCTCGTACTCCATAATGGCGGCAGGTTGGCATATTACGCTGCCGGCCATTCATTTTCAGTTTATGGGGGCGCTAACAAAGACAAGATTTTACTGTTTCAGTACGATCCGGATGGCAAATACAGCGGTTCCACCAGTGGACCCGGTAAGGCGATTGCCTTTACCTTGTACTATAACGGGGGTATCAGCACCGAGGGGACGCCACGGCCCGGTTCCAATTATGATGGCAGTGGCAATTTCGATCCCCCTTGGTTCAGCTGGAATTAGAGGAACGTCTGGATGAGAAAAGGCTTTACCCTGGCCGAACTGTTGATTTCCCTGGCTATTTTAGGGGTGATTGCCACCTTCACTATACCTAAAGTCCTGCAAGCCCAACAGGATGGGCGGAGTAACGCCATTGCCAAAGAGGCGGCCGGGATCATCAGCGCCGCCTATGTGGCTTACAAGCAAAGCAACACGTCGACGGCCGCTACCAAGGCGGTTGATATTTTTCCGTACATCAATTACGTCAAACAGGATAATACTTCGGGCGCCCTGTTTGACGACGCTCCCGGTGGAGGATCGTCAGCTTGTGACAGCGGCATCAACAATGTCTGCCTATTTCTGCATAATGGGGCCGTGCTGGTGGCGGATGATACCTACACATTTGGAGGAACCGGTACCACGAATGCCGTCTATTTCTATCTGGATCCGGATGGAAAATATGGGGGCTCCACAACGGGTCCCAGCAAAAGTGTGGTGTTATTTCTGTACTTTAATGGCCGCCTGGCAACCTGGGGGTCTGTCAACCCGAATACCGTGGTGGGTGGATCACCCGGCTCGCCCTATAGTCCAACCCCAGCCAACGATCCGACCTGGTTCAGTTGGAATTGATTTCGGGGTGACCACTCCACAGTACATGCTTGTCACGACAGGCGATCGATGGCGATGACTTCGTAAACATCCGGGATTTTTCGAATTTCCCGCACCACGTCCCGCTCCGGCATGGAATCCATGGTGATGATCATGAAGGCTTCCTCGCCCCGCTGGTTACGGTTGCAGGTGAGGGCGGCGATGTTGATTTTCAGCTCGGCCAGAATCTTCGTCACCTGCCAGATCATGCCGGGCTGATCTTTGTAAAATAGGATGAGTGTTGGCATTTCCCCCCGGATTGAGACGTTGTGGTCATCAATCTGGGAGACATACACCTTGCCGCCCCCCATGGAGTGCCCCACCACCCGAATTTTCCGGCCATCTTCCAGCGTCATTTCAAAAGCCACGGTGTTTGGGGAATAGTTGTTGGCGCCAAAGTACGGGACAATTTTGTATTTGAGACCCTGGGCTTCCGCCAGCCGGAACGCGTCCCGAATTCTTTCGTCATTGACCCCGTAGCCGAGAATCCCCGCAATGAGCCCGCGATCCGTACCGTGCCCCTGGTAGGTTTGGGCGAAGGAATTGTAAAGCACGAACTTCACCTCCCGGAGCGGTTGATCCGCTATCAGTCCGGCCAGATTCGCCAATCGGACGGCCCCGGCCGTATGGCTGCTTGAGGGTCCCACCATTACGGGACCGACAATATCAAAAAGAGAGCCTCCACCCATGGTGATTCAGATTCCTAACGGTTGATCATATTCCTAATTATTAAGGGAAATTCCAATAAAAAGAGGAATTCCAGAAAAAAGATACTAAATCCCCCGAAGATATGTTATTAATTATAGGAGTGACTATATCGTTTGAACAGTAGATTCCCCCTTCAATCTCTGGACCAAAGGACAGAGAAGACAAGGGCCACTCACCCAAGTACGGGTACGGCAAACAGATCGGCAGAGAGACATACGGATTCAGCTGCCTACGGAAGAGAAATCCACAGCAATATGGAGTCCATCCCGAACGAAGTCTACCTTTTCATGTCACACCACAAAACACCATGAGATGAAGAGTTGAAGGGTAAGCAAGAATCCGCCCTGTAGAGTGATATCCAGTCATAGAAATCATTTGTAGTGTTGTTTGTGTTTCGGATTCGGTCAACAGACGGCCAGTCATCAATATAGATTCAAGCGGAATAGAAATTATTATGTTTACGAACCAATGTTCCAAATGCGGTGAGGTCTTTGAAACCAAGAACCCTAAACGAGTAATTTGTCCGAATTGCTTGTATCCGGAGGGGACTGTCACACCACGTCCGGCAGGTCCGGCACCTTATCCGCAGCAGCAGCAACGTCCATATCAACCAGCCGGTGGCGGCTACGGTCCTCCTCAGGGTGGCGGCTACGGCCCGCCCCAGGGTGGTGGCTACGGTCCGCCTCCGCAACAGGGCTATGGTCCTCCACGCGGTGGTGGCTACGGTCCGCCTCCGCAACAGGGCTATGGTCCTCCACGCGGCGGTGGCTACGGTCCGCCTCCGCAACAAGGCTATGGTCCTCCACGCGGCAGTGGCTACGGTCCTCCCCAAGGCGGCAGACCCGGCTACGGTCCGCCTCGCCCTCAGGGTGGCAGACCCCCCGGCGGTGGCTACGGCCCTCCTCGTGGCGGCCCCAGACCGGGCGGCTTCGGTGGCCCGCGTCCCGGCGGACGCCCTGGTGGTCCCAGGCCCGGCGGCTTCGGCGGCCCGCGTCCCGGTGGTCCAAGACCTCCCAAAAAGCTGCTGGTCACCAAGGAGCAATTGATCCAGATTGAGACGCTCTACAAGCAAGCGTTGCCCTTGCCCAACCCGGATGTGCATGAGGTGATCGGCGAGCAGATCGATCTGGCGCCGAGCAAGGTCTTCTTCGGCATCAATCTCGTCCGCGAGAAGATGAGATTGCCCAAGCTGGAGTATCCCAAGCGCAAGCTGGCAGTTTCGCCGGAGCAGTTGATGGCCATTGAAACCTTGTATGAGCCCTATCTGCCCTTGCCGCCGATCGGGATTCACAAAATTATCGCCAAGCAGCTGAGGCTGGATGAATGGCGCGTGCACGTCGCCATCGGTCTCATCCGCAAAAACCGCAACCTGGCCCGGTGGAATGAGGACCGCGAGGACCTGCCCGCCGAGATGAAGGTTGCCCAGCAGAAGGCGAAAGAAGAAAAAGAAAAACTGGACAAAGAAAAAGCGGAAAAACTAAAAGCGGAGCAGAAAGCCCAGGCAGCGGAAGCGAAGAAAGCCAAGCAAGCCAAGGCGGAAGCAGCGGAAGCCGAAGAAGAGGCTCCGGAAGTAGAAGCCCCGGAAGCGGAGCCGGTTCCTGAAATTGAACCGGTTGTCGCTGAAGCGGAAGAAGCCGAAGCGGTAAAGCCTGAAAAGGCGGTCCGCGTCAAGAAAACGGCGGCTGCATCCGGAACTGCCGAGGAAGCCGGTGAAGAGGCCGCCGCCACTAAACCGCGCGCCCGCACCGCCCGCGCCACCAAGGAAAAATAACCGCTCTCGCCACACCAACCGGTGCGGCCAGGCGATAGACACAACAACAAAATGCCCTCCGCAATGATGCAGAGGGCATTTTGATTTGGACTTGATGCTGCGCCGCTTCTGGAACGGGCGCTCTAGAACTGGAGCATCGAATGGATGTGGGTGGTCTGAGGCAGGCGTTCCCGTCCGTTCAGGAAGCTCAGCTCAATCATGAACATAATGGACACCACATCGGCGTTCAGTCGTTCCAGTAGCTTAAGAGACGCCGCGCAGGTGCCTCCGGTGGCCAGCAAATCGTCAATCAGCACCACGCGGGAACCGGCTTCAATGGCATCGGTATGAATTTCAATGACATCGGTGCCGTATTCCAGGTCATATTCATGACGCTCCACCAGGCCGGGCAGCTTGCCTTTCTTGCGAACCGGCACGAAGCCCGCACCCAGCTTATAGGCCAGCGCGGCACCCAGGATAAAGCCTCGGGATTCGATACCAACCACATACTGGACGCGCTTGTCTTTCAACTGGTGGTGAAAATAGTCCACCACCTGGTTGAACAGAACCGGGTCCTTGAGCACCGGGGTAATGTCCTTAAACAGGATGCCCGGCTTGGGAAAATCGGGAATATCGCGAATGGCCGTTTTGATCTTGTCGACGGCGATATGATCCGCAGTTTCAGTCGTCGGCATGGAGTCTTTTTCCTTCAATTAAACATAACCTGCTTTGCCAAACTGGTGGCCGGTTCCAAGGGCGCACCGGTGACTGCGGGCATCTCGGACATCATGGTGACCAGAGGTGAATCGAGTGCCGTTTTGATTGTAGCAAGGGGGCTCCGCAAGAGCCATCCCCTGAATTTTCCAATCTCCCGCAGAGCTTGCTGGAACGTCACGTATTCCAGACGGTGAACCATGCTTTCGCTGCTGGCGTTCTGAGGCATCAACCGGACTTCCAGCCGCTGGGGGTTTGCCGGATCGAGCAGTCTGGATTCCAGCATGCCCAGTTTTTCCAGCAGCATCAATCCATGAGAAACCACGGAAACCGTGACAGCCAACTGGGAAGCGAATGTTTCCAGATCCAGAACCTGGCTTTCGCCTTCCTTGCGCAAAATCTGCGCAATCAGTTTCAAATAATTCTGTTCCGAAGGGAACACCGGGACGCTTTGATACTTGCCGCCCACCAGGTGGACCACTTCCGGCTGCACCCAGGCCAGCAAACGCTGGAACGCGTCCGCGGACGGCGGCAAATCCCAGAGGATCAATTCGTCGGCGGGCTTCACCTGCAAGCGTCCGCATAGCAGACTTTCATTCAGGAAGGGAATTTCGGGCTTGCGGCCTTCATGGTAGATAATCACCTTCCGCTTGTCCTGCAACGGGACCATTAATTGCCCGATAAAGCTCTCCACGGCTTCCCGGCTGCGGTGATCAATCCACTGCATGCCCGCTTCCGTTTCCTCCGTTTCTTCATCCGGAAGACTGCTCGGGCGGCTGCTGCCGGTTTTGGAGGCACGTCCGCCAATCGTCGCAACCGGACTGGCATCCTGCGTCACGGCCTCGGTCGCCATACGGGCAGCCTGCGGGGTCATGTAATCTTCAATCAGCAACTGTACCTTGGTGTTGCCGTTGAAGGTATTCAGCTCCGGCACCACCACGAAACTGTAGGGACTCCGGGCGTCAAAGCGCTCCCGCTGGTTGAAATTCCAGATAATGCCCTCCAGGGGGGTATTGGTGGAACCGCTTTTAGAACCGCTGCCGTTGGACAGCACCAACTTCAGATGGCGCTCGCTCTCGCCCATCCCTCGCTGTGCGGCCACGTTTACGTCTTCAATCACGAACTTCGGCGAAGGGTTTTTCATCCCGCAGGGCGCGAGTTTCCGAATAATCGTCACCAGGTGCGGGTTCACCTGAGTCCATTCCAGCTTGGCATCCACTTCAATGATGGGCCGCATCTGCTCATCGGTGATTTTCTGACGGCAAATCTCATGCAAGGCCCGCTTGAAAGACTCCAGACGCTCCAGCTTCAGCGAGAAACCCGCCGCGCCGGCATGTCCGCCAAAGTTCAGGAAGTAATCCTCCAGCGCACTCAGCTCGTCATGGACATGAAAGCTGGGAATGGAGCGGGCCGAACAGCGGACTTCGCCCTTGTCGGGGTCCACCATCATCATGAAGACCGGCACATGGTATTTTTCAATCAGCCGCGAGGCCACGATACCGATAATCCCCGGATTCCAGTCCGGGCTGGCCAGAATGACCGCACGGTGATCGCCCAACCCAACCGGACCATATTGCTTATGCAGATAGCCTTCCGCTTCCAGGAAGGTCTGGTCGCAGAGTTCCCGGCGCTTGCGATTCAGGAACTCCAGGTGGGCGGCAATGATGCGCACCCGCTCCGGGTCATCGGAGGTAATCAGCTCCACGCCCTGATCGGCGCGTTCCAGGCGGCCCAAGGCGTTCAATCGCGGACCGATGGTAAAGCCCAGGGTCTCGCTGGTAATCGGCGCATCCGCTTTCGCGCCCGCCTGCTCCAGGATTTCCCGGAAGCCCAGGCGTTGGCGACGGTTCAATACTTTTAAGCCCGCATAAACCAGGTAGCGGTTTTCTTTGGCCAGCGGCACCATGTCCACCACAGTGCCCACGGCCACGATATCCAGCAGGCTTTCTTTGGCCACGGACGCTTCCGGCGCGGGCAGCAGTTCGTCCAGCAAGATTTCGCAAAGCTTGTAGGCCACCCCGGCCCCGCATAGCGGCCCCATCGGGTGATCAGGATTATCTGCCAGCAAACGTTGGCCGTTGATATTGGCGATGGCGGGCGGCAGGTTCTCCGGGAGCGCGTGGTGATCGGTCACGATGGTGTCCACTCCCAGGCCGTTCAGCAGGGAGACTTCCGGGAAGTTGGTGATGCCGGTATCGGTGGTGATGATCAGCTTGATCTGGCGCGAGCTGGTCAGGCGGATGAGAGCGGCGGTATTCAGGCCATGCCCCTCGGTGGCCCGGTCCGGGATATAAAAGCTGACATTGGCGTTCAGGCGCTTTTTGAGGGTTTCATACAGAACGGAAGTACCGGTGATGCCGTCCACGTCGAAGTCGCCGTATATCAGGATCGGCTCTTTGGCTTGGATTGCCTTGATGATGCGCTCCACGGCGGGCTTCATGTCCGGCAAATCCCAGCCGCTGGCGGGCTGATAACTTTCCAGGTCCAGAAACGAACGGATGTCTTCCGGCGTGGTGACTCCCCGGTTGGCCAACAATCGGGCCAGCAGGGGAGAACCCTCCGCCGCGTCAATCACTTCTTTCGGGAATGAGATGCCTGCGCCTTCGCTATCCCCGCGGAATTGCCAGATATTCGCCAATGAGAAACGCTCCTTGCCTTTGTGCCCGATAAAACCACGCAGCCGACCATGACATTGCCTCTTGGGAGGGCGCTAGGGTCTATTGTAAGGCAATCGCCTTGTTTACGATATATATAGCAATACGGGATTCTTTCCGAACGACTCACACATTGCATCACGTTTGTGTTTTATGGTATTGAAACCAAGCATATTAATGAAGGGCTTCAACCATTTTTAGGAGGAGGAGTCGCGTCATGGAATATTTTTATGGCCCAAAAAGCGGGTTCACCGCACAACAGAGGGCTTACCCCCACCCAAATGTCCGGACGAAGAAGAATGCGACTCTGCAATTCGGAGAAGACGAAACAAACGGCAAAAAGCACCGCCTGGCGGGGCTTGTCCTACTGTCCCAGAAAAATCAGCTTGCGCGCGACATCCTCAAACATCTCGATTTGAATGCCCTGATAAGAGCTGAGTCTCCAGAGGAAGTCAAAAACCGGTTGAGAGACAGGTTCATCGCCGAAAACCCCATCACCAAAGAAGTACAGACGGTAAGCAAAACCGATTCCTCGAAAACGATGCTCGCGGAAGCTATAAAAGTTACGAAAAAATCGCTCGTAGAATACCTGCCGGAAAACGAGCAAGCATCAAACTTGTGGTCCCAGTTCGTGACTTCGGTAAAAAAGTGGCGTCATCGTTGAAGTTTCCCACCTGAAGCCAACACACTCGATAAAAGAATTTATCGGTTTTCCCCGCAAATCAACCGATTACGGCAAAAGCCCTCAACACGCGTTGAGGGCTTTGCAATTTTATTCGGGCGTCACGCCAGACTAATTCTGGTTGTCCACCGGTTTGGCGGGCGGGGCGTCTTCCATCGCAGCGGGAGATTGCTCTTCGGCCTGCTCGGATTTCTGAACCGCTTGGGGCGCCTTGGAGGCCGGTTTTCCGTTCATGGGCAACTGCTGGAGTTCCAGCTTGATTTCCGGCTTAAAAATCAGCTTGATCAGCACCATCACCGAGCCCCACAGCAGGAAGCCCTGGTAGATGTCGATTTCCGGGCCACGCAGGCCTTCAAACACTAGGGCGTTCCACAGCACCATCATAAAGGACGCAGGCAGGAGAAGCAGTATGACAATGGCTGCCAAAATAGCCAGCAGCACCATGAAGATGCCTGAAAAGCCTCGAATGTGAAATACGTGCATACGTTATCTCCACGTTTCCTGGCCGGGTGAAGTCGATTCAATCAACCATTGCTCACTTCCGGTCACTTTACCAACATTTTCCTGTGTATTGGATGCCAATAGACTGGTTACGCTTTACCGATGGGCTTCCACCAGGCCGAAAAAAGCACTCGTACTAACTCTCAGCCTCTCGAACCATCGAAAGCAGGTCTTGCTCGTGTAATATTGTAACACCAAGTTTCTCCGCTTTCACATACTTAGAGCCAGGATCCTCTCCTGCCAACACGAAATCGGTTTTCTTACTGACCGAACCGGACACCTTGCCGCCGTAAGCACGGATCAGCTCCGTCACTTCCTGCCGTCCTAGGGTTGGGAGGGTTCCCGTCAGCACAAAAGTCTTTCCCTGGAAGATTTGCGCACCCGCTGCAGGCTTGTTGACGGTCGAATCTTCAATTCGCAGACCGAGTGTCTGTAAATCCACCATCAGTTGCTGGCTTCCCGGCTCGGCAAAGAAAACCACAATGCTTTCCGCCACCTTGCCGCCAATGCCCTCCAGCGTGGTCAGTTCCTCCAGGGAGGCTTCGGCGATTCGGTTCAGGCTGCCAAAATGCTCGGCCAGCAGGACGGCGGTTTCCTGCCCCACGTGCCGGATGCCCAGCGCGTTCACCAGCCGCCAGAGCGGTTGTTCCTTGCTTTTTTGAATAGAAGCATAAGCGTTTTCAGCGGATTTCTGGGCCATGCGCTCCAGTGTCAGGAAATCTTCCACCGTCAGCCGGTACAAATCGGTTGGCGATTCCACCAGCCCCCGGTTGATCAGTTGTTCCAGCAGGGCGGGGCCAACGCCGTCGATATCCATGGCGCCTTTGCTCACCCAATGCTCCAGCCGCCGCAGCACCTGGGCCGGGCAGCCGGAATGATTCGGGCAGCGCAGGGCCACTTCGCCTTCCAGTTTCACCGCCGGCGCGTTGCACACCGGGCAATACGTGGGAGGCTGAACCGGCAGGTTGGCCGATTCCGGACGTTTTGCCAGCACCACCTCAATGACTTCGGGAATCACTTCTGCTGCCTTCTGCACCCGGACCGCGTCGCCGGGACGGACGTCTTTTTTGGCCAGCTCCTCAAAGTTGTGCAAAGTGGCCCGCTGCACGGTGGAGCCTGAAATCAGCACCGGTTCCATGATGGCCACCGGCGTAATCACCCCCGTGCGCCCCACGCTGAACTCGATGTCCAGCACGCGGGTTTCGCACACTTCCGGCGTGTACTTGAACGCCACCGCCCAGCGCGGGCTTTTGGCCGTATAACCCAGCAAAGTCTGATAGTGCAGCTGATCGATCTTGATCACCACCCCGTCGGTCGCAAACGGCAGCGCCAGACGAGCCTCGTCCCAATGATGAATGAAATCCATCACTTCGGACAGATTCCAGCAATGCTTGCGCGCCGGGTTGGTTTTGAAGCCCATCCGCTCCAGGTAGTTGAAGGACTCCTGCTGACTGGTGGGGTGCAGCCCCGCTTGCAAGTCATCGGCAGGGCGCCGACGGGCGTCCTCGGTAATGATGGTTGCGCCGTAGAACAGGGCATCCAGGTTTCGGGAAGCGGTAATTCTGGAATCGAGTTGCCGAATGGCACCAGCCGCCGCGTTGCGCGGGTTGGCAAATTCGGATTTCCCCTTCAGATGCTGCTCTTCATTCAGGCGCAGAAAGCTTTCGCGGGTCATGATCACTTCCCCGCGAATTTCCACGTCATAGTCCGGAGATGGACCGCCATTCACCGGAATCCGCAGGGGGATGCCCCGGATGGTTTTCAGGTTCTGGCTGATATCTTCGCCCACCACCCCGTTGCCGCGCGTGGCGCCATGCTTGAACAAGCCTTTTTCATACACCAGGGAAACCGCCAGCCCATCGATTTTAATTTCCGCGAAGTATTCCAGCGCGGGGTTTTCAATGCCTTCCTGCGCCAGGATGCGCAAAGCCCGCTTCTCCCAGGCCAGCAGTTCTTCTTCGTTGAAGGCGTTATCCAGGCTGAACAACGGAATTGGGTGATGAACCTGCGGGAATTCCTTCACCGGCTGCTCGCCCACCCGCTGAGTCGGGCTGTCCGGCGTAATCAGCTCGGGATGCTCGCGTTCCAATTCCACCAGCTCGCGATAGAGCCGGTCATATTCAAAATCCTGGATTTCCGGGCGATCCAGCACGTAATAAAGGTAGTTGTGCCGGTTAATTGCTTCCCGGAGGGCTTGAACTCTCGCCTCTGTCATATGGGGGTCTGCGGTCACTTCGGTCATCACCGCACGAGTATAGCGGAAAGCGTTCGGGTCGCAAATGAGAATCTTTTATAGAAGCAAAGATCCGGCAAATCACAATTCTTCACAATCTATCAATAAATTGTTTTTATATGTTTTAAGGCATGTGGAGAACGGTGTAGTCACAAATTCTTTGACTCATGGTTAGGAGAGCTGGGCACAAACAAATTTGTAGTTTCTGACCGACGAATGGTTGCCGTCAGGTTTCTAGCTGGGACCAATGACGCACCGAACTGCGGTCAGCGGGGAGACAGGTTAGGAAAGCAAGCAGGATAGGAGAATTATGAGCTATTCTGGAGGGGACTATTTGAACCAAACCTATATGACGGCTGCCGGTTACCAATCGCCGGGACCAGCCGGAGGGTCAGAGCATGCCGGTTTGAAAACCGGGCCATTTGAAGATCACTGCTTTTACGAAGCGGGTGAACAGCCGTATGTCGAACAGGAAGGCGGGCAGACACCGGAGTATCCCATGCATCTCGATCCGTTTTCCCGCTTCATGAAAGAGATGCGGGAGCGAGGGGAGGAACAATTCCGGCTTTACAAGGGACTTTCCGCCTATGGGCGCTGTAGTGGCGCGCAAACAGTCTTGCAGTCGGCTTCGTCCATTGGCATGATGCAGGCCGGAGACCAGATGGATCCGAATGTGCTGATTCATCAGCTGCTGAACTCCTACAGTAGCGGCGCAGCGGCAATTGGTCAGGTCCAGGCCGCTTATGCCGGGGATACGATGCCCGCCTATGTCAGTAGCGCGCTGAGCGCCATCCAATCCATGTGCGGCGCAATCTGGAAGCGAGTGAACGGCTCAACAGCCTGGAACCTGCTCGATGCAGACACTCGCTGGAAGATTCAGCAGAATATGAGCGCTCCGGCTCAGTCGGGAGCCCTTGAGGGGACGAAACCGCAACAAGGCACTGTACTGGCAGGAAATAGCCAAGAGGGCTCACAAGCGGCCGGAAGCTCCGGAACCCCGCAGAGGACTTCCTCATCCGGCGGTTCGGCGCCAAATGGCTCCAGCGCTACCGGAGGACAGTCTAAAGCTTAGTTAAGCCTGCCCGGCATCAGGGCCATGATTTCCGTTCAAGGGCACCACAGGCAGGCTTAAGATGGCCTCTGTGCCTCTTCATACAGCCTGCAGGCAAGCCCTGATCTGCTCACCATCAAGATGTCCCGGGTGAAGATTTGCCCAAGGTAACGAAGGCTTTGCATCTTTTGCCCTCTTTGGAGTATAGTGCATAAACCGTTGATCATTTTCCCCGGTAATCCTAAGCCATGGAGCGGTGTCCGAGTGGTTTAAGGTGCAGACCTGGAAAGTCTGTGTTGGTGAATAGCCAACCGAGAGTTCGAATCTCTCCCGCTCCGAATTTTTTCCCGACTGGCAAACTGGCGACCAGCGCCTCGATTCGTCACTATTGAAAACTTTAGCTTCGTCTTATTAAAAGCTGGTTTGACGCGAACAACTTCCCCAGTCGCCCCTTATAAAGGACTTCCAACTTCGGCTAAACATGATCTCCTACCCCCGTTTTCATTCCAAATAACGCTTCCAGGGATGTGCGGCTACGCCAGAGCCGGAAGTTTTCTGCCAAGTGCAGATGGCGAGAATGCCTCTTGGAAATTACAGAGGCATTCTCAGCGCTACCGGGAAGTTAGGTTCAAGTTTTCTCCATATCTACCGATAGATCTAAAGTAGGTGTGCAGAGGTAAGACGGATGCATCGAAAGACAGCCAAGAGAAGCCCTAGAGGCTTTAGTTTGACTGAGGTTCTAATCAGTTTGCTGATTATCGCCCAGATTGCAACCTTTACCATCCCGAAAGTCCTGACCTCCCAGCAGAACAGACAGTTCGAAGCCAGCGGCAAGGAAGCCATCGCGACGGTCTCCGCCGTCTTCCAGCAGCATCTGATCAATGGAAAACTGAGCTCAGCAACGACATTCGGCGACTTGACACAGTATATGAACTATATTGCGTTGGATACTACCACGCCCTTGGATGATTGGCAGGGCGCCACACCGAATGCCGGCACCTCTTGCGCCAATTATCGTTGTTTGAGGCTGCATAATGGAAGCAAAATCCTGTGGGATCCTGCGGAATCTTTTGGAGGAACTGCCACAACCAATGTGATTTCCTTCTCTGTCGACCCGGACGGAAAAATCACAGACGGCACGGCCAATGGGCCGGGACATTCACTCTACATCATGCTTTACTACAACGGGAGAATAACGGATATCGGTAATGTGGCACCAACCGGAACCAGCTCTAAATACACCTGGAGCAAGAATACCGCTGCCGTGCCTTCCTGGTTTACCTGGAACTAACGGCCTCCCCCAAGCACCTTATCCGTAACCCACTAAACACTAGAGGCCATTTCTTTTATCATACATCGTCCGGCTTATTTTGATGCCCCTCTCCCCTTTTCTCTTTTGCTGATAATTCTCATGAATCCCTCCTCAAGGTGGTAGTGTCGGAGGGCTCGAAAACTCCTGAGCAATTAACCAACTTCGAATATTCTGCCGAATTCCACCGAGCGCCTATACGAAGGGATGGTTGTGGTATCCTTTTTTTGTTTTTTCAGGGGTGGGAGAGGCGAGATGGACAAATGGGTTGTGAGCTTCGACATTGAGAAGCCGCAACAAAAATCCACATCATTAACACAGCATAACTGTTTGCTGTGCCATCGCTGAGTATTTGATATAGTAGAGGAGTTGCAGTTTTCTGCTGTAATCGGGAGTTAGTAAACCCGCAACTAGTGGTCAGCATCTGACCATAACGAGATGCCTCTTACCGGCTTTGGCCGGGAGGGGGCACTGCATGTCCAGGCCTCAGCTAAAGAGTGCCCCGACCGTCTAGTTGCGGTTTACTAACTCCCGGCTACCCTCTTTGGGTGGCTCTTTTTATTTGAGAAGGGGGTATTCTGTTTGGTTAAGCAAAGCTTCCTCACTATGATTATAACGCTGTTGTCAATACGGTCTGGCCGCTAAAAGATTGCCCATGCCCATTTCTGATGACTTTAAAGAGTTAAAAGACGCAATATACCGGCAGGTGACGCTCTTGATACAGGGCTATGGCGCAACCACGAATCAATGCTCTAATGACCCCTATATCATTGGTTTTTTGGTTGGGATGTCAGTGGCCATCATCATAAAATATGCCGATGAACGCTGTCAGTCCCGTATAGAGAGTGCTACGGCACATAACCTCATACTACAAGCATTGGAGGAGGCTTTGGGAAGCCGTTCAATACCTGCGATGCAAACCTTCCTACAGGAACAAGCCTTGCAATACCAAATAGGTCGAGAACGCGGATTGAAAGCCGGAAGCGTCATGCTGGGGTTGAGCCATTATGATGATGATTCTGAGGTTAAAAGAATTAAGGAATTCATCACGAACTCTAACCTCTGTAATGACAACACGCTGGTCGGCGGGGTATTCATTGCGGATTATTTTTATGGATATGTTCGAGACAAGTATTCTTCACTAAATCTAGACTGATAGTTTCTACAAGCTTTAGCTTCTTCATTTCCATTGCATCCTTAAAAAGTATTACGGTCCCGTTCGGGTGACATCCAATTTCAGCTATACGACTTGCGCCGTCTGCTCCCTTTATTGGATCATAGGGGGCAGCAGAGGACCGATTGGGTCCTGGACCGTCCTTATAGAAGAGAGTACGTTATGGCCACCGCACTTCCCCCGAACGCCTCCCAGGCAAGCTCCCTGACTGAAAGCTTTATCACCCGCCCGTCAAATCCGCTGGGCAAGTACTACCATAAGGTTCTGGAAGGCGAACGCATTATGCGGGACGAGGCCATCGAGATTTACAACTCCGATGACCTGCTCTCCATCGGCATCCTGGCCGACACGGCCCGCATCACCCGGACGCCCGCCGAGCTACGCGATTATGTGTACTGGGTGCACAACTTCCATATCAATCCCACCAACATTTGCGAAGCCAATTGTCGCTTCTGCTCCTTCAAGAAAGGCCCCCAATCCCCCTTTGCCTACGTGATGAGCGTGGATGACGTCATCGAGCAGGTCAACAAGTATCCCGCAAAAGACAGTCTGAGCGAGTTTCATATTGTCTCCGGCCTGTATGAGCAGCAGGGGCTGGCCTATTACCGAGATCTGTTTAAAGCACTCAAGCAGCACTTCCCCAAGGTGCACATCAAGGGCCTGACCGCCGTTGAGCTGGACTACATCGCCAAACTCGAAGGCATGACCGTGGAAGAAGTCCTGCCCATTTTGAAAGAAGCGGGTCTGGAATCCCTGCCGGGTGGCGGCGCGGAAGTTTTCGCCGATCGCGTACGCAAGCTGGTGTGCGTGGACAAGATTCCCGCCGAGGAATGGCTGCGTATCCACGGGCTGGCACACCAAATGGGCATCAAATCCAACGCCACCATGCTGGCTGGCCTGGGGGAAACGCCGGAAGAGCGCGTCGACCATATTCTGGCCATCCGGGAGCAGCAGGACAAAACCGGCGGCTTCATGACCTTCATTCCGCTGAACTGCTACTACGACAACAACGCCATTGACGCCAACAACGCGCTGACCGGCGTTGAAAACCTGAAGAACTTCGCTATCAGCCGCATTCTGCTGGACAATGTGCCGCATATCAAATCCTTCTGGATTCATATCGGTGAGAAAATCACCCAGGTCAGCCTCAGCTTCGGCGTGGACGATGTGGATGGCACGGTCATCCAGGAAAAAATCGCCCACGCTGCCGGCACGGAAGCCGAAGAGGCTCTCACCGAAGCCGAGTTGATCAACATGATCCGCAAAGCCGGGAAAATTCCCGTGGAACGGGATACGGTTTACAACATTATTCGCGTCTATGATGAAGTTCGCGTTTAATCCAAAGATTAAGATACGTCTTGGGGCGATTTCGTTCGTCAATACCGTGCCTATCTACTCCGACTTCCAGCCTGGCGAGTCCATCGATCTGATCTATGACGTCCCCGCCCGGCTGAACGAGCAGATTCTGAACCGGCAACTGGACGTTTCGCCAGTCTCCAGTGCCTGCTACCTGCGGAACAAAGAGCAACTGGTCCGGCTGGATGATCTCTCCGTCAGTTCCTCCGGCGCGGTGGAAAGCGTCATCTTTATTTCCCGCAAACCCCTGGGGCCGGAGCTGCTGGACAGCCCTGCCATCAGCGTGCCGGATGATTCGGAGACCTCCATCGCATTGCTGGCATACCTGCTGAAAGAAGCCACCGGGCAGGATTTATGCCCATGGTTCCGCACCTATCAGGCCAGCCACTACCAGCAAGCACTGGAAGATAGCGGCAACGCGCTGATTATCGGGGATAACGCGCTGCTCATTCAGCAGCAAGGCATCCCGGAAGGTTTCCATTGCTACGATTTATCCACGCTCTGGAAAGAACGCACCGGCCTGCCCTTTGTTTTTGCCGTGTGGGTGGCCAGCCGGTCCTGGGCGGAAGCGCATCCCGAAGACCTTCGACAACTCAACCGGGCATTGCGGGAAGCCCGGAACCGATTCTTCCGGGAATCGTCGATTTTTGAAGCCGGCATGAGGCTAGCCCGGTCTCGCAGCCAGCTTCCGGCTGAGACCTTGGCGCGTTACTACCGGCATTGCCTGGAGTATACGCTGACGACAGAACACCTGGCCTCACTGGAACTGTTTGAATCCATGCTGGGCACCTCTGAAAACAAGCAGGAACCTTCCATCGTCATGAGCATTACCCCCTATGAGTCCCGAAACCGTGCCTGAACCCAAGCCGGTGGGTCGCCTGCGCAAGTATCACTCCGATTTCTACTATGTGGAATCGGAAGGTGTGCTTTATGAATGCAAACTGCGGGGCCTGATTAAAAAAGAAGGCACCGAAGTGCTGGTGGGCGACATCGTCGAACTGGACACCGTGGACCCGGCCAACCGGACGGCGCGCATCTATGCCGTGCTGGAGCGCCGGAACGCCATCTCCCGACCCAAAATGGCCAACGTGGACCAGGTGTTCATCGTATATTCCATGCGGGACCCGGATTTTGATCCGCAGCAGATGGATCGTTATCTGACTCACATCGAACTGGCAGGGATCACACCGATCCTCATCATCAGCAAGTCCGATCTCGCCGACAACGCGGCCGCGAAAGACACGATCCGGCAGTTGTATGCAGAACGCCTGGGGTTACGGGTCCTGTTTTCCTCGGTGCATGACGAGGACAGCCTGAAACCGGTGCTGGAATTGACCAAAGACAAGATTACCGTGCTGGCCGGACCTAGCGGCGCGGGGAAGTCCTCGCTGCTGAACGCGCTGAATCCTGAACTGCAATTACGCGTGGGCGAAGTCTCGGATAAAATTGGCCGGGGGCAACACACCACCCGCCATGTGGAGCTATTGGCGCTGACTTCCGAGGAACGGGACACCTTGATTGCTGACACACCGGGCTTCAGCAACCTGAGATTCAATTATGTGATGCCCGTGCAAATCGAGGCCATCTACCGGGATTTTGCCCCTTTTCGCGCCAGTTGCACCTTTTCGAATTGCCTGCATGTCGATGAAGAGGGCTGCGCCGTGCTGGCCCACCTGGATGAAATCCCCGAAAGCCGCTATCGAAGCTACCTGTCCCTGGTGGGCGAAGCCCGACTTTTCAAGGAAGAAACGCAATCTTCCAGCCAGAAGCAGGAATACGGCTACAAGCAGGTCAGCACCAAGGGTCGGGATGCCGTGCGCATTCTGCGATTGAAAGAAAAAAACCGCGATCTCTCCCGCCGGACGTTGAAACAGCAAGTCAGTCTGATGGGCGGCGAAGAGGACGACTCCCCGGAGGATGAACTTGATTCGGATGAAACCTGAGCCACGGGTTACACGCCCGCCTTCAGCCGGTATAATGACCCTATGACATCAAACCCTTCCGCTCCTCACCGCTCCCAGTCATTGGGTTACGAGGCCCTGTTCGGCCCGGATATCGCGCTGGTCAACGAACGATTGGACCAGTACCTGCGCAAGGAAGCCTATGATGCCTCCGCCGAAGCCGAAGAACTCTGGGAAGCCATGCGCTATGGCACATTGAACGGCGGAAAGCGCATCCGCTCAGTGTTGGCGATTGAAGCCTGCCGGGCCTGCGGCGGCGACATCGAGCATATTTTGCCCAGCACCTGCGCCATCGAGCTGGTGCACGCCCAAAGCCTGATGCATGACGACTTGCCCTGCATGGATAACGACGACATGCGCCGGGGACAACCCAGCGTGCACAAAGCCTTTGGGGAATCCACCGCCGTGCTGGCCGGGGATGCCTTGATTGCTCTGGCCTTCGGCCTGATTTCCAAGGAAACCCCAATGACCACCCCCGTCACGCCCCAGTTACTACTGGAAGTCATTGGTGACTTCTCGGACGTGACCAGTGTGCGTGGGCTGGTCAACGGGCAGTTTGTGGACATTCGGTACGAGGGCCAGCCCTATACCCGTGAGATTCTGGAGTACATCCACACCCACAAGACGGGTGCCCTGTTCCGCTTTGCGCTGCGGGCCGGTACAAAACTCGCCGGAGCGCCCCCCGAAGTGGTGGAGCGTTACAGCCGGCTGGGTCAGATGCTGGGCCTGATTTTCCAGATTGTGGACGATCTGCTGGACATCGGCTCCACCACGGAAACCCTGGGCAAAACCGCAGGCAAGGATCAGTTGCAGGAAAAGGCCACTTATCCGGCATTCTTCGGGGTTGAGGCTTCCCGTGCACAAGTGGAACAGCTTTCAGGAGAAGCGCTAGCGCTGCTGGAACTGCGGGACGGCATGCCCGCCGGGTATGATCCTTCGGCCCTGCAATCCCTGGTGGGGTTCATCTCCCATCGGATTCATTAGGCGATTCTGACGCTTTGGGGTTAAAATCATCATAGTGCGCATATGCATTCAACCCAAGGCTGCCGTCAGCTCCAAAACCCCCACCCCCCCCATGACGACAGCCGTGACAGAGACCATTAAACGAGAACGTGGATGAGCATTGCAGGAACCAGCCTTGAAGTGATGGCCGCCAGTGCATCGGCAGCCTTCTCCGCCCAGGTGATCAAGTGTTTGATTTACCTGGCCATCAGAAAACCGGTCAACTTCCGCACCCTGGTGCATACCGGCGGAATGCCCAGCTCCCACAGCGCGTTGGTTGCCGCTATTGCAGCCAGCGTCGGACTCATTGACGGCTTTCTGTCCACGACCTTCGCGGTAGCGCTGGGTTTTGCGGTGATTGTGATGTATGACGCCGCCGGTTTGCGGCAAGCCGCAGGCAGGATGGCCGGTATCCTGAACCAGCTCACCGAGGATATCTACCGGCACCGGAACGATTACGTGCCCGTCCGCCTTCGGGAACTCCTCGGTCACACGCCCTACGAAGTCCTGGTCGGCGCTTTTCTGGGCGCCATGGTCGCCTATATTTTTCACATTAAACTGACCGGCGGATAATCTCCCGCCGGGGGGACTGTTATACTGCAAGTGAGTGTTTGGATGCGCTGGGAGAAGCCCATGAAACCGCTGCTGTTCATCTTCGGCACAGCATTCCTGATGATGCTGATCGGCTGGACGTGGTCGGAGATGCCGCGCCCGGCTCGCCTTTTTTCGCCCACCTGGACCCGCAGCTACCAGCTCTACCGGCAGCCGCACGCCATCTGGTTGGACCGGTACGATGCCGTGGGCGCGAATCTTGAACCGCTCACCCGCACCCTAAAAGCGGCAGCCCGAAGCAAACAAATCCCGGAGCTGGTCGTCTACGCCATCCCGATGCGGGATCTGGGCCAGTCCTCCGAGGGCGGCTTTGCCAGCTATGACGATTACCTGGCCGATAACCGCCTCAGCGCCGATCTCATCCGCCAGTTTGTCACTGCAACCGGTATTCACCCGGTCATCTACCTCGAGCCGGACAGCATTCCACTGGCGGTGCAATACCGACGGGATCATAATCACAGCGCCGAATCCCAGCAGATATACGCCGACCGCATTCGGGTGATCAAAGACCTGATTGGCATTTTCCAGGCAGCAGGCGCACATGTCTACCTGGAAGCCGGGCATAGCGGCTGGTTCGACTACGGGGAGGAAGACGTTCAGCGCATTGCCGACGCCCTGAACGAAGCCGACATACGCAAGGCGGACGGACTGGCCACCAATGTTTCGAATCGTCAGCCCGTGCTGGCCCGCAAGCCGGACGAACACCATGAATTGCATTATCTCAGCCGGTTATTGCCCTTGCTGGAGAACCGGAACCTGGATGTCTGCGTGGATACCAGCCGCAACGGCGGCGGTTCTGACGATGTCTTCTGGGCGCGTCAGTACTATCTGGCCCCGGATGGCAAGCTAATCGACAACGAAGCCGCCACCGGACGCCTGGTTGGAGTCTGGGAGAAAGACGAGCAAGGCGAAATCTGGATCTTCCCATATTACGGCGAACCCAAGCCACTGAAGCGCCTGACCGGAAAAGAAAAATACAGCTACAACGCCCAAAAACACATTTTGTCCGCCCCGCCCTGGCTGGATGCGGTGGGTGACGTCAAATTGGGCCCCCCGCCGACGGATACGCCCCCTGAGGCTGTTGCGCGGATCATTCAGCATTATCGCTACATCAAGCCACCCGATGATTGCGACGGCAGCCTGAACTGCCCGCCCGGCGCTTCCAAATCCCAACTCAACGCCGCCACGGCAAACCGCCAGCCTCCGGACAAACCGGATTTTTCAACTATATGGCTGCCGTAGCGGACTGTTAGCGGCGTTGATTGCAAACAGATGATGGTCTGGTATTGCAGGATACTAATGGAGGGAGCCGGTTTTGGAGAGTCACTCAAAAGCGATTGCGTGGGACTGCAAACCTTTTTTGGCCCTCAGCTCGCTAGAATTGCATCGGTGTCTTGCTCTACGTTGTGCTGTGTTTGTGGTTGAGCAGCGTTGCCCATACCAGGAAGCTGATTATAAGGATGAGCATAGTCTGCATGTGATGGGTTGGCAGGATAATGAACTTGTTGCCTATGCCCGTATTGTGGCCCCAGGCATTTCTTACAAAGAGGTTTCTTTGGGGCGTGTGGCCACAGTCTACGCTCTCCGAGGGGTTGGCATTGGCAAATTGCTCATGAAAGAAACTATGCGGATGATTTTGGAGCACTATGGAGATGTGCCCGTACGGATCTCAGCCCAAAGTTATCTGCAACGATTCTACGAAAGCTTTGGTTTTGCCTGCATCGGCCAGGAATACCAGGAAGACGATATTCCTCATATTGAAATGCTACGCCGCCCGCTGTTGGGGGCTTAATGACAATTTCCGCAACAGGTCTGGTCGGGTTTGATCCAAGGTTTGGACGGGTTTTTGTCAACCGCATATTCGTAGTGCGTTTTATGGGCGTAGAACAACGGATCTCCACCTGTATAGTTGGTCCCTAACCCATCCCCATATTCATTGCGGTGGTTCTCCTGGGTCCATTTTTGAAACGCGTGGAACTCATGCTGATCTGGAAAACCCTTGGTTTGCCATTCCGGCACTTTTTTCTGGCCAAACCGCAAAGCCACAGGTGTCCCCATAGAAATCGCTCTCATAATACGGTGCCCTCCTCATCCTTCCAATATCCCGATACCCATGGGTAAGACTCACAGAAAGGTACCACATGCATATATATACAGCAATAGCCTCACCGAAACGGCTTTGTCCGCCCTGATATGATCAAGCTAGCGGTTTGCCAGTTCCTTGCGAGTGTCGTCCAGTTGCTTGGCAGCAGCTTTCCGTTCGGCGACAATCTTGGAAGGGGTCTGCAAACGTCCCAGGCAGGCCACCAGCTCGTTGACGTCGTTGCGGAAATATTGACGAACCACTTTTTTCAATGCCAGGATACCAGCCTCGTCACGGTCCACCACCGAACGATAGAGGTATTTCTTGCCGTCTTTTTCGCGCACAGCGATTTCTTTGTCGACCAGGCGATCCAGCACGGTTTTGACCGTGGTATAAGCCCACTTCTTGTTCGGGGATTTAATTTTTTCCTGGATATCACCGACGAAAATTTTGTCACTGCCGTCGCACTCAAGGTCCCAAAGGGCATTGAGAATGATATTTTCCAGATCACCCTGCTTCAGATCCATCCCTTCAATCTTCCTCCGAACATCCACGAATTGTTTTCAACTTCAAAGCCGCTCTCGTTGTAATTTCCATAACCCCGCACTTGACATTTCCAGTGAGGCGGAAACTGATTTCAGAGTTCCGGCTTCCGGCAAGTGCCGCTGCAAGCCATATCTCACGTGCGGGTTAGAAATAGTATAGAGAAAATTAAAACGAAAAATCAACGACTTTCTACTAATGTTTTAGTAACGATTCATTACATAGGACCGGTCTTGTGGTCTGTTTGCCAGTCATATCACAGCTCTTCAAACCTGAAAACCGTATTAAAAACTAGGTTTCTAATGTCAACGCTCCGCATCCTGCCATCTCTGAAAGGTTTCTTTGCGAAAGCTCAGTGCTTCCCAATCGGGTTTGTCTGCTCGGGCATTTCCTGGACAGCTGAAGGGACGCCACCAGACATGTTTCCCCTACAGCTGACCAAACCACTCTCAGAAACGCCTGCCCTCAGGGCAAGTCTAAAACGCCATCTCCGGCACGTCATCCGGAATAACCAGATTGGCTTCGGTCAGCGTCTGGATTTCCGCCACGGACACACCGGGCGCGCGCTCCAGCAAATGGAACTTCCCATCCCTCAGCTCCAGAACGGCGAGATCCGTAACCACTTTCTTCACGCAGTGCACCCCGGTAAGCGGCAGGCTGCATTGCTTCAAAATCTTGGATTCCCCCGCCTTGTTGGCATGCGCCATGGCCACAATGATATTCTCGGCCCCCGCTACCAGGTCCATGGCCCCGCCCATCCCTTTCACCAGCTTGCCCGGAATCGTCCAGGAGGCGATGTTACCCTGCTGATCGACTTCAAAGGCGCCCAGTACGGTGAGATCCACATGCCCGCCCCGGATCATGGCAAAGCTTTCAGCCGAAGAAAAATAGCAGGCCCCGGTCACAGCGGTTACAGTCTGCTTGCCCGCGTTGATGAGGTCCGGATCCACTTCGGCCTCGGTGGGAAAAGGCCCCATGCCTAGCAGGCCGTTCTCGGATTGGAACAGCACCTCCATTCCCGCCGGAATGTAGTTGGCCACCAGGGTCGGAATCCCGATGCCCAGGTTGACGTAATATCCGTCTCTTAACTCCTGCGCAATCCGCTGCGCGATTTGCTCCCTTGAAAGAACCATTCAACTATTCTCCGTAATAGGCTCTTTTAATCTCTAAATACATATCAACAACGTCTTGGCTTAGCCTTTTAGCTTTACGCCCTCCCATCGACATAGCTGTTTCCTGAATACTACCCAACCATTTACAGGTTCCAGCATTACTGGTCATGTCTTTCAAAAACTGTCGATAGCGAGGTTGAATCTCAAAGGGCAAGTCCTCAACTTTCAATCCCATAAAACAATTTTTACAAATTTGAACAAGCCTATCTCTTAATGGCTGAGCTGATACGGCCATGCCAGTTACGGCATCCCTAAACTTCTCATGCGCATATCTGTATTGGTAGTTCATTGCTTCATACAGCCCACTTCGTCATACAGAGCGGACAGTTCGCTGCTCGATGCGTTTTTCGAACGTGCCTTTGATGAGGCGATCCACGTAGATGCCGGGGGTGTGGATGAAGTTGGGGTCCAGTTCGCCTGGCTCCACGATCTCCTCCACTTCGGCCACCGTGATTTTACCGGCGGCGGCCATCATCGGGTTGAAGTTCATGGTGGTCTTGTCGTAGAGGAGGTTGCCCATGGTATCCGCCTTGGAGGCTTTAATGAGCGCAAAATCCGCCGTCAGCGCCTTTTCCATCACGTACATGCGCCCGTCAAACTCGCGGGTCTCCTTGCCGTCCGCCACCACGGTGCCGTAACCGGTTGCGGTGTAAAACGCCGGAATGCCCGCCCCACCGGCGCGAATTTTCTCGGCCAGGGTGCCTTGCGGCGTGAGGATCACTTCCATCTCGCCCGACAGCAGCAATTGCTCAAACAGGGCGTTCTCGCCTACATAGGAGGCCATCATGGTTTTAATCTGGCGTTTTTCCAGCCAGATGCCCAGGCCAAAACCATCCACGCCCGCATTATTGGAAATACAAGTCAGCCCCTGGACGCCCAATTCGTACACCTTGCGGATCAAACCTTCCGGGATGCCGCACAGACCAAAGCCGCCAACCATCACGGTCATATTGTCCGCAAGACCATCCAGCGCCTCGTCATAGCTTGAAACAATCTTGTTGAAACCTTTCGATTTCTGATTAAAACCTGTTGCCACGGCCTCGCAAGGCTCCTCTCTCAACCTGATGGCATTGTATGGAAAAGGTCGCTAAAAAACCAGAGGGGGCAGCCCCCTTATGCAAAAAGACCGGCCGGAGCCGGTCTTTTGCGAATTGTACCAGTTAGGCCTTGAGGCCTCCTGCCAGACCACCAAGCAATGAAAGTGGATTCGCACCTCCGCCGGCAGCACCGGCCACTGGTTGCGGTACTGGAGCTGGAGTCGGAGGCTTTGCCACCGGAGCTGGAGCTTGTGCCGCTGGAGCTTGTGCCACCGGAGCTTGTGCCACCGGAGCCTGAGCCTGTGGAGCTGGAGTTGGAGGCTTTGCCGCCGGAGCACCGCCACCCTGACCCAGTTGCCCAAGCATCTGCATGAGCATGGACATGAGCGCTTCCGGAGAACTGCCGCCTTGTGCCGCGGGTTTTTGATTTTGGGCGGGCTGCTGTGGAGCCTGGCCTTGGGGAGCGGGTTGCTGCGGAGCCTTCTGATTTTGCGCACCTTGCGCCTGAGCCAGTTTCTGCTCGGTTTTCTGGAGCTCCTCGCGCTGCTTGGCGGCTTTCTTCTGAAGATCTTCAGTTTTCTCTTCGCCGCCTTTTTTACCTTTTTTCCCGGCTTTGTCTTTTTTCCCGGCTTTGTCTTTTTTGCGCAGGCCCGGCGGTCCCTTGCCATCCGGTCCCTTGCCGGGGCTGTCTACTTCTTTCTCGCCGTCTTCTTTCTTTTCGCCTGCTTTCTGAGGCGCCTGCTGCCCTTGAGCAGATGGTTGAGCCTGAGGGGCTTTAGCGGCCGGCTGAGGCGCCGGCGGCTTAGCAGCAGCCTGGGGGCCTCCTGTCGCCTGCATCAATTTTGCCAATGTTTCCATCGGGTTGGCCTGCTGACCACCCTGGGCGGCAGCGGGGGGCTTGGCCGCAGCGGGAGGCTGGGCACCCGCTTGAGGCTGGGGTGCCTTTTGCGCCGTGGCGCCAAGCATCTGCGTTAATAGGCTGGTGGGGTTAACTGTTCCCATAACACGCTCCTCTAAACTGCTCTTCAAAAATCCTGCGCTTGAATGCGACTGGAAGAAATCTCTGGCTCATGCTAAAAATGCTCTCTATAAAAAATAAAAACAAACAATCAATATAAATTGCCTGCTCACTCGCACATACAACATGGACTCATCCCGGGTTGGAGGAGCAGACTGAAAAGCAATATGTAGTTGCATTTTCGGGACCAAAAATGCTTTCTGCGGGCAATTTCCCAGGTTGGAAAAGCCGGACAAACCGCATCGGCAGCCGTCAAGCCGATGGGTTTATGCGCTTCTCGAAACCCTCATCGTCGGCCGGAAGAAACGAAGAGACCGGGAAAAACCCGGCCTCTCGCGAGAATATGGATGACAGGCTTAAGTTGCCGGCTTGGTTGCAACAGGAGCCGTTGCCACCGGTTGCGTGGTGGGAACAGGACTTGTTGCAGTGGCAACTACTGGCGCGGGAGCACCTTGAGGAGCTGCTACCGGAGCCTGAGGGACAACAGTGGCCGTATTTTTAGTTGCCGCTGCCGTTTGCGCGGTCCCGGTATTCGGGGTCGGCGGAGTCGCTGGTACCGGAGCCGTCGGTGCCGCAGCAGGGGCTGCCGGAGCAGTCGGAACTGCACCCGTCACCGGTTTAGCGGCGGGAGGGTTAGCATTGGTGGCCGCCATCAGCTTGCTTATCAGATCCATCATGGCTTTCATCATGCCCTGAAGTTGATCCTGCTGATTGACCTGCTTGGCCTTTGCCGCCTCGGCTTTCTTCGCCGCTTCTGCCGCTTCCTGCTCACGCTGAACCAACACTGCTTTCCAGGGGTTGCCATCAGGCAGCTCATCCGAGGATTTCTTGGCAAGCCCAGGGGGAAGCTCGCGCCCGGCTTTACCAGGGCCTTTCCCTTTGCCTTTGTCGCTTTTCCCGGCGTTCTCGGTATTTTGAGTTTGCGTCTCGGCCTTTGGTCCGGTTTCCGCTTTCCCATCGGCAGCCTTTGTTGCGCCCGCATCCTTGGCGCCACTGATCACATCCGAAGACTGACCCAGGCTGACCTGATCGGATTTGCCCCCGGCCAGCACGGAACCGCCCGTGTAAGCGCCGGATTGAGGTGCCGATTTATCCTTGCTTTGCGTAGTGGCGCCTGATGTCCTGGACACATGTGATTTATGCCCAGCGCCATGTATTGAACTCATACTGCTCTCTCCATGCTTATGCCCCGAAAAGAAAATCGAACTATTGGTTAGCCTATAAACATCTAAAAACACTCAATGATATCGAATTGATTAATGTGTATATATTTTTACACTCATTACTAACGCACGCGGGCTCTGATTCCGAACCCCAACTGTTCCCAAACGCCCAAAAAAAAGACCGGCTTTGGGCCGGCCGATAACAGGTGTGTTCCTCTGGCGTAGTGGTTTAGGTTGGTAGAGACATTTGCAGCAAGGTAAAACTGGTTCAGGGAAGTTCCGCAGGCAGCATTCCGGTGCACAAGCCGCTGCGAGCTGGCCTGGCTGCCATGGCCGAATTCCCGGCATGTAAAAGCACTCCAATCGACATTCTGATACTCTCCTTCTCACACTTTTAAAACTTCTCTCGCGCGACAAACATCCGCACGGGATTTCTTCAGATACTCGACAATGAATCGTCTCCATGACGAACACTTAAATATTGCGCTCATTTAAATAAAAACAATTAGCGATGATGGATTGCCCTTTAGCCTCCATCCTGAAAACAAAGTTCATAATGACCTTTAGAGAGCATGCACTCTCTGCTGATTTTGGAGACCCATGGTCCAGGCTGCTCGACTGAAACCGGTAGAAAGTGCGCGATCTTGCTCATTGTTTGCACGGAATTCACATCGAGCCACACTGTTCCTGAACCACCCCCACTCAACATTACAGGCCGGCAAACTGCCGACCTGTAACAGGATTTCCTGATTGTTACCGAACAACCCTTCCACTGTTTCCAGGGTTGGATTGTCGCTGGCGCAGGGTTTAGTACCCTCCGCCACCTCCTCCTCCGGCGGCTGCTGCCGCAGGGGCCTTGCCTGCATTTCCGGCATTACCGGCGTTGCCCGCATTACCGGCATTGCCAGCGTTACCCGCGTTCCCGGCTTTACCAGCGTTGCCTGCATTTCCGGCATTGCCCGCATTACCGGCGTTGCCAGCGTTTCCGGCTTTGTCTTTTCCTTTCTCGGCGTTACCGGCGTTACCCGCGTTGCCTGCATTGCCTGCATTGCCAGCGTTACCGGCGTTACCTGCATTGCCAGCGTTACCGGCGTTTCCGGCGTTTCCGGCTTTACCCTTCCCTGGGCAGTCGCCTCCACCTCCGGCGTTTCCGGCATTGCCCGCATTACCTGCGTTGCCTGCATTACCTGCGTTGCCCGCATTACCTGCGTTGCCCGCATTACCGGCGGTGCCTGCATTACCAGCAGCTCCATAGCCACCGCCTGCGGCATCTTTGGCAGCACCTAAGGCGCCCCCGATGGCATCCTTGGCTCCGCCTGCTGCGCCGCCCAGGAGCGACTGAATCAACGTCTGGATCATCTGGACAAGCTGACCAATATCGGCGTTGGGTTGCGCTCCTGCCTGTCCAGCGGCGCCTCCAACGGGTTTTGCCGCATCCTTATTGGCGGTCGCTCCGAGTTTGCTTACAGCGTCAGCTGGTTGTGCGCCACTGACTTTGCCGGCATCCAAGGAAGGTTTGCTGAGACCTCCGCCTGCGGGGGCTCCATAACCGCCTCCAATTCCTCCAATAGACATACTTGCTCTCCTTCTCTCACTTCAATATTGCACTTTTCTCTATCGATCCGGGTGCCCCCTGACTTGACCTGTCCTCCTCTACGGACAAGTCAGCACGATGCATGACATGCACCTATGGGATCATGCTCTCTCTGCGCTATCTAGATAATAAAAACAACCATTAGGCAAAAATTGTCATCCACTCTACCGCCCCTGTCAGCAGAAGGAAAAAAATCTTTGTTAGGAATGCAAGCCCGGGAATTCTAACGAGCTGGCGGTTTCGTGCTAAAAATGCTCATTCAAAAATGACCGACCGGACGTCAGATACGGAGTCCATTCAGCTTTACTTCAACTCTTAATCGGCAAGCTGAACGCGAAGGGCGCCGTCGTAGATCACTTCCATGGCTATTTTTTCACCTTTTTTAACCGGGCGCGGCGCGGCCAGGGTGTAAACCAGCTGGGTCCAGTGCGTGGCTGGGGCCCAGGGAGAATTGGTCAGGATGGTCTCTTCATCCAGATGTGCCTTGAAATAGCCGCAGAAACTGGTGATCTGCCCGTCTTCCAGCGCTTCCATCTCGAAGCGATTGGCGAAAACGGCGTCTTCCAGCGTCCGGAAATCCAGCGATTTCACCATGACCGGGTCAGACATGGTCTTGTTCACCATGGTGTTATAGCGATCCATGCGCGTGGTGGCCTTGTTGCAAAGCACCTGGCCCATCAGGGAGAAATCATAGCCATACAAATCTTTCAGTTCCTCAACCTCTTGCCAGCGGCTCTGGTTGAAACCGGAATCGAAGGCGAAGAAATAGATATCCAGCTTGCAGGGGATCATGGCCGCGCCCGGCGTGAGGAAGCGACGGCGGGCATCGATGGTGTACTCCAATACGTTTTCTTCCAGGATGCCGTTGCCCAGGATTTCCGCCACCAACAGGTCGGGCTTGGGCGTCAGCCGGTTCTCATTGATATGGCTGGAGGATCCTTCGATAAATTCGATCTTGCCGTCCAGCCCGTTGGCTTTGGCCAGCTCTTCGGCCAGCAGGATGATATCCGGACGTCGCTCGATGGCGTAAACCTTATTGGCCCCGGCGGTCGCGGTAAAGAAGGACAGAATGCCAGAACCGCAGCCTAAATCCAGCGCGATGGTGTCGGCTTTTACCGCGTGCTCGATGGCTCGCCGGTAAGCCGCCATGCGGATGTAATCCCGCAGCATGGCATGATGATTTTCCACATTAATATGAATGTTCTTGCCCAGGTGTTCCGAAAGCCCGCTTTCATTGACTGTTGCGGCTTCGGATTCATCCGTAATCACAACGTGGCGGGAATGGAGCATCTCCAGGTGCTGGATAATTTTTTCCTGATCACCGGGCGGCCAAGGTGCGGTCAACTCACCCACCGTCTTCCAGTCGATCATTTCATAGAGGATCAGCATGATGTCATATTTAATGCTGATGCCATCTTCAGAATGAATGTTCTTCATCAGCAGGTGTTCGCTGCCGTCAAACTTGATATAGGTTTCGGAATTGATTTTGACCCGTGTTGCCGGATCGTTAAAGTTTGGCATGGCTGGCAGCCTTTCCTTGTCGCCGGATTACTAAGCGCTCTGTCACTTCTCTACATCCCGTCTCTGTAGCCTGTTTCGGCACACCTAACACCATTGCCCCACCTTCATCGCTCGCACGGTTTCATGGGGCAGGTAGGCGTGCGGATAATTGTACTCGTCCCGGAAACCCATCCGCCGGTACATACGCAAGGCGGGAATGTTATCCGTATCCATGGTGGTATTCACACTGATCATGGCAATCCGGGCGGCCAGCATCTCATCAATGCAATGCTCAAGAGTTGCCTTTAACAAATGGTTACCCAGCCCCTTGCCCTTCTGGGAAGGATGAACGCCAATCAGCGGAATATTGCCCTCAACGGGCCCCGACTGCACCAGAAAACAGAACCCCACCGGCACATCACCCTTCAGCACGACCGTGGTGCAGGCTGGAATATGCCGGCCCATCATGTCGCCGGTAATCATGGCCACCACGCGCCGGGCGCCCAGCAAGGAGCGAAAACGGGGATCCCAGTGGGCATCGGTGGCGTCCTTGAAAGCTTCATATATATTCTGGGCCGTTTCACCCGCGTATTCCGGTTTCCAGGAATCGATGCGATAGCCCGCCGGCAGCGGGTCCAATTGTTGTTGCTTGAGAATCTGGATGCTGATGGTGTCCAGCATATCGTATTGAAGGATGGCCTGGCCGACCGGTTTGAAACCGTACCAGGTGAGCGTGCGGATAAACACATCCTGCTCTCCCAGCATGGCGAAACTGACAACATCCCACCCCTCGGTTTCGCGCACGTCCTCGATAAACCGCCGCATCAACCGATCCAGCACGGTTTTGCGATCCTCGCTCTCGGAATAAATCACGTTAATCTCGATGGCCCGGTGATCTTCCAGGCAATAGAGCATGATCCCGAGCGGTTCCGGGCTGGCCGTGTCCTCCACCCAGTAGCCCCGAAGCTGTCCGGAGGCGATCGAGATCCTGAGCGCGTCAAAACTGATCGGCTCATGCGACCACCGGTAGTGAGAGATCGCCTTCTCCGAGAACCGGTTGTAGATGGATTGAACGCGCTCCACGTTCTCACGTGTAATTCGATGGGCTTTGATCATGCTCTTTCCAGGGGTCGGAGGGTCATACCAGACAGTGGCGGCAACGCGTCAAGGGCGTCGCCCGAGTCCCATTGTAGCGATTTTCAGCAGCCGACGGAAGCCAGCCGGACCCCAGATCCACCACTTGCACGAGAAGCGCCCCGCATCATGGATACAACAACAGGCCCGTTTATACTCCCGCCCGACCTCATCCCGAATCCAATGACATTACCCAACTGGCATCTATGATTGAGAGGGCATTCCAAAATATTTGATTCGTATACTTCAAAAATACAACCATTTAGGGTACAATCGGCGAATTACTGAAGAACTTGATGACTGAAATCAGTCATCATTCAGAATCACTTCACAGAATCAACGCAAATGTTAATGGGTTTCTAAAGTTAACGGGTTTTCATACAAGCGATTGTCGGCAAGTAATCATTGCCTGCATTTTGTGTTGGTGGCAAGCGCCATCGTTAAACAACTCATGGAAGCGGTTATAGAGATCAAGAGGGTTCCAACAGGATGAGCAGTGTGACCGGTAACCGGGGGATAGTCCCTGTACGTCAGCGATACCAGCCAGGTAAACAAGCACCGTCATGCCTTGGACTGACCAGGAACGATAAAAACACCACCAGCGCCATTCCTGCCGGATTGGCTCAAGTCTATTTTATGGGATTGCCCCAGAACGCGCACGCCTCCGGGAATCCGCTTCGATTCGGGCAGGCGTTTTCCAAAAAGGATGTTCTCAATACCCTGAACACCAAAACCTTTACAACCACCCCCATACAAGTTGGAGAGACCATCCTGCGGCAGCCGGTGACTTATACACTGGGGCAATTGCTGGTTATCCTGCTCCAGAATCGGGCATTCTGTGACGGCAAAGAAGGGACCGCCGGTTATCCGCCGCACCTCGTGAAACCTACTATGAAATACAACAGTAATTATTCCACTATTCTGGCCGAGCTGGGATTCACCGAAAACACTCAGGATATCCTGATGGCGTTTAAACCGTTGGGTCTCGTACTCCCTCAACCCGATTACCCAAAAACCAACCAGGACTCTTACCTGCGCGGTCTCCGGTTCAAACCGGAAGCGGATGAAATCGCCCGAGCCTGGCTGGATTTTGCGAAAAAACCGGAAACAGCCCAAGAGAAAAAGAAGACGGTTAATTTCAATCTGAGCCTCCAGAATGCGGAAAAAATTCTTGGCAGCCGGGTCATTGGACAAGATGCCGCCCTGAAACTGGTCGCCACCAACCTTCGGCGCCATTACGGCGGAGCCGTAGAACCCGAACATCCGCTGAGCTTCCTGTTTACAGGAGCCAGCGGTGTCGGTAAAACGGAATTATCGCTGGCTATCCAGGAACTGCTGACCGGCAATGAAAAAAACCTCATCAAGATCGACATGGGAAATATTAAGGAAAAACATCACCTGGATACCTGGTTTGGCTCCCCGAATGGTTACAAAGATCATGATACAGGAGGCGCCCTGACCAATCCGCTAAAAAAGGCAAATGAACACAACCAAAAAATCGTGGTCTTGCTTGATGAAGTGGAAAAGGCTCACCCGGAAGCCTTCGATCGTTTTCTGGGAGCTTTGGATAAAGGCGAACTGGTTGATAACGACGGCAAATATATCGATATCCGCAATGTGGTCTTTGTTCTGACAACCAACCTGGGCTCCTCGGAAGCCAAGTTATTGCTGGAAAAAAGGGGGATTGGTTTTGTGTCCCCATCCAAGGACACCCAGAAAAAGGACGCCGAAGACGCCCGCAGAAAAGCAGTGACCGACTTCTTCCGGCCGGAAGCCCTGAACCGCATTGACGAAGTTGTGCCATTCAAGGAATTGTCTCTGGAAGAACAACAGCAAGTCTTCGATTTAAAACTGGATCGCTATATCGAGCGTTTCCAAAAGGGCCGATACCAAGCAACGCTCAACTTTAGCAACCGGCCTCAGTTGCGCGACTTCCTGATGAAAAATCTGGCCAAAACCGACACCGATACCTATGATTTTCATTCCGGCGGCCGTCTCATCAACAAATTTATCGATCGCCACCTGGGTAATCCGCTCAACGAATACTTGCTGGGCAAGAACGAAACCGGAAAGACGATGCCGCCAAAAGCCCACATTGAAGCCACTCTGGGCGACGACGACAAAATCACTTTCAAATGGCTCAATCGAAAGGCCCTGGGGAAAAAATCCCCAAGCACTCAACTTACCGTGGTTGAGCATTCCTGATGCTCAACCTGGTGCCTGTACTCAGGCAGGGAGGACGATTACGAGAACTCCTGGAGTGTCTTGGATGCCGCCAATTATTGAAGCGCCGGTGCCATGGGATAGGCGGCGGACGAAAATGTGACCGTACAGTCCGCAAGCTAGCTGACTAAACCCGGACCGGTGATGCGGATCGACTGGACAGGCTCAATGGTTTCCAGGAGCGCAATATCAATCTGGCTGGTGTCCAGAGGGGTGATCTGCAAAACAAACTGGTACCCCAGCAGGGATGCAGGCACCATGTTTTCCAGAAACTGCATATGGCATGCGTTGCTGTCGGCGACAAGCGTGGCAGCGGACTCCTGGTCGTGGGGAGCCAGGTAAACATCCACCACGCTGTTGCCGTCACTATCCGGCATCGTTCTCAACCCGAATTTCATCTGGATGGTCCCGGATAGGCGGTACGCCTGGTAAAAGGACTTGGCGATATCGTGAAGCTTATTGAACTGGTTTTCCCTGACGGTGCCTTGCATAAGAATCTCCGAATCCGGTTAAACTAGTGCGCCTGCGGAAAAAGATAATAAAAAGCCATCAAAGAAACGGCCACCCCAAACAGAATGCTGAAGTAAATCCGCAGGGCTTCACCCAGACTGAGCGGATGGCGCGTCTCGTTGTAATATCGCGTCGACATAAAAGTGGAACTCGTGGTCATCCGCATAGTGGTCTAACCTCCAACAAAAACTCTCCTTATCCCTTGTTGTCCCTTAAATCCGGGCTCACGCGCCTGCCGAAGGGGCTGGCGGCAATCATCTTTTGTGGCCCGGCTCCTGATTTGTAATCGTCGTGCAAATTAAGGCACTGACCGCTGATAACTCCGATCGTGTCTGTGTTGAGTTAATACTTGCGCTTCCGTGGCTGATGTTGAAGCGTATGGTGCCTTTACAACCTGACCGCCGAATGCGCAATCACTCCCGAGACCACCATTATCTCTCCCGTACCAGAATTTTTCTATTCTCTAGGTGGGTAGTTTCAGTCTGTCCGGTCGCATAAAAGATTCCGGCATCCTGGCTTTTACCGTTCAAGCTCGCCAAGCGCGCTCGCTTACCGAAATGACGGGATGGCCCCCTTCCCAAAGACTTCCCTCCACGCACCGACACGCATGGGTATGCTCTCAGGCGTCAGTGGCAGGTTTCTTTTCTTTCAGTCCGGGCCCGCCCCAATAAAAAGCCCCTTCCGGACTGGAAGGGGCTTTGTCTGTGGTAGCCACGTTGGTAGTCATTCCACGCACTATATTTTATCCGGTTTCCCGGCAAAGCAAATTAATCACCCGTTGAATGTCAGAGTGTTCGTGTGTCTAAAACACAAACGCCCGCTGGCTAATTTTGTTTATAAAACCGTACAGAGTAAATACTGCAAAGCCCCCTGAATCGCACCATGCAGGCTGGCGGCAACATCACGCTCCAGCCATGAAAAAGGGCTGTTGCCAGCAGAGTCGGGGCCTCGCTACCTTAAGATAATTTCATAACCATTGGTCCATAAGGGCTGGGCGGGGTCAGCCTGGGAAGCATCCCAATACCGGGTATCGATGGCCGTAAACTCGATATTTTCCGGCTTGTCCTTCGCCGGGCGGAATTCAACCGGCCTCGTCCGGCCATCCGAACCGACCTGGACGATCTCTTTCACCTGGTCGGCAGGCACAGGGAACGTTACCAGGGTGGTTTTGTCCGCCACATTGGTGACCTGCATCGTGTAGCCGGTTTCACTCCGGGAGAAAGCGATATCGCAGGGCTTATCCGCGCTTAAAACCTGCTTACCCAACACCAGCCGGGGCCTGATGGCTTTGTTGTTGTAATCGTTGACCGCTTTCACCATGGCTGAACGCAGCCGTCCCCGCTCAATGCCGACCACGCTGCCCGAGTAGGCGGCCATCTGGATTTCCAGCGGACGGGGCCGGTTCTGCGCATCGGTATATTGAAGATGATAATTGTGATTTTCCGGCTCACGGGTCAGGGCGAAAAGATACTGCACCCCTTGTTCGGGATTATCCAGTTGGCTGAGCGTCAGCTTGTGCGCGCCCGGCACCGGCTTGCCGGAGATCGGCTGCACTTCCTGGAGCTTGGCCAGCGGTCCGACATGCAGCGTTTTTCCCAGTGCTTCCGCCAGCCCCGTGTTATGAATGGTCCGATCCCTTTCGGGGCCGGTTTCAAAGTACGGATTGAAGCCCAGATAAACGGCCGTCCCTTTCCCGTAAGTCCGGGAATAACCGCAGTCGACCCACTTGCCTTCCACTTCAGCCTTGGCAATGGATGTCGCCCTCATGGGCTTAACAACCGATTGCACAAACTCCTTGGCTTCCGATACAAATCCGCCCGCAATTTCAACTTGCGCGCCATCCTTCAGGGGAATGGCCTCTTCCTTGGACGGAAACAGGGCATTTTTAAGCTCGGTGCACGGGTTAAGATCCTGGTCCAGCACGGGAATCTCCCCGGAAATGACCAGATTTCCGCCGTTTTTAACGTATTCAATCAGTTTTTCCTGCGTCTCACGATCCATCCAGCGGGAGCCTGCCAGAAACACCATCCGGTGCTGCCCCAACTCCGGCAGCGATTGCTGCTGAAGATTCACCATGCCGCTGGGCGTGCTTTGCGGGTCCAGTTGAGCCAGGAACGTGCTCCAACCCTCTACGACCGCGCGGGGGCGATCGACTAGCCCCAGCTTTCGCCACTCATCCGGGGTTTGTTGCCAGGCAGCCGCATGTGCATAAGGCAGATACAACCCCCAGGCCACCGCCTCCACCGGTCTCGCCGTGACCATGCCCGCACCCTCGTTGTGCATAAACGCACCCAATTGGTGGGCGGTCCAGAATTTATCCCGGTAGGCGCCGTCGGGCCGGATGGGTGACGCCATGGGCATGGGATCGGTGTAATGGCTATCCAGTTCTTTCGTCCAGTTGTCGACGGTTACGCCGGTATACAGATTCAGGCCGGTGGTTCCCAGGGCCATATACAGCAGGGATTCAAAGTAGCTGGGCTGCGTAAACGCGTAGGCTTTATGATAGAGATCGCCATAGCCCCAGTTTTCTTCCATGCAGACGCCCCGCGCCAACCGGGCCGCCATCTGGTGGCGACGGTATGCGGGCTCGTCTTCCTGTACCACGCCCACCCAGGAGGTATAACCAGGCCCCGTGAGATCTCCCAGCTTGAACTTGTCGAAGCGGGCCGCGTAGCTGTCCATAAAAGGCAAATCCGCCAGCGACAAGTTGATGACGACCGGGACGCCCGATTTTTCCAAGGGTTTGGCCGCATGTTGCAGCACCCGCCGGAAGAAGTCCGACGAATACTCGGACCAGTCCATGTACTTTTGCACATCCCGGAGCGAGTGAACATCCTGCCATGAACGGGTTGGCTGGATTTCGGACCAGTTTTTGAATTGGCTCTGGTGGTGCTGATTGTATTGGCCGATGGATCCGTATTTTTTGCCCAAAAAGTCGTGATAGTGTTTGGTGCTGCTGGGCGAGTAATCATAAAAATTCACCGGCCAGCGCGCGTCGCTGTAAATGCCCTCGTTGAGCAGCTGAATCCCGACAATAGGGCCGTCTTTGCCTGCAAAAGGCTTGACCACCTGCCTGTTAAACGCCTCCAGCCACTCGTTGACGTAAGCCTGGTATTTCGGATCCAGGGGCGCGGGCAACACAAAGTGGTGCTTGCCGTTATCCCAGCTGTTGGCCTTGTTTTCCCAATTGGTTTCGGGTTCGATGCCGGTATGGGTACCGCCCTCCGTATGCTGGGGCAGACCACCGGCATTCAGTTCAGAATGCACAAACGGCCCCGGTTTCACGATCACCTTCAGGCCCTTTTCCTGGCATAACCTCAGAAACTCTTTCACGTTCCGGTTGGGCTGGGTCTTGCCGGTGAAATCAAAGATCTGCTTGCCGCCCCTCGTCAGCCCGACCGTATGATGGCGCATGGGAGTGTAGCAGGTCACCACGGGGATATTCATGCGTTTAAGGTTGTCCAGCTGCTTGGACCAGTCTTCCAGGTTATCGCGGTAATAAGGGTAATCGGAGGAATGGAGAAAAACCGGCTTACCCTCCAGGTGAAACACACCGTCTTTAATCCGGACTTTTGCCGGGACTGTTTCCGGGGGAACCACGAAGCAGGGGGATTGCCCGGAAAAAAAGAGGTCCTTTCCAGCGTGACTGATCGGTTGCGGCCCGGTTAGCGCGGCAAAACGCGGTGCCCCTTGAACAGCCTGCCGGCCCGAACGGCTCAACCGATCCAAACTATCCTGTCGGACCGGGGAAAATACCCTCAACACAATGAAAGCCCCTCTTATTTATTTAATTTTTCTGATGATGGCCATCATATATAAAAGCTTATGGATTTCCAACCCCTCCGGGAGAGGTGACGGGCTTCTTGAAACTTTTTCCTGGAGATTGGAACGCTCCGGGCCGAGGTATCGGTATTATTCACCAGGCACCATGCTATTATTTGTTACAATTTGGTGCCTGCGTTCTGATTAGCAGACCTTCAAGAGAGGAGCCTGGTCATGACCTCTCTCTTGTTGGAAAGTGTCTAACTTTACTGACTATTAAGATCATGCGCTTCAAACCCTATATTATTTGTATCCTAAATAAATCAATTTATTAACAATCGAGCCTCATCTGTAGACAACCGGCTCACTTTTTCAAGACAATTAAGCGAGGAACGGCTAAATGGAACCTCGCCTTTTTAGACCGGCATACTTTCAGCCCAAGGTTTTTCCAATACCAACCAGATTGAAATTAAAGAAGGGCATAGACTGACGACAATCGAGGGTCTGAAGATTTACACATGAAACTGCTGACAATCGACCATTCAAAAACCAATCCGATAATGCCGCTGAAAGAGCTGCCGGTCAGTGACGACCTCTTTTCCTCGACATTTTACCAGGCCGCCGTGGGTATGGTTCACGTCAACATGGCAGATGGCCGTTTCGTCAGGGCCAACAAAAAGATTTGCGACATGCTGGGTTATACGGAAGAAGAGTTTTGCACCAAAACCATTCCGGAAGTGACCCATCCCGATGATGTGCTGACGGATATGGACAACACCCGGAGAATGATCCTGGGGGAAATCAGCATGTTCTCCATTGAGAAGCGGCTCCTCAGAAAAGACGGCAGCCCGATATGGACCCGGTTGACTGCGGTTTCGATTGCCAGGAACGCCCAGGGCCAGGCAACCTACGGGATGGCCGTTTGCGAGGATATCAGCGAAATCAAGCAAGCCGAGCAGGCATTGCAGGAGTCGGAAGATCGCTTCAAATCAATGGCGGATGCGGCTCCGGTGTCTATTTTTATCACCGATACGGATCCGAAATGCGTTTATGTCAACAAAGGCTGGCTTGATTATACCGGCCTGACTTTCGAGGATTCCATCGGCTCCAGATGGCAGAGCGCCATTCATCCCGAAGACTTCGGTGCTTACACTGAAGTTTTCACTCGGGCCTACGAGCGGCAGGAGCCTTTTCGTGATGAGATCCGCATTAGAAGAGCCAACGGTGAATATGGCTGGGTCCTGATCACCGGGGTCCCGCGGTATACACCGAACGGCCAGTTTATGGGCTACATCGGAACGGCGATCGACATTACGGATCGAAAAAAGGCCGAAGCCTCGCTGGAGCAGGCCAAGCATCAGGCGGAACAAGCCAATCACAAAAAGAGCGAGTTTTTGTCGCTGATGTCCCATGAGCTGAGGACACCGCTCAACTCCATTATTGGTTTCTCGGAAATGCTGGAAACCGGCATGACCGGCCCCTTGAATCCACAACAGCAGGAGTTTGCGGGATACGTCAGCGCCAGCGGCCACCACTTGCTGAACCTGATCAACGATCTCCTGGATACGGCTAAAATCGAGGCGGGTAAAATGCAGATTCATCCGGTTGCGGTTGAAATCAAGCCCTTGCTCGACAGCATCGAGACCATGGTGAAAAACCTGGCTTCCAACAAAGATGTGACCCTGACTTTCCAGGTTGAGCCCGATATTGATATCGTCCACGCCGATCCGGGCCGGCTCAAGCAGATCCTCATCAACCTGATCAGCAACGCCATCAAGTTCAACCATCCTGGCGGCTCCGTCTTCGTCCACCTGTACAAAACCAGCGAGAACTGGCTGGTTGGCGAGGTTCAGGATACGGGCATCGGTATCCCCCAGGACAAACTGCCTAAACTGTTCAACAAATTTTACCAGGCGGATACAACGGCCACACGTAGCCATGCCGGTACCGGTCTTGGCCTGGCGCTGACCAAGGATCTGATTGAACTTCATGGGGGCGGCATCACCATCGAGAGTCAGGAAGGCATCGGCTCCGTCTTTACCTTCCGGCTGCCGCTATCCGCTAACTTGAATCTTATGGGAGAAATACGGGAAGAGGCGTGGAAAAATGAGCCAGAACGGTACCATTCTTATCGTTGAAGATAACGAGATGAGCCTGAAGATGGCGCAAAGCCTGCTTCAGCTTGCCGGATACGCCACATTGGAAGCCAGCAATGCGGAAGTGGGTATCCATCTGGCCAAGGAGCATCTGCCAAACCTGATTCTCATGGATATGCACCTGCCGGTCAAATCGGGTTATGAAGCCAGCCAGGAATTGAAGAGTCTTCCGGAAACTGAAAGCATCCCGATCGTTGCCTTTACGGCGCTGGCCATGGAAGGCGAGCAGAAAAGAGCCATTTCCCATGGTTGCACCGGGGTCATCAGTAAGCCGATTGATATTAAAAGCTTTGCCCAAACGGTCGAATCCTTCATTACGCCCGGCTCGTGTCCGGATGCCCCCATCCAGTCATCTTGCCTGCACCCAAGGATGCCGGTCCTGCTGCCGGAAGCACCTGCCTGCATCCGTCCCACCGAAAAACCCGACAAGGCCCGACAGGATCTGGCACGACAGGATCTCGAAGGGTTCTTGCTTGGCGCTTCCCATGACCTGCAGGGACCGTTGCGAAAAATACAGCAGTTTGCCAGTCTGTTGGAGCAAACGTTATCTGACAAGGTGCAACCTGGGGATGAGATACAGGAGGCCCTGAAAGGGATTTCCCGAAACGCGAAAGAAATGGAAACCTTGCTGAGGGCACTTCTGACCCTTGCCCGCATTGATTATGAGGTACAGCCGTTCAAGGAAATTTCCCTGGCGGAGGTGGTACAGGGTGCCTTGAACCGGTATCAAACGCAATTGCGTCTATTGAATGCCCAGGTGGCAGTGGGTGAACTGACCCATCTGCCAGCGGATTTCCAGCAAATGCAACTGGTTTTTGAAGAGCTGATCGGCAACGCCTTAAAGTTCCATCGGGAAGGCGAAAGGCCCTTCATTCAAATCCAGGGCTCCTTTTCAACCGCCGGTACCTACGAGATTACGGTCCGGGATCAAGGCACCGGTTTTGAGAAGCTTTACTCCGAGCGCATTTTCAAACCGTTCCAGCGTCTGCATTCCTCCGGAAAATATTCCGGCAATGGCCTCGGGTTGGCCATTGTCGCAAAAATAATTGAGCGTCACAGCGGAACCATTACCGCGACAGGATCACCGGGCGATGGCGCAGTATTTACCATCCGCTTGCCTTTGCAATCCGTCCCCCAGGCGGACACATAGCAAAGTCATCCCAAACGGGTGCCCCCATTCCCGTCAACCTGAACTCCTATATTTGCCTGAATTCTTCAGGCTTGAAGATATCGCGCCGGGAACGATCCTGTAAGATGGAATAGTTCGGTTCAAGTCGGTGTTTTGTCGTTCCCTCCAAGCCCGCGTGCTGAATCTCAATACCCTGTCCTGTTAGGCGGCTGATTATGCTCACCATCTCCAATACAATTTACCCGGAACAATTTGACAGACTGGAAGCCATTATTGCCGCCTTTCAAAACGGCAACACCTCCCAGGCGGAATCGCTGATGGATGCGATGACCCGACGCCAGCCGGAAATCGCCTCGCTACCGGAACGATTGCAGACACAGCTTTTTCTGGATGCGTTATACAGCCGACTGAAACAGACCGCTGAAACGGAAAATCTATACCTGATCCCGGATGAAGGCCAGCAGATCCGCATGTTCAACTTCATGGCCGAAAAATTTCCGGTGGTTCGGTACGCTCAGGAGATTGCCAATACCATTTTCCTGAACCAAGTGGCGGAGGATGAGCGGTTCGTGATCCTGGATGTCGGCATCGGCACCGGCCAACAGATCTCCAGCCTCATCGAGCGTCTTACCGAACAGAACGCCCCGGTAAAGCAGATTACAGTGCTGGGCGTGGAACCTTCCGCCGAGAGCTTGGGCAAGGCGGAATTGCGCTTTCAGCAACTTGCGCAAGCGCACGGCATCCGGATTGCTTTTACAGGCATTCAAAAGACCGTTGAGCAACTAAACCCGGAAGACTGGGCCTTATTGCGACGCGAGATACAGGACACCGGCGGCAAGTTGCTCATCAATGCCTCCTTTGCCATGCATCATGTACAGCCTCCGCCGTTCCGGACAGAGTTTTTCCGGCAGTTAAAAGCACTGGACCCGGCGGTATTCATGATGCTCGAACCTTATGCCGACTACACGCCCGATAACTTGATGGAGCGTTTTAAAAACGCCTGGCATCATTATGGCCTGACGTTTTTAGCCATTGATACCATTGACGATACTTCGGATTCGGAAAAAAGCGCGGTCAAACAAGTGTTCTTCGGCCGGGAGATGATGGATGTGCTGGGTGCGGGGAACCGGGTGGAACAGTTCGAAACCGCCGAAATGTGGCTGCATCGCCTGGTTCAGGGCGGATTCATGCCAAACCGGATCAGCCATACCGTACCGGGAGGCTTCAATCCCCTGGTTCAAATCAAGCAGGCCGGTTCTTACGTGGGTTTCAACGTGATGGGACATCCCATCGTGTCGGTCATCTGCGCAAGCTGAGATCCTTCGGATGGCTGGAAAACGGGGCATCCGCATGGGCCAGGTGCCAATGATGCCGGAACGCATTGGGGATCATCCAGGGAAACGGGCTTAGCAGTGCGCCCGGCAGAATGAATTCATATAATTCATCCAGGGACTTGGATTCAAACGGGCTGATCCGCCTTTGCACATATCCCGGCCCCAACTCGGAGGGATGCTCCAGGCCGGCAATGGCCAGCAGTTCGTTCAGTTCCTGGACCGTAATGCGGTGAAAATTGATCATGCGTTCCGTGTTTTCCTGGGTATTAAAATTCGCCATCAATACCGGATCCTGGGTGGCGATCCCCTTGCGGCAGTTTCCCAGGTAGCATTCGAGCTGCTGATCGCAACCGGCGGCCAGCAGCATGGCCCGCGCGGTCGCGCATAAATCCGCGCCCCTGGCCAGCTTGGCTATAACATCCCGCTCCGTAAAGACCCGGCCTGAAGCAATCACCCGGATATGCTCCCGCAGGTCGGTTCCGACCAGGGCGTTATGAACAAAAACGATGGCCTCGTTCAGCGGCGTGCCCGTATAACCGGAAGCGCTCTTTGATGCGGCGGCGGTTCCGGCCTCCATACCGTCCACGGTAATAAAGTCCGGCATGATGCCGGTCTGGCGCATTGCCTTGCAGAGCGCCAAAAACCAGTACCGGTGGGTCAGGCCGAGTTTCAAGCCAACGGGCTTTCCACCGGAGAGCTCTCTCAATTCCCGGATAAAGTGCATCAGTTCGATGGGGGTGGAAAAATGGGAATGCTGGCTTTGCAGCTTCGCCTCCTTGTCGTGATGAATGCCCATCACTTTTGCAATGCCGGGCGTTAATTGCTTGACCGGCATTTCCTTTCGGGGCTCAACCCCCTGGGAAAGTTTCAATTCAATCATTTTCACATTGCTGATCCGGGCCTTCAGGGCAAAACTCACCGGATCAAAAGAGCCATCCTCGTTTCGGCAACTGAAATACCCGGTACCGATCTGCCACACAACATCTCCGGCAGGCAGGGGGGCCTCCCGGTCCTGTTCGCTCAACTGCCGAAAGAAGTCATCCACATTGAAGTTTTCATCTTCAATATCCACATCCACCCCAAAATGGTAGGGGCTAATGCCGGCTTCTCCCGTATTCTGGTAAAATCCGCACTGATAGGCCGCCTGGTTCAGGGCCAGGATAAAGTTTTTGCTCATCGGGCCAAAACTCAGCGCCGAGCAATTATATACCGACGCATTATAAGGATGCTTGCACTGAGGGCCGCCAATTTTTATGGTGGGCGGCTCCGTCGGGGGGATTGCTTTTGAATAAGAGGGCAGCAGGCTCTCATAGCCGGTTTGTTCCAAATCATCACTGCTCCCAAATACCTCGGGTATTTGGGTTCCGGCAGCTCTCTCCTGGATCAGATCGGCAGTCTTATCTGCCACTGGTTTATTTGCAGCCATACGCGATTAACCAATTAATTACTCTTGTATTTCTTTTTTGTCCCTGAAGTGTCTTACCCAAACACGAATTTAACATTTGTTAACAATTCGACAAATCCAAATTACAAGCCAATCTGTCGAATTAATCTCTACGGCCTTAAAACCATATATTTTTAAACTAAAAGCAAAACGACTCAATTTGTCTGATTTTCTATCATCAGAAATGCATACACTTCCAAATGAATGCCTAGGATTAATCCTATAGCCCCCTAAAGCAAAACGGACGACCCGCTGAAAGAAGCCTGGGATTGTGTTCACGCAGGCTTTTATAGCTGGACTCGCCAGTGTTGCCGAAATAGTGCTAGCTCAAACCGCTTTGAATCGTCTGAAGCGCAAATTCAGCCGGGGTCTGGCCGCTGAAATCCGTTTTTTCGATGCGCAGAATGCCGCAGCGTTCCACCTTGTTAAACTGGACATCCGGGTTCAGGTATTCCAGCTCCACCGGATCCTTGGAATACTTGAAGAGGTTGATGACCGGCTTCCAGCTACCCGTGTTGAAGTAATAGGCGCTTTGGCTGAGCGGCAACACGCCGGGAATATGGGTATGCCCGAAGGCAATCAACCGGTAGCCTTGCTCACTGTGCAGGCGCTGGGCGGCTTTGTACTGATACTTATTGGAATGCCCCCGCCGCACCACCTTGGAGGTGACGAAGGAGATGAGCGGCAAAATAGCCGGGATGCGCAGGGTGACTGATACCAGCAGTTCCCAAACCCCTTTGGGAAAGTGCAAGCGCCGGGTCATGAATCGCACCATCTGGGGATCGCGCAGGATCTCCGAGACCGATTCAATCATGATGGCGTCAATTGCCTTTCCTTTGCCGACATTTTCCGGGTGAGAATGGTACTGGTGGGCGGTATTCTGAATCCACACCGGCACCAGGGAGAGCGGGCGCAGGTACTCGATATCGTGCAGGCTATTGTGCAGTTTTCGAATCAGGCTTTCTGAGTATCCTTGCGCCTTCATCCGCTCCAACACGCGTTCCACAAAACGGTTCACGATGAGCAGGTTCACCACATCCCCCAGAGCGGGCTGCATGCGGGAATCGGCGTGGTTGAAAGGATCCAGCAGGTGCCCGTGCGTCACGTACAAATCCAGCGCTTCCGAGGCAAAGGATTCCACGAAATGCACCCGTGCCTGCTCGGCGGGGTGCGGGCTGAGAAAATTGCGAATGACTTCGTGACTGGCGGGATAGCGCTGCAACAGACCATCATGGTTACCGTAAATATAAATAATTTCCGCGTTCGGATGTCGCAGCAATCGGCGAAACTCATCGAAGGTGGCCAGGTTGTTCTCCATGATCGACACCAGGAGGGAGGCCAGGATGTTTCCAACATCCTCGTCATCCCGATCCCAGGGCATGAGGTCCTCGAACCAGGAGCCGGTGATGTCCAGGATATCCCCGTTCAGAATCAGCTGAACCTTGTCCGTGGGGCGCAGGGTTTCGTTGACCTGCGTGAGAAACACACGAAAGTTTTTGCGGCGGGGGTTTTCGGGCTCGGCGGGATCGTAGGGGTGGTTGTTCAGGTGGACATCGCTGACCACGTAAGCTTTCAGGCGCTCATAGGGCCGCATGTGCTGCGATTCCAGATGCTCGTGATTGCTTGCCGACATTCCCTGCCCTTCGAATCTGCTGTCTCTTCATTCTAGCAGGCATCGAACCGACATGCCGGTCATCCGCGAAAGCGATTAATAGACAAAGCTCTAATCTGGCAAGAGGGCTTTTCTAATTTTCCAGCGGTTTGCCGTGGCGGGCGGGGAGTGTCCAAACCCAGGCGGCGGTCAAAAGCGCCAGCGTGGTGGGAACCAGGAGACCACCCTCAATTCCGTTTTGATCCACGGCCCACAGCATGAGCACCGGCGCCAGCACCTGAACCCCACGAGCCATGTTATACACCGAACCCATCGCGAAGGTGCGCTGGGCGGTCGGGAAAATTTCGGCCAGCAACGCGCCGAAGCCCGCCGTGCAACCGGAGCCCAGTCCCAACATGAACATGAGTAACCAGAAAATGACCTGTTGATGCTGGAACAGGGTGTCCCAATACAAGGCCATTGGCAGAAGCGCGCTGGCCGTCAGCAAGGAAAAGGCGGTAAAGGCCCACTGGCGACCGATACGGTCCGCAGCGACGCCAAAAAGGTACATGCCGGTGAATTGCCCCACCTGACCCATCAGGATCCACAGCGTGGACTCATGGATGGCCTGACCATAGGACTGTTGAATAAAACGCGGCAGCCAGCTATAGCAAGTCCAGTAGGTGCCCAGCTTGAAGATGGCCAGCACCAGCGCCAGAGACATCAGCGGCCAATAACCGGCCACGAAAGGTTTCAGCGCCTGGAAGCGCTCAGCGGAACTCCGCTTCGGGCTTTGCAGCCACAGGGGCGATTCATGCATGAAGCGACGGAAAAAGATGGTGAGCAAGCCACTGGAGGCGGAAATAATAAAGACCGTCCGCCAGCCAATCATCGGGGCGATGGTGAAGCCGACAATCGCGGCCAATGCAACCCCAATCGGCTCGCCGCTTTGCAGGAAAGCGCTCCAGCGGGCCCGTTTCTCGGCGGGAACCGATTCGGCAATCAGGGCGTGCCCGACGGCCCACTCGCCGCCCAGGCCCAGCCCGGTGATAAACCGGGCGATAAAGAATTGCAGGGGTGTCTGCACAAAGCCGCTCATCAGCATGCCAAAGGAGAACAGCAGCACCGTGATGGTCAGGATCCGCTTGCGCCCGTACAGGTCGGCCAGCCAGCCGAACAATATTCCTCCCAGCCCGGAAGCCCCCAGGCCAATGCCCAGCAGCCACGCGCTTTGCGCATGCGGGATCAGCAAATCCTTTTCAATGACCGGAATCAAAAAAGCGATCAGAATCAGATCGTAAAAATCGAACACCCAGCCCAGCCAAGCCAGACCGGCCGTCGCCTTGAAGCGGTTCTCGGTGGTTTCCGTAATGGTTTCAACACAAATTGCCATGCGCATTATTCTAACCCGAGCCGGATAGAACTGTGCAATCCCGATGCCCCCCTATCCAGAAAAAACAACGTTCAAGCATGGAAATATGAGGAATCAAAGAGGCCATCCAGTCTCAAAAAGAAGTCCTTTCCGACAATCCAAATCAGAACTTAAAAAAACTTTAAGTTATTCAAACCGTATTTGTAATGAATATATAGAGGCGAAATGACAGTGTGAGCGGCTTGCCGCCAAACTTTGCTTAATTGGAATATGACTTCGGCGACTACCGGATTTTTCCGCAAAAGAGGAGTTCCTCACCTGTTTCAGAGGTTAAAACCCCGGCAATCAACCATTAGTAGGAGAAGGCTGGTTCGTAGTGCAATCCAAAGCGAAGCAGCCTGATCTATTACCCGATCGAGGGATGCAAAGGCATCCTGATACGTTTATATTAGAAAAAGTGAAAGACCAGAGATTCTTAAGATCCCATTCCAGCCCCATTCTGTCTGAGAAGGGCCGTGAAAGAGAGCAACGCTTCCCATATGACGCATAACTGAGGAGGTGAAAGACCGATGGTGATATCCAACGCCAAGTACGCCAAGAAGCATGGCGGTCTGAAAAACTGGGGTCATACCCCTGATGAGGAGCAATTCCTGGCCCACGCTCATGCCGGTCCCGCAGGATCAGCATTTGATCTGTCGGAAATCGAGATCCCCCTGCTTCGTGAGCTGAGATACCTGCAACTGAGCGAACTGGAAGAGTAGTTTTTCCCCACCCCCATCTATTCGGCCTAAGCGAGACGCCTTGCAATAGTTTGTTACCGCCACTACCCTGAATGTGGGAGTAGTAGTAAAATAGCAGTCATGCGTTTAACGCAGTCTCGTTGGGACCGGAGAAGCCCACTCAACCGGTTTCCGGTTGACTTCCACCGAGGTTTCAACAGGTCGGCGAATCCAGCCCTGAGCAATTCAGGGCTGTTTCGCTATTTGCTGAATTGACAGCCTGGGAGCTTCCAACGGCATTTCGATCCATTTTCAGCGTAAAAACTAAAACCGACGAAACACGCCCGTCCCGGATCATGGCCTCACGTCGCCCGGCATATTCTACAATAAGGCTATGAGCATCCTGATTGTCCGCCATGTCCCCGGCAACACCCTCGGCCCCCTGGAAGCAGTCCTGGCCGAACGTGGCCTGCCCATTGAATACGTCCAGGCCCGAAAGCTGACCGAGCGCCATCTGGCCCTGGAAGGGCTGCGCGGGCTGGTGATTCTGGGCGGGCGGGAAAGCCTGACCGAAGACTACAAATATGATTACCTCTTGCGGGAGCAGGCGATGGTTCGCGAGGCCATCGCCCAAGAGTTGCCCATTTTCGGCATTTGCCTGGGTTCGCAGATGATTGCCCGCAGCCTGGGCGCCCCGGTAGAGCGCAACCGGGTAAACGGGGTAGCAGTCCAGGAAATCGGCTGGACCCCCATTACGCTGAACGCAGCGGGCAAAGCGGATCCGGTGCTTTCCCAACTCGACGGCTTACCGCAGTTTCAGTGGCATGAGGATCGCTATCATCTGCCGCCGGGCGCGGTGAATCTGGCGCATTCCGCGCTCTGCCCGGAGCAGGCTTACCGATTGGGCAAGCCGGGCAGCAAGGTGTATGCGGTGCAGTTTCATCCGGAAATGAGCCAGGAACTGATTACCACCTGGCTGGACGAATCCGAAACCCTGCCGCCCGAGCGCAAGCAGGCCATCCGGGAAGAAACCGATCGCCATTTCAACGCAGCCCACGCCGCCAGCCGCCGCATGTTCGAGGCTTACTGCGACTTGGCTTATTAGCCGTCGGCGTTGATCTTGCGGATCAGCTCCTGTTGGATGAGTTCGGCCTGGTCGTTTTCAATCTGGCAGGTGCCGGCTTTTTCGTGGCCGCCGCCGCCGTATTGCAGGCACAGTTCACCCACGTTGGTCTTGGAACTCCGGTTCAGGATGGACTTGCCGATGGCGAACACGGTGTTCTGCTGCTTCAAGCCCCAAAGGACGTGGATGGAAATGTTGCAATCCGGGTATAAGGCGTAGATCATGAACCGGTTCCCGGCGTAGATCGTTTCCTGGTCTCTCAAATCCAGGATTACCAGGTTTTTGTGAACCGTTGAGCAGTTCTTGAGCTGTTTCTTGAACAGTTCGGCGTGCTCAGTGTACAGTTCCACCCGTTCTTTTACATCTGGAGACTCCATAATCTGCGAGATATCCTGGTCCTTGCACGCATCGATCAGGTTCATCATCAGGTTGTAGTTGGAAATCCGGAATTCCCGGAAGCGCCCCAGACCGGTCCGCGGATCCATCAGGTAGTTCAGCAGGGTCCAACCGGTGGGCTTGAGGATCTCATCGCGATTGAACATGGCGGCATCCGCCTTGTCCACCGCTTCCATCATGTCATTCCAGCGCCCAGGAAAGCGCTCGGCGCCGCCGTAATAATCGTAGACCACGCGAGCCGCCGACATGGCATGGGCATCAATGATATGGTTGCCGGTCTGCTGCGTGTTGCGCAAGGTTTCACTCAGGTGATGGTCGAAAGCCATATGGACGCCCGGCACATAGGGCAGGTTGGTGGTGATATCCCGGTCGTTAATCTCGATTTTGCCGTCCTGCATGTCTTTGGGGTGCACGAACAGAATATCGTCAATCATGTCCAGATGCTTCAGCAAAACGGCGCAGACCAGCCCGTCGAAATCACTGCGGGTCACCAACCGGAATTTGGTTTTCGGCTCAACATTGTCTTGCGAGTGTCCCGGTATCGCATTGGTCGGTGAAGTCATCACGGTCCTCCGTTACTGCAACTTGGGTGAATACGTTGCCCTTACCAGGGTCTATGATTACTCGTTCGACCAAATCCGGCCAAACTTGATTTTTTTTGTACAGATGTTTACACATCGTTTCGAATGGAAACAGCCGGGTATAATGTTGCCAAGTGGGGCCCGGTCGGTTCCACTTTTTAGCAAAGTTACGAGTTTTATTTGTCTGTAGAGAGGAAGTTAGTGATGAAAAACAGCCTTCTGGCATTGTCTATTGTGGTGTCCGTCCTGAGCTGCGGCTCAGCGCTGGCCGCTGGTGGCGCCCATGAAACCCATCAGCAGATTAAACAAAACCGCCACGAAACCCACATGGAAAACAAGGGAACTCGGCAGGAAACCCACCAGCAGATTAAACAGAACAACATGGACACCCACACCACCAACAAACAGCTCATCCAGGATGCCCGCAAGGCCAACCAGGCGGATCCCAACATGACCGCCGAGCAGAAACGGGCCAACATGAAGCAGGCGACTCAACAGGCTAAACAAAACAGAATGAGCACCAAAACAACCAACATGGATCTGAGAAAAGATGCCCATGAAACTAACAAGGGCAACTGGAAAGAAACCCATGCTGAAAACAAGGCGCTGAGAGAGGCCGCCAAGTCCTCCAAAACCGGCACCACCCAGCACTAGTTTTTTAAGGACAAGAGACCGGGGCCCGGTGGGTCCCGGTTTTCTTTTGCCTGGCCGCTAACACATCTTTTTCGTCCCTCTTGGTTACGACAGACTTGATTACGCTATGCGTTTCCGGGTACTTTCAGCCCCATCCTGGCAAAAACACGGAATCGATGCCGCCTCACCGGATTCAGCTTGGGACTTCACACCTTGAAGGCCCCGGAGGAGGCAGGCATCGCGCATTGAGCGTGATACAAGCATTCACCGGCAACGGGCCGATCTGATTTTATGATTGTTTTTTCATCAATATTATGAAATAATAGAGCCTACTTGAGCGGTAGAGCGTGGAAAGTGAACGATGCGATATTGGTTTGCCCTGGCAGGGGTGTGTTTGTCTGCCCAGGTGTGTCTTAGCGCGGTTAATTTTTCAGAAACCCTGAACGGCAAAAGCCCTGGTGATAACACTGCTTTTATGACTCAAACCGGGCAAACCGGTACGGTACAAGCAAATCGGGAAGCCGAGACCAATTTCGGGATGACCTGGGACTCGGTGCGAACCTTCCGGCTCTCGCAGCCCGCTTCCACTCAATTGAATGTGTACATCGATTCCAAACCGGCCGGTGGCACACTCTTCAGACCACAGCACCGGCAGTATGTCATGGACAGCATGCGCGCCTGGTCGTCGGCTTTGAACAACCGCGTGTGGTTTTCCGAGGTCGATAGCCGTCAGGCAGCCGATATCACCATCCGGTGGGTCCCGTCCTTCCGGGATCGCTATGTAGCAGGCATCACCAATTACCGGGTGGGGCATGCCGATATCGAGATCAAGACCGTCGGCATCCCGGAAAGGGACATCAAGGCCAACATTCTGCATGAATTCGGCCATGCGCTGGGCATCGCCAATCACAGCCGGAACCCGAACGATATTATGGTGGCTGAGCGCCGCTGGCACCGCGGGAACACGGCTTACAATCCCGGTCTTTCCTCGCGGGATATCCAGGCCATCCGACGCCTGTACAGCATGGACTGGCGGCGCGGCGAGGATCTGTATGCCAATGCCGCCCAAAGCAAGCCGGCTACTTACCTTGCCACAGATCCAGCCTCGCGTGGCAATTAGCAATCAACGCCCTATTCCACCACCTGAGCCGGACGGGTTTTCAGGCGTCATCCCGGCGACCAGCCGGTCTCTGCATCCGAAGCCGTTTCCTGCCAAGCCTCATTGAGGACGCCACGCAAACTGGAAAACCAAGAGCTGCATAAGAGGGGAATCGGTGGCCTGATCCGGGGGTATCCGGATCCAATATTCATCGCGCCGGATAACCGGATTGCCAGGCCACCAGGCATAAAAAGCCCTTGCCATATTGGTCTGTTTGGGATAAATAGGTAAGAGCTTACGAAAAGCCTTACCTAACTCATCACCTGGAACCCAATACACTGACATCCGGAAAGGAAGAAACCCGTGGATTTGCTGAGCGAACTGGGACCGCTGGCTCTCGGCAGCCGGTTACGGCGCCTCACCGAGCGTATGACGCAGGAAGTCATGCTCATTTACAAAGAGCAGGACATCGACTTTGAGCCGCGCTGGTTCCCGGTGTACTACCTGCTCAGCCGTCGCGCGCCCATTTCCATCATGGATATCGCCAAAATCCTGGGCATCAGCCACCCTGCCGTCAACCAGGTTGCCGGGGAAATGATTAAGCACGAGATTGTCCATGCCCTGAAGGACGAGACGGACAAGCGCAAGCGCCTGCTGGCCCTGACCCAAAAGGGAGAGGCCATGCTCCCGGCGCTCCAGGTCATCTGGAATGACCTGCAAGTGGCTGTCAATGGTCTGCTGGACGCCAGCGATTCGGACATCATGCGCGCCATCCACCAGATGGAAAGCACCCTGGATGAACGCGGCATCTATGCACGCTTCATCGATTGCCAGGACCGGAAGCTTCAGGGCAGCATCGAGATTGTCGATTACAGCCCGGCGCTGAAGGAACACTTCAAGCGCCTCAACCTGGAATGGATTGAGCAGTATTTCTCGCTGGAGCCGCCGGACGCAGCAATACTGAACAACCCCGAGGAATCTATTTTGAAGCAGGGCGGGGCCGTTCTGTTCGCCCGACGGGTGAATTGCCTGGGGGAAGAAGAAATCCTGGGCACCTGTGCGCTGATCAAGCATGACCACACCACCTACGAGCTGGCCAAAATGGCCGTCAGCGAAAAGGCGCGCGGCAAGAAAATCGGCCACCGCCTGATGGAGGCCGCCATCGCCAAAGCCCGCGAGCTGGGCGGCAAGCTGCTGATGCTGGAAACCAACAGCCGTCTTCTGCCTGCCATCCACCTTTACCGAAAGATGGGGTTTACCCCGTTCGATTTCTCTTCCCAAGACAAACCGCATTACGAGCGCGTCGATATGCGGATGAGGCTGCCGTTATGAACAATTCACCCAACACTTTCAAGGCGTATGCTGCTATTTTCACGGTTTATATCGTCTGGGGGACGACACTGGGCGCCATGCGCATCGGGGTGGAAACCATCCCCACCGCCCTGCTACCCTGCCTGCGCTTCACCATCGCGGGACTGATCCTCCTGGCCTTCTGCCTGCTGCGGGGCGAAAAAATCCCCAACCGGCAGGAAATCCGGACTCATTTTATTGTGGGCGCATTGTTGTTTGCATTCAGCAACGCGCTGGCGGCCTGGACGGTGCAGCATATGTCCACCGGCCTGAGCGGCCTGCTGGTAGCAACCACCCCGTTCTGGATGCTCTGGCTGTCCTCCCGCATCCCACCGCGCGAGCGCATCACCCCGCAAGCCATGCTGGGCATCGGCATCGGATTCCTGGGCATGTTTATTCTGCTACTGCCCCAACTGAGCAACATCGGCAACACCTCCGTGCTGTTCTGGGCCAGCGTCATCGTCAGCGTCGTCACCACCTTCTCATGGTCGGTGGGCTCCATTTACGCGCGCAAGCACCCGACCCCGTCCTCCTCCCTGCTGATGAGCATCGGCTTGCAGAACCTGTTTGCCGGTCTGCTGCTGGTCCCCTTTTGCCTGGCAACCATCGACAACTGGCAGGCCATTCACCCCTCGGCGGCTTCCCTGGTGGCGCTCGGCCACCTCATCGTGCTGGGGACCATCGCGGCCACATCCTGTTACCTGTACACCCTGAAAACCATGTCCATCAGCGTTACCAGCACCTTCGCCTATGTCACCCCGGTGATCACGGTGCTTTTCGGCTGGCTGTTCCTGCATGAATCGCTGACCTTGCCCACGATCATCGGCTCCGCCGTGATTTTAAGTGGTGTGATGGTGGTGCAATGGTTCGGACAGAACCGCCCCTTGCCGCACCCGAAGGCCGAACCCGTCATCGAGGAAATCCCCGCCTGCGGCGAGCCTGCGCCAGCGCTGCGGGAAGCCTCCTGCCGGTAGTTTTACTTTTTATGGTTGTCAGGCTTTTTGGGTTCTGCCGCCGCTTCACCCGGCTGCTCGTCGGTCAGTGGCTCCAGTCCCTGCTCTCTCAGGTATTGGACCAAATCAGCCGCCTTGTAGGAAACTGACGTGGTAGCTTTCTGCGGGTATGTATAGGTATTCATGCCAACAATATACCCGTTGGGTGTGGCCAAGGCACCACCCGAGTTACCCGGATTAATGGCCGCATCGGTTACGTAGAACGGAATGTCATAAGCGGGCGGAACATTTTTCTCCCTGAAATTGTTTCCTGAAATGGTGCCTAGTGTTGCAATGGGGGGCGAAACTTCGGCGGCGGATTCCAGTGCCATTGGATAGCCTACGGCTATGGCGGGACAGGTTATTGGCACGTCCTTGGTATGAAAGACCGCTGGAGTCAGCGCCAAATTGCCTTCTTTCGGAGGGGCCAGTTGCAGGAGCATCCAATCCCGCTGACCACTTACGTGTTTGCCGCGGGCTGTTGTCGTGACCGGTTCTTTTCCCGGATTGTGGATCGTCACCTTGATGTCTTGAATCCTGAAACCTTGCGGTGCTTCTACGATATGGGCGTTGGTCAGCAAGATTCCTTTTTGGGCATCCACCACAATGCCGCTACCGTGTGCAACCTGGTCCCCTTTGTCCTGAAAATTTGTAAAAGTGCTGGATGAAATACGAATTGCAGGAACGCTGGCGACCACGCGCTGGATATTCCGGGCTCGCTGCGTGGCTGTGACCCCATCACCCGGACACTGGATATCCTTTAGCGCTTCATCATCCGGTTTAGCGACGACAAAACCGGGTTTATCCGGCGGGGATGTTTGTTGCGCGGTTGCCATGGCTGGAGCCGTCATGGCCAGGAAGGACGCGAAAATCCTGCTTAAGGACGGTTTTGTACGAGAATGGGCGGGCTTGCCTTCTGCGGCTTTCCCCGAGAGTTGCACGCTGTCCGTCATTGTTTGAGAAGCCGTGCCGGTGTTGTCCGGTTGTTTCTTTTTTCCAAAATAAACAGAGCTTGGTACGCCGGAAATTCTCAGCATGCTTACGTTTTTCATATCCAACTACCTCTATTCTGGTGACAAACCTGCAATGACAGAATTGCCTGACCGCAATAACGCGCTTGAAAACCACAAAACCCGACTTCGATTTTGTAAAATTAAACCAAAAACTCAGGCGTGTCAAAAAAACGGAAGCGCCCGATTAAAACGAGGGGCGACCTCACTCCGGGAGTTGTGCTGGTCGCCCCAGCAAGAGTCTGGCTGGCGATGGGATGCCGCCAGCGGGGCAAGCCTATTCCGGGGAGTTATACTGGATGCCCTGGTAAAAATACATATCCAACTGGTTCTTGCGCAGCAAATCCAGTCGCCTGCGGAGCTGGGGAACCAGGTTGGAGTCCGGGAAGGTCTGCATGAACGCCTCGAACTCCTGGATGACGCTGGCAGCGCCTTCGCAGGCGGCCTTGCTGTTGAGCAGCTGATCTTCGATGTCCCAGAGCAGCAGCAGATCCGGGTTATAAAGCTCATCTTTGTAGGCCTGCGGATATTGCCGCTGGAAATCCTTCCAGCCACCATAGAGCTTCACCAGGTCCAGCAACCCGTAACGGGTACAGCCGGTCTGATCGTCCAGGCGCTCCATCGTGACCGGCCAGTAGCCATTCAGGGTCTGCCGCATCAGGTCGAAAAAAGCGATATCCGCCGGGCCGCCATGCTGCTTAGCCTGCTCGTAAAGCCAGGCCGGATCCGGCGCCGCTACGGTAATCGGCTCGCGAAGCACCAGATAGCCCTGCATTTTCTTGACCAGCGCATCAAAGGAGGCCTCATCCATGGGTTCGGTCAGCGCCATATAGGCGGATGCCACTTCCTGCCCCTGGACAAGAACCGGCTCGAAACTCTGGGGAGAGGGGCTCTGCTGCCATTGCGCCAGCAACTCGGCATAGTGGTCGGCTTTAACCATCATGGCGACCACGGGCATGGCAGCCACTGGCGGATTCTCCGGAGCAACTTCTGCCGGATCCTTCGCCGATTCCGTCGCGGCGGAAAGCTTTACGGTTCCTCCTGTAGAGGAAAGCAGCATGCCCATTGGCATGCCTCCCGGCAACCCACCCGTTTCCAGGATATCATCCTGCGCCAGGCGAATAACACCCGGCCTCAACGGGACAGCGGCAGCCACCGGCAGCGAGCTGGCCAGCAGAAGCAGGCCGCCCAGCAAACATGAAATCACGCGCTCCATACCCTGCATTATAATACGCAGGTGTTTTTTTCGGGGTGGAAAAAGCGAACGGCGCTAAAATTTCAGTCGAGGAGGGTTCCACCACCCAAAAACCGGACATCGACAACGGCTGGGTGGCACGGACAGGAGTATACTCCCGGCAAAAATCGGAGAAAACAAGCGAGTACAAGCCCTTAAGACTGATAAATAGGGAGAGTCACGGTAAATATGGAGCCTTGTCCCGGATGACTTCGGGCTTGCACCGTCCCCCCATGGCGCTCGGCAATTTTACGGACAATCGCCAGGCCCATGCCGGTGCCTTCATACTGCTTTTCAGTATGCAGGCGCTCAAAGACCTCAAAAATCCGCTCCTGATATTTTTCATCGAAACCGATGCCGTTATCTTCCACAATAATCCGGCAGATTTTGTTATCCAGCGTCTGGATGCCCACCCGGACGACGGGCGGCTCATCCGGTTTGTGGAACTTGATGGCATTGGAAATCAGGTTTTGCAACACCTGTTGCATCTGCGTGGGGTCCGCCTCGATGGTCATCATGTCGCCAATCTCAATCCGGGCATGAGACTTTTGAATGGGCTCTTCCAGATCCGAGAGGACCTCCTGGAGGGTACTGCGGAGATTGACCGGGCGGAACGGCTGTCCTTTGCGAGTCACTCGGGACAGCAGCAACAAATCGGAGATCAGCTTCTGCATCCGGTGGCTGGCTACCTGGATGCGATCCAGATAATCCCGGTCCTCTGACGATAAGCGTGAACTTGCCGTTGCCTGCAGAAAGTCGCTGAACATAAGTACTTTGCGCAATGGGGCCTGCAAGTCGTGGGAAGCAATGGTGGCAAATTGCTCCAGCTCCTTGTTGCTCCGCTCCAGCCGGGCGGCATAGATTTTAAGCGCCCGCTCGCTGACTTTGAGATCGCGAACCAGTTTGCGGCGCTGCTGCTCGCTCCGGTAGCCGACAATGATATTGGCGCAGGCGTCCAGAAAAGGTTGTAGCTCCTCATACAAACCCGGTTCATACCCCTCCGGACAGTTGGCGATACCGATCATGCCGACCAACGTGGCTCCCTTGTAAAGGGGCATCCCCATAAACGACTGAAATCGGGGTTGTCCCCCGGAAGGTCCGCTACTGCGCGGATCGTTATCCGGATTGTTGGAGATGACCATTTTCCCGGTGTTGATAACCTCACCGCAAAGATTATGCAGATTATGAAACTCCAGACCCTGTTTTAACTTCTCTTCAAACAAGTGGCGGGTATCCTTTCTCCAATTGATATCGCTGAGGTAATAGCATCTGAGATAGGGGTGCCCCTCGCCCGTACGCAGCAATTCGGCAATAAAGCCGTACCCGCTGCCGGTATGTTCCAGCAGCCTTTTGACCGGCTCCACAAACAAGGAGGTCATACCCTCATTGGTGATGAAGTGCGTCTGGGCTTGCCGAATGATGTTGATCAGATCGTAGCTGCGCTGCAGTTCTCGCGCAGCTTTCCGCTCCTGCTGATAAAGCTCCCTCTGGTAGATCACACTGCCCAAATGACGGCCAACGGTATTCAGCATCTCCACTTCCTCCGGAGTCCAGATTCTCTGGGAAGTGCATTGTTGCAGCATGATGGTACCGTACGCCTTGCCACGGTATGAAATGCCGACCCGCAGATTGGATTTAATTCCGTAAACCTCAAAAATCACTTTCCGGGTGAGGCGCAGATATTCCTCCCGCTCTTCTTGGGGAACAGGCAACGCTTGGAAACGCTTCGCCAAGTCCGCCACGTAGGCTTCCGGTGTTGGCAAATTACGCATCATCAAGGCCTGATCGGGTGACAGATTTCGGATCAGAATATCCTTCACCGCCACCGGCAACTCATCAAGCCGAACGGGTGTGATATCCGGTGAGGCATTATACTGGCCGGAGAGATAGGCCTCCAGCAGGGAGCCATTTTCATCCATTGGCTTCAACAGAAACAGCAAGCAACGATCCGCCTTGAAAAATCGACCGACCTCTTCCGCCAGGGAACTCAAAATAGTCTCGGTATCGAGGGGCTGGCCGGAAATTTCCAAAATCCGCCGGTTCAGGCTTTCCCGGGCCAAACCCTCTTCCAGGCGACGCTCCACCTCTTTGCGCTCCGTAATATCGATACAGGAACCGATATACCCCATAAATTCGCCTTCTTGCGAAAAGCGTGGGATCCCATGATCCAGTATCCATCGATATTGCCCGTCATATCGGCGGAGGCGGTAATCCATTTTGAAAGGCTCTCGCGCCTTGAAGGCGGCCAGATAAGTCGCCATGCAATGCTCGTAGTCATCAGGGTGGACACCTTCCGTCCAACCGATCCCTAATTCCTGCGCCATGGTGCGACCCGTAAAATCCAGCCAGGGCTTATTAAAGTAGTCACATTGCGCATCAGTAGCCGACATCCAGATCAGAACCGGCGCCGCATCGGCCATGGCACGAAAACGGTATTCACTCTCGCTGATAATCTGCCGGGCTTGTATCTCATCCGTGATATCGCGAACCTCCAGCAGGACGCTGGTCAGAACACCTTCACGCCTGATCGGGAGAACTGAACAGGAAGCATTGAAAGACGTTCCGTCCTTCCGGTACAGGATCTCATCATGCGACCTGATTTCACGCCCTTCCTGCAACACCTTGGACACCGGACATTCAATAGCGTGGCTCAAAAGGCCATCCGTATGTTCATGATGAATCATGTCATGCAAAGCGACCTGGCGGAGTTCATCGAAGCGATAACCTGTCATCACCTCCGCTGCCGGATTTGCATAGATGCAAACCCCATGGAGATCCAGCAGGAACAGTCCGGCCCTTGTACTATCCAAAATGATCCGGTTTATATCGTCCTGACACGGCAAGGCCGCTTTCGCCTCCTTGCGGATATGCGCCCTCAAATGATATTGCTTCGTTCCTGGATGAGACATCTGTAACTTCATCCCGGATTCTTTAAATGGATTTTGAATGGTAATTGAATATGCATTGTTGCGTGGCCAGTGAACATTTTATTTTTTTATCCAGTTCCTGCAATCTATTTCAAGGTGATACTCAGCATTAATGAAAAAATCAAACGGCAAGCCTGTCCCGATTGTGATAGTCTCAATTAAAAATTGTCTTCCTCCTCGGGTCTTGGAATCCCAGAATTCCCGAATACAGAGTGATCTTGAGCAGAAAACTTGGCGATGCCTCATTGCGCTTCCAAAAACCAGATGAATACAGCTAATCCTGGAAACCTCGGAAAAGGTTCCGTTCTGGTTAGTGGCGCCTCCACCGGTATTGGCTTTGGCTGTGCCCGGGCTTTGGCGGAAAAGGGTTATCTGGTTTTTGCAGGCGTCCGCTCGGATAAGGATGCCGAAAGACTGGCATCGTTTTCACCCGCCATGGTCCCGATTCGCCTGGATATTACCGATCCGGTTTCCATCCGGAATGCGATGGATTTTATTCATGCCAAGGTTCAGGATCGAGGACTCAACGGCTTGATCAACAACGCCGGTATTGTTGTCGGTGGATCGATGGAATTTGTTCCTCCGGATGCGCTCCGAAAGCAATTCGAAGTCAATTTTTTCGGACATGTGGCAACCACCCAGGCATTTCTCCCCCTGATTCGCAAAGCGCACGGCAGGATTATCAACATGGGCTCGGTCTCCGGGCTGATCGCATTTCCGTTCATGGGGGCCTATTGCGCCTCCAAGTTCGCACTGGAGGCGTTTACGGATTCTCTTCGCATGGAGCTGAAACCTTGGGGCATCCATGTCTCAATCATCGCGCCGGGATCGATTGCCACACCCATCTGGAATAAGGCTCTCCTGCTGGCGGAATCCCACGCTCGGGAGCTGGGGCAAGGGCAACTGGACTTGTACGGACAAAACTTGCAAGCCGCGCACAAAGCCGCCCAGAAATCCGCCAGTCGGGCCATCGATCCCGAACATGTGGTGATAGCGGCAATCCATGCACTCACCTCGTCGAAACCCCGCACCCGCTATGTCATCGGCAAGGATGCGCGACGTTACACCGTCTTCCGCTGGCTGCCGGATAGCATTAAAGACTGGCTGATTGCCCGCAAAATCGGATTGGTCTCTGAGATTAAAGAGGTCAAAAATACGGCCACTATTGAAATCCTGGCTTCCGCGCCCACAGAAACTTCAGGTCACACTACCGCAGGGGCTTGAAGGGCTCGAAGTAGCGATTGAGGATGGGAATCAGGCGATCGGGGAAGCGATCTTCCTCGTGAGGGGCCACCACGACGCGCGAACACAGATTCGGCCCGGACCAGGGGGCGCATCGTTCGGGACGTTCCGGCCCAGAGATGCGGGTATTTTGAACGGCGACCACGTTGATTCGCCGACCCAGCGCGTAACCGACTTCGAAAGCGGTGCGCGAATCGAAGTCATCCCCGAAAAAGACGGATATTACCAGGTTGGCCCGATGCAAGGCCTCCATGCAGACTTCCGCCAGCCGCTCATCAGAATTCGTGCTGTTGGAGACCGCCGGCGCCAGCACCGCATCCACGGAAATGGCCTGCTCCGGCAGTTCGCCGGTCCGCAGTTCGTCCCGAGCCTCTTGCGGCATAAACAAGGGGAAATTATAGGCCCGCACCACCTCCGCCAGCCGCCGGTTAAAGGCGACCTCTTCAGGGCGGGCAAACGGAGCGGCCAGAAAAACAATTTCGGTGAGGGCTAGCATGCAATCAGCTTAGCGAAAAAAAGCGGCGCGTGGTATGAGAAATCCTCAAACCGCCTCGGCAGCGGGGGGCGTTTGCAGGAAGCTCCCCACATAAAACTCGTCAATCACCAGCTTGATGATGACCGCCACCGGGATGGCCAGGAACGCACCCGGAATGCCGTAGAGCGTGCCGCCCGCCAGAATGCTGAAAATAATCCAGAACGGGCCGAGGCCGACCGCCTTGCCGACAATCAGGGGACCGATCACATTGGCCTCCAGTTGGTTGGCCACAATATACAAAATGGCCGTCCAAAGGGCCAGCAGAGGACTCTGCCCGAACGCCACCATGATGGCGAAGGCAGCGGCAGCCAATGAGCCGACAATCGGGATAAAATCCAGAACAAAGGCTAGCAAGGCAAGCACCAACGGGTATTCAACGCCCAGAATAACCAACCCAATCCCGATCAATAGGGCCACGCTACCGGCAACCATGCTTTGTCCCCGGATATACCGCCCGATATTCCCGGAAACAGTCTCTATAAAATGGGCCGCGCGGGGCCGAAGATGCACAGGAAACAATCGAACCA
>DATNPJ010000061.1:0-8827 GCA_036703295.1 Coleofasciculaceae cyanobacterium | reverse complement strand
GGCCTAGCCATCACACCGGATCAAAATCCAAAAAGCCCCGGATTACTTGATGTCCGGGGCTTTTTTCCGGTTTGCCAAACATCTTGTTTTTTGAGATATTGAGGCCATTCATGCAGTGGGGGATGACTCCTCAACAATTTGTTGGGCAGCATCATCTATTTTTCACATCCTTTTGATAAAAAGATTTCATTCTTGCAGACAATCATAGAAAACGAGTGATTGATGTCTCTCATCTCAAATTTCGCCGTGCAGACCGAACCGCGCTTCGGGAAGAAGCGCGCCGAACCGGCAACCGATGCGGACCGGGTGGCTAAACTCATCCGAAAAGCCCAGCAAGGCATACCGGGAGAGGCCATGAACCCGGCAGAAATGGCTCGAATCCTGCTAAATATGGGCTTTCAGCCAGAGCATCCCGATAAGCCCCAGAACAAACGCTTTCTCTTGGAAGGGGTCCGGGTGAATATCGATCGCGTGCATGGCGACCTGAAAGGTGTGCGACATCTGGATGTCGAAGGTTTACAGGACCATAGCAAAGCCAAAGTGCATTACTTTGCCTGAGCTGTTGAACCTCCCGAAAACAGGAATTCGAATCCAAGAACGAGAAATCGCCGTTTCTCTCATGGGCAAAATCAGCTAGCATAAGGATATGTGCAAAGATTCCCTTAGAACCGGCCTTGCCATTGGCGCCGGTAAAACCGTAGCCGGTTTGACTGCGCTCCTGAAACTCGGCTCGGGCACCAGCCTGCCCGGCAAAGTCGCCCGTCGGGTAGACCCAGACTTACTACGCAACCTGGGAAACCAGCTGAAGAACCAGGTGATTGCCGTCACGGGCACCAACGGAAAAACCACCACCTGCGGGTTGCTGGCGCAATTCCTGCGGGAAAGCGGCAGCAAAGTGGTGCATAACCAGTTGGGTGCGAACATGGTGCCGGGTATCACCGCCGCGCTGGTGAACCAGAGCAGCATGACTGGGCGACTGTCCGCCGATTACGCCGTATTGGAGGTGGATGAAGCATCTCTGAAGGGGCTGACCACTGAAATCCCGGTGGCGCGCGTGGCCGTGACCAATCTGTTCCGCGACCAGCTGGACCGCTACGGCGAGCTGGATACCACCGCAAAGCTGATTCAAACCGGCATTCAGCAAACCGGCATCATGCAAGGCCAGGGCCGCCTGATTTTAAACGCCGACGATCCGCTGGTCACCACGCTGGGGCAGGATCCGGCGCTGAAAGACAACACCATCTACTTCGGCATCGAGCAGGTGGCCTATCAGCACTACCGGGAGACCGCCTGCCCGGTGCCCTTCACACGAGAAGTCACCCAATGCCCCGCCTGCCAGGGCCAGTTACATTATGGCACCATGATTTTCGGCCATCTGGGCCATTATCGTTGCGAGCAATGCGGTTACGCACGCCCCAAGCCCGCCGTCGCTGCGGAATATGTGCTGGTCAAGCCCGAGGACAGCGAGATCCATCTGCGTTACGGTGGAAAAAGCCTGGGCATGGTGCTGCCGCTGCCGGGATTGTTCAACGTCTACAACCTGCTGGCGGCGGCGGCGGTCGCCTTTGATTTGTGCCTGCCGCCCGAGGTGATTACCGCCGGGCTGAAAAACTACCAGAGCGTTTTTGGGCGGGCCGAAAAGAAAAAGATTAAAGGCAAAAACGCACTGATTATGCTGATTAAAAACCCGGTCGGCGCCTCGGAAGTACTCAAGCTGGTGGGCGGCGACCCCAAGGGCAAGCTGCTGATTGCTTTAAACGACAACTACGCCGATGGTCGGGATGTCTCCTGGATTTGGGATGCCCAATTCGAGGTCATCCCATCGACCCAACAAGTGGTCGTCAGCGGCGTCCGCGCCGAAGACATGGCCGTTCGCCTGAAGTACGCGGGCATCCCCGAGGCGCAAATCCAGGTCGAACCCGACCTCAAAACCGCCTTAGCGCTCGCTCTCCAGCAAACCCACCCGGATGAAACCCTCTACATCCTCCCCACCTACACCGCGCTGCTTAGTCTGCATAAGATGTTGGGGTAGAAACGATAGCTCTGGCGTTAACGAAGAGTGATCTTTTTAGGAATTAAACAGAAACCGCCATCCCAGGATTCCCAGTAAGTATCCAGGAATTAGCAAACTCCAGTACTTTACAGATTTTTTGTTTCCCTGGGAAAATTTTAAAGCCAACCACGAGATACCGCCCATAACAGCGGCACCATAAACACCGGAGAGAATAATTTTGGTCATATCCAAGCTCATAGGCGTCCTTACTTTCTGGTCGGAAATTTATTAAATATTCCCGTATTTATTGCTCATCAATACTGATTGAATCACACTGGAATAGGGCATATCAATCACAGGCATTTCGCGCCAGAGGCAGTTGGCAGGCATGAATTTGGGCATTCCACTCATGAAGGCTCCTCCGTTTGGAGTGGACCGGATAGGGGATTTTTCCCGATGGGTGGGCTCAAAACGCTGGTGCGGCAAGAAATGGTCCTATAATAAAAACATTCGGACGGACGGCAGGAAAAGGTTTCTACTGTTATGAGTGAGGCGCAGAGACCTCTCCCGAAACTGCATACGGATTCCCGGCAATCCGCCAATAACCGGCAGGATGACGAGGTCTTCACACTATGGAAGGCCTATAAAAAGAATCCGAACAACGGGCAGATGCGGGAGCAGTTGATTTTAAAATACCTGCACCTGGTGCGCTACGTGGTTAGCCGCCTGCCCATCACCCTGCCCATCAGCATCGCGACCGAAGATTTGATCAGCTACGGCACCATGGGCCTGATGGAAGCGGTGGAACGCTTTGATCCGGACCGGGGCCTGAAGTTCGAAACCTACGCCGTCACCCGGATTCGCGGCTCCATCATCGACCAGCTTCGCTTCCAGGACTGGATTCCGCGCGGCGTACGCAAGCGCAGCCGGGAACTCTCTGAAACCATGATGCGGCTGGAAGAGCAGTTGGGCCGCGCACCGAACGACGAAGAACTGGCTGCGGAAATGGGCGTTTCCAAGCAGAAAGTCCAGGCCATGCTGGCCGATACGCAAAACCTGGTGCTGTCTCTGGATGACACCTACGGCAGCGACAACGCCGGCAGCATGACCCTGCTGGACATGGTGGAAGACCGAAACAGCCCGGATCCCCAAGGGGAATTCGAGGCGGGGGAACTCCGAAAACGGTTAGCGGAAGCCATTGCCTCTCTGCCGGAACGGGAAAAACTTTTGATTGCGCTGTATTACCACGAGAACATGACCCTGAAGGAAATCGGCGAGGTCATTTGCGTCTCGGAATCCCGCGTTTGCCAACTGCACGCCCAGGCCATCCTGCGCCTGCGCAGCAAACTCAGCCAATAGAATGGTGATGCGTCATGAGCAAGCCCGGTGATCTCCGAATCGGCTATCTGCTGGTGGCAAGCCCCGTTCCCAATGTCTATATTGGCGGCCTGATGGTGACGGATGGGCGCGGCCTACCCGTTGAATTCAGATACACCGAACCCATCCAGCCGACCAAGATTCAGCAAGTTTTATACGGGCAGGTTTTGAGCGCCTACATCAAGCGGGAAGTCATTTTGGAAACGCTGTTGAAAAACAATGAAACCAAGTTCAAGTGCCTGCTGGTGGAAGACGAGCATTTGCTGGATTATCCGGCCAAGGGCTATGCCATTGCCCGCATCGCCGCCACCAAAAGTTCTCCCATCGGCCCGGTCGGCAAAAGCCAGGAAATCACCCCCGGTGAAATCCTGCTTCAAGTGACGCCGGAGGGGAGTCCGGTCCGGCTGAATCTTTCAGGAAAGGCCGCCAAACCCGCAGAAGGCGAATCTGAAGGCGAAAAACCCGCCGAAATCACCACTCTGCTGGTGGAAGCCGGTGGGAACATGGACATCTGCGAACCCATCAAACGGATTGAGAAGGCATTGGAGATTATATGTCAGGAAGAGGGGATCAGCCCCGCAACCACCCAGACAGCCCGCTAGGCGGGTTGAAAGAGGAACTGCTCAGCGCGCTCAGGCTGCTGTTCAAGCATGTCGCGCAGCACCCGGTTGACCTGGCCATGCCCGGCCACATGACCGCCTACCTGACTGATATCCCCGCGACTGTACACGCGGTTCCGCTGGAGACACCCGCCATCCGGGTCAGCGAAGACCCCATCCAAAGCTTACAGCGCGAAACCCAGGTTCGGACGCTGTCGTTGCTTCCCGAAGCCAGGCTGGCCGATGCCGCGCCTTGCACCTTTGAACCGGTGGCCAGCCATGAGCCGGTCTTCAGCAATATGCAATTTGAGACCAGCGGCATTTCATTTGAGAACATGGCTTTACGCAAGAGCAAAAGCCTGCCCATCGAAAAATTACAGGCAAAAAGTTTCCAGAAAAAAACCGAAAAACCGGCATTACCGGGGGTGGAACAAATTTCCGTCGGAAAATTCAAAACGAAGGACTTCAGTATTTTGGAACATGTGCCGAAGATCCGAACTATGAATACGCCGAGATTTTACGGACTTCCGATCAAAAAATCCCCCATCCCGCCGCACCGTTTTCCGGCGGATTTGCGGGAGCGCTTCCGGCAGATGCTGGCGGAAAAAGCAGGAACCCGGACGAACAACGTGCAACTGAAAATTGTCTTTGAGCCCATGGATATGAACCTGTACGCCTCCATTCAGCAAGATGATCATGGCAACCTGCTGTGCACACCCCGCAACGAGCTGCTGGGCAAAAACCGTGAACATGGCAAAAGCCCGTCAGCCGAAGGTGGCAGCGCCTATCTGGTTTATGGTTTTCGGCTGGACACCCGTGAGGACATCCGGGTGCTGGTCCCTGCGGGAAGTGTTCGGGATGAATCGCCGAAGAAGGAGTCACCATGATTGATACCAATGTTTTCATCCTGGACACCATCTTCGACACCCTGCCCTCCGGCATGATCCTGTTCGAATCGGATGGCGCTATCCTCCGAATGAACAAAAAAGCCAAAGAGATTCTGGGCATGGACATGGATATGACGCCTCCCAATATGGAACGTTTTCCGTTTTACCTCACGCCCCTGGTGAATCACCTGAAAAACGCGACTGAAGACATTCACCGGGCCGAGATTCCCCTGGAATTGCCCTCCCGGGAGGAAGAGTCCACCATCGGTTATAGCCTGAAGCGCATTCCCACCCCGGACGGAAAGCTCGTCAACACGCTGACCTTCACCGATATTACTTTGGTGCTGAAAGACCGGTTGGCCATGGACAAGATTAAAGACGAGCTGAACCAGTCCAAAAAGCTGGCCTCCATCGGGACCATGGTAGCCGGTGTGGCCCACGAGCTGAACAACCCGCTCACCGGCATCTCCATGAGCACCAGCCTGCTGAAGATGAATATCGAGCGGATGAAGAAACAGCCGCTGGTGCTGGAATCGCCCAAACTGCTGGACAGCATGGACAAGGCCATCCAGGAAATCTACAAAATCAGCCGGGCCAGCGAACGGGCTGCCGTACTGGTCAACGACCTGCTATCCTATTCCAAACCCAGCCAACTGTATCTGATGCCCATGTCCCTGAACGATTTGATCAGCGAAATCGTGGGCGCGCTGAAAAGTCATCCCCAGTTTTCCCAGTTCACCTTCAATGTCGAGGGACAAACCGATCGCACCGTCTTGTGCGACCGGGTGCGCCTGGAGCAGGTCTTCTACAATCTGTTCAAGAATGCCTGCGACGCCACCGAAGGCAAAGGGACACTGACCATTTCCTTCAGCGAATACCTGGAAGAGGGCCGGACGTTTGTGGCCACCCACGTGAAAGACAACGGGCCGGGCATCGACAAAACCATCATCAGCCGAATCTTTGATCCGTTCTTCACCACCAAGGGCAACAGCGGAGTCGGTCTTGGGCTCAGCATCTGCTACCGGACCGTGGAACAACATGGCGGTCTGCTCTCCGTGGACAGCGTCAAATGGGAAGGCACGGAATTCAAGATCGCATTACCCGTATACTCAGAGGATGAGAGGGCCAACAAACCGTGACCCAGTCAATGAATCATTCCCTTCCCGGCCTAGCCCCCGACCGAACATCCGAACCCCGACACTTCCGCCTGCTGGTGGTGGATGATGACGACGTCATCCGGGAAGGCCTGGTCGGTTACCTGGAGAGCTATCACGAGGCCACCTATTCCGTCACCGTCGATGCCAGCCCGGACCCGGCGGATGCCAGGAACAAGCTGGCCCAGAACCCGTATGATCTGGTGATTACCGATATCAATATGCCCGGAGAAGACGGTTTTTCGCTGATTAATTTCATCCAGAAGCATCATCCCCACACCAAAACCGCCATGATCACGGCTTACAAGGTGGAAGATTACGTCCGGAACGCGAAAAAGACCGGGGTTTTCAACATTATTGCCAAGACCGCGCCATTTAACTTCGAGGAACTGTCCACCGTGGTGAACAACCTGCTGGAACCCTCCTCGGCCTTTGGCATCCGGACTTACATGGACCCACAGTGCAAGCTCACGGAAGTGGTGATTAAAAGCAGCGACGATATCATGGTGGCCTTCGGCGCCCTTCAAAAATTCCTGGAAAGCGTCCGGGTCCCCAATCCCAATGATTTGCTGACGGCGGTCATCGAGGCCATTACCAACGCCGTCTATCACGTCGCCAAGTTGCCGGATGGCTCTCTCAAATATGAAAAAGGCCAGCATATCGAGCAACTGGAAGAAAGTGAATATGTGTATATTTACTACGGCCAGGATTTGGAACGCATCGGCCTCGCCATCGTGGATCAGGGGGGCCGCATCACCGCAGACGAGATTCTCTACTGGCTGGACCGCAACATTAGCGGAGCCGGATTGATGGATACCCACGGGCGGGGCGTTTATCTCATTCACCGGCTGGTGGATCGGGTGCTGATTAACATTGCCCCCGGCCAGCGAACCGAAATCATCATCCTGGACTACTTCAGCAATGCCTATAGCGCCAATAAACCCATTTACATCAATCAGCTGTAGTTGACTTTCGGGTTTTAACATTTATTCATAGATCTCCCGCCTTTGGCACGAATCGGAATTCATCGGCGTTCATTCCGGCAAGCGCACATGGCAACTTTCGCCAGGCAAAGAGGAGACCTATCCATGAATACAGTATTTCCCCCGCATTTCGGTATCTCCAATGGTGTTCAAGGGCCAGCCATGCCCGGAAGCCCCCGAACTGCCCTCCGGTTTGGCTTCGCGCCAGAAAGCCCGGATGCCTTTCTGGCTTCCAGCAGCGAAGCGGACGAGCCTAAAAAGGGCTTTTTCAAGAAACTGGGCGCCAACGCCAAGCATTACGGCGCAAAAACCTGGACCGCAATCAAAAAGTACGGCCTCCCGGCAACCGCCATCGTGGGGGGTAGCGTCATCGGGGTTCTCGGAGTCCCTTTTTATGTCGTTCCCCCGGTCGGTGTCGCCCTGCATATCGCCGGCGGCGCACTCGCGCTGTATGGATTGTGGAAAGGCTACCAAAAGTGGAAAGCCGCTGACGCCTAGGCCTGGGTCCGGTATCAAAACCCCAAAACGCTTCCCGATTGGGAGGCGTTTTCGTTTCCAAGGCAAAAAAGCGCTGGGCATTTAAGTAAAAAAGCAACCCGTTGCCCAACAATATAAGCCTGCCAATATCCAAGTAAGCAAAGGGAAGAAAGTCGGCAAAGTGATCCATAAGCTGATGATGACAACAATAATCCCCAGCATAATGTAAGGTTTTTTGAAGCCGTAAGAGGTTATCTGTTTGTAATCAAGCAGCAATATTAATCCTGCATAAGCATTGCAAACTGGAATCAATACCTTCCCTACCACCCATATTGAAGACGAAATGCTGTCTACAGCTATCGCAGGACCATCATAAGCAAATGGAGGGGAGAGGAGCAACAGGTGTAACGCTGATGACAAGAGAAAAACAGCATTAACAATGAGAATAATTTTGATTAAACGGGGTTCGATTGCGATGTGCTTCATACCTATAATTATAGGCTACAACCGCTGAACTTTACGGTTGGTTGCCGACGCGTTGCAGGATGATGGACACGTTCTCGTAGCCGTCGTTGCTGCGTCCGCGATACCGAATGACCGGTTGCCGACTGAACGCGGCGGCGGTCGCCGGAACGGGCTCTTGGGTGGCCAGGGCTTTCAGGAAGCTTTTAGCCGAATTCACCGGCACCGCAAAGCCGATACCAATGTTGGAGCGATTGCCGTCCGGGTTGAAAATGGACTGGTTGATCCCGATGATATAGCCCTGGGTATCCAGCAGCGGCCCGCCGGAATTGCCCGGATTAATGGCCGCATCGGTTTGCAGGCGGTTTCGGGTGGTGTCAATTCGGCTGATGATACCGGTGGTGAGGGTTCGTTCAAAGCCGTAAGGGTTGCCGATGGCCAACACCTTCTGGCCGACCTTCACCTGGGAGGAATCCCCCAGCTTTAAAAAGGGCACCGGGCCGCCGAATTCTCCCTTGATGAGGGCCAGATCGGAGCTTTCCCCGGCTCGGCCAATGATGCTGGCCATCCCCTTGCGGCCATCGGCCAGCGCGACATAGACATGCGTGGCATTGCCGATCACATGGCTGGACGTGAGAATCAGACCGGATTCTTCAATCAGCACCCCCGCCCCGCTGGATGGGTGTCCGTCCACCAAGGCGTTGATGGTCACGGTGGCGCGGGCCGCCATGTCATAAACACTGATATTCTCCTGCTCGTCCTGATCAAACTGGGGCGCATACGCCGCCGCTGTTGGAGTAACCGCCACCAACGTCAGCAGCCCCAGGCAAAGCCACGTGAGGATAGGGCGCGCCTGGATCGGCATACGCTTCAGCTTGCGGCTCAGGTCCAACAA
>DATNPJ010000058.1:0-76447 GCA_036703295.1 Coleofasciculaceae cyanobacterium | reverse complement strand
CCAAGCCACAATCAAAAATGCCGAAACGGGTTCACTTGCCCCTGCTTGCATATGCACGCTTATGGTACCATGCATTGGATTTAGCGATACTTGAATGAAAAAGTCACATGCTGCGCGTAAGTTCCAATGGGTGTCATCGAGCAAAAGCGTCAACACCTGCCATTTCGAACGCTATTACTGTAAAACCCCACAATACTGTGCTTTCCTTTGCAGGAGGACAAACCCTAAAACTGCCGCCCATAGAACAACCCCCAGATATTCAGGACAGGATGGAGCTATACCAGGGGAAATTGCCCAATTGCCAATTTCTGGGCGCCCTGCTGATGGCTTTGCAACAAGATTCCCAGGCGCTCAGCAAGCTGATTACAGTAAATGAAGATAACAGCTATACCGTGCGATTTCCAGGGGCAACCTTCCAGCCGGTTATAGTACACCCAGAAGATTTTGCCCCGCTGGAATGGCGCAGCAACACCAAAGCAACCCAGGTCAAGGGCCATCCGGAGATCCGACTGATTGAGGCCGCCTACGCCCGATTGCTTCAATCCCTGTACCCAAAGCGTTTCAAAAACTTGAATCCCAAACCCATTCGAAATTTATTGATTTCAGCATCGCAGAGACTATTTCCAAAATGGTTTGGAAATTACACGCCACCATCCATTCGGGATGTTTTCAGAAGCCCGAATTTTGATCCGGAATTTTTCACTTCCGCTTTTGCCTATAAAATGCTCACCGGCCAGGACGTGAATATTTACGCTAAAAAAGATTTCGATAAACTTCTGAAACAGGAAAGCAAAAGTAAATTCTGGAGCACGAAATCCCCCAAAGTCACTTTTTCGGATAAACCTTTTGAAACTGCCCAATTTGATCAAATTGTCCTGCATCGATTGAAACAAGCCGCACAGGAGCCACAAAAATATTCAATCGCCCTTGTTTCCCGCCCCAAAGGAAACCTGCCCAAATTAAACTGGCTGGATTGGGGAGAAACGGTGCGAGGTTATCACGTGTTCGTCGTGGACAAAGTGAATGCCCACGAGGTAACCCTTCGAGATCCGCACAATAGCCGGTATGGAATCGTGCTTCCACTCAGGGATACACTGGAGCATTTCGTTAAAATGTATGTCGTGGAAAAGAGCCCCGAGCCTCATGAGCCGGCCTAGCGAGCACTGACTCTCGCGGTCTTACTCTCAGCGTATATTTTAGCCGCCGGAGACCATCTTGCTCATGTCGAAGAGCGGGATGTAAAGGGCCAGGGCCACGCCCAGCAGAATGCCACCCAGCACGATAATCATGATAGGTTCGATCATGGTGGTGAGGGTGTCCACCGCCCGATCGACTTCTACATCCAGGAAGTCCGCGGACTTGTTCAGCATTTCTTCCAGCCGTCCGGTTTCCTCCGCAATGGCAATCATCTTCACGACCATCACCGGAAAAATCCCGGTCTGCTCCAGAGGTCTCGCCAGTGTGCCGCCTTGCAGCAGGCTGTCTTTCGCCCGATCGAAGGCCACCCGCAGCACATAGTTATCCACGGTGGCCGATGCGGTCACCAATCCCTCGGTCAACGATACACCGGCACCGGTCACGGTGGCGAGCGTACGGACAAACCGGCTGACATACACCTTTCGGAACAGATCGCCGATGAGCGGGATGGTCAATAGCCACTGATCCACCAAAGGCTTGCCCTTGCCCGTACGAAACACGTTGAACCAGAAGGTAAACGAGCCGACGGCGATTATGATGGCCCACCAAAAACTGAGCGTGAACTGGCTGCAGTTGATCAAAATCTGGGTTGGCAGAGGCAGCTCGGCGTTGTAGTTGGCAAACATGGTCTGGAATTGCGGGACTACCACAATCATGATGACCACGATCACCGCGATGATGACCAGTACGGTGAAGGCCGGGTAAATCATGGCCCCTTGAATCTTGGCCTGCAAGTCCATCATCTTTTCTATCAGGGTCGCCAAACGCAGGCAGACCAGCTCCAGCTCACCGCTGACCTCACCCGAGCGGATCATGTTGATGTAAAGCCGGGAAAACTGCTTGGGGAACTTGGATAATGCCGCACTGAAGGAATCTCCGGCGATAACGTCGGTGCGGACTTTTCTCAAAACCGACTTGAGCGCCTTATTTTCGGATTGCTGCTCCAGCATGTAGAGCCCTTCAATCAGCGGGATACCGGCGTTCAGCAGTGTATAGAGCTGCTGGGTCATGATGTTCAGATCTTTGATGGAGACACGGGGAGCCAGCAAGTCACCGACGATGGGCAGCTTCTGGATCACCTCTTGGATGGAAACGCCTTGCTCGTCCTGCTCAATCTTGGTGGGGATATGCCCCTGGTTCCGAAGCATCTCCTTGGCCTCGCGCAGGTTCTGCGCTTCGATCTTGCCGTCGATGGTCTTGTTGGTGGCGGGATCAATGGCGGTGTAGGCAAAAACAGTCATGGGCTATTTCTCCTCCAAATCGAGACCAAGCACACGGGTGACTTCTTCCACGGTGGTCAGCCCGGCAAATATCTTCCGTTTTCCATCCATTCCCAAGGTCAGCATGCCATTTCGAACGGAGGCATCCTGAATCAGGAAAGTGGAGGACTTGTTGTCAATCAACTCCTGGACTTCCCGGTTCATATTCATGATTTCATACAGACCGATACGGCCCTCGTACCCCGTGCCATGGCATCGGTCGCAGCCTTGGCCTTTATACAACGTGATGACCTGCTCCGACTTTTCGACTCCTAAAATCTGCAATTCTTCCTGGTCGGGAGTATAAGCAACCTTGCATTTGGAGCAAATCCGCCGCACCAGCCGCTGGGCCAGGATGCCGATGACTGCGGAGCTGACCAGATAAGGTGGCGCGCCCATCTCCAGAAGGCGGGTAATGGTTTTGGCCGTGCTGTTGGTGTGCAAGGTACTGAATACCAAGTGGCCCGTTAGTGCGGCGTGAATAGCCGCTTCCAGCGTTTCCTCGTCCCGGATCTCCCCGACCATGACCACATCCGGATCCTGGCGCAGAATGGCCCGCAGGCAGAGCGCAAACGTCAGCCCCGACTTGTGGGAAACCTGGGTCTGGTTGACCCCGGTCAACGGATACTCGACCGGGTCCTCAATGGTGGTGATATTCCGCTCGGGAGAATTGATCTCGCGGAGGCAAGAGTACAGCGTGGTGGTTTTCCCGGATCCGGTGGGACCGGTCACCAGGATAATACCGTGCGGCGCACGAATCATCCGGTTGATGCGATTGATTTCATCCGGGGGGAGCCCCAGCTTTTCCAGCCCGCCGGTGGTCGCGTTGGGCCTAAGCAAACGAATACAAATCTTTTCCCCAAATTGAACGGCCAGCGAGTTCACCCTCATATCGATTTCCTGGCTACCCACTTTCAGCTTCATGCGGCCATCCTGGGGACGGCGACGCTCGGCAATGTCCATGCCGCTGGAGACTTTAATCCGGGAAACCACAGCCGCTGCCATTTTCCGGGGAATGGATTTCACCTCCCGCAGGATGCCGTGAATTCGGAAGCGAACCAGCAGGCGCTCCTTCTGGGGCTCGATGTGCACGTCGGATGCGTCGGTTTCAATGGCTTCAATCAGCAGGGAGTTCACCAACTGGACCACCGGCGCGTCGTCGGCGGCCATCTCCGCTTCCAGATCGGAAGAAACCCCATCACCAAAAATGTTGTCGCTCTTCGACAAATCCTCTTCCAGCCGGGCCATGGCATCCTCGGACGACGCCCTGGAACTATAGTATTTATCCAGCAGCGTGACCAATTCCTTGTGGGTGGAGACTCTGGGAATGGGCCGGTATCCGGTCAGCAAGGCAATCTCGTCCAGCACCTGTAAATTATCAGGGCGGGCCATGATGACTTCCAGACGCTTGTTCTCCCGGTCCACGTTGAGGGGCACCACCATGTACCGCTTGATGAAGTCCGGTGGAACCAGCTTCATGACCTCCGGGTTCAGCTCCAGCGTACTGGTTTCAATGTATTTTAAGCCGTGCAGTTTGGCCAGGGCCTTGCCCAGGTGGACTTCATCGATATAGCCCAGCTTAATCAGGATGGCACCAAGCGGCGCACCGGTTGCCCGGCCTTCCGACAACGCCTGCTCCAGTTGCGGCTGGGTCACAAAACCTTCTTCAAGCAGCACATCGCCGATTCGCCGGGGTGCCGGTTTCTTAATTCCTGGCCCCTGGGGAGCCTGGACTCCCGGCATGCCGGGCGGAGACACCTGCGGCGCAACCGGATGACCGCCGGACGTGGTTGAGACCGGGAGCCCAGTAGTGCCAGGCTCCGGCTTGGGATTTTCAGCGGGCATGTATGCGGAACTCAAGGGTGAACGACTCCAACCATAGCTGTCTTTTCAACAATGCTAGTGAGAACGGGACGATCGGATCTCCCGTTACCTCGGTATCGTCAGTTCTGTATAATTCTTGAATTCGGGTCCGTTCCCTAACCGGAAAAATATGAAAAAATGGGTCAAACACTGGAGAACCTCTATCAAACCCTGCGGCAGCAGTTGCAGCCGGTCACCCGCTCCCCGGATCAGGCTTCGGCGGAGGCCAACATGATTGTGGCAAACATTCTGGGCTACGCCCCCGAAGATGTTTACATGGCGGGGAACAAAATAATCCCGGAGCCACAGTGCCTGGCGCTGGAAGACCTCTTGCACCAACGGGTCCACAAGCGCATCCCCATCCAGTATTTGCTGCATCAGGCCTGGTTCTATGGGCTTCAGTTCTACGTGAACCCACATGTGCTCATCCCCAGGCCGGAAACAGAACTGTTGGTGGAAGAGGCCTTAAAACTAGTAAAACCCGGCGTTCGTATCCTGGATATCGGTACCGGGCCGGGAACCATTGCTATCACCATCGCGAAGCAACTGGGCGCTACCGCAGAAGTCGTGGCCACGGATCTTTCCAAGGAGGCCCTGCGAGTGGCTCGCATCAACCGGCAGGTGCTGGGCGTTGCCGTCGATTTGCGACAGGGGGATCTGTTCGAGCCGGTGGCCGGGGAACGCTTTGATATCATCGTCTCCAACCCGCCCTATATCGACCAAAACCTGCGCCCGACCCTGGACGCGGAGGTGGTCTGGCATGAGCCGGAAATTGCCCTGTTCTCTCCCACCCCGGATGCCTACTACTTCTATCGCCGCCTGGCAGCGGAAGGAAAAGCGCATTTAAACCCAGGCGGCCACCTGCTGGTAGAGATGGGCGCGGGCATGGGTGTTGCCGTTCGGGATATTTTTACCGGTGAGGGGTTTACGAATGTGCAGCTTTTGCAGGATTATGCCGGGCTAGACCGCATCGTCATCGCAACGATGGCGCAATCTCCCTGATGTAATCCAGCCGGACGGCTACGGCATCGCTCTCTTCCGATGACATTATCTCTTCCAGAAAAGCACCTTATCCTTGAGATCAGCGAGTTCGACCTTCAGATTGTCGAAGTATTCCTTGAGATCGGCGAGGTCAGCGCTGAAATTCGCACTATAAATCCCAGCGTGAACCTGCTCGCGCGGATTGGAAATTCGTGGATTAACGACGCATTTTAACTCAAACCGGCTGAGTGGCCGGTCCTTATATTTATCCCGGATCAGTGTTTCCGCCTTGGGAATCACATCCCGGCACGCTGTCTCCTGCATTGGCGTTAACACCGTCCCCTTCGGGGCCAAGATAGTAAAATTCATGCCGGAAGGCAAGGCTTCGGAAGGTTTAATGGGTAGAGGAAGGGGTGAGCCGCCACAACCACTCAGAGCCATAGCACCCAGTAACAGCAATCTGCGGACCCAAGGCCCACCGCCATGTTTTTTCCCGGCAAAGTGGAGCTCATTCTTATAAAGGAACCGATGCGTTTGTATGACAGGCTGATGCGGCAGTCGCCACAACGCGGGAGTTTGCCGACTTTTCCCAGCAAATGGGCTTGTATCAATGGATGTAGAAAGCAACCCGTCCCTCCCCGTATTTTTCAATAGACTCATACCACAGACTAGTCAATAAACCTGCCTGTTTTTGTAGCATGAAAGAGAGTCAGTATGAAGCACCCAGCGGATTGGAGAATGACCGGCGACGGCTTATCTGCCTGCTCTTCAACTAACCTGTTCAGACAAGGATCTTGAGCAGGATAAACATCCGCAACGATTAGTTCTCTGCCAGTGGCCGAGGCTGGTAAACCTCAGCCAGAATCGTCAACAATCCGGACTTAGCGTTATAAAAGGAATTGGAACAGAGCCTGATGCACACCCGGACCAACCAGCAGGTAGGCGCTATAGCCGGTGATGCCTCCCAACAGGGTGGTAAATAAGGTCTCAGCCAAGGCTTTGCCAAAGCGGCTTCCGAAGCGATTCAATCTCTGCATCTTCTCGTTCCCTTCTTCTCTTTCCATCTTCTGTTTCGGCCACTTAAACGGTTTCTGAATGTTTTTGAAACATTTTTTTACAATACAAGCCCAAAGCCCTCGTCCCGAATGCGACAGTGATCGCCTGACCATTCCACGCCGTCGAGCAATGCTCATGCCTTCATAAATTGGAGACTCCTGAGATTGCAAGCCCATGGGAATTTCGGTGCTTCCAATTCTTAAAAGAATCTAAAGGATGGCCCGCTGAGGGCTTTTTTGGGCTACATTGTTGGGTAGCGTCGTATTATTTCTACAACAAGAGGGCTTGTTATTATGGCTAAGGTCGTCGGAATCGATTTAGGAACCACCAACTCCGTGGTTGCCGTGATGGAGGGCGGAAAACCCACCGTCATCGCCAACGCGGAAGGCAACCGTACCACTCCGTCTATCGTGGGTTTTTCTAAAACCGGCGAACGCCTGGTAGGTCTGTTGGCCAAGCGCCAGGCTGTTCTGAACCCGGATCGTACCGTGGCTTCCAACAAACGCTACATTGGCACCGATGAAAAATGGACCATCGACGGCAAGGACTGGACACCCCAGGAAATTTCCGCCCAGATCCTGCGCAAACTGACCGATGACGCTTCCAAATACCTGGGCGAAAAAGTAACTCAGGCCGTCATCACCGTTCCGGCTTACTTCAACGACAGCCAGCGCCAGGCCACCAAGGATGCCGGTCGCATCGCAGGACTGGAAGTGCTGCGCATCATCAACGAACCGACCGCAGCCGCCCTGGCCTACGGCTTGGAAAAGAAAGAAGACGAAAAAATCCTGGTCTTCGACCTTGGGGGCGGTACTTTCGACGTATCCGTCCTGGAAGTGGGCGATGGCGTGTTTGAAGTAAAATCCACCAGCGGCGACACCCGGCTGGGCGGCGACGACTTCGACGAAAAAATCATGGACTGGATGGTCGAGGAGTTCAAAAAGCAGGAAGGCATCGACCTTCGCAGCGACAAGCAGGCCATGCAGCGCGTGAAGGAAGCCGCTGAGAAAGCCAAGTGCGAAGTTTCCAGCTTGATGGAATCCCACATCTCCCTGCCGTTCATCACGGCAGACGCCAACGGCCCGAAACACCTGGAGCTGACCCTGACCCGCGCCAACTTCAACGCGCTGACCAAGGTCCTGGTGGATCGTTGCCGTGGCCCCGTGGAACAAGCGCTTCGGGACGCCAAACTGAGCCCCAATGAGATTGACGAAGTCGTGCTGGTCGGTGGTTCCACCCGCATCCCGGCCGTGCAGGAACTGGTCAAGTCCCTCACCGCCGGAAAAGAGCCTCACCAGGGCGTCAACCCGGATGAAGTAGTCGCCGTCGGCGCTGCCATCCAGGCCGGTGTGCTGGCAGGTGAAGTGAAAGACATCGTCCTGCTGGATGTCAGCCCACTGTCGTTGGGTATTGAAACCCTGGGCGGCGTGATGACCAAGCTGGTTGACCGCAACACCACCATCCCGGTGCGTCGCAGCGAGGTGTTCTCCACTGCCGATGACAACCAGACCAGCGTTGATATTCACGTTCTGCAAGGCGAGCGCCCGATGAGCCGCGACAACAAGTCGCTCGGCAATTTCCGCCTGGAAGGCATCCCGCCGGCACCACGCGGCATCCCGAAAGTCGAGGTCACCTTTGATATCGACGCCAACGGCATCCTGAACGTCAGCGCGAAGGATCAGGCTACCGGCAAAGAGCAGAAAATCACCATCACCAATACCTCGAACCTCAAAGAGGACGAAATCGAGAAAATGGTGAGGGAAGCCGAGTCTCACCGGGCTGAAGACGAGCAGATGAAGCAGCAAATCGAGCAGAAAAACCAGGCAGACAACCTCTGCCATAGTGCCGAAAAAGTGCTGAAGGACCTGGGCGACAAAACACCGGAGAGCGAGAAATCGCAAATCCAGAAGCAGATCGACGATCTGCGGGGCGCCATCCAGGCCAACGACACCGATCGCATCAAGCAGCTCTACGATCAGCTCCAGCAATCGGTCTACAGCCTGTCCACCAAAGCTTACGAACAGGCCGGGGCCACGGCTGGCGCGGAGCAAGGCGGTACCCAGACGGGTGGCGGCACGGACGAAGAGATCATCGATGCCGAATTCCGGCCCTCCGATGAAGGCGTCGGCGCCAACAAATAAACCCGGCATCATTACAAACTGTTGCGAAAGACCTGCCACGGCGGGTCTTTTGCCTTATGATACCCTCGTTGTAGCAGATACGGCCAAACGATCATCATGACTCCGACCGGTATCAGTGACGAAACCACGACACAAGCCCTTGATACCCTTGAGAGCGCCGAGAAAAGGGGCGGTGTCGGGAGTGACGCCGCACCACCTGAAACTCCGGCGTTGCTGCTGAAAAAACCAGCAGGGGGCAAGGTAAACCACGCATCCCCGGAACCCAAGCGGCTCCTGAAAGCCTACGAAGATTTCCTGATTCCGGGGTTGATTCTGTTCATGCTGGGCAACGCCCTGGCCTGGGCCTTACCGGGACTGGCATTCGCGCAACTTTCCGTCGGACTGCCGCTCATTCTGATTCTCTCGGGGCTGCTGACCTATACGGTCAGCAAGCATAGCCAACCCTGGGCCATTCGGCTGGCGCTCTGGCTGATCATTCTGGTGGCCGGGAGCCTTTACTACCAGGCATTTCGCTTCCAGCCCGCCGCCAACGACATCAGCCACTATACCCCACTGGACCGCGCTTCGGTGATGGGCCGGATTCTCCATCATGCCTCCGGCAAACAAGTGGTGGTCCGTGTAATGCAGGTGAACGGTAAGCCTGCCAGCGGGCAATTGCTCGCCACATTGCCGGAAACCGTGAAAACGGACCCGGAAGAGCCCTTGCAAACCGGCACCCGCGTGCTGATGGTGGGCGACCTGGTTCAACCCTACGATAACCCGGTGCCCGGCGCTTTTAATCAGGCCCGGTACCTGCGCAGCCAGCAAATCACCGCACTGCTGAAGCGGCCGGAGCGTCTGCTCGCCTTTGAAACCTCGAAGCAACCGTGGTTTGAACTGCAGCGAATGGCCGAAAATCTCAAGAACAGGGTTGCCGAGTCCTTCCGGCAAGCCCTGCCTTCTCCACATGCCGAAGTACTGGGCGGCATTGTGCTGGGAGACAAGGCGGTGCCGGTGGATCGGGAGACCCGCCAAGCCTTCGTCGAAACGGGGCTGGTACACATTCTGGCCGCATCCGGCATGAACGTGGGCATTATCGCCGCCGCCGTCTTGGGCCTGATCAGCTTGCTGAAACTTCCCTACCGGGCCAAGCTGGGCACCGCCATGGCTGCGGTCGCCGTCTACAGTTTGCTAACAGGATTGCCACCCTCTATCCAGCGAGCCGCCGCTATGCTGGAGCTGGCATTGATGCTGAAGATGCTGAACCGGGAGTTGTCAGCGGTCTTTCTGCTTTGCGTGGCCAGCACGCTGTTAGTGCTGATTCACCCCGATAACATCGCCAGCATCGGCTTCCAGTTCTCGGTGCTGACCACCTTCGGTCTGGTCACCATGGTGCCTCGCTTGCAGGAAAAGATTGGTTTCTACGTCACTCGCTGGCTGGCCGGAATGATTTTAGTGCCCGCCGTGGCCCAGCTGTGGATCTGGCCGCTGTCGGTGTACTACTTTAATCAGTTTCCCCTGCACACGGTACCGCTCAACATGATGGCCTTCCTGCTGGTCACGCCGCTCACCGTTCTGGGATTTAGCGCCGGTCTGCTCAGCATGATCCACTTCACCCTCGGCGGCCTGCTGGCCAAGGTTGCTTATCCCTTCCTGAGCCTACTACTGGCCCTGGTAGACTGGGGCAACGGTATGGGCTGGGCCAAGTGGAGCCTTGCCTCGCCGGATGGCTGGATGGTGGCTGCACTGTATATGGAACTGTTCGTGCTTCTGGGGTTGCTGTATGGCCCCAAAACCTGGCCTCTTCACCGTCGGGCGCTCGCAGCGCTGATCCCCATCGCCCTGATTCTGGGCGGGCTGTGTGTGCAACAAACCGAAGCCCGCCAACAGGCCAGTATCGATATACTCCCCCTTTCATGGCGACATGAGGCTTTCCTGGTGAAACCGTCCGGAAAAGAACAAGCCCACATCGCCCTGCTGCCCGCCAACCTGAACTACTGGGAAGGCCGCACCTTCGCCGATTTCCTACGCCATCACCAGATCACCCGCCTGCAAGCCGTATTGCTGCTCCCCGAAGATTCAGACGTGAAAGCCTCCGGGTTCAAGGCCGCTTTCAAAACCGTCCAGGTGGATCATCTCTTCCTGGAGGCGGGAACGGAGCCCCCCACAGGTATCCAGCGCCCCACACGGTACTTTCCCGCCAACGGCGCCCGGCTGCAACTGGGGGATTTCTTGCTGGAAGGAGATTTGACTGCACTCAAACTCGTTTCACAAAAAGCTTGCCTGCTCTCGGTGGACACCCACTATCAATCCGGGTCGGATTGCCCCATCCAGGCTGTCCGGGAGGCGGGCAGCCAGCGCCTTTATCCAGCCCAAACATCGTCGCTGGACTTGCAGAATAGCCGTTACTACCGACTGATCCAGCAGAATGGCCAACTCGCCGTCTATTGATGCAAAAGCTTTATTGATTCGCGACAGCGGCGGCCTTATCGACTTGAAGAATCGAAGGCGCAGTCATCTCCGGGGGTTGGGGGATACCCATAATCGCCAGGATGGTCGGTGAGATATCGCTGAGGCTGTAGGTGCGGCTGGTGTCCAGCTTTAACTCCGGCCGGTTGGAAATGAGAATGAGCGGCACCAGGTTGGTGGTGTGCGCGGTGTGCGGGCCGCCGTCATCATCAATCATCTTCTCGCAGTTGCCGTGATCGGCGGTCAGCAGCATCACGCCATCAGTGGCCAGGACTTTCTCGGCCACGCGCCGGATGGCCTCATCCACCGCTTTGACCGCTTCTTCGGCGGCACCCAGCATGCCGGTGTGCCCGACCATGTCCGGGTTGGCGAAGTTGGCGGCGATGAAATCATACTTTCCGCTGTCCAGGGCATCCATAATCGCATCCACGACCTGCCCGACGTTCATCTCGGGCTGCAAGTCGTAGGTCGCCACCTTGGGAGAAGGCACCATGTGCCGGTCTTCGCCCGGATAGGGCTCCTCGAAGCCACCATTGAAGAAGTAGGTGACATGGGCGTATTTCTCGGTTTCCGCCGTGCGGAACTGTTTGAGACCATGCTCGCTGAGCACTTCGGCCAGGATTTTATTCATGCTCTGTTTGGGATAGGCCACCGGTAGGCTAAAGCTCCCGTCATAAAGCGTAGTGCAGGCAAAATACAGGTTTTGGAGCACTTTATCCCGGTGGAAGCCGTCAAAATCAGGTTGGGTGAAGGCGCGGGTGAGCTGACGCGCCCGATCAGGCCTAAAATTGAAGAAGATGACGGAGTCCCCGTCCTGCATGCCCTCGTAGGTCACATCGGTAACGGCAGGCAACACGAACTCATCGTTCACATCCTGCGAGTAGCTGAAAAGCAGGGTATCTACGCTGAACAGGTGCTTGTTGCCACTGGCGGAAACCAGGTTCTCATATGCCTTTTGGGTTCGTTCCCAGCGCTTGTCACGATCCATGGCGTAATAGCGGCCTGAAATGGTAGCAATCTGCGGATAATCCAGCGACAGCAACTTTTCTTCCACGGCGCGCAGGTATTTCTCGGCGCTCTTGGGCGGGACATCCCGGCCATCCAGGAAGGCATGCACGCGGACGCGCGGCACGTTTTGCCGCTTGGCGAAATCCAGCAGGGCTTCCAGGTGCTCCAGCGAGCTATGCACGCCGCCGTCGCTCACCAGACCCATCAGGTGCAGGGTGCCGTTGTGCTGCTTGGCATGCTCGGCAGCGGCCAGAAAAACCGGGTTGGTGAAAAAATCGCCATCGCGGATGGACTTGTTGATGCGGGTAATCTCCTGGTACACCACGCGTCCCGCGCCGATGTTCAGGTGGCCGACCTCGGAGTTCCCCATTTGCCCGTCCGGCAAGCCAACCGCCTCGCCGGAAGCATCGATCGCCACGTTGGGATAATTGGCCAGTAAACACTCGTAGAAGGACGGATGCGCCAGCTTGATGGCATTGCCCGAAGAATCCTGGCGAATGCCCCAGCCGTCCAATATCAGTAGCATCACGGTTTTTTTCATATAATGAAAGGGTAGCACAGTCGCGTAATCGCGCATAGCGGTTGAAACCCCCGAAAGCCAATCAACGAGGGAACAGCGAGAAATTCAGAGGCGAGTGATGGAATATATCTACTTTGAAGGCAAGTTTGTCCCGTCGGAAGAGGCTAAAATCAGTGTCAAGACCCATGCTTTTCTGTATGGAACCTCTCTATTCGAGGGAATCCGTGGCTATTGGCTGCCAGAGCAGCGACAAATTGCTGTTTTTCGCATGGAAGACCACTACAAACGCCTGCTGAGCAACAGCGTGATCTTTTACATGCAGCCCAAACTGTCTCTGGAGCAAATAAACCAGATCACGGTGGAACTCATCCAGCGCAACCGGCCCGATTCGGACATTTATATCCGCCCCACGCTGTACAAGGCCACCGAGCACGTCACCCCCACCCTGGAAGAGACCCTGACGGACTTTTGCCTGTGGACCAAGCCGTTCGGCAACTACCTGGACCTGGACAAGGGGCTGAAAGTCATGGTCTCCAGCTGGCGCCGAATTCCGGACAACGCCATTCCCGCGCGGGCCAAAGCGGGCGGCGCGTATATGAACACGGCGCTGGCCGTGACGGATGCCCGCAAGATGGGCTTTGATGATGCCATCTTCCTGACCGAGGCCGGAACAGTCTCTGAGGGCAGCGCTATGAACCTGTTCCTGGTGAAAAACGGCCAGCTGGTCACGCCCAGCAAAACCGAGGACATCCTGGAAGGCATCACGCGGGACTCCCTCATCACCTTGGCCAAGGACGAGCTGGGCCTGGAGACTGTTGAGCGCTCCATTGACCGCTCCGAGCTGTACCATGCCGATGAAGCCTTCTTCTGTGGCACCGGTGCCCAAGTGGCCCCCATCACCAGCATTGATCACCGCCCGATCGGCGACGGCGAGTTCGGCCCCATCACCCGCAAAATCCAGTCGTTGTACTTTGATGTCGTCAAAAACAAGGTGCCGCAATATCGGCACTGGGTTACCCTCGTTCAGCTCTAATCAATACTAACGGACAGCCACCCCATGCCCAGCCCCGCCAAGCCAGCCTTCACCCTCCTACCCGCTCGTCTGCAACAAGCGTTATTGGGCTTTTTTGACGAAATGGGCATCTTGTTTCTGAGCATCTGGCTCAGCCTCCGGCATATCGCGAAACTGCGGGTCGATGTCTGGAAAACGCTGGGACAGGTTGCCTCCGTCGGCTTTGACTCCCTCCCCATGAGCGTGCTCATCTGCCTGATTGCGGGCTCGGTGCTCGCGTTGCAGACCGCCGAGAAATTTGCCCAGACCGGCGCGGACAACTACGTGGGCGGCCTGGTGGCCCTGGCCATCGTGCGGGAAATCGGCCCCATTTTCACTTGCCTGGCCGTTGGCGCGCGTGCCGGCACGGCCATCGCCGCCGAAATCGCCAACATGAAAATCACCGAGCAGGTAGACGCGCTGCGCATCCTGGGCGTGGATCCCATCCGCTACCTGATGGTCCCGCGCCTGCTGGCCTGCATCATCGCGCTGCCGCTGCTCACCGTCATCGGGGAAGCGGTCGCCATCCTGGGGGGGATGGTCGTGGCTCAGGCCACCTCGCATTTGCATTACCACAAGTACCTGGAATCCGTCTGGCTGTATCTAAAGCCCTATGATATCCGGGTTAGTTTCCTCAAGGCCATCGTTTTCGGGCTGATTCTGGCTGCTATCAGTTGTACGGTAGGCCTGAACGCCCGAGGCGGAGCCAAAGACGTGGGACTATCCACCACCCGCGCCGTGGTTCGAATTTCCATCGCCATCATCATCGCGGATTTTTTCCTCACCTGGATCTTCTTCGGCACCAGCTACGAATAGCGCATCAAACCGACAGCACTCGTTATTCCCGCCGCCGATGACGCATTCCGGATGGAGCGCTGGCCGGGGTCTCTTCCGGCTGCGCTTTGGCAAGCTGCTCTTTCTCCCATTGCAGATGCCAATTCAGGTTACACTTCACCATGTCATTAAACGCCAGGGGAATCTGGGCGCATTGCTCGATAGGAATCTTCAGCAGCAGCGACATTTTTTCCAGCGCTGCTTCTTGCGAACCGGTCATGTAATAGAAGCCCTGCCAAATCTGTTGCATCATGAACTCGTTTTTCTGGAGGCACTCCCCGCAGACGCGGAAATACCGCGCCCGAAAAACCCGCCCGCATTCCTCGCAGTTCATCACTTTATCCGTTTCGCGGAACTGGAGATGCCGCTGTTGAAGGCAAAATAGAAACAATCGTTTCAGAAACCGCCAGGCATCCTCGTCGGTTTGGAAAACGTACGGCGTATGCCGCTCCTCTTGCCAGCCGGGCTTCATGAGGTTCCACTCCTGCCCGTTCCGCAGGTACACTACAATCCCCCAGCCTCCGGGCACCTGAATCACATCCAACGGGAACGCTCGGTTGACGGAGTCCTCGGACATCATGCCACCTGCCGGTACTGGCCTCAATAGTCAGTAATACCCGCCATTGAAGCCTCTTAAACACCAGCCCGCCCAATCCGCCGGGAGGCTTTGTCAGCTATGCAGATCGGCAGGAACCGGCTTCCGTCTCATCCTCTGGCTCGGCAGCCGCCAAAAACAGCCCATAAAACCCGCTTCCAGTAGCAATCGACTTCCGTGAACCCGGCTGCGGCCATCCAGCTGAAGTGATCATGCAAGCTGGCGTAGTGGTCGTACTTAATCGCATGATCCTGCCAGAAGGCAATCTCATCGTCCGTACCCCCATTCTCCTTGCACCAGACAATCCAGTGGGCCTCGTTCAGGGGCATAGCCTGTTCGGCGGGCAGGGTTTTCACTTCGTCCGCGCAACGGAACAGCCCACCGGGCTTCAGCCAGTTGTAAATCCGCCGGTACATGGGCGGCTTCTCGGCATCCGGCAAATGATGCAGCGCCACGCTGGAGATAATCAAATCATAATGCTGCATGGGCAGCTCAACGTCCACAAAACCGCCCTCCACCAACTCGGGAGGGTTCTTCAAATGCGCCAGCTTGGTACCCGCCTGGGCCAGCATCTCGGGCGAAAGATCCATTAAAGTAAGACGCGCATTGGGAAACAGGCTGCCGACAAACAGGGACAAATTGCCGGTACCGCAGCCCAACTCCAGGATTTCCAGCGGCGCCTGGCGGTCCATGAACGCATAGTTCACCAGCGCCTCAAACATCTCCTGGTAGGGAGGAATGGTCCGGCGGATCGTCTCGTCATACTGGGTGCTGACATTGTTGAAAAAATCCCGAACCGTGTTTCCTGAACCGACGGGACCGGCAGAAGCATCACGCTCCGGACCGGCGTTGCTAAAAGTGGCCATAAGACCCTCAAAAGGCTGCTAACTAGCATAACTATCGCCGATGTTGCCCCGCAGCGTCAATCCCGAGATGTGCCGGGCCTGCTGAAAAACCGAAAGGCCCGCCATTTCGGCAGGCCCTTCAGGGTGAAGTCCACTTGGATTAGTTGTTTGCGTATTCCTTGAAGATGAGCGAAGCGTTATGTCCGCCGAAGCCGAAGGAGTTTGACATTGCCACTTCCAGATTCGGCATCTGGCGTGGCTTGTTCGCCGTATAATCAAGGTCGCACTGCTCGTCCTGATGATCCAGGTTGATGGTGGGAGGGGAGATACGGTTCCGGATGGCCATCAGGGAAACGATGGCTTCCACCGCACCGGTTGCGCCCAGCATATGGCCGGTCATGCTCTTGGTGGAGCTGACGACCAGTCCATTTTTAGCGTAATCACCGAAGACCCGCTTAATGGCCAGGGTCTCGGCCACATCACCCAGCGGAGTGCTGGTGCCGTGGGCATTCACGTAGTTCACATCTTCCGCTTTCATGCCGGCATCGTCCAGGGCAATCTGCATGGCCCGCGCCGCGCCGTTGCCGTCCGCGCAAGGCGCCACGATGTCGGCAGCGTCAGCGGTCCGACCGTAGCCGACAATCTCACCCAGAATATTTGCCCCACGGGCCTTGGCATGCTCCAGCTCTTCAAGAATCACGACGCCCGCGCCTTCGGAAATCACAAAGCCATCCCGATCCTTGTCAAATGGGCGGCTGGCCAGCGTCGGATCGTCTTCCCGAGAGGAGAGAGCCCGCATGGTGGAAAAACCGGCCACGGACAGCGCGGTCAACGGTGCTTCCGCCCCACCGGCAAACAGGACATCCGCTTCGCCGTATTGAATCAGCCTGAACGCATCGCCAATCGAGTTGGCGCCCGTCGCGCAAGCTGTCACCACGGACTGGTTGGGACCCTTGGCATTGTAATTAATCGCGATCCAGCCGGAGGCGATGTCGCAAATCATCATGGGTACCAGGAAGGGGCTGCACTTGTTGAATCCGCGCGCCATGCAATTGCGCAGCTGGGTCTCGATGGTCCCGAGCCCACCGGCGGCGGAACTGACCACGACCCCGAAGCGGTTGGGATCCACGGCGCCTTCGTACAAGCCGGAGTTTTCATAGGCCATCTTGGCGGCAGCCACGGCAAACTGGGTGAACCGATCCATCCGCCGGGCTTCTTTCTTCTCCATGTAATTTTCCGCAACAAACTCGTGGCAGATCCCCGCAACCTTGCAGGTCTGTTCCTCGGGCGGAATCAGAGTGTTGAAAGTAATACCGGACTTACCCTGGAGCAGATTCTGCCAGAGGGTATCGAGTGTATTTCCGAGCGGTGTTACAGCACCCATGCCGGTGATGACCACGCGGCGTTTTCCATTGGCAGCCATGATGTCTATCTCTGGACCTTATCGTTTCAGAAAATTCAGTAGAGCGGTTTCCGGGAACGGGAACCCTGGAAAATCGGCGACGCCAAAAAGCGCCAGGGATTAACCCTGGTGCTTCTCGATGTAGCTGACCGCATCTTGCACGGTCTGGATTTTCTCGGCTTCTTCGTCCGGAATCTCGGTGCCGAACTCTTCTTCAAAAGCCATGACCAACTCGACGGTATCGAGGGAATCCGCACCCAGATCTTGCTGGAAGCTGGCTTCCGGCGTCACTTCGGATTCATCGACGCTCAGTTGCTCGATGATAACTTTCTTAACCCGTTCAAAAACAGTTTGAGTGACGTTGCTCATTTCAGTTTAGCCTCCAATTATATCAATGAGTGAGTGGATGTCTGGTTATGCTTGAGGATTACCGTTTCCTGCCGCTTAAAAAAATTGCCTGCTGGCCCTTTTCCGAATTTTGGGGCTACAAAACGAGCCCGCCGTCCACATGAATGACCTGACCCGTTATATAACCACCCGATGTTACCAAAAATAGCACAGTCTTGGCAATATCTTCAGGTTCGCCGAGCCGACCCAACGGAATATGCTCCATCAGTTTGTCTTTCGGAACATTCTCGGTCATGTCCGTCACGATGAAGCCCGGCGCAATCACGTTGGCCGTTACGCTGCGACTGCCGAACTCTTTGGCCAGCGATTTGGTGAAACCAATGAGTCCTGCTTTGCTGGCCGCGTAATTAGCCTGGCCCGCGTTGCCATAAACGCCCACCACGCTGGAAATGTTCACGATCGCGCCACTGCGCTGCTTGAGCATTAAGCGGGAAACGGCCCGGCAAGTGTAGAAAGCGCCGGTCAGGTTGGTATCGATCACCTTGCCCCAGTCATCGTCGCTCATGCGCATCAGCAAGCCGTCACGGGTCACACCCGCGTTGTTGACCAGCACGTCAATCCGGCCAAATTTCTCATGGGCCTGGTCAATCAATGCCTGGGCTTCCAGCGGATTAGCCGCATCGGCCTGCACGGCCAGCACTTCTCCGCCGAAAACTTTAACGGTATTCTCCACCTCGGTGGCCGCCGCCTTGTTGGCCGCATAACTGAAGGCCACATTAAAGCCCGCTTCAGCCAGCGCCACCACCACGGCCCGCCCAATACCACGAGACCCGCCGGTAACGATGGCGGCCTTGCCTGTGTGTCTCTCGCTCATACGTCCGTTTTCACCTTTTTCACAATTTCATCCAGGTTGATTATCTCGCAAGTATGCGTCGCGTCAAAGCATCATGCTTTTTCACGCGAAAAAACAATCCCATAACAGCACCAAAGCCACCCTCAAAAGGCACCTGCAAGAAACGACAAGCCCAGAATGAACTTAGGAAGAATGCAGGGTGTCACTGAATGACTTCAATCAAGTTCAATCAAGTTCAATCTCACCGACCGAATCTTTTCCGTTTTTCCTTGGCAAAATCGAAGACTGCGGCAGAGCCTTCCACGGGAGTCGCTCCATCGGTCTTACCGGCCAGGTTTCGCTGCTTTTCAAAATCGATGATCGGAGCACGATTGTTCCCGGTCGCGGATTGTCCGGGCTTCTGCTGCTTTCCGGGTTTGACAGTGGGCTTCCAGGGAGTCTGCTGAGCATTCCCGGATGAGGCAGGCAGGTATCGCTTCACCGCCTGAACCAAGTTGGGGAGGTAGGGAAACACGAACTGGTCTGCTTCCACATGAGCCTTGCCCGGTTTAGTACCCTGCCTCAACTGATAATCCAGAACCAGGGGCTCTGCCTCAAGCTCGCACCAATCATCCTGCATTTTTGCAAGCGCTTCCATCCTAACCCTCGTCAGCCATTGAACATCGTCCTCTCTGGACCGCACAGGAAGCCAGCGATTTTTAGGGATTTTTGCATGGACCGACTCAGTCAAAAGCACCAAGGGGCCTTGCTCCTTCACCAGTTGCTCAATCTCCCGCAATACCGCCAGTTCATCAGCATCCTGCTTTGAAAAAGCAGATTCTTGTATTGGTACCTGGTTTTTTTGGGACCAAGCCTGCAAGCATTCAATATCCTCGGCGTACGCTTCCCGGAGGGTTTCCTGCGGCACCCCATTGCTCAATTCCTGATTTTTTAGCAGTTTCCTCAACCGCATATCCAGCAAGTGTTGAACACCCTTGACATAATCTTCGGGGGGGATGGCCTGTTCTGCCACCTCCTTGCATTCCTGGTACAAGTGCTGCTGGCGGGTCGCCGTCTGATCTTTCTTGCCATCCACCAGCACCTCGAACCGATCACCGATAAAAGCCGCCGCCGGTATCCCTTTTGCTCTCAGATGATCGACGACCGCCTTCTGAAAAGAATCGAAAAGGTGATGGCCTTCGACGTCCCTGTCCATCTTTCCCAAATCCGGCGTTGATTTATTCATTGGCCGGAATTCCAGCTTAAAACGCTCGCCAAAATACAGACCTGTTGTTCGCATGGATTCCCCCCACCTCACTCTGGCCTCAAAAATGATTCAAATAGGTATGAAACTTCGAGTCTTGCTCGAATTGGGCAATTTTACCTTAAAAACACTAAAAGAGAAATAATCAATTGGATTTTTGTGTTGTATTATTATTAATTTCTGAAACTCTAAATTAACAGCTCAAAAGCCCCCCTGGCTGTATTTCCCCCTCAGGAAAGGCGGTTAAACAACGACAGCTTGTTTCAGCTCCGCAACGGTCGTCTCCAGCGATGCGCCATCAAAAACATTGTAAAGTCGCACATCCGGAAACATTTTTTTAAACATCCCGGTCAGCACCTTGCCGGGTCCGAATTCAATGACCGTATCAATCCGTTCCTGCCGGATCATGCGGTCCATGGTCTGGGTCCAGCGCACCGAGCTGTCAATCTGGCGACCCAGCTTGCCGCGCATCCCGGAAGCGTCCGAGGTCAACAAGGCATCCACGTTGGTCACCACCGGGAATCGGGGGGCGTTAAACTCAAAACCCTGCAAGAACACAGTAAATTCCTCAGCCGCCACGTTCATCAACGGAGAATGGAAGGCTCCGCCCACCGGCAGCGGCATCACCCGCTTGGCGCCCGCCGCCTTCAGCGTAGCGGCAATCTCATCCACCGCCACCGGGTCGCCGGAAATCACCACTTGGTTGTCCATGTTGTAATTGGCCACGGTCAGCGTCCGGTTATACTCTTTGCGGTAGGTATCCACCAGCGTTTCAACCGTCTGCCCGTCCAGGCCCAACACAGCAGCCATGGCTCCCGAAGGCGCCGCTTCCATCAGTTCCGAACGGCGCTTCACCAATTGGGCCGCCGTTTCCAGGGAAATCACCCCAGCCGCATACAGCGCCCCGTATTCGCCCAGACTGTGACCGGCAGCCAGCGCAGGCTGGATTTGGCATTGCTCTTGAAACAGTTCCAGGGCAGCAATGGAGGTAGCCAGAATGGCCGGTTGCGTGTAGAGCGTTCGCCGCAGCTCTTCATCCGGCCCATTAAAGCAGACTTCGCTAAGGTTCGGCGCCACCAGTCCGTTAAAAACGTCATAAATCCTGCGGGCTGCCGGAGCTTCGTAAAAATCCTTGCCCATGCCGACCGACTGGGAGCCTTGTCCCGGAAACACAAATGCGATTCTGCTCATGTGAATGCCCCTTTACAGCTCAGAAATCTTATTTTGCAGCCAGTGCCAGCGGTTTCATGTTTTCCCGCTTTTGCTGCATCTCGGCTTTCACCGACTCCGGCAGCCGCTGATCCACAGCTGTCCAGCGCACGACGGTCGTTGCCCAGGCCAGTCCTGCGCCAAAACCGCACAGCACCAGCAAATCTCCCGGCTTCACCCGGCCGGACAGCACCGCTTCGTTTAAGGCGATGGGAATGGAAGCCGCTGAGGTGTTGCCGTATTTATCCAGATTCACCACCAGGCGATCTTCCGGAATATTCAGCTTTTCAGACATCGCCTGCATAATGCGGATATTGGCCTGGTGCAGAATCACGTGATCCACATCCTTCATGCTCAGACCCGAACGATCCAGCACCTGCTGGATGGATTTGGGAACCACGCCCACAGCGAATTTGAAGACTTCGCGACCGTTCATGTACACGTAATGGTTGACCGGCGTTTTGGGCTCAACCAGCGGACAGTTCTCGGTCTGGGTGAAGAGGGTCAGCTCCATGCCCTTGGTGCCGTCCAGGTGCAAATCATTGGCCAGGATGTTATCCGCGACTCCCGGCTCGGCCTTCAAAATGGCCGCTCCGGCGCCATCTCCGAAGAGAATGCAAGTATTCCGGTCATACCAGTTGGTGTACCGGGAGTGGACATCGGCGCCAATCACCAGGGCGGTCTTGCACATCCCGGTTTGCAGGAACTGATCGGCAATGACCATCCCGTAAACAAAGCCCGAACAGGCCAATGCCATATCAAAACCGGCGGCATGCACCGCCCCGATGGCATTTTGAACCTGACATGCCACCGCCGGGTAAATGGTATCCGGCGTGGAAGATGCCACGATAATCAGCTCAATCTCGGAGCCATCCATCCCGGCGCTCGCCAAAGCCTGGCGGGCAGCCTCAATAGCCAGGTCGGCCACGCTCTCATCTCCGGAAACCACGTGACGGCTACGAATACCGGTCCGGCTGGCAATCCACTCATCGGAGGTTTCAACCAGGGCCGTCAGGTCATCGTTGTGAATGGTGCGCGGAGGCACATAGGCGCCAATGCCAGCGATGCTGATCCCATAACTTCCCGGCAGACCAAGCGTTTGTTTCTGATGACCGTTACTCTCTCCATGAGGCTCGTTGCTATTGGGCAGGCTCATGAGTTCCAACTCCTTCCCGTATCTGGCTGCTGATTTTTTGCAGAACGCCGGCATCCACCGATTCCTTGGCCACCCGGATGGCATTCTTGATTCCTCGGGCCCGGCTACCGCCATGGCTGATAACACAAATTCCGTTCACGCCCAACAGCAAGGCCCCCCCGAATTCCTCGGGATCCACCCGCTTGCCCGCCCCTGCCAGGTAGGGTTTAACCATAAGCGCACCCATCTTGCTCCGAAAATCGCGCATCAATTCCGCTTTCAGGATGGTTTTGAACATGCGCATGACGCCTTCCGCCGATTTCAGGGCGACGTTCCCGGTAAATCCGTCGGTTACGGCCACATCCGCGCCGCCATTAAAGAGATCGCGGCCCTCGATATTGCCGATGAAGTGAAAGCGAGGATCCCGCTCCAATAGCTGGAAGGCGGCATGGGCAAACGCATTGCCCTTGCTTTGCTCCTCGCCGATGTTCAGCAGTCCGACCCGTGGCTGTTCCACGTTATACACATTGTGCATGTAAATGTTGCCCATCACCCCAAATTGGGTGAGCATCTCAGGCGTGCAGTCGGCGTTGGCCCCCGCATCAATCAACAGGCAGGGCTCCGCCGCCGAAGGCAGTACGACGCCAATAGCCGCCCGGTCCACGCCATCAATCCGACCGATATACAACGTGGCCGCCGCCATAGCCGCCCCGGTGCTTCCGGCCGCCACCATGCCCTGGGCTTGGCCACTTTTCACGCATTTGGCCGTCACGCTAATGGAAGCATCCCGCTTGCGACGCACTTCGGTCGCCGCCTCATCCATCGCAACGACTTCGGAAGCGGGAATCACCTCGTAACTGGCACCTTGGGTATCATGCTTGGCCAGTTCGGCCTCAATCTGGTCCGCCCGGCCCACCAATAGAACCGTTACACCGCTTTCACGCGAGCCTTGAATGGCTCCATCGACGATCTCATGGGGCGCGAAATCTCCCCCCATGGCGTCAACAGCAATACGAACGGGGTTGCTGACCATATCCTGTCTTTTCAGAAAACTGAAACCTTAATTAGTGCTCGTGGTGAGTGTGCAATTTTTCGCTAACGACGCGATCTTTATAAAAGCCGCACTCGGTGCACAAGCGATGGGGAAGTTTCACGGTGCCGCAATGCGGGCAGGTGGTCTGCGCTTCCAGGGTCGCCTTCCAGTTGGCACGGCGGGACATTTGACGCGCATGGCCTTGACGCTGCTTGGGAACTGGCATGGAAAAATACCTCTGATTTAATTCTCGTTTGCTTTTCTGATGTTCGCTTTTCTTAATTTTTGTTTTGGGCTGACCGCCTTCGATCAGCGGGACACAAATGCGTGGTGACGATTCTTACAAAAAAGTCGCGCTATTACAAGAGGGACGAGCCAACCATCAAGCATCCACGAGGTCCCCGCTCGAAAAGTCGCATTCCGAGCGTCCGCAAGTCGATTGATGCTCCGATTCCAGTATCAGGAACTGGTGGACCAGATCTTTCAGGTCCAGCACGCCTTCTTCGTTGGCCACTTCAAAAAAATCATCAGCCTGCAGTTCTTTTTCGCGTTCAAAAGGATCCACATAGCTGTCATAGACGTAGCGCTCGTTAATCTCCAAATCGATCGGCACGGAATAGCCGGCCAAACAACGAACGCACTCCAGGTTCATCTCACCGTTCAGCTTGCCCCGCACACTGAACCCAGCCGTTTCCGGCCGTATTTCCCAATCGCAGGGCACATCGCCACTGGTCTGCAAGTCGTCAAAACGATAGTACTCCTGAAACCGCAGCACCGAGTTTCGGCTGCGAATATCACTGATCTTGATCTTTTCAACCGGTTCTTGCGGAGCAGAAGTGTCGCGCGGCGCTTCCATGAGTAAAACTCCTTCGTCTTCGAGATGCAGACAAGCATCGTCGGATCTTATCAGAATAGCACTTCGCCCGCGAAGGCACAAAATGCCGACTTGCCGACTTCATAAGGACAGCCTTTACAACCGCTTGTCATGTCCGGTTCGGTATTTGATAATAAGCCTCACGGCCCCAAGCTGACGGTCTTTATGCTGGTTGCACAGATACAGGAAAATTTTGAACTCGGCCTTTCCCAAATGCCGATTCCGGCACTGCCTCCCAAAGGCGCGCTGGTACGTGTCATCGGCTGCGGCCTGTGCGGCTCGGATCTGGACAAGTACGTGCATCAGAAAGCCAGTCCCGGCAGCGTCCTGGGCCATGAAGTGGTGGGCATCATCGAAGCGCTGGATGACGAGCACCCCAGCGGCTGGCATCTGGGCGATCGCCTGGTCACCGCGCACCATGTCCCCTGCCGACACTGCCATTACTGCCAGAACGACAGCGAATCCATGTGCCGCCAGTTTAAGAGCACCAACCTGACTCCGGGCGGATTTTCCCAGTACATCGCGCTGACGGAAGAGCATCTCGCCCATACGGCGCACCGGGTCCCGGCAAATATCAGTTCAGCCGAAGCCAGTTGCGTGGAACCGCTGGCATGTGTGCTGCGGGCCGTTCGTCGCAGCATGGCCACCTCGGGCGGTTCTCTGGTCAACGGCTCGGTGGCCGTGGTTGGATTGGGTTTTATCGGCATGATGGCAGCCCAGGCCTATCAGAACGATGGCTTGGCCGTGTATGGCCTGGACTTGGACCGGGAGCGTCTTGCGCTGGCCCAACAACAGGGCTTTGTGATGGGCGCCTTCCACCCGGAGGAAGAGCGGGAGCAGTTTCAGGACACACTGACCCAACAAGTTCCGCTGGGCAAAGTGGATGTGGCATTTCTCACCACCATCAACCGGAAGACGGTGGCGTTGGCGCTGGAACTGGTCCGCGACGGCGGCGGCCTGGTCGTTTTCACCAGCGCCGCAACCGGCACCTCGCTGGATCCCGGTCGTCTTTACTTCCGGGAGCTGAACGTCATCACCAGCTATTCCCCTTCATTATCCGATTTAAAGGACGCCGCCCGGATGATTTTCGAGCGCAAGATCAATGTTCAGCCGTTAATCAGCCACCAGATGCCGATTTCCGAAATCCGCCAGGCCTTTGAACTCTACCGGGGCGGACAGGCCATGAAAGTATTTATCAGTATGGGAGATTCAGAATGAGCCCGACGAATCTCAGCCCGCAGATTGTTCTTCCGAACGTTTCCCCGAACGATGGAAAAACCATGCAGGCGGCGCTCTTTTACGAGCCCAACGATGTTCGGTACGAGCGGACGCCCATCCCGACATTGCAAGAGGGTGAAATCCTCATCAAAGTGGAAAGCGCCCTCACCTGCGGTACGGATGTCAAATGCTACCGGCGGGGTCATCCGGTCCTGCTGAAAAATTTCCCCTCCCCGTTTGGGCATGAGTTTGCCGGAACGGTGGCCCAAATTGATGAAAAAGCGGATGAATCTGAAAACAGGCGGGAGCTTTCCCGTTTTCAGGTCGGAGATCGTGTGGTGGCGGCCAACTCCGCGCCCTGCTACCAGTGCTATTGCTGCCGCAAGGGCCAGTATAACCTGTGCGATCATCTCGATCTGCTGAACGGCGCCTATGCGGAATACATTCGCATCCCGGCCCAGATTGCCCGGTTCAACACCCACAAGATTCCGGAACACATTCCCTTCGAGGTGGCCGCCTTCGCAGAACCCCTGTCGGTCTGTTTGCACGGCATCGATCAAGCACATGTTTCTCCCGGCGACCGGGTGGCCGTGATGGGGCTGGGGCCTATCGGGCAATTGCTGGTGCGGGCCGCCAAGTGGAAAGGCGCGCATGTGACGGCACTAGCCCGGAACCCGCGCAAGCTGGAACTGGCCCGGAACTTCGGCATGGCGGATCAATGCGTGAACCTGACCGAATTTGAGAGTGCTGACGAAATTCGCCGGCAGTTTACCGCTGATGGCCGGGGCTTTGATGTGGTGGTCGAAGCGATTGGCCGCCCGGAAACCTGGGAGAAGGCGATAGAGCTTGTTCGCAAAGGCGGCACCGTCAACCTGTTCGGCGGATGTCCGGGGGACAGCACGATTACACTGTCCACACGACGTTTGCACTATGATGAAATCAAGCTGGTCAGCTCGTTTCATCACACGCCGCATCACTTCAAGAAAGCGTTGGAATTGCTGTGCAGCCTGCAAATCGATCCGCGTCCTCTGATCACCGACATCATGCCGATGGCTCGTTTTGAAGAAGCCCTGCAACGCGTGGAAGCCGGGGATGCCATGAAAATCGCCCTGAAAAACCATTATACGGATTGAGCATTTTTCCAGGGCAAAAGAAGTGCGGTTTCGAGCCTTTCCCGGTCAAATCCTGAATGGGCTTTCTTCGCACGAAAATGGTGTCAGCGGTTTTATAACAACACCACAACCCAAAGGCAGGAGTGGGCATGCTTTCCATTTCCAACGGCTATCCATCCCAGGCAATCCATTTTGCTGGAAGAAAAACCAAAGGCATCCTGTATTCCGCAATGTTTTTGTCGCAAACCGCAAAAGAAAGCCTATTGAACCAGGTCAACATTCCAGCGGGGTGGAAATCCTACGCCAGTCATTGCACCATCGAATTCGTGCCACCCGGCAAGCAGTTCCCAACAGGCAGCGGGACACTTCTGGTGCGAGAAATCAGAAAAACCCCCGAGGTCATTTATGCCGTAGTGGAACCGCCGGACGATATCAGGCAATGGATACGGACCAAGAACCTTCCAGAACCTCCCTGGCATATTACCATTGCCACCGCACCCGGAATCCCTCCCATCAGGGCAAAAAAGGCTGCAGAAACAAACGAGGGAGTCCGACTCTCCGGGTTCACCCCGCCACTCTCCCTGGCATACGAAGCAGGCGGGTTCAATGGGCGGGAAGTGGTGCATTCAATCTGCTGACGGACTGTCGAATGGAGATGAGTCTAAGCAGGCATGCAAACGCAGTTTTTTGGTATTTCAGGGAACGGCCCTGATACGGAAATTGTCGTCGCGCGAAACAACAATTCTTAACAAATGCCAAAAATAGGCAATTTTGAGCTCAAACGATTTTTTATATAAACAGGATATATGTAGACCGGAGGGATAGACCATGACCAGCCACCAGCAACAACGACGGGTGATTCGGCACGATGACGACGCCATGAACAGCCTCTCTGGCATGGAAAGCTTTGTGCGGCTCCAGGAAAGCCAGGAAGAATTTCTGAAATGGCTGGAGAGCAGTGAAAAGAAAGATCCGGAGATGGACCGGTACGTTTACAAGAAGATCCGTTAAGCCATCCCGATCCCCGAGTATTTCGACGGAGTATCTGTATCTTTCAAGCGCTTTCTGCAAGCCTGAGGACTGGAGCATTCCCACCTGAGTTTCTGGCACGTACTGAAAAGCAGCGCATAAACTCTGCAAAACCCTTTAATATCTATTCACTAGCCAGATTAGGCTACCACAAATAGCCAACCCCACTTTTTTATAGACATCTGTTGAATTGAAAGCGCTCGCCATCACTTCCATAATGGACAGTTGAACCCACAAATCAGCTCAACTGAAGGGAAGTGAGTGATCATGCTATTATCGTTGCTGCTTCATTGGATTTTGACCGCCGTCATCCTGCTGATTATCGATGCCCTTCTGCCAGGCATTACCATTAGTGGATTCGGCGTTGCCTTGATTGCCGCTCTGGTTATCGGACTGGTCAACTTCTTTATCCGGCCGGTCTTGGCATTACTGACCTTGCCGCTGAACATCCTGACGTTGGGATTGTTCTCGTTCGTCATCAACGCCATCATGTTCGCCCTGGTGGCTTGGCTGGTGCCCGGCTTCCAGGTGGCCAATTTCCTCAGCGCACTGGTGGGATCCCTTTTGCTGGCATTGATGACCGCCGTGCTGGGAATGATCCTGCCAGAGCGGGGCCGACTAGCTTAATCAACTCAAAAAAACCGTCTGAAAAACCGGTAGCAGTGTACCGGGATTTCCAAAAATCAAAGCCGCAGCCGAACCGGGCCGCGGCTTTTTCGTACTCTGGAGCGTTTTCTGATTGGCAGGTACTCCAGAAACCCGCCAATCAAAAAGCCTCCCGAGGGGGAGGCTTTTTGATTCGGAGAGGGTGGGATTCGAACCCACGGTAGAGCTTTTGACCCTACAACTTCTTAGCAGGAAGCCGCTTTCGACCACTCAGCCACCTCTCCATCAGGTGCATTCCAAATCTGGAATCGAGGCCATGAGATCTAATAAATTATAGCGCATGACGCGCCAAGTCAAGCCAAACCCATGGACTGGGGAAGCGAAGTGGCCTGCAATCCGATCACTGCCGCCTGCGGACAACCACCATCCCCTCAATCGGCCCTGCCGCCAAAATGCGGAAATGCCCGAATTGACTCGCCTTTCGGCTTGTCCTATACTGCCTCTGGTTGGACCAAGCATCCAAGAAACGCCCGAAAACCGGCACCATCCCCAACGAGGACCCGTAGCCCGGGATTACCAACCCACAGCATTACCCATCCATTGGCGCCGAACAACCCCTCAGAAAACATCCCTCTCTTACATAGAGATAGCGCCAATCTCTTCGACAGTATCTCAATTGCAGAACACACATTCCGGAGGAACGACACATTATGGCCAACGTGGTGGTAGTAGGCGCCCAATGGGGCGACGAAGGCAAAGCCAAAATTACCGACCTGCTGGCTGCCGAAGCCGATGTCGTGGTTCGCTGCCAAGGCGGCTGCAATGCCGGGCACACGGTCAAGCACGGCGACGACGTCATCAAGTTCCACCTGGTGCCTTCGGGGCTGCTGTACCCGGATACTTTGTGCATTATCGGGCCGGGCACCGTCATCCACCCGGAAGTACTGGTGCATGAACTGGAATCTTTGCAGGAAAAGGGCTATCGGACCGAGGGCCTGAGGCTCAGCAACCGGGCGCATGTCACGTTGCCTTTTCATGTCGATTTGGACAAGGCCCAGGAGAGCGCCATGGCCGAAAAGAAAATCGGTACCACCGGTCGGGGCATCGGGCCGACCTACATGGACAAGGTTGGCCGCTACGGGTTGCGGATTGGCGACTTGTACGACTCCGAATTCAACCTGCGGGAACGCCTGCGCCAGATTGTGGAGCTGAAAAGCCCCCTGCTGGAGAAGTGCTATCCGCAACTTCCCAAGTATACGGTAGATGAACTTTACAGCTGGTGCCGACACTTTGCGGAAAAACTGGAGCCTTACGTCGCGGACACCGTGGTGTTGCTGCACGAAGCCATCGCGCAAGGCAAGAGCATCCTGTTTGAAGGCGCCCAAGGTACTTTGCTGGATGTGGATTACGGCACCTATCCGTTTGTTACCAGTTCCAATGCCACGGCGGGCGGAGCCTGTACGGGTTCCGGCATCGGCCCCACCCAGATTGACCGGGTGATTGGGGTAATGAAAGCCTATACCACCCGCGTGGGAGAAGGCCCTTTCCCCACTGAGTTGCGGGACGAAACCGGCAAGCACCTGTCGGAAGTGGGGCAGGAGTTTGGCACCACCACCGGCCGGGCACGTCGCTGCGGCTGGTTTGACGCGATTATTGCGAAATACAGCGTGCTGGTGAACGGACTGGACGGCCTGGCCGTCACCAAGCTGGATGTTTTTGACGGCATGCCGGAGCTTCGAGTTTGCGTAGCCTACCGGGACAAGGAAACTGGTCGGGAGTTCACTCACTTTCCCGCCCAGCTCAGCGATCTTCGCAACGTGGAACCCGTCTACGAAACCCTGCCCGGCTGGCAAGGCTCGGTGAAAGGCGCCCGCAGCTTTGAAGAACTGCCAACGGAAGCCCGGCACTATTTGCAGCGCGTCACGGAACTCATCGGATGCCCGGTTTCCATCATCAGCATCGGCCCGGAACGCAACCAGACCATCCTGGTGGAAAACCCCATGACCAACGGCAAGCGCATCCTGCAACGCCTCAAGCCCGCCACCGTATAAGCCCCTGCCAGCAAGCCTTGGGGAGCCATCAGCCCCCCAGTGGAAAACGTGCCGATGGGGTGCGGAGGATGAGCGAAACATAAAGATTTTCCACGAAAGTAGAATCCGCACCCTTGACGAGCCGCCTTCTTACGCTAAAATTTTGTTACTGTACCCGGCGGCATCAAGTCCTTCCTCACGTCGCGTCGGCAACCCTGCGAGTTTAGCTCAGCGGTAGAGCACTCCCCTTTTAAGGGATAGGTCCTGGGTTCGAATCCCAGAACTCGCAAAAAAGAAGCTCCCGATTGGGAGCTTCTTTTTTGCGTTAGTTTTGCCTGGAAACCAAAAGAGTCCCTTGCGGGACTCTTTTGTAAGTGTATGACAGGTACTTGAAACTTCCTAGTACCCTGCCGCCTGCTTGAGCTTCGCCATCTCTGCCTTGGCAGCGGCGGCCAGTTTCTCGGGATCGAAGCCGAAGCTGGTAATCCTGCCTTTGAGTACCTGGAATTCCGCCTGCTCCTCTGTACTCAAGGAACGACCATGTTTCTCCAAGAAATCTTTGACAAGATCCACTGATAATCCACGCTCGGGAACCGTAATCTTGCTGTCACCCCGGACCGCTTGCATCAGGGCAGACGAGATCTCTTCAGCAACAGCTTGCTGGCAAGCTTCATCCACTGCACTGACGCCAACCTCGACATCTTGGAGCAATTCTTTTTCGTATTCCGGGGCGTCCTTTTTAATCAGATTGAGCAGCTCATCCAACGCATTTTCTTTAGTTGTAATATCCTTCAAGTCCGTTTTGAGGAAATTCTTGACTGCGTCGAACTGATCTTTTTCGGCTTTATTCTTGAGAGGATTCAAACCGGCATCAATATCTCGCTGAGTTTGAATGATTTCCAGCAGCTGGTCCTCAAGGTTACCAGGCACTTTCCCACGCTGCTCTAAGGTTAAGCCGGATTTGAATTTGGTTACGTTAATGCGAGTCGAAAGATCCAAGGCTTCCTGCTTGATTTCAACATGATCCAAACCGGTGCCCGAAGCAACCTGTTTTAATCTTTCTACTTCGGAGTCAACATTCTTAATCACGCTCTCTTCGGTTGCACCGGAGGTGTTGAGATCTTCCAGAATTACAGTCTTTTCCTCCTGGAGCTTTTCCAGCGCTCTGTCGCTGAGTTTTGCTTTTTCAGTCTCGCTGTTCAGGATGTCGTTGATATCAAAGAGTCTTAGCACCTCGGCTTCTTTCACCTTGCCGCCGGAGAACTTGGCGCGTCTCGCGGCTACAATGTTACGAGCATCTCGTGTAGCGGAAGATACGCCACCCTCAGCATTTTTTGCCAGCGCTGCCAATTCCTTTTCTTCTCCAGCCAGCAACTGAACAACTTTATCTTCGATTTGTTTGATGTATTTTGCAGGAGTGGTTTGCGTTTTATCCGCAAAGTCAACACTCATATCCTTCAGCAGCTTTGCGAATTCCGAAGACTTCTTATTATCCGTGCGCAATGCCCATTTCGCGTTGGACAGAATGGCGTCTGCGTTCTCACGCGCCATTTCGCCCGTCATCTGGCCGTTGGACAATTTCTTGATTGTTTTGGCCAAACTATCCACGGATTCCTGATGGAGACCCAGTTCCGGCTCCTTGGCCCGGGCGATTTTGGCCATTGTCTCGTCAGCTTCGGAGGCAACGGTTTCCGTCTTGCTTCCCGCAGCACTGGAGGCAGTTTCAACTTCAGAAGCTTCATTTTTGGATTGTGCTTCCGCCAGTTGTTTACGCAGGTTGGCAATCGTATCGGATTCTTCAGATTCAGCGAATTTCTGGCCGGTTCTTTCAACGGTCTCGGCAGCGGCGTTTTTGGTGGCTTGCTCGCCTTCACCGAGGATAAACCGGAAGAATTGCCCGATGAAGCTGGGCAGGTTCCGCAAGATATTCGCAAGCTTAATGAAAATGCTTTTCGACGGCTCCGCCGCCGCATCGCGGGAACTCAGATTGACAAAATCTTGACCGATCGTGTTCAAGCGTGCCCGATTCGTGGTGTGGGCCACATTGGCAACACCTTCGGTGATAACTTCCTTGGCAGCCTTACCAGCTAACCGTATCCCTTGACCTTCGAAGCTCATGGTATCTCCTTCATAGTATTTGATTTCAAAAAATCAGTGTCAGCAAAACGTTCCGGACTGCTTACCGCGTCCCATCCCAGTCTATACATCCCGTATGAATAAAAACTAAATCTTGACATTTGTTGCTACCCAATTTTGAGGGGGCTATTCCATGTATCAGTAAAAAATCGGGAGGATGGAACATTGTGCCCTGATGCGGCACTTTTATGAAGACTTCTTAACAATCAAGAATCGCACTTGCCGCGCAGGGTTTTGAACCGTTCAGCCAGCGCGGTAGCCGATGCCTGGTCGTCACCCATCAGGATCTCGCACAACTTGGCCACGTCGGCCTCGGTAATCACGCCGTCCCGGTTTACATCCAGGCGCGCCCGGTCCTCGGGGGACAACTTGTTCAGCAAGGTAGACCCATGCCCGCTTTCGTCCAGAACTTGCTTCAGCAGCGCAAGATCGCTGCGATCCGTCCGTCCGTCGCCATCGATATCGCCGGGCTTGGGTGGGTTCATGCTCATCGTCGGAATACCCCTCCGTTTCAAATGCGTTACCGCCGCCATTTTACTGCAAACAGGAAGCAATCCCAAAAGCCCGTGCCAAGCAGGCCATCCCACAATCCGATCGGGAAGCGCAATCCGGAATCCGCAAGGCTGTCTCCGCTGGCAGGTGTTTGGGCAATGAGGGCCGCCGAGAAATACCGGAATTAATGCTCGTGGGCCATCTCCTGGGGAATCATACCCAGCTTAGCCAGCAGCTCCTGGTCGTGATTCACGCCCGGATTATTGGTGGTGAGCAGTTTTTCCCCGGTAAAGACCGAGTTGGCCCCGGCCAGGAAGCACAATGCCTGGGCCTCGTCGCTGAGCGTCAGTCGGCCTGCGGACAAGCGAACCTTGGCCGAGGGCAGGAAAATGCGCACGGTAGCGATGGTCCGCACCAGTTCAAAGGGATCCACCGGGGGTTGCTCCGCCAGCGGTGTGCCTTCCACTGGAACCAGGCAGTTAATGGGCACCGATTCTGGCGGGGTTTCCAGTTGACAGAGGGTCTCGATAAACTCAAACCGCTGGGCCAGGGTTTCACCCATCCCTAAAATCCCGCCACAGCAAACCTGAATGCCAGCCTGCGCCACATGACGCAAGGTATCCAGGCGATCATCGATGCTACGGGTGGTGATAATCTCGTTGTAATAACTGGGGGCGGTATCGATGTTGTGGTTGTAGGCGGTCAGCCCAGCCTCTTTCAGGGCCACAGCCTGCTCGGCGTTAATCATCCCCAGCGTGACGCAGGCTTCCATGCCTTCATCCACCACCACCTTCACCATGTCCAGCACCTGGTTGAAGGCTTTCTGGTGCGGCGGCGTCCGCCAGGCGGCCCCCATGCAAAAACGTGTGGAGCCGTTGACCTTAGCCTCCTGCGCCTGACGGCGGATTTCACCGAGCTCCGGCAGCTCCCAGGTTTCGATACCGGTATTGTACCGTATGCTCTGTGGACAATAGGAACAGTCTTCCGGGCAGTTTCCGGACTTGATATTAGCCAGCGTACAGAGTTGGACCTCATTGCTTGGGTGAAAACGGCGGTGTATCTCTTGCGCCTTGAAAATAAGATCCGGAAATGGTTGCGTATAGCACTCTCGAATCTGATCACGCAGGGCTAATCCGGTTATCATCTGGCTTGGCATTGCACCACCTCTTTCTGGTCCACGGAATATTCCACCATATTACATAGCGGAGTTATCATAAAATGAAGAAGAGCCGATTCAAAGCCAACAGGACACCCCCCCTCAACATGTCAAGCCATTGGGACCGTCGCTGGTACGACCAGGAAATCTTCTGCCACAGGCTTCTTGAGCATATCAAGGACATGCCGCAGCCGGAGATCCGCGAGTTTTGCTCGCGAGTACTGATTCACTTCGCCGAGCGGCTCCGCAAGGAAATCAGCCGGAAGGGATCGAGCACCATGGGTGTCAACTCCATCGGTGCGCCAGCCATCTCCAGCCTGTACCGGTTCGGCGAGAAAAGACGCCGCTGGTACGATCAGGAACCCGTGACCCAGAAGTCTGTCAGCCTGCTCTATACACTGCCGAGGGATGGCCTGTCCGCCCTGGGCTTTAAGTTGGGCGACACCTTCGGCCTGCTTCAGGTCTACGCAGCCGTCTGCGACCAAGTGGATCAACCGCCGGATATGAAGGAGATGGCCAATATCTGTACCACCTCGCTACAAGCCGGCGTCAAGGAGGCCGAGGAGGTACTGGTTGCCATCGTCGGGAAGGACCTGTACGAATCCATCAGCCGTCCCTATCTAGGGTAGATAGAGCGCCACATCCTCCCAGTAGGAGGTCAGGACCTCAACTCCCCGCAAGCGTTCCGGAGATTTCTCGAACTGGGATAGCAATTCAAACTCCTGCTCCGGGCTTAATCCGTTATCTCCATACAAGAACAGGTAGTGCTCCGTGGAAGCCAGTTCGGCCTGAGGCCCTTTGTGCATCTCCACTTCTTCCGCCAATGCCCGGAAGCGCGTCTCGTACTCTTCCCAGCGAGGATCCTCGATGTTCATGCCGCCATCTCCCCTGCAATCAACACCCCTAATCTAGCCTCATCACAGTATCGAAGCAAGCCCGTTCCGGTACCGATCGCTCACTCCCAAATTACTTTGGCCGTACTTTTGTAAAGCGTTCTGTAAATTTCCGGTGACGACTCGCGTAAAAATCGGCGACCCGGCACATAAGAAACTTGTAGGGAACAAACGAGGTGGCAATGGTGTCCACCGGTGGGTTGTACGGCGCGGCTCGGAGTACCGGATACTCCGGCAACATGTGGATCAGTGCCAGCGGCATCAATGATGCCTCGCTGCGCATGAATGTGGTGGCAAACAATATCGCCAACAGCAACACGGATGATTTCGTCCCAGATCGGGTCGATTCGGTTGCACTTCCAGGCGGTGGCACGATTGGTGTCTTTGTGGCGGGGAACGCGGGGATGCTTTCGGACTATGAGGGGTCGTCTTTGACCGACTATGCCACGGAAGGAGTCAATCTCATTCTGGCCAAAAGGGCTTTTGAGGCCAACGCCCGAATGCTGAAAGCGGAGAACGAGACCAGTCAAGCGTTGTTCGACGCCATCGGCTGAAAAATGGGGCTGTGGCAATTCGACAGAAGCCTAATACCCAAATGGGCATTGGCTTATGGTGTTTTTGAGATACCATAGTATCAGGAAAGGCCCCTGGCCCACGTCAGGCATCCTGTTCATCCAAACAAGACGCATTATCCCAAACTTTCAAATAAACCCGGTTTCTCCAGCCCGGCTTTTTTGGTATGAATAAGCCAGAAACTTTTGGAGCGATTGAGGGATTATTTCGAGGAGGGATATGATGCAAGGCACCGTCCTGCAATTGGGCAGATCGTTTGTAAAGCATCAGCTTAGTGAAAACCGGGCGAATTTTGGAACAACATCAGAAAAAGATTGTCCCCGCTTGCAGGATGGATTTCCGGCAAAGCCACTCAATGGCATTAGCTCTCAGCATGCCTTGACGTTTGGCCAGGACACCGTTTCATTCGCCCAAACAAGCCAAATAAGGAGCGATAAAATGACCGAAAACAAAAAATTACAAGCCTGGGTGGACGAATGGCAGACACTCTGCAAGCCGGAAAAAGTGCAATGGTGCGATGGTTCCGTGGAAGAACGCCAATCCATCATTAAGCTGCTGGTGGATGAAAAGATGGCGATACCGCTGAAAAAACGCCCCGGCAGTTACCTGTTCCGCTCCGACCCGTCGGATGTGGCCCGGGTTGAAGATCGGACGTTCATCTCCACCAAAAACAAGGAAGATGCCGGTCCCACCAATAACTGGAAGGATCCGGACGAACTCAAGAAGACCATGCGCGATCTCTACAACGGCTCCATGAAAGGCCGCACCTTGTATGTGATTCCCTTCTGCATGGGGCCGTTGGACTCTCCCATGTCCATGCTGAGCGTACAAATTACGGATAGCCCCTACGCGGTGGCTCAAATGCACATCATGGCCATGGCCCACCCCGGCAAAATACACGTCGGCAGCGATGTCCTGAAAAAGATGGGCACGGACGGCAAGTTCATTCCCTTGATGCACTCGGTCGGCAAGCCGCTGGCCCCAGGGGAATCCGACAACGGTGTGTGGCCCTGCGCGCCGATTGAAAATAAATATATTGCGCACTTCCCCGAAGATGAGCCGCCGACCGCCTGGTCGTATGGTTCCGGATACGGCGGTAACGCACTGATGGGCAAGAAGTGCCTGGCGCTGCGCCTGGCTTCTGCGATTGCCCGAAAAGAAGGCTGGATGGCCGAGCATATGCTGATTTCCCGTCTCACCAGTCCCGAGGGCAAGCGCTATCATATTGCGGCGGCCTTTCCGAGCGCCTGCGGCAAAACCAATCTGGCCATGCTGCAACCCACTATTCCGGGCTGGAAGTGCGAAACCATTGGTGATGACATTGCCTGGATGCACGTAGACCCCAAAGATGGCAGGCTCCACGCCATCAACCCGGAAACCGGCTTCTTCGGCGTGGCGCCGGGCACCAATTACCAGACCAACCCGGCAGCCATGGAAACCATCGAGAAAAATACCCTTTTTACCAACTGCGTGTTGACCGATGATGGCGATGTCTGGTGGGAAGGCATGGATGAGCCCATCAAGCACGGTATTGACTGGAAAGGCAAAGACTGGACTCCGGAAAGCGGCGAAAAAGGCGCGCATCCCAATGCCCGCTTTACGGCTCCGGCCAGCCAGTGTCCGGTCATCTGCCCGGATTGGCAAAAGCCCGAAGGCGTGCCCATCGATATCCTGATTTTCGGCGGGCGCCGCAGTTCCGTGGTGCCGCTGGTGACTGAGGCAACGGACTGGGATCATGGCGTTTACATGGGCGCCACTTGCGCCTCCGAACCCACCGCCGCCGCCATAGGATTGACCCAGAAGCTCCGGCGCGACCCGTTTGCGATGTTGCCCTTCTGCGGTTATAACATGGCGGATTACTGGGGACACTGGTTTGACATGGGAGACAAACTGGGCGACAAAGCGCCCAAGATGTTCTTTGTAAACTGGTTCCGCAAGTCCCCCGAAGGCAAATTCATGTGGCCCGGCTATGGCGACAACAGCCGTGTTCTGAAATGGATGTGCGAGCGGGTGGATGGCAAGGTGGACGCAGAGAAGACACCGATCGGTCTCTTGCCGAAAGCTGGAGATCTGGACCTTTCCAGCCTGAACATCGCCCCTGAAACCATGAAAGAGCTTCTGAAGGTTGATGTAAAGGCATGGCAGCCTGAAATCCCCGAACTGGAAGAATACATGGCCCAGTTTGGCGACCGCCTGCCCGAGCGAATGACCGCCCAGTTGAAAGGTTTGGAGCAGCGATTGGCAGCTTCTGCCACCACCGAGGCATGTACGGTATAGCACCCGGTTGAAATCCGAGACTCCATTTCCCCGGTTCGCAAGAATCGGGGAAATTTTTTCCGGCCTTCCGCTCAGGGACGCTGGATTAGGCCGAACAATCCGCCGCATGGCCTAGCCGGGGCCTTTCAATCCGCAATAAAAAACCCGCCAGAGGCGGGTAAACTTGTCTGAGTAGAGTAAAAGGTAGGTAGAAGTTAGTAAAAGTAGAGAATAAAATCTTTGAGCGTTGCTCGTACTTGCATAAAAACAACCATTCAGATTTCGATGTTAGTTTATGAAGAAACGTAAAGTTGAATCTCCGAATGATGGCTCAAACGGTGCTTAATGAGCGAAGCGGCAGTGGGAAACTAAAATCGTCCCACTACCGCAACTTCTGATAATCCCGCTAAGCCTTTTTAAACCGGAGAACCGTCAACGACGGGGGGCTTTGTCCTGCAAAGTATAATTGAGACTGGCTGCCCGGTAGCTTTCAACCAATGCCTGGGTACTCTCAGCAGGATTGGGCTGAAAATAAACGTTTGCAATGTTTTTATAAACTGCAGCCCGCAGGGTGTTGAGTGCCAATCCTTGTTGAATCAGTCGCTTCAATTGCCGGTCCAAGATGGTTGCAGACTTCTGAAGAAACGGGAGGGCCTCCACCAGGTTACCACCCATGAGGCGTTGTAAAGCCGACCGGGTGAGGTTATCGAGTTTTTTACGCTGGGCAGGCTTCAGTCCGGTCACGGGTGTCGAAAGAAGGTTACTATTGACAACCGTTTGAAAGAACGGGAGCGCGTAGAGACGCGTATCTTGTCCTTGAAGCGTAAATCCCTGCGGCCCCAAGGAGGGGAAAGGATTGATCCTAGTTATTGGCATGTTCATTCGCTATCTCTCCTTGTACTCTCTCTTCCCATCAGTCATTTAGCACAAACATGCATCATTCTAAACACAAACATATTCAGATCAAGAAGGCCCCCTCACCGAAAAACAGGTCCTTCCTCAAACTTTTCCAGTATTCCCTCCTTGATTTCATCCAGAAGCAAGGCCATTTCAACCTCACTGTGGCCGTCCCAGCGGATGCGACCGGCCACGATGGGATGGTGGTAATCGGTCTTGGCAATAGAACCGTTACCCTCCACAATGAGAATTGGCGGACAGACAAACCACTTGAACACGGCTTTTGCCATGCGATCGAAAAATTTCTTCAGCCACTTGGCCTTTTGCTCGGGGCTCAGCGCATGGGTTTCCTCGTATTGGAAGCGGATGGCCAGCATATCTTCCAGGCCCTGCTTCAGGGTCTCAATGCGCCAGATGATTTCATCGGCAAACTCGTAGGGCATCAGGTCCTCTTCCGCCGTTATCAGCTTGCCGGTAACCGGATCCACTTTCAGATCTGCCCCGGAGGGCTTGGCAATCACGCTTTCGGGCAGAACGCCCTTGGGAGTTTTAACGGAAGGGCGGCGGTTTTCATTCAGCCAGCGGGCCAGCGCGCGGACCTTGGTCTTGGGCAGGTCGCCCAGCGGTGCCAACGCCCCGGACATATCCCCATTCACCGTCGCATAACCCAGGTACAACTCCGATTTATCGGAAGTCGCCACCGGCAACGCCCGGAACTCGTTGCCGAGTTGCCGTAAAACCGTCGCCCGCGAGATGGCCTGCACGTTATCCGTCGCGTTGGAACGGGGATCCACCGGTCCCCAATGGTCCTTCAAGGCGGAGCACACTCCCACCAGACCGGCTCCAAAAGTCTCCGTAACATCGCCAATCGGTACTTCTACCAGTTGAATGCCCAGATTATCCGCCAGGAGTTGCGCATCGGCCCGGTTGCTGTCCGGGGTCAGGCGGGAGGGCATGCTGACCCCCAGCACGTTCTCCGGCCCCAGGGCATCCGCCAGCAGCACGACAGTCACGGCAGAATCCAGACCACCGGAAAGCCCCAGCACGGCCCGTTGAAAACCGGCCTTGTGGAAGTAATCCCGGATGCCTTGCAGCAGGCTTTCGTAGGTACGCCCCAAGTCTGAGGTATCGTAGGCATTGAAGCCCTTGTAAGCATCCAGCGTGCTTTCCAGGCCGGGCGGCAACGCCTCAATTAAACCTTCCCCGCGCAACGGGTTGACGATCAGGAACTGCTCCTCGAAGGCCTTGCCCCGCGCCACCAGTTGGCCCCGAGCATCGTAAACCCGGCTGGCCCCGTCAAAGGACACTTCATCCACAGAGCCCACCTGGTTGGCGTGCACCAGCGGAATGCCGTACTTCTTCGCCAGATGGCCGCACAGGTTGTGCTTCATCTGCTCTTTGCGGGAGCGGGTGGGGGAGGCAGAGACGTTGATCAGTACTTCGGGCCGGTGTGCTGCCAGCTCAGCGATCGGATCTTTCCCGTAAAGCGGGTTGGCAAAGAACTCGGCATCGTTCCACATGTCCTCGCAGATGGAAAGCCCATACATGTGCCCGTGGATTTCCATTGGCCGGCCATTAGGGGGCATCTCGCTCTTGCCCCAATCCGGACTGCCGAGCGTTTCCGGCGGATGCGCGCCCGAGGCCGGGGAGGGCTCGAACTGGCGGTAATCCTCAAATTCGTTATAGGTGGGCAGCAGGCACTTACGGACAATCCCCTGGATTTTCCCCTCGCCCAGCACGGCCAGCGCATTGAAAGCCTCTTTGCCGGTGCGTTGGGAGGCGATGTCCAGGTGGGGCTCGCCCGTTCTGGGTTCTACAAAACCCACCAGCGCATAGGTCGCCCCGGTCCGCTCGGCGATGGCTTGCAGCCACTTCAGGTTTTCCCGGACCAGAAAGGGGTGGCGAATGATCACATCCCGCGGCGGATAACCCATCAGGGCCAATTCGGGAAAAACCACCAGATCCAGATTGAGCGCCTCCCCCAGGGTGATGTGGCGCATGATCCTTTCCGCGTTGCCTTGCAGATCGCCGGGGGTGGTGTTGATCTGAGCCATCGCCAAGTTCCCCTGCCCACGCGGACCAAGCCTTTTTTTCAGAGCCTCGGCCACGGGCGCCATCCCCCCGTCTCCCTGTGGCCCAGCCAGGCAGGCAGCCAGCAGCCGCATCAAGGCGGGGATGGATTCGGCGGCCATAACCGCGTTGGGGGCATGTGAACGGTCGGGGGAAATCACGGGTGTGTTCCGGGTTGGCTGAAAAGACCCATTATAGGCCACAAGCGCCATCATCCCAAGCAGTCATCACATCCGGGAAGCTGTTATGGCCATCGGTGTAACGGTTTTTGAAGAATTTGTCATTTCCAGGCAATCCGGCCCAAAAGATTGTTTTTATTACCATTGAGTAAGGGATGGATTGGGATCTGCCTTGTATTGGGAATAAGCGCAAAACCTCACTGAGTACTGGATGGAGTAAAACGATGGTCAAGTCGATGATGGGAACGAACCCTAATAATGCGGGGCATGAAACATTTGCCACTGTTGCAGCTGGCAAGCATTCCAAAAAGCCTCATTTTCCACTGCTGACCTTCCCGGAGGGTGAGAAAACGGATCTTTTCGAACTCAGCAATCAACGGCCAAAAATTGTTTTTCATCCAAGCGAAAAGCCGAAACTCTCATCCGGACCGGATCAGACCGGCACGAAAGAGTGCCCGAAAACCCCGCTGCAGCCCCTCCAGGGAAGCCACTACCTAAATGAGAAAGCCTTGCCCGACCACGTCAAACCCTGGGTTCCTCACATCAAGGAAGCCGCAAAGGAATTCGGCGTGCATCCGGCGGCGCTTGCCGCCATCCTGCGAAAAGAATCAAAAGGCGATCCCGCTGCGGTTTCTGAAAAAGGCGCACGCGGTCTCACGCAGATCATGCCTCCGACCTTCAAAGATGTCGCCAAACGAAATTGTATCCAGGGAGATATTCACGATCCCAAGACCAATCTCCGGGCTTCCGCCGCCTATCTCAGGGAACTCAACAAAAAGTTCGAAGGCGATTGGGATAAAACCCTGGGCTTCTATAACGGCGGTTACAAAGGCATCAATCAGCAGACGCGAGGCACCCAAACGAAAAACTATGTGCCGGACGTCATATCGCGTTTTTGGCAATACATGGCGAAACCGTCGGGCACATAAAAATGATCCGCCATCGCGGGAACGGTCTTACAACTCTCCTTTATCCTTTCTCCTCTACCAATCAAAGGGCAACGACCAGTTGCCTTTTTTCTTTTGGCGGAGACCGTCAACGCGTCCGGCGGTTTTGCGAGCGGGCCATCTGTCGGCGCTCCGCCATACGGGACAACAACGCGGTGGCCAGCGCCTCTCGGTAAGCATCTGCGTCACCCAGCCCCAGCACGCGGCATAGTGGCGTCAGCATGAGGTGATCGAGCGCCATGCGTTCCGGACGGTTGAGTTCCTCCGCCACCGCGAGCACAGGCTGGCGCACCATGGCGGCGAACGCTTCGGTAATGGCCTCACACTCTTTGGGCGCGTATAAATCCGGGTGTACCACCGGAAACGCAGCCATATCGCAACGGGCGTATTGCAGCACGCCCTCTCCCAGGCTGGTACGCGCATTGAACTCCAGCATCGCAAAGGACAAGGTGGAATTCAGCAAGGCGGCCATCAACAGCGGCGAATGGCGCTCCGGCGCCTGCAAGGTCAGACCGTAAAACGTCTGATCCTCAATGAAATCGCCATGGCACAACGGAAACATAAACCGCTGATCCAGAAACCGGCTGCACAGCAAGTGCGTCGGCGGCAACGGATGAATGGCATGCCAGGGGCGGTTCCCGCGCACCGAAGGAACCTCCGGCCAGGGGACGGGATTGGCGCGTTTCTGACGAGGCGGGGCCATCTGGGTCTCACCCCAGCCAATATAAGCCAAGGCGCCCGTTTTGCCCCGCGCTTCCAGTTCCGGTTTTTCCAGCGGGCAGGAGAACAAAAACACCTCGCAATCCGAGTCGTGGATCTGGTAATGCCGGATTTTCCGAATGCTCTTCACGACCGGACGCAGGAACTCGGGCTCAATTCCCCAGGTTTCCGCCTGCTTCCGGTTGAGGTAAAAAAAACGGTTGATGCCGGTTTTAATGGGATAGCGCACCCGTCCCAAGCGTTCCAGCGGAAGATGACACTCCGGATGGGCCAGCCAGGCCGTGATTTCCGGAGGTGAACGCAAAGCGAGCCCCCAGTTGGACAGCGCGCCCTGGCGCTGCAATTGTTCCTGCCGAAGCACTCGCATGGACACAAATGGCTGGGCCTCTCCGGCCAGGAGTTTTGCCGCCCGCTCTTCCAGTTGCCGCCAGTAATCCGGCGACTCCGAATCCGGCAGCCAATCGGCGACGGGCTGGTGAAAACGGAGCATCGGGACTGGACTGCCGATTGAGGAGCGCTCTTTGTCCTTGCGCTCCAGCACGAGCACCAGGCCATTGATCGCGGCATCGGGAAACCATCGCTCGCAAGCCGATTCCATCATGCCCCGGATGTGAAAGTGATCATCCAGAAAGCGCCGGAACGCGTGCCCGTAAGAAACAGTCATCCAACTGTTGCTGGTCACGAATGTCAAGCGGCCGCCCGGTTTGAGCAGTATGACCGCTTGCAGAAAAAAGAGGATGTAGAGATCGATGGTGCCGGAAAACAAAACCCGCTGCTCCGGATGGCGGGCCAGATATTCCGCATATTGCGCCAGCAACCGGGAGATGGCCGCGCTCTTGTCCAGGTGCGAGGACTGGGCCAGATGCTCCTGTCGCACATAGGGCGGGTTCCCGATGATCACATCAAAAAGATTTTCACCGGCTTCCATCGCCAAAAAATCACCCGTCACTACCTCCGGTGGCGATTTGATGCCAGCCATACCCCGCAGCGTTTGGCGCGCCAGTTCCGCCGAATTCGGATCAATTTCAATTCCCGTAATCTGCTGAATTCCTGTTTTTCGAAGCACTGCTTTCGGGTGGTGTAAACCGTCTGCCGGGATTAATTCCGGTAATTGCTGAAAGCGCTCGAATGCGCGACATAAAAATATTCCCGGCCCGCAACCCGGATCCAACAGCCGTCCACATTTCATGCCCGAAGACAGAGTCAATGCCAGCATTAAGTCACATAAAGCCGACGGGGTATAAAACTGCCCGCGCATCAGCCGATGATGTTCTGTTGCGCCGGAACCGCGCCCTTCCGCCATCAATATTCCGCTCATGCTCCCATTGTAAACCCGTTCCACCCTTTCTGGCGGACAATGCGTCAATGCAAGTCAAAAACCGTATCAAGAGCCAATACCAACCGAATGACACCCAAACGAAAACGCCAGCCGTGAAGCTGACGTTTTCGTTTTGGAGTTGAGCAGATTGCCTGTCTAGGGGTTGTACAATTTAACGGGACGCGGGCCGTTGCCTGGGCGCTCCGTAACGGCAATCGTCTTGAAGGTGCTGTTCATCTGCTTGAGCACGGAGGTGATGACCGACTGCTTGTTGACGGTATCATCCCGTTTCACCAGATCATCGTAGATATCGTTCGCCGTGAAGGAATTATCCGCATCCAGGAATTTCTGGATGGTTGCCCGGATTTTGGAGGTCAGGGTTTCACCTTTCGGCTCAACGGATTTGCGGGTTTGCGCCTTGGCAACCATCGCATACTTCGGTTTAGGACCCCGTTTTCCGAGTGACACTGATCCTGGTTTGCGGCCTCTCCGGCCTCTGGTGCCGGTCTCTTCGACAGACTCCCCAGCGGATTTTCTCGCCGGATGGGCCGTCATTCCATTCCCGCCTTTCTCCTCAAGCCGGAAGGTGCGATAAAAAGCCTTCAACTCGTCAAGAGTATCGAATGTAATTGGCATACGGATCCCTATCTACGTTTTGGTCTTACTATAATTCAAAAGTCAATCGTCAGTTCAAAAAAAATATATCGTCTGATATATTTAGTGAATCATTAATTTGGAATGAGGTCAATACTTTTTGTATAAAGATGGCTCGAACTCCCGAGCAACTCAATTTTACTGGACAGCCTTTTCTGCCATATCTCAAAGACGGAATATCCCGGAAAAAGAGCCACGCTAAGTATAATAAAGCCCAATCTGACTGTCACCAATTTATCTCAACCTTTGCATGCCCTTCTGATTGGAACACTTCGGAAAAGTATGGAGTTTTTTCAGACATCTCTACAACAAAAAGCCCGGATGAATCATGACACACGGGCTTTTTGGATAAAAAACGGTCTGAAAGATCAGCCTTCCATCACGTAAGGCAGCAGGGCTACCTGGCGGGAGAGCTTGATCGCCTGGGCAAGCTTCCGCTGGTGCAGAGCGCAGGTACCCGTAATGCGACGGGGCAAAATCTTTCCGCGGTCGGTCAGGTACCGTCTCAGCTTCTGGGAGTCCTTGAAGTCGATCAAGATAACTCTATCGGCACAGAAGTTGCAGACTTTCTTTTTTCTGGGATCTGGCGGCATCGGAGGGATGTTCCTTCTTCTTACTGATTACTGACTGGGTCGGATTGCTTTGGATGCAATTTAAAACGGAATATCGTCTTCCGTCAACAGATCTTCGGAACTGAAGTGGCTGCCGGTGGAGGACATGCCCGGCACCGCACCGGACTCGTTATTATAGGAAGCTTCATAGGAAGGGGTGGCCACACGGCTCGTGGCATCGTAGCCCTGCTGACCGCTGGAACCGGCACCCGCGCCTTCGCCGACAGCGACAATCGCTTCCGGCTTGCCTGGGAGCTTCTCAATCGAGGCGGCTTCCACCTCGAAGACCTTTTTCTGGGTGCCATCCTGGGCCTGGAAGCTATTCATCATCAGCTTGCCTTCCACCAGCACGTAGTCGCCCTTATGCAGCTGGGTGGTCACGGCTTCCGCCAAGTTACGCCAGCAAGTGACCCGGAGGAAAAAGGGCTCGTTGGCACCGGCGCGATTCGGGCTGCCCGTATTCTCCGCCGAGAGCGTGAAGCTGGTCACGGCATGATTGTTGGGGGTGAATCGCTTTTCCGGATCTCCGGTCAAGGTTCCTGAAATAACCACCTTGGCAAAACTCACAGTGTCATTCCTTCTCTTGCTTCAGGACTGGGGGCTTGCCCTTACTCGGCGGTCCGGGCGGGAGCTCTATCCCGATCACGGTCGCCGCCGCGGAAGCGGTGCTCGCGATCACCACGGTCGCCGCCGCGATCCCGATCACCACGCTCGCCCCGGTCGCCGGGACGCTCGCGGCCATAAATAGTCGCATCGTTCATGTCCACATCGTTGCGATTGATCAACACCATCCGCAGGATATCTTCGTTCAACTGGGCTGTACGGCGCAGGGCAACCACAGAGCTGGGCTCCAGGCTGAACAAGTAGGTGGTCACGAAACCGTCTTTAAACTTGTTGATCTCATAGGCCAGGCGTTTACGGCCCAGTTTGTCTTTTTTCAGAACCTTACCTTTCAGGTTCTCGACGTTATCCTCAATGCTTTTCAGAACATTATCCGAATTGTCCACATCCAGGATGGGTTTCAGGATAATCAATGCTTCATAGGTGTTCAAGGAAGTATTCATAACTGACCGACAAAACCTCCGGGTCTTGGTTACTTTTCTAAAAAATCTCGCAGCTGGCGGATCTCCACGGGAATGGGGAGCACACGCAATGGACTAACAGGCTAACATAAGGACATCGAAATTTGAATAGCACGCCTACAGATCGGTTGAGACATGGTTATGATCCGGCATTTATCCTTTACAATGGAAGCAGCAGGCCAGCCATCCCATCAGAGATTAAGACTCGGCAATGACCCACGGTAAGCCAACAGACTATTTGACTCGTTCCAGAAGGATTTTCACCCACCTTCTGCTTATCTCCGCGCTGATTCCGTCAGTGATGCTGACCGACCGGACTGCCCATGCCCAGCAAGAGACGCTGGTGCTCACCAATCAAACAGCGGGTGTTTTCCAGAAGATCCCGGAGATCGAGAATCAGCTCTACGGACACGCCTACCCCAGCCAGCCGCTATCCAAGCGAGTCAGTCGAATCGAGAGGACCCTCTTCGGTTCTCCCCAGAGAGGCGCCCTGGAACAGCGGGTACCGCGTATCGAATCCAAGATCAACGAGCACAATTCCCGAGTTTCGCTGGCCGAGCAGGAACCGATCATTGAATACCTGGAAGAAAAGCTGTTTCAAAGGACTTTCCAGGAAAAGCAACTGCCGGAACGGATTCACCAGCTGGAAACCCAGGTCTTCGGACGCGCCTACGACAGCTACCCCCTCTCGATCCGAATCAAGAAACTAACGTATGCAATGCCCATCATGTCCAAGGAAATCCGCCTGAGCAAGGGCGATATGGTCATCGCCAGCACCAGCCGAACCTCTCAGCAGCAACGCGGCATGACGGCCAAGGGCGAATCCACCCGCGAAGTGGTTGAGCTGGACGCTTTGGGGAGCCCGGCCCGAAAGCTCCCAAACGGTGAAATCCTCAGCCGGGGGGACTATTTCCAGGCCATCCACCGCAACACCAACGGGACCATGCTGCGCTGGGCGGAATTGCCCATCAAGGTTTACATCAAGCAGGCTGACGCCCTGGAAAGCAGCATCACCGGGCAGGCTATCCGGGCATGGCAGTCGGCCTTCTCCGTGACCGCAACCAACAGCCCCCTCCAGGCTGACGTGATCGTTTCCTGGGACCGATCCGACTGGGAGCAGAACGCCAAAGGGCTGATCACCCGCCCCTTGATCCATATGGGAGACAGCCAGAGCATCCGGACCGTCATCCTCATCAACATGTCTCCCATGAAAGGACAACCCTCCGGGCATCAGTTGCACGCCGTGTCCCACCAGCTGGGCCACGCCTTCGGGCTGTGGGGGCACAGTGATGCCCCTGAAGACATCATGTACCCGACATTCCGGCAGGAAATGAACGATTATCCGAGTCGCTGGAGCTGGCGCTCGGCGACCGCGATGAGCCGGGTCCAGCCCACCGGCATGGCCGAAGGCTACAAGCCCTCCCAACGAGACATCAACACGCTGCTGCGCATTTACGATCAGCCCGCCATCGATCTAAGCACCTTTAACCCCTATTAAGGAAGGCTTTTAAACCCGGCCGTAGTCGTCCTCGCGACGCTCGATATCGTCTTCCCCAAAGTAATCGCCGAGTTGCAGCTCGATGATTTCCACGCAGGAAGCGCCTTCCGGGGCCGGATTGGCCAGCCGATGCCAACCCCGACGCGGGATTTTGATATATTGCCGCGCTTCCAGCAGGATTTTGGCATCATCCAGGGTGACTTCCGGCTGCCCTTGCGTGACGAACCAATGCTCCTCGCGCTTCTCATGCCGTTGCAGGCTGAGCCGGTTGCAGGGCTTGGCCACCAGTTGTTTCAGCTTGTAGGTCGGCTCGTCTTTTAATACCGTAAAGCTCCCCCAGGGGCGAGTTTCCGTCACCTCGGACAGTGGGACCGGCTGGAAGTGGCCGCCCCAGCAGACTTCCAAGAGCACTAAAGCTTCAGTGCCACCGTTTTCAAGTTGCCCCCGGTTGTCGGGCGTCATCTCGAAGCATTGGCCGCTCGGGGGAATATCCACCACGCAGCCGCGCCGGATGTTTACAATGCCCGAAACCGGCAGATTCCAACTGTGGGTAACAGTAGGCTGCGGATAATACTCAATCACCCCATCCGGCGGCAGGTGCCAGATACGAACCTGGTAGTTTTCACTGCCGTACGGCACCTCCAACCGAACTCCCGCTGAGCCGCATGGGCTGTGCTGGGATGTATCGATTTTCGGGTTGCCGGTCATAGTCTCTCCGTAGGTGGTTTTTTGCGATTATACATCAGCCCGGCGAATCGGCGGCAATCGTAATAGAAGGAATGGCAATCCAATTGTAAACAAGTTTGAAGGATTCCCATTCCCTGGGGGATTCGATGCCCCCCATGAACGGGTATAACCAAAAAGAGGAGTGCGTGACGACGGGAGCTTGCATGTTGATAAAACCGGTTCAATGGCTCATGACAGCCCTGGCGCTGCTGGGATTTCTGTCGGCAAGCTTTCTGCCGGCAGCCCACGCCATCGATTACGGATTTGCCCCCGTCAGCGGACAGCTGACCTCTAATTTCGGCTGGCGCACGGACCCCATCAACGGTGGACAGCGCTTTCACGGCGGCATCGACATCGCCGCGTCCCAAGGTGTTCCGGTTTATGCCCCCCAGGCGGGTGTTGTGGCCTATAGCGGATACTATGGCGGCTACGGCAATGTGGTAGTCCTGAATCACGGCAACACGCTCTATACGCTTTACGGACACAACTCCAAACTGCTGGTCAACGCGGGCGATACCGTTTACCGGGGGCAGGCCATCTCAAATGTCGGATCCACTGGACGCTCGACCGGCCCGCACTTGCACTTCGAGGTCCATTATAACGGCCAGTACATGAACCCGCTCTCTTATCTGGGCTACCTGCAACCCCAAGGCGGCAAGATTCTGGCCCAGACCCCGCAAAGCACCACGGCTTACCAGGCGCACCAGGCCGTGGGCGGCCCCAGTATTGCCGCCGCCAAGTCTGCCGGCACCCGGAAGACCAGTCGAAAGCGCTACCCTCGCAAAGCCTATGGAACCAAAGTGGTTGAGGTGGTCAACGGAACCGACATCAAAACGGTTGAATTCTAATCCCCATCTGCTTTGATAGGACAGAAAGCCGTCATAAATTCTACCCGGCACTCCAACCGTCGGACTGTTGAAACCGACTTTTTGGCGCGGTTGGGCACCACCCGAAACACCGAACGAGCGTTTTCTGGTATGATCAGTAGGGGTAAGGGCCCTATCGGGCGTGGAATCGGTAGAGAGTCATCAACATGGGCATGCCAACCGGCAAGAAGCCGTATTTTGAAGAAACCTGGTTTGAGCTGCTATTTATGGGCGGCTGCTTCCTGTCGGCCTATTTACTCTTTCAGATGCTGATGCCCTCGGTCGCCATGAGCGGAGAAACCGTGCAGACCGTGGCCATGGCCAAACTCCTGGCTGAAGGACGATGGATTGATGCCTTCATGCGCTTCAACCAGCCGCCGGTCTACCCCATGCTGCTGGCCGGCGTCATCAAGATGGAAAACACCATCGACCTGCCCCGGCTGGTCACGGCATTCCAGGGATTGAACCTCTGTCTGTATTTCCTATCCATCGCCCTGGTGAACTACTTTATCCGGCGCCAGATCCGCAAGCCTTATTCGTTTATTATCACCGCACTGTATGCGTTAGCGCCCGGCACCCTGGACATGGCCTGGAATATCGGCCCCCAGATGGCCTACATGGTACTTTCCATGTCCGCCCTGATTGCCATTGACTACAGCCTGAGCAAGGAATCGGCGGAAGGCGGGCAAATCTCCCGCGGAGAGCTCCTGATGATCTGCCTGCTGGTTGCGGCGGCCATTCTCACCCAGCAGGTAGGCTACATGCTCCTGATTGCCTTCTTCTTTATCATGCTGAAACGCTTCGGACTGAAGAAGAGCGCCCTGGTACTCGCCTTGACGCTGCTGTGCATCAGCCCGTTTATTGGGCGGGACGCCTTCTATGTGGTGCGTCGTCCCCAGCAATACGTGGCCCCGTCTGCATCCATTGTCAAAACTGCCAGCCAACAAGGTCTGCTGAAAACCGTACACGCCTACACCGACCACATGCTGGCCGCGGTCACCCAGAATGCCGTGGGAGACCTGGATCTCACCTCTCTGGATAGTGCCTCCCAGAGCGCGCACCGCGCCATGGTGAATCACGTCGACATTACTCACCAGTCCTGGGGACGATGGCTGCTAGGCATACTGGCCACTATTGGCGTTCTCTACGGATTGTATCAATACACCGGCGTCGGCAGTCTGTATTTAAGCGCCTATCTCATTACCGCCATTGTGCTACTACCCAGCAGCCGGCTGGATTTGACCCCGGTTCTGCCACTCATCCTGTTTTACTTGTACTTTGGCGTGATGCGAACCGGCGAGTGGATGAAGCGCCTACATTTACCGGTTTCCCGGATTATCGGCCCCGCCCTGACCGTGTGGATCCTGCTGTGTACTTTCAGTACGCACTTGGCCCAGATGAGCGGCGCCGCGCCGACACAGCATCTGCAAGCCGCACACGAGCCCCAGGTGGTTTACATGAGCACAGCCAAGGGACCTGAAAACCGGCTTCAGGAAGCGCAAACCATCAGCGCCCACCGGCGGGCCATGGACTGGCTGAAGGGCCACACGCCCGAGAATGCGAAAATTGCCATCCCCCGCCCGGAAGCCGCTGTCCTTGTCTCCAAGAAAAATCAGAACGCGGCGGAGCAGGCGACCTTCAGGAAAGCCCTGGGCGGCTATGATTACCTGGTAGAGGAAGGCGCCGCCCACATCAACCCCACACGAACCAAACCCGGCGTATTCACTGAGCGCGGTCTGCGGCTGGTTTACGAGGATGCGCCCGGCAGAATCCGTATCTGGCAAGTAAAACCAATGGCGCACTAGGTTTTTCGGCAAAAAATTTTACGAGCATTTGCACAGCGGCGCGCTTTCCTTTTTAATAAAGGATATGATTTCCGATTTGCAAACCACCCCCATCAAGATTGGTTCCTGCGGCGAACCTTGTAATGAGTGCGACGAGCCCTGCGAGGAGCGCTGCGCCGACCAGGATACCAAGGACTCCGTCTGGAGCCGCTTCCTGAAGGCCAGCCTGTTCAACACGCTGGACCTGTGCTTTGACGACGTGTACCAGGAGCCAAAGAAGATTTTGATTGTGGGCGGCTGCCGCCAGTTGGATCTCTCCCAGCACATCGCCTTGCTGCTGCCTGCGGCGGAAATTGTGCTGGTAGACCCGGACGAGGCGGAAACCAAGCGCGCCGAGGAAGAAATCTGCTGCCGGTTCAAGTTTGTGGCCGCCCCTTTGGAGCAGTTGCCTTTTGAGAACGAGACTTTCGATCTCACCATCGCCCACAACTTTGTGGCCTACAGCGCCCAATGGGAAAAAGCGCTGTCGGAAATCAGCCGCGTGACCGGCAAAAACCTGTTTCTCAGCGTCCACCGCCCCCTGGTCTGGAACATGATGAAGGGTATCGGCGGCTTATCCCGCGCCATGCGCATGCTTGGCACCGAGCTGCCTGACCAGCTTCCCGGCAAGTTTGAATTGCTCACCCATATGCGCCTCTACACCAAGCTGAAGACCCGGCTGACCCCCTTCCCCTGGACGGTCTACATGACCGAAATGCGCCCCATGCGTGAAGAGAAGCTGGTCCTCACTACTCCTTAAGCCAGGGGCAGGTACGAAAACCCTGAAACGAGTGAGTTTTCAGGACTGATGCCGATGTGTCCACTGGGTCTGGCCGTTTGTTCAGCTGCAAAACAGAGGTTTGAAAAACTTCTTTTTAATATTTCTTCACAAACTAACATCAGATCCAAAATACTTGTTTTTATGCAATCACGAGATGCAGATTTCTCACCTCAATAAAAGATTTTTTCTCAAACTCTACTTTTACTAACTTCTACCTACCTTTTACTCTACTCAGACAAGTTTACCCGCCCTAGTGGCGGGTTTTTTCTTAAAAAGGACTTCATCTTTCTTCATAAACTAGCATCGGTTTTCAAATAGTTGTTTTTATACACAAACAGAGCGAATGTTCACATCTATTTCTTCGTGTAACTTCTACCTACCTTTTTACTCTACTCAGACAAGTATCACCCGCCCCACAAAGGCGGGTTTTTCTTTGCCAAACAGAATGTGCCGCTATACTGCGGCACATTCCAGTGGTTTCAGTGGCCAAATACCTTGCCTTGCGGGCGCTTTCTAGCGACCCGGCATCATCGGGCTGACACGGGGCCGCGCAGGAGTCATCCCCGCATCGCCGTCGGGCAACTGCTCGCTGGTCAGCCCCACTTCAACCGGGTGGCCGTTGCGCAGGACACCAATGCTGATGGTCGTATTCAAAGGCTTGGCACGCACGATTTCCTGCATCGCTTCGGCCTTTTGCACCAGCTTGCCATCCACTTTCTGGATCACATCACCCTGCATCAGACCCGCCCGGTAGGCCGGACTGTTCTGCATGACTTGGGCGATGACAATGCCTTGCGTGGTAGGCGGCAGACCGATGTGCTTCGCCAGTTCCGGGTTCAGCTCAACCATCGAAATGCCAATCCAGGGGCGCACCACCTGCTTACCCGCCATCAGCGTATTGGTAATCTCCCGCACGTTGTCGATGGGCGTGGCAAAGCCGATATTCTGCCCCCGCCCGGAAATGGCGGTGTTGATCCCGATCACTTCGCCTTTCAAATTCACCAACGGACCGCCGGAGTTGCCGGGATTGATGGCCGCATCGGTCTGAATGAAGGACATGTTGGAGTTCAAATCCGGAATTCGGCGGGACAAGGCACTGACGATGCCCAATGTCACGGTATGGTCAAAGCCCAGGGGGCTGCCCACTGCAATGACCCACTCACCGGGGCGCAGCTTCTCGCTGTTGCCTAGTGTAGCCGACTTGAGATTGGGCGCATCAATTTTCAGCACGGCGATGTCGGAATACGCATCCCGCCCCACCAGCCGGGCCTGGAATTGACGCCCGTCGTTCAGGGTTACGGTCATCTTATTGGCAGAATCCACAACATGATTATTGGTGAGAATGTATCCATCCTGACTGATGATCACCCCAGAGCCGTTGCCGTTGACCTTCTGCGGCATGCCGGGCACCCCAGACTGCGAGCCGAACGGCGTGAACGGGGAATTGGAATCCATGCCGAAGAACCGGCGCAAAATGTCGTCGCTGAAGGGCAGGCCGGAAAGATCGGGCGCTGCCGCTTTGGTAGTGGCCTCTACATCGATGTTCACCACGGAAGGAGCGACCATTTCCGCCACATCCGCGATCAAATCGGGATGAAAAGACTGCGACATACCGGGAAGGCTCCGCGCCATGGCCGGTTCAGGGGGGAACAAAGCCACAGTTGCACCCGATAATAACGAGCAGGTCAGCATCGACAGAACCAGTCGCCGGGAAGCATGGCGAACAACGGGGATATTCAGGGCAGGGACCATAGAATGGGTTTCTCCTTCACGAACGCTTTCAAAATTGGATGACTGAAAAGGTCGAGTTTGGTTCCGGTTTTGCTGAAGACTCGGGGGATCGCTTGTGAAAATGGGCTTTTTCGAGTAAAGTTTAGCACATTGGGGAGGCGTCCAAACATACAATCGGTGCCCTTCCGTTTGAGGTCCCCATCAGCCCCGTGCACAAAGTTTTTAACAGGCCCAATTTAAGCATGATCCTGGATGCGATTATTGAGAACATGGAGGCGGAAGGCCTCCTGCGCAGCGTACCGAAAACCCACGTGGTCCTCGGATTTTCCGGTGGCCGTGATTCCACGGTACTCCTTTATTTACTGAACGAGATCCGGAATAAGCGCCCGCTGGATATTACAGCGGCCTATTTCAACCACCGGTGGCGCGGCGCCCCACCCCCGGAGCTGCCCATGGTCCATCAGAATTGCCTGAAGCTGGGCATTCCGCTGGTGATTATCCAGGGAGATCTCACGGTCCCCAAGACCGAGAGCGCCGCACGACAGGCCCGCTATCGTCAGCTCACCCGGCTGGCCTATGATTTGCACGCGGATGCGATACTGACCGGCCACCACGCCGACGATCAGATTGAGACCCTGCTGTTTCGGGTGTTTCGGGGAACGGGCATCGATGGCCTCATCGGCATCCAAAAACGCCTGGAGCTGGAGGATCCGGAAGCCAAGCCGGTGCCGATTATCCGCCCTATGCTGGACATTGCCCGCAAGCACCTTCGGGATTATGCCCAGGACAACCAGCTGAACTACTATGACGACCCGACCAACGATGAGTTCAAGTTCCAGCGCAACAACATCCGGCACAACATCCTGCCGTATCTGGAGCAATCGTTCCCGCAAGTGAAAAACGCCCTGTTCCGCCTGAGCCTGGTGGCCGAAGGCGATTTGCAGATTATTGAAGAAACCATGCGCGGCATCTGGACAGAAGTGTATGGCAAGGACGCCAAAGGCCCATACCTGGAGGCGATCCGTTTCAACCAACTGGGCCTGCCTTATCAGCGCCGGGTTTTGAAGCGTTTCCTGGGCGAGCAAAACATTCACAGCGATTTCCAGTCCATCGAGGACCTGTTGCAATTCATCCGGGGCGAAGGCCGTCGCAACCTGGATTCCTCCTTGAAATCCATGATCAAGACCGAAGACGGCAAAACCCGCTTTATGGCCCTGTATAAAGATAAACTGCGCCTGATTGCCGGTCCCGAAGAACCTCCGCGCAAAGAGCCGGTACCCGTTTCCGTTCCGGGCAGCACGCCTGTTCCCGAGCTGAGCCTGACTTTTCGGAGTATTCCCTGGCAAGAGCCGGATAAGGTGAACATTTCCCCTATTCGACCTGCCGATAACCAACAGGTGTATGTCAACCTGGCCACCTACGAAGATAAACCCCTGGAATTGCGCACCCGTCGACCGGGAGACAAGTTTCAACCCATGGGCATGGACGTGCCGCTCCGCTTCAAGAAGTTTCTGATCAACCGGGGCGTACCGCGCTTTGAGCGTAACAAGCTGCTGGTGCTGGCACACGGCAACAAGGTTCTATGGGCGCCAGGCCTGGGCATCAGCCAGGAGCTGAAAATCAAGGAAAAGACCACGCCTACCCACCTGTTGAAACTGGAGCCCGGCATTCATCAAGAAGAACCTCCGGCTGCCGAGTCTGAATCCATGACAGGAGAACCCGTTGCATGACCGTCATCCCCTCTATCCAGTACAAACCGGATCAGCTGGATATTTACCTCTCCGAAAGTCAAATTCAGCAGCGCATTTCGACGATGGCCGAAGAGATCAACGCCATCTATGCCAACATCCCGCGGCTGATGGTGATTGTGGTGCTCAAGGGTTCGTTCATGTTTGCGGCCGATTTGGTCCGCCAGATTAAAGTCCCATGCCACATCGAGTTTGTACGTTTGGCCAGTTACGGCAACAGCACGGTTTCCTCCGGGGACGTTCAGCCGGTGGACCTCTCCCTGCCCTCCATGAGCGGTGAGCACGTGCTGGTGGTGGAGGATATCATTGATACCGGGCTGACGCTGCACTTCTTCCTGGATTACCTGACCTCGCTGCACCATACCGCCTCTTTGCGTCTGGCGGTCCTGCTGGACAAGGTGGAAGCCCGCAAGAAGGACATTAAAGTGGATTTTGCCGGTTTCACGGTGGGCAACCAGTTCCTGGTGGGTTACGGCCTGGATTACGCGGGCTATTACCGCAACATCCCCTTCATCGGCATTCTGCGCGCTGGCGAAAACGAGGCGAGCGAAACTGCTAGCCCCAACGGCAAAGCGTAAACCCGTTCATTCCAGAAGAGGTAGCCAAAGCATGCAGCTGAACCGGCCGTTTGTTGCCGCGATGATCATCCCCACGGGTGTGGGAGCTTCGATTGGCGGGTTTGCGGGGGATGCGACGCCATCGCTCAACCTGCTGGCCAGCGTGACGGACGTGCTGATTACGCATCCTAACGTGGCCAACGCGGCGGTGTTCCAGAAGCTGCCCGAAAATGCACTGTACGTGGAAGGCTACGGGTTGGATCAGTTCATGCAGGGGCGCTGGGCCTTGCAACCAGTCCGCAAGAACCGGATTGGCGTTGTGTTTGATGCAGGCATTCCAGAGGATATGCTGACCCTGCACATTAATACTTTGAATGCGGTCAAAAGCGTTTACGGGGTAGATATTTTAGGCTATACACTCACCGAAACCCCGGTGGACATCACGTGCGAGATGACAGACGCCGGTTGTTCGTCGGGCAGCTTGCGCAACCCGGATGTGATTTTAAACGCCTGCCGTGAGCTTCAGGCACGGGGCGCCACCGCTATCGCGCTGTGCATGCTGCTTCCGGAGCTACCGGAAGGCGAGGCAGAGGCTGAAAGCAGCTACAAAACCGGTAGCGGCGTGGATCCCATCGGCGGGATCGAGGGCATTCTCTCGCATCTGGTCGTGTCGGAACTGGGTATCCCCTGCGCCCATGCGCCGGTCTTCCCCTGGGAGAAAGCCATCCCGATGCTGGATGAAATTCTGGACCCACGCGCGGCGGCGGAATTCATCGCGCCGACGTTCCTGCCCTGCGTGCTGACCGGCTTGCACCGCGCACCGCAGTTTGTCGTCCTCAAACACTCCACGCAAACCCCCGCGATGGATTCCCGCGTTCGCGGGAATGACAAACAAAGCAGCCTATCGATTCATGATTTACAAGCCCTGGTAGTCCCGGCGAACGCCCTAGGCGGCATACCGGTACTGGCCGCGCTGGAACACAACATCCCCATCATCACCGTGGAAAGCAACCAAACGGTCCTGGATATGACCGCATCCCACTTCCAGAACTTGCCACCCGAACACCAAACCCTCATCCGCCCCGCCCACTCCTATGAGGAAGCTGCGGGTATCCTGCAAGCCCTTCGCTTAGGCCTTACAATGGATGCCACCCCAGTCCCAAATCTCGCTAAAATACCCATCCAAGCATAGCGAATACAATTCTATACAGACTCAGCCTGACCACTTTCTACCCCGCAGAGGCTCTCCAGTCGGATAACAACGCTATTCTAAGCGAGGATAGATACGCTGCTATTGTCCTTTTCAGGCCAAATGAATTGAATGCCCCATTTCTGAATTGACCTCAATCCCCCTCTCTGAAGAAACCACGCAAAGAAAACATACCAACCCTTCCTTAAAAAATCGGAGGGGTCTGGGGAAGCGGGCGTCCCCAGCGGGGAGCGCCGAGGGGCTGGCCCCTCGGCTAAAAGCCCTACACCTGAAACAAATTATCCAACCGCTCCTGAATCTCCTCATCCGTAATCTCCGGATGCTGGCGATTCAAGGCCAGCGCCTCGGTGTACCCCTTGGCGGCCTCGGCGGTCAGTCCCAAAGCCTCCTTGGTGCGGGCCACGTTGAAGCAGGCCAGCGTGTAATCCGGATTCAACTGACAAGCGGACTCGAACATTTCCAGGGCCTTGTGCAGCTGGCACTTTTCGTCCAGGTAAATCACCCCCAGATTGTTAAATGCAATGGGATTGCGGGGGTAGAGGTCAATGGCCTTCTGGTACGCATCGACGGCCTCGTCGTTCTTATCCAGTTGCCAGAGTAGATAGCCCAGATAGTTGTAGCAATCCGCGTTATCCGGCTCCACGCTCAGGATATAGCGATACGCCTGGATGGCCGCCTCGAAATTGCCTTGCTCGGTATAGATGTCGCCCAGCATGCTCAGGCAGTCCGGGTTGCCTGAATCCAGCTGGTAGGCCAATTGGAACATGCTGATGGCCGCCTCCATGTCGTTTTTGATCTGGTAGTAGATGGTCCCCAGGGTCTGGGCCACCGTGGCGGTCCAGACCGGATCTTGCCCAAAATTCACTGCGCTTTGATAAGACACGATGGCGCCGTCATAATCCTCCAGCTTGAACAGCACGTAGGCCATGTTGCTGTGGATATAGGGATTGTCCGGCACATCACCCAACAATTCCTTGTAATAGTACAGCGCCCGCATGTACTCGCCCCGGTCCAGGTAGATTTGGGCCAGCATATACAGGGTGTCGAAATCCTGAGCCTCGGCTTCCACCACTTTTTCCAAGCTCTTGGCGGCGTTCAGGGTGTCGTTGCAGCGGTTATACAGCCGCCCCAATTTTTTGTAGAGCAGGGGATTGTCCGGATCCAGCTCTTGGGCACGGTTGTAGCAATAGATGGCCCCGTCATGGTTCTTCTTGCCAAAATGCAAATCACCCAGCAGATGAAAGAAGACCGGCTCTTGCGGCAGGCAACGGGCGGCCCACTCGTACAGGGAGATGGTGGCTTTACCAAACCCCAGCAATTTAAGCAGCCAGCCGGCACCCGTGATGCCAAAGATCTGCAAGTCCGCCACAAACGCCCCTTGGAGCACATGAAAAGCGTTTTGATCGGAGGGCAGCAGCAGGCAACCCGCCGAAAATTCCTGAATCCCCCGGCCCGCCATGGCCAACCGGCTCATGGCCGGGAGCTCATAGGACAGGGTGGCTTTTTGGATCATCACCCGGCCCAGCGCCATGCGGGCCTTGGCCGGACTGGCGGAGCCGATTGTTTCGATGGCCGTGCGGAAGTGCGCCTCGGCTTCAGCGAGGTGTCCGGCCCGGCGCAGGAAGTAGCCCAGGAACAGGTGCCCATCGCTGTAATCGGGGTTAAATTGCAGACCGCTTTCGCAGTAATCGATGGCCACTTCCAATGGAATGGCGCCTTTTTCCCACAGGGTCGAGGCCAGCTTCACGTAAACTTCCGGCAGGGTGGGATCCATCTCCATAGCGTTGCGATAGTGATCGATGGCCGTTTCCAGGTCGCGCTTCAGCCCGCGAGCCTGGTAATTGTTGTAATGACGGTTGCCCAGCTTGAGCAGGTACTCGGCGGATATCAGTTTCGGAATACCGGAATCCGGACCGGCGGCGTCACCAGGGACGGAAGGGTGCCGGGGCTCATAATAAGGTTGATTCATACTCACGCTGCGCCTTCTCCTCAGTCAAACCTCCTCCAATGCCGTGGCAATGAAGTGATTTGGCACTGCTGCTGATATGGGGAGGGCCGTCCTTTTGCCCGATGCTCCGTCCGTAGAGCGTCCTTAAATAGGCTCTTCGGCAGCAAGTTACAAAACTTTATATTTTCCCCGAAGAAAATTTTTCCGGCTTTCAGGAGCTTTCTTCTATAGGAGCATGAGTACCGATGAAGGCAAAGGACATCCCCGATGAATAGCTGGCACTGAGAAAAACAGCTTGCAGGATGATTATTGTTGTATTAAAAACTAGAATATGAATTCTTCAATCGGGTGCAAATAATCACACGCGCCCCGGTTACATACAAGTCAGGAGAGATTTATCATGAATCCAACGGGATTTTCCCCCGTCGCCACACCCCGCTTTGGAAAAACAGCCCAACGCCCGGCAAGCCCCGCCCCCAAACTCCAGTTTGGCAGCTGGCTGGAGGAGTTCAAAACGAAAAATCCGGCACCGATTTTGAAAGAACAGTTGAAAAAACAGGGCGATGTGCCAATCAAGTTCGAAAACGGGCATTCGATACGCGTGGCTGTTTTTCTCGGACATTTATACGAACGTGGTTTGTACAACATTGATGAGATGTTGGAAGGTTTGCCCCCTCTGAAGAAAGGTGTGTTCACTAATCAGAAAACAGTCCTTCAACAAGCCCTGGACACCTTGGTGAGCCAAAACATTCTGTACCGTTCTCAGCAGAAAGGCCGTTACGGCATTTATAATGATGGGGATGGTGGGAAAGTAGTACAGACTCTCAAGTCAGCATATCCTGATTTGAACCTCCCGGAAAAAGGGTGTACTTATGCCTTTTTACGTGGCGAGGATTATCTGCTCCGGAAATGAACCTCCCGGAACAAGGGGGGCTGCTGTCTTAACGCGCAAAACCACCTACTCCGACAGCTTTTCTTTAAATAGCCAGGTGGCGGCGGCGAAGCTGAGCAGGGCGAAGAACCACATTACCGCCATGTACTGGGGGATGATGTGGCCGTGCAGCAGCACATCCCGGCCTCCTTCAAAGGCGGCGGTGGTGGGCAGCCAGCCGACGATGGGCTTAATCCAATCTGGCAGCGCGGAGATGGGAAAAAACAAGCCGCCGAGGTACAACAGCGGGGTGATGAAGATAGTCTGGGACTGGGCGATATTGTCCGGCTTGGGGAAGCTGGTGCCCACCATGGCCCCCGCACAGGTAAACAGGATGCAACCCGGAAACACCAGCGCAAAATAGAGCGGTAACGCTGCCCAATGAATCGAAACCGGCGAAACCAGCATTAAAATCAACGCCACGAGGGTCCCCTTCACCAGCGCCACCAGGAAGCCGCCGATGATTTCCCCCATGATGATGTCGGTGGTGTGAACGGGCTTGATGCGATACTCGTCCAGCATCTTCTGGTGCCAGCGATCCAGCCACAAGCCCCAGGCTCCGGTCCGGTAGGCCTCCAGCAGAATGGTCATGGTGATGAGCCCCGGCGTGAGGAACGCCATATACGGCACCCCGCCCACGTTGGAGATATAGCCCGATAGCCCCAGCCCAAAGGCCAGAAAGAAAGTGAGCGGAATGGCGACCGTGTTGACGGTTTCGTTAACCCAGCCCTGGGCTTCTTGCAACAGCACCTTTTGGGCAATGGGAAAGACGCCCCGCCGGAAGTAGACCAGCTTCATACGCCTGCCTCTTTCGATTCAGCCAGCAAGCCGGAGAACGGCACCCCCTGCCCGGCAGCGGTAAGGTAAACGGTTTCCAGGTCCGCCTGGGCCAGCCCGATGGATTTCAGATCCGCCGGGGCGACTTGGGCGACCAGGGTGGCCAGCAAATCCGGGTGGTTCAGCCGGAAGCGCAGCAGGCTTTGATCCGCAATGTCAGGATCGCGAATCCAGGAAGCCAGCTTCTGACGATACGCAGCCGCCGTGGGCGTGCTCAGGAAAAGCTCGTAGGTTTCCGGCGGGGAGATGCGCTGCTTCAGCTCCTGGGCGGTGCCGGTCATCACCACCTCGCCATGGTTCAGGATCATGATCCGATCGCTCAGCCGATCCGCCTCTTCCATGTAATGGGTGGTTAAAATCACCGTGGTGCGATGCTTGAGTTCCTGGATGGTTTCCCAGATTTCCCGCCGCGCGGACGGATCCAGCCCGGTGGTCGGCTCATCCAGGAACAGGATTCTGGGTTGGTGAATCAGCGCCCGGATTAACGCCACTCGCCGTTGCATCCCCCCCGAAAAATTCTCCATGAAATCGTTCCGGCGATCGTAGAGCTCCACTTTCTCCAGCAGTTCGCGAATCCGGGGCTCGTAAACCGGTTTCTCCATCCCATGCATCTGGGCATGCAAGGCCAGATTCTGCCAGACCGTGAGGTAGCGGTCAAAGTAGTTATCCTGGGCCACAATTCCAATCAGTTGACGGATTTGGATGTTCTGACGGCCGATTTCAAAGCCTTCAATCCAGGCTTGGCCTGAGCTAGGGCGCATGACGGTGGTCAGAATCCGTAGCAACGTGGTTTTACCAGCCCCATTAGGGCCAAGAATGGCAAAAACATTCTCCCGCTGGACCGAGAAACTGACGCCGTTCAATGCCTGAACGGGCTCGCCTCTGCCTTTGAACTGCTTTTTGAGTTGCCGGGCCTCAATCGCGATACCAGTGGCTGATTGTTCCTGCTGTTGCAAAGTGCAATCCCTTTTTCTCAACCCGAAGATGCCAGACCCGCCCTCCGCTAGAAACGGGCTGGACGGATTGTGTCTAGCCTATCGGCTTGGCAGGATGCTGGCAAGTCCCTTATCTTCCCCCTGCTCTCACCATGTTAAGCATTTTTAACACTTAAAAATCCGGGCACCGTCACTTTGAGATTTATGACATAAAAAACAAAAAACAGCGCTCTGGCATCATTTTCCGGCAGCATGCCTTTATGCGTATGGAGCCTATTCGTGGCCAGTTAAGAGAAGGGAACGGAGCAAGAAACGCAGCGGCTGTTGAGAGCCCTGGTTTTAGCACGCAATTTGGTTGAGTCAGAGGGGGAAACCGAATCTGCCCGGCGAGCATTCGCCGGGCTTTTTCTTTTCTTCCTGCCGGCAGATGCGTCTCGGCCCACCCAACATCGAATCGGAGGATCCGGTAAAATGATGTAAACTCCCAAACATTTTTCTAAAGAGTTTCTTCCGACCGCCGATACCCCCCTTGGTCGGCATCCGACCCCGATGTGTCCCCCGGTATGTCCAAGGCTTCAAAAGCTTATCGCCAGGAGATTTCTCTTGCAACACCCCGATCATCACAACGACCATAACCTATTAGCCTCCACCCACACCGAGGAGCCGGGTCGCGATCCCATTGAGGCCATCTATGCCTTGAATATCGGGGATTTTGTGGCGGAAAGCTTTATTTCCGATGACCTGCTGACCAAGATCAGCCACCGGCTGGCCGATGATCCGGCCAAGCTGAAAGCGCAACTGGAAGAATTGATTCACATCTACTCTATCGACAGAACCCTGGGCCTGCTGGGGCTCGATGCCCAGTCCGGGTTCCTGATCTATGATTCTATCGCCTCTACGCTGGCCCGCATGTTCCAGGTGGATGCCTGCCACTTGTTTCAGACTTCCACCAAAGATTCCGGCGAGCAGTACCTGAGCCTGACCGGCACCTCTATGGAGCTGGACAGTTGCCAGCGGTGGGATATCGGCATTTTGCTAAAGGCCAACAACTTCCTGAGCGACGTCTGCCGGGGTCACGAAACCCATCATTACGCGGACGTTTCCAAGATTATCAACTGGCAGCCACTGGAACGCATCCAGCAGCAGAAGACCAAAAGCCTGATGGCCACCCCATTACGGGAAGGGCACCGGGCCATGGGCGTCCTGTTGCTGGAATCGTATGCGACCACGGAATTTTCCGAAGAGCTGATCCGGCTGGCCGAAATCACCGCTGAGGTTTTTGTGACCGCCATGCGGCTTCAGCACCTGGTCGCGGAAGCCCAGGACAAGATTAGTTATCCTCGGCTGGACGAGAGTGCGCTGCTGAGCATGCGCGCGCAAATTACCGAAAGCATTGCCGATCTCGGTATTCACCAGCAAAACTTCGTGGAAACGCTTTCCTTGGCCATCGATGCCCGCCAAAACTTCACGCGGGGGCATTCCAAAATGGTGGGCCAGCTCGCACAAGCCATTGCCGAGCAGTTGGAGCTGAACGAAAAGACCGTGGATCTGGTTTACCTAGCCGGTTTGATGGGCTCCCTGGGCAAAGTGGATATTCCCAAGGACCTGATCAGCAAGAAGGACACCCTGAGCCCTGCCGAGTGGGAGAGCCTGCGGGATCATCCCAACGTGGGCGTGAATTTGCTGGTGAAGATCAATTTCCTCTCGGAAGTCATCCCGTATGTTCATTCCCAGAATGAGCGCTGGGACGGTTCCGGTGGGCCTGAAAAACTGAAGGGTCGCAGTATTCCGCTGGGAGCGCGTATTTTAGCCGTAGCCAACGCCTATTATGCGATGACCCAGGAACGTCCATACCGCAAAGAGAAGCCCATGAGCCATGTCGAAGCCATCCAAACGCTTCAGAAAGAGGCAGGCTCCAAGTGGGATCCGCTGGTGACGGACGCGCTGGCCAAAATTTCCCCCGACGCCTTCATGTAGGCTTCCTGCAACGGAGACAGGAGAGCTTCCAGGGTTTCAAACGGGAACGCCGAGGGCGTTTGCCCATAGTGTTCCGCCACAACGGCAAACAACATGCCGCTGAATGCGTCATTATCAACCCCATACGGTTTCAGGAAAGCGGCTCCGTGCTGGAGCAAGCCCCCTTGACGCCGAAGCTGGGCACTGCCGCTGAGCTTTCGACCGTCCCCGGCCACTAGGTCCGAAGGCGTATGGGTTTCAAAGCAGACTGGAGAACGCAGGTACTCCCGGTCACCCACCTCGCCGCAATCCAGCACTTCCAGTTTCAGCCGGTTGAGCGTGGTTTCGATCAAATCGGCAAAAACAGCGTAAGAAGCCCGCAGGGATTGCCGCAGCAATGCGGGGTCGTTGGTGACGAACGAAAAGGAAATATCCTCGCCGTGCAAGATGGCCCGGCCACCGGTGGGACGACGAACCACAGCGGGCGGTTCCTTTTTCCAACCGTAAAATTCCAGCAGGAAACGGATATCCCGGATGGCCTGGTTCACACCAAGCGACAATGTGGGTTCCTGCCAGCCATAGGTGCGGACGATGAGTATTGTCTCATCGGTTTTTTCCCGCGCTAATTCCAGCAGCGCCTCATCCAGCGCCATGTTATAAGCGCCGCTTTGCCATCCGGATTCAATGCCGTAAACGCGCATGGCCAAAGCCTAGCACAATTCAGCCCAATCCGACTACAAGTATGAAAAGCCTACTTCAGAGTCGCCAGCGCCTTGCGGTGGCCTTCGGAAACCAGCGCTTCCAAACGCTCGACCTGCAACGCATTCGCCTTGCGGCAAACAATCTCGAAAACCGTTTCGGGTGCCTCGCCCCACTGCATGAGCCACCCTTCTTCCGAGATGCCGGTCAGATGCGCGATGCTTTTCTGAAGTTCACTCAACCGGAGTTCGGTTTCAGTCATTGGCATAACCTTTAATCAGTAATAATCCGCATTTTCACCCATAGATGTCTTCAGTTTAGCCTATGGCCCTTCAAAACGCTCTCGTTTGCATAATGAATGTTACATTCATTAACAAATCCTCGACAAAGTGACACAACTTGATCAATGACCTTATATGGCAGACATTGATGGGTATAAATATCCTTCAACTTTGACTTCGCTGTTCAATTTTTTGCTAGAATGTTTTCATTCTTCAGTTTTATACAGGGCCTGAGTTATGCTGAACCCATCGGCGAGCGATACATGGAAGCAGAGAGTAGCTTGTCAGCAGGCGACAAGCGGTTTAGAGTGCAAATTTGTCGAGTACGATACAAGTAATGGATCACAGAGGGGTAGTCTATGGTCATGACAACTACGGAAATCAGAGCAGATGAGACAAAGGACGGCTCAGCCATTCTTTCAATGAATAGCAGCCAGCGCTTGGTCGCCTTCCTGGAAGAGGCCAACCTGCATAAAAAAGATTTCGCCGAGATGATCGGCGTCACGCTGTCCTACGTATACAGCTTGATTGACGAGAATATTGCGTTCTCCACCCGCACCACCACGCTGGAACGCATCGCGATGGTGATGGGCATCGAGCCGGAATCCTTCCCGGAATACAAGAGACCGGAAGAGCCGCGTCTCATCGATCCCGGCATCGAGTTCCTGAAATCGATTCAACGGGACCAGGGCTTAACCAATGTGCAGTTTCTGAAGCGCTTCCCGCGGACCCAGCGCCTGGAAATCGTGGACATGTGGCGCGGCGCGCTGCCGATGCCGCTGGATTGGGCCAAGCTGTTTTCCATCGCCGGTGTGCTTGAACTGAGCAAGGAAGACATCTATCCTTACTGGCAAGCCCGCCTGCAACAGTACCTGACCACTGGCGGTATCGACCCGATGTCCAACATCGGCATGCTGAACGCCATGTTCCAGGGCATCAAGGCCTATCTGAGGGTTTAGCACGCTAGGAGCCAATACTGGCCTGGCCAACAACGCCATACTCAGGATCAACCATCAAGGAAGTTCGCCATCAACTTCCTTGATGGTGTATTCACGACCCCACATGCTGATCTTGTTGTCGCCTAGCAAGTCCTTAGGCTCATTATATTTGTAATTCGGACCCGCCGACGACGGGCTGCTCCCATAGGCATAGGTCCAGGTACCCGGTGCGTTCGTTCCTTCGTTAAATCCGGTTACACTGAAAGCGTTATTTTGCCGGTTGTAATCCAAAGTATAGGCCTGGCCTGCTTTCAGCGTGCCCATCGGGTCGGTGGCATCACTGCCGGTCCACCCATCATCACCTTGTACTTTGCTGTTGAACGTGATGGTCATCCTGTCACCCTGCTGAAGGCGCTTCTGCCAGCTAGGACCGGGGCAAGGGGGAAGATACTCATCATAGGCACCCTTGCTGGCCACACTCGGCAAGCCAGGGTTCGGGCACGAGGGAAAATATCCATCATAGGCATCCTGACCGGCCACACCCCACAAACCAAGACTAGGGCCTGAAGGCAAATTCGCCCCATGTGCCCCTCTTCTGGCAACACCATGCAAGCCGCGAGTCGCTCCGGAATTCGCGGGACCATACGTGCGACCATGGTCCCCAATAAAAGGACGATAAAATGAATACGCCATTATGTTCTACCTATCCTCTCTTCTCTCTACCTCTTGCCGAAACCATTCACCGTTCCGGCGCATCAAAGACACTTCACACCTACATCAAGAACACTCCATACCTACACAAATAAAAACAACACAAGACAAAGAATTGCCCAAGCCTCTCTGGATTTCATTGACAGCGGGTCATTACGCCACGCAAAGCCACATGCTGAGTGCTTGCCTGGCTGGTCAACGGCAACCGTGGGGGGGCCAGAAACCCAGCCCACCTTCATTCGCGAAAGGCCGGGCAATCTGCTATAATCGCCCTGTTAAGGGAAGATCCCCCATCAACTGAGAGGTGTGAGACGGTATGGCCGCTATGTTCAGGAAATTTACCCGGCTGCATTACACAGGAAAAGTGAAACACCGGCTGAGTATGCTGTTGGCTGTTTGTATATTGTCCAGCTCCATCCCGGCAGGCTTTACGGACACACCCATCCCCAAAATCGTGGAATTTGCGCTGCCCACCGGCCAGCACCTTTATATTAAAGAAGATCACAGCCAGCCCATCGTCACTATCGATACCTGGGTGAAGACCGGCTCGGTTAATGAAACCGACAAAATCAACGGGGTCTCGCACTTTCTGGAGCATTTGCTCTTCAAGGGCTCGGAGAAATACGGCCCCGGCCAGATTGACCGCATCCTGGAATCCCGCGGCGCCGAATTCAACGCGGCCACCAGCGATGATTACACCCACTATTACATCACCACGGCCACCCCATACTTTGAAGAGGCCCTGCGCCTGCATGCCGACATGATGCTGAACGCGGCCATTCCGGATGCAGAGCTGCCCCAGGAGCGCAAGGTGGTGCAGGAAGAGATTAACCGGGCCAATGACAACCCGGATCGCCAGCTCTACATCACCCTGTCCAAACTGATGTATGGCAATCACGGCTATGCGCTGGATACGCTGGGCCCTAAGGAGAACATTGCCAATATTCCGCGGGATTCCATCCTGGAGTACTACCATTACTGGTACCAGCCGCAAAACTTCAACACGGTAATTGCGGGCGATATTAATCCGGAGCAAGTCAAAAAGCTGGTGTCGGATGTTTTCCCGGCCCCGCCTTTCCAAAAACCCAAGAATTACCAGCCTCCGGTAGTGGGACTGGTCACCCCACCGGTAAAGACCGCTGTCAAGGTTCTGGACAATCCTAATATCTCCCAGGCTTACATTGCCCTGGGCATGCTGGGACCCGCCATGCAAAAGCCGGATGACGTCTATGCGCTGGATATTGCAATGCTGGCGCTGGGCTCCGGGAAAAGCTCCCGGCTGTACCGTGCCCTGAAAGAGAGCAAGCCCCTGGCCACCGATGTGGACGCCGGGAACTACACCCAAAAATACTCCGGCCTGTTGGTCGTCAGTGCGGAAAGCAAGCCGGAGAACCGAGAAACGGTCAAAAAAGAAATCATGAGCCAGCTGGCCCAGCTCAAAGCCCGGGGCATTACCCAGGCCGAGTTGGACAAGGCCAAGACCCAGTACCTGAAGAACTTTATCTTTGAGAACGAGACCACCGACGGCACCGCCTCCAGCATCGGGTACAACGTAACCATCGGCAGCCTGCAAGATTACCTCGATCATGTGCGAAACGTGGAAAAAGTAACGCTGGATCAGGTGCAGGACGCCCTGAATCGTTACATCGACCTGAACAAGGCCGTGATGGTGGAGCTGCTGCCCACTAGCCTGAAAGCCAACCTGCAAACAGCCACCAACAACAACCTGGCCCTCTTGCGGCAGACCGCAGGCGCTGGCAGTTCGGGACCCTCTTCTCCGACTCCCGTCACGACTTCCGGCACCCAACAGGCCCAGCAGACGATTGCGCCCGTCAAAACCGTTCTGCCCAGCGGGATGACCCTGATTACCAAGCCTCTCCCGGATTCCGCCACGGTGGCCATCAAAATTTTCATCAAAGGCGGCCAGGGCGTGGAAAGCCTGCCCGGCACCGCTTCGCTGGTCAGCAGCCTGATGATGCAAGGCACCACCAGCAGCAGCGCCGAGGAAATCAGCCGGCAACTGGAAAGCAAGGGGATGAGCCTGTCATTTTCGGCGGACGAGGATTTCGTCGAGGTCACGGGCGCGGCCATCAGCGAAGACATGGGCGAGCTAATGGGGATTCTGGGCGATGTACTCACTCATCCCGCCTTTGCAGAGCCGGAAATCGCCAAGAAAAAAGAGCAAATCCGCCAGTCTATCGTCGCCAGCCGGGATAACCCTTCAACCATAGCCTTTGAGAACCTGAGCATGGCTCTGTACCCGAACCATCCCTACGGCAACAAGGGCAAGCGGATAGAAGCCAGCCTGGACAAGATCAGCCGCCAGGATCTGCTGGATTATTACCATCTGTATTTCCGTCCGCAGGATATGGTGGTTTCCGTGGTGGGCAACTTTGATCCCGCGACCCTGACCAGCCATCTCAAGTCGTTATACCCGGCCTGCAACAATTGCCCCCAAAGCCAGGCAAACATCCCGCCGGTGCCCGCATTGCCGGAAAGCAAAACGATCATCCAGGAGAAACCCCAGCTTTCCGCCGTGTGGCTGGCCCAGGGTTGGCTGGTTCCGGCCATCCAGGAGAGTGATTATGTCCCTCTCAAGGTCCTGAATTCCCTGGTGGGCACGGGCATGAGCTCCCGGCTGTTTGTCGGCCTGCGTGAGAAACAGGGCCTGGCCTACGTGGTGGGCAGCATGTACCCCAGCCGCAGCCGGACGAGCCGTTTCGTCATTTACATCGGTACCGATCCGATTAACACGGAGAAGGTCACCACCGGATTCAACCAGGAAATGCAGCGTCTGCAAAACGAAGCGGTTCCCGTGCCGGAACTGACAGAAGCCAAGAGTAAACTCATCGGAAGCTATGCACTAGCTCATGACACCAATATCAACCAAGCCTACTATCTGGGGCTGTTTGAGGCCCTGGGCGCCGGTTACGGCTACGATACGGAATATCCAAAGCAGGTCGAACAAGTGACCCCTGCCGATATTCAGCGGGTGGCCCGTCAATATTTCTCAGGTCCCAGCGTTCTTTCGCTGATTAAGCCCGCGAAATCACAGCCTGTTCCTGCCGGTGGTCGCCAGTAGCGGTCAAATCAATCAAGCCCAGTCTCTCGCCAAAGGAGTTACTGCTCTCTGTATTGGCCAATGCCGTTGCCAACCGCGGCTCGTTTAGCCGATTCGGTTGTGTATCCAGCCTCTTCCCGATCAGCCGATGCTGATGCCTTCGGTAGATTAACCGAATGTTTTGAAGGTGGATTCGATGTTTTTCCCGATGACCTTCCGAACCGCGTCGATTTCGGTCTGAACGGCATCCCGCTGGGTATCTACCCGACGGAGCTGAAGTTCGAGGGCCTTGTCGATAGCCTGAATGGCTGCGATCCGAGCCTGGAGCTGCTGTGCTTCCGGGGACTCCGGTTCAAGGTTGGCACTGATGGTGAACAAAGCACCAGTAATGTTTGCCAATGACAACCGAGCCTGGTTAATGAATTGTCCCTGCAGCTCGAGGTCGCTCTTTCGAGCGGTGAGGATCATGTATCTGGCTTGACTAGCTGCAAATCCCATGGTTCTCTCCTCTTGTCCTTAGTATGATGCTCTCCGAGCAAGAAACTGACGATCGATTGTTTGGTTAGAATGCTGCATTCTCTTCCTTCTTGAATCCTTTTCTTGGTTTCAATCCCAACGATCATCTCTTTCTAAAAAAATAAAAACATTTTTAGATGCATGATTGCCTCTGGATCGATTCCGCCCCACCATCAAAGCAACAATTCGTATAAATTTTGAAGATAAATAGGATATACTTTTGCAGTAAATCAGGGCCTTTGGCCCCTTCTCCTCACCCCCACTGTAATAAATTGTTGCATTACAAAAGTTCACTATTAATTTAAGAAGTATGTCCACTATGCCACCAATATCCAGAATCGATATTATCGGAGCTGGCCTCGCGGGCTCCGAGGCAGCCCTGCAGCTGGCCAAACGTGGCTACTCGGTCCGCCTGTACGACATGAAGCCGGAAAAACACTCCCCTGCCCACCACAGCAAGCACTTGGCCGAAATAGTCTGCAGCAACAGTTTCGGTTCACAGAATTCCGAGGACGGTGTCACGGCCAGTGGCCTGCTGAAAGACGAAATGACCCGCCTGGATTGCGAACTGCTGAAAATCGCGCGCGCCGTGGCGGTCCCGGCAGGCAAAGCCCTGGCCGTGGATCGGGAACGCTTTGCCGAGGAAGTCACCGCCCGCATTGAGGCCGAACCGCTGATTGAATTTGTCTCGCAAGACGTGGAAAGCCTGCCGGAAGATGCCGAAGCTGTTCTCATCGCCACCGGCCCCCTCACCTCACCGGGCCTGGTCAGCGCCATCTCAAAGCTGCTGGAGCGGGAGCAACTGTATTTCTTCGATGCCGCAGCACCCATCATTGCCAAGGATTCGATTAACTTCGACATCGCCTTCTACCAGGACCGCTATGACAAGGGAGAACCCGGCGATACGGGCGGCAGCTACATCAACTGCCCCCTGGAAAAAGCGGATTACGAAGCCTTGGCCCAGCTCCTGCTGACCGGCGAGAAAACCGAGCTGAAGGACTTTGAGAAGGAATCCGCCTGCTACTTTGAGAGCTGCATGCCGGTCGAAGTGCTGGCCTCCCGTGGCTTTGAAACCCTACGCTACGGCCCCATGAAGCCGGTCGGCATCACCAATCCGCATACGGACAAACGCCCCTATGCCGTGGTGCAATTGCGGCAGGACAACACCGAAGGCACGCTCTACAACATGGTCGGCTTCCAGACCAACCTGAAGTGGGGCATTCAAAAGGAGATGATTCAGCGCATTCCCGGCCTGGAAAACGCCGAGGTGGTCCGTTACGGGGTGATGCACCGCAACACCTACATCCATAGCCCGGAAGTGCTGCTGCCCACCCTTCAGCTCCGCAAACATCCCAGAATCTTCTTTGCCGGGCAACTGACCGGAACCGAAGGCTATACCGAATCCATCGCCACCGGCATGATGGCCGCCATCAACATGAGCCGACTGGCTGGCGGGCAAGAGCCGCTCACACTACCACGGGAAACCATGCTGGGCGCGCTACTGCACTACATCACCCGACCGGAAGCCATCCATCATTCATTTCAGCCCATCAACAGCAACTGGGGCATTATGCCGCCCCTGCCCGATGGCAGCTTCTCCCGGCGGGACAAAAAAGCCCGCAACCGTCTCTACGTTGAACGTTCACTAAAACGGCTGGATGACTGGGCAGCCACCCACCCCGTCGCCCCCGTATTGACTGCTCAATAGGTCCAGCGGCAAGACATCCTCAAACCAAAACAGGCGCCCGTTTGATGAGGCGCCTGTTTTTAGTTTTAATGATCGGCAATTAGTGTCGATCAGCCGGAACCTGTGACAGCGAACCCTCAGGGGCTTTCAACGCATAGGCAGATCCCTTGACCATCTCCAGAATCGCTTGCTGGGAAAGGGTCATCGCTGGCTGAGCAGCAAAACCCAGCAACAGGGTGCCAATCATGCAGACGAGCATGGCCAACATCGCCGGACGGACACTCATCGGAGCGCCTTGCGGCTCGGTATCCGGCATTGCGGCCACTGCATCCGAAGGTTCGGCAATCACCATCAGCCGCACCACGTTCAGGTAGTAGTACAAGGAGATGGTACTGGTCAGCAGGGCGATAATCACCAGCCAGAGGTACTGGTCACCGGCCGCAGCCACCGCCTGGAACAGGAAGAATTTTCCAAAAAAGCCCGCCGTAATCGGGATACCGGCCAGGGACAGCAGCATCACCGTGAAGGTCAGGGCCAACAAGGGACGCTTGCGCACCAGACCCGCATAGGCCGCGATGTCATCGCGCCCGGTGGCATTCTCGAAGCAAGTCACCACAGCGAAAGCGCCCAGGTTCATGAACAGGTAGGTGGCCAGATAGTACAGCAGGCTGGACATCCCTTCAGGGGTCAGAACCACCAGGCCCAGCAGCAGGTAACCGACATGAGCGACCGTGCTGTAGGCCAGCAAGCGCTTGATATTACGCTGGGTCAGAGCCACCACGTTGCCGAGAATCATCGACAGAACCGAAAGAACAGCCAACAGACCGAACCAGGCTCCGGGAATCGCCAGGAACAAAGTGGTAAACAGGCGCAATGCCAGGGCAAAACCGGCAATCTTGGAAATAACCGAGAGAAAGGCCACCACCGGGGTGGGAGCCCCTTCGTAGACATCCGGTGCCCACATGTGGAACGGTGCTGCGGACAGCTTGAATGCGATTCCACCGACAATCATGACGGTCATGATGGCAACCAGCATCAGTTGCTCCTCTGGAACCCGTGCCAAGGCGAAAGCCAGCTGCGGGAAGCTAGTGCTACCAGCAAGACCGTAGACAATGGAGAAACCGAATAGCAGAATCGCAGTCGCCATGCCTCCGTACAGCAGGTATTTCAGACCGGCCTCGGCGCTGAGCACGTTGCCGCGCAAGTATGCCACCAGAATGTAGGAGGAGATGCTGAGAGTCTCCAGGCACACGAAAACCATAATCAAGTCAGCGGCGCCGCTCAGCAGCATTCCGCCAAAGAGGGCGCTCAGCAGGATGATATAAAACTCACCCGGAACCTCACTGCGCTTCTCGACAAACGTGCGGGTAAACAGCAACACCAGGAAGGTCCCGAAGGTCAGGAGCATCCTGACCACCAGGCTGAACAGGTCAGCCTGGAACATGGGAAACTCGCGCGTGTTAGGGGAAAAAGAAACCGTGCTGCTCAGCCATTCGCCGCTTCTCAGGAAGTCCAGCCGCAGAGCCGCTACCAACTTTTGGCCCAGAGTCAATTGAACATAATCCGGCCCTTGCGGGTAAATCAGGATGAAATGCAGCATCAGACAGATGAAAGCCGCAAAAACCCCCATGGCAGTGAGCCACCAAGTGAATTGACGCTCCGCCGGGTTTTTGGCAAAGGAAACATGCAGCACGGAAACCAGAATCACCATCAGGATGATGGCCTCCGGCGCCAGCAGCATTAGGTTGGTCTCCTGCACAAACCTCAGGACGGCAATTTGCTGCCAAAGCCCGGGATTGGCAATAATCCAGCCGCTGCCGAAGACCAGAAGGGCGATGACCACCATGCCCAGCAGGCTTTCAATTTTCATGGCCCCGGAATCGCTTCTGCGGGAAAAAGGAAGCATTTTTATGCTCATTCCTTGTGTGCTCCTGTGCTGATTGCGGATAACAGCGGCAACTCGGACATCGGCGCCATCGCTGATTTTTGAGCTTGAAGCTGCTCATAACGAGTGGCCAATCCGGTGACATCCGGTTCGAAATGCCGTGTAATCCACTGCGGGTAAACTCCAAAGGCGATGACCAGCAAGGCCAGCGTCGCCAGAACGAACACTTCGCTGGAGGTCGCATCCGGCAACCGGTTCCAGCGTTCCTGAATCGTGCCGAAGAAAACCCGCTTGATCATCCACAGCAGGTAGGCGGCCCCAATCACAACGCCCAGGCCCGCCACAAAGGTGACGCCCTGGATGTTCCAATCCAGCACATTCCCGAAGAGGTTGATTTGCTGGAAGGCCTGGGAGATGAAGGCACCGTAGAACACCATCGTCTCACTGGCAAAACTGACTAGAAGCGGCAAACCAAGGCTCGCCATCGACATGAACAGGAAGAAGTAGAAAATAATCGGGGTTTGGGAAGCAAAACCGCCGTAATCGGCAATTTGGCGAGAGTGGGTCCGCACGTACAGCGTGCCCACACACATGAAGAGTGCGGCACTCACCAGACCGTGGGCGAACATCACGAAGGTCGCCCCATTGAAACCAATGGCGTTCAACGCTGCCAGCCCCAGCAACACAAATCCCATGTGGCTGACGCTGGAATAGGCGATCAGTTTTTTGAGATCGGTTTGCACCAGGGCGACTCCGGCCGTGTAGACAATGTTAATCACGGCCAGCAGGGCGATATACGGCGCCAATACTTGCCCGGCCTCGGGCAAGAAACCAAAGCACAGTTGTAACATCCCATAAGAGCCCATTTTCAGAAGAATACCGGCTAGCAGCATACTGATCGGCGTGGGCGCCTCAACGTGCGCATCCGGCAACCAGGTATGCAGAGGCACCACCGGCAGCTTCACCGCAAAAGTAATAAACATTGCGATGAAAATCAGCACCTGGGTCGTCAGGCTCATGTTGTGGCTGATGGCGGCCTGGATGGTCGAAAAATGGAAGAGCGCGGCGGGGTTCAAGCCGAGGGTGCGGGCATGGAAGTAGAGCGCCAGCACGCCAGCCACCAGAAAGACCGAACCGAACAGAGTGTACAGAACGAACTTGATGGCCGCGTAATCCCGGCGAGGGCCGCCCCAGATGGCGATGAGCAAGTACATCGGGATGAGTTCCAGCTCCCAAAAGAGGAAGAACAGAAACAGATCCCGGGCCAGAAAGACGCCCAGCACCGCGGTGGTTAAGATAAACAGCATGGAGTAATACAGTTTCAACCGTTTCTCAATGGTGGTCCAACTGGCCACGGTGGCCATCAGCAACAGGAAAGTGGTGAGGAACACCAGGGTCATGCTCAGACCATCGGCGCCCAGCGAGAAGGTGATACCCAGATCCGGAATCCAGGCGGCCATCTTCTCCAGCTTGCCCATTGGTCCTACAGAACCGTTCCAGGCCAAGGCCGAGTACAAGAAGAGAAGACCCGCGCCGAAAATACCGAAGCGGTGCACATTTTTGCCGTCCGCTCCCTCTGGAACCAGCGGCACAATCGCCGCCAGAATCAAGGGGAGGACGATCAGGATGGTCAGATAATGCTCTGTTAGGAAATTCACGACCTTGGCTCCTTAATGCCCTACATCAACCAGTAGAACAACAACAGGGACAACACAAACACGGAGAAGAACATAATGGCGATATACGTCTGGATTCTGCCGGATTGCAGCAGGCGCAGACTATTGCCAGAACCGATCACCGTCTGGCCGGTCCAGTTGACGACACCGTCAATCCCGCGCCGGTCAAATTCAGCCGAGCCACGGGCAAACGCCAGATAAACCCTGTCCACAAAGGCCTGGTAGGCATCATCGAAGTACCATTTTCGGGAGAACAGGTTGAACAGGGAGGAGGTTACCGGCGCGGTCCGGATTTTCTCCGGGATATCCGGACGCACCAGGTAGAAGAACCAGGCCAGCGTCGCGCCGCCCAGACCGATCAGCATCGAGATCAGGCCAATCGGGGAAGTCAAGGCGCCTATCAGGGTATGTCCGCCCTGATGGGCCGCTTCGCCGTAATGAATGTACTGCGCGAAAGACGGAACATTGGGAATAACCCCGGCCAGTAGCAGACCGATAAAAGCGGAAGGCACCATCAGCACCAGCAACGGCCAGTAGAGGAACGGGTCCTCGTGGTGCACGTGCGCTTTTCCCCGATAGCTTCCCTGGAAGGTCAGGAAGTAGGTCCGGAACATATAGAACGAGGTCATCGCCGCCGTGATGGTCAGGGCACCAAAAATACCTTGGGAGTACTCCTGGGCACCGGCCAGAATCAAATCCTTGGACCAGAAACCACTGAAGATGGGGATCCCGGCAATGGCCAGGCAGCCCACCAGGTAAGTGAGGTTGGTCCAGGGCAGTTTTTTGGCCAAACCACCCATCTGGCGCATGTCCTGCTCATCCTCGCAGGCGTGAATCACACTGCCCGAGCATAAGAAGAGCATGGCCTTGAAGAAGGCGTGGGTAAACAGGTGGAACAACCCGGCCGTGAAGGCCCCAACACCCATCGCGGCAATCATGAAGCCCAGCTGGGACATCGTGGAGTAGGCCAGCGCCTTCTTGATGTCGTATTGGGTCAAGGCAATGGTGGCGGCGATCACAGCCGTCAGCGTCCCGATGAACGCCACGAAGGCCATCGCCCCATCGGAGGCGGTGAAAATGGGATACGCACGACCCACCAGGTACACCCCGGCAGCAACCATGGTGGCGGCGTGAATCAGGGCGCTGATAGGCGTAGGACCGGCCATCGCGTCCGGCAACCAGGTATGCAGCGGAACCTGGGCGCTTTTGGCCATCGGCCCCATAAAGAGCAGAATGGCAATCGCAGTAAACAACCCAACCCCTGCCGCGCCAACCGTCGGCCCAACCAACTCCGGCAACGCCCGGAAAGACAGCAGCGCCTGCTCGGGATGAGCGGCGAGATAGCTGCCCCACAGCGGGAAGCTGAAGTACAGGAAGCCCAGAATCCCAAACAGGAAACCGAAGTCGCCCACCCGGTTCATCAGGAAAGCCTTGAGGGAAGCCGCAGCCGCATCCGCCTTGGTGAACCAGAAACCAATCAGCAGGTAGCTGGAGACGCCGACCAGTTCCCAGAAGATAAACATCATCACGAAGTTGCTCGCGAGCACGATGCCGAGCATCGAGAACGTGAAC
>DATNPJ010000056.1:0-17753 GCA_036703295.1 Coleofasciculaceae cyanobacterium | reverse complement strand
TTCAGTTCACCGGCTTACCTCTCTACACCCTATGTATTCAGGTGTGAGTCATCAGACATAACTCTGATGGGGTTGCCCCATTCGGAAATCCACGGATCAAGGTTTGTTTGCAACTCCCCGTGGTGTATCGCCGCTTACCGCGTCCTTCTTCGGCTGCTCGTACCAAGGCATTCTCCGTGCACTCTTGGTAGCTTTACCTAAACATTGATTCATCCTTTGCGATCGCTGCAAAAACGTTGCCGCTTTTGCAATTTGCGAATTTGTCCTATTTCTTTTTCGGTTGAAATAGTTACGCATTCAGAATCTTATTTAGAGATTTCTGATCTATGCAGTTGTCAAGGTACAAAATCAGAGGACTTTCATCCCCTGAAAACTGAAGTAGTCGGAACGACTCTGTTTATATCCCGTCATTTCACAGGTACAAAAAACTTGAAGCCTCTTAAAAATTACCTGCTTCGTTCCGTGGAAACCACGAAACCGACGTCGACCTAGGAGTACGAATGACCAACTAATGTGTCATTCATGCTCTCCTTAGAAAGGAGGTGATCCAGCCACACCTTCCGGTACGGCTACCTTGTTACGACTTCACCCCAATCAAGAGTTCCACCTTAGGCGGCTGCCTCCTTACGGTTGGCGCACCGACTTCGGGCATAACCCTCTTTCGTGGTGTGACGGGCGGTGTGTACAAGGCCCGGGAACGTATTCAACGCAGCGTGCTGATCTGCGTTTACTAGCGATTCCGACTTCACGTAGTCGAGTTGCAGACTACGATCCGAACTGAGGGGCGGTTTAGGGGATTTGCCAGACATTGCTGCCAAGCGACCCATTGTCCGCTTCCCATTGTAACACGTGTGTAGCCCTGGACATAAGGGGCGTGATGATTTGACGTCATCCCCACCTTCCTCCGGTTTGTCACCGGCAGTCTGGCCTGAGGGTTCAGCATCTTACGACCTGTAACAACAGACCACGAGGGTTGCGCTCGTTGCGGGACTTAACCCAACATCTCACGACACGAGCTGACGACAACCGTGCACCACCTGTCTTACGGCTCCCGAAGGCACCCCCTGCTTTCACAGAGGTTCCGTAGATGTCAAGCCCAGGTAAGGTTCTTCGCGTTGCATCGAATTAAACCACATGTTCCACCGCTTGTGCGGGCCCCCGTCAATTCCTTTGAGTTTCAACCTTGCGGTCGTACTCCCCAGGCGGGATACTTATCGCGTTAGCTACGGCACTGAAGGGGTCGAATCCTCCAACACCTAGTATCCATCGTTTACGGCCAGGACTACAGGGGTATCTAATCCCTTTTGCTCCCCTGGCTTTCGTTCCTCAGCGTCAGTTATGGCCCAGTCACGCGCTTTCGCCACCGGTGTTCCTCCAGATATCTACGCATTTCACCGCTACACCTGGAATTCCCGTGACCTCTGCCACACTCTAGCCGCCCAGTTTCCAATGCCATGCCGGAGTTGAGCTCCGGGCTTTAACATCAGACTTAGGCAACCGCCTACGAACTCTTTACGCCCAATAATTCCGGACAACGCTTGCATCCTACGTCTTACCGCGGCTGCTGGCACGTAGTTAGCCGATGCTTCCTCTGCAGGTACAGTCAAAATTATTCCCTGCTGACAGTAGTTTACGATCCGAAAACCTTCATCCTACACGCGGTGTTGCTGCGTCAGGCTTTCGCCCATTGCGCAAAATTCCCTACTGCTGCCTTCCGTAGAAGTGTGGGCCGTGTCTCAGTCCCACTCTGGCTGGTCATCCTCTCAGACCAACTACTGATCATTGCCTTGGTAGGCCTTTACCCTACCAACAAGCTAATCAGACGCAGACCGATCCTTTACCGATGAATCTTTAATCATCAATATCTCAACTGATGACTTATGCGGTATTAGCAGAGGTTTCCCTCTGTTATCCCCCAGTAAAGGGTACGTTATCTACGTGTTACTCAGCCGTCCGCCACTGCTCCGAAGAGCCGTTCGACTTGCATGTATTAAGCACACCGCCAGCGTTCGTCCTGAGCCAGGATCAAACTCTTCATAACAGATATCTTTCACCGGATCTCTCCGGGGGAATCCGTTTTCACAGATTCCGAAATCTTAGGAAAAGCTCCTATGCTGGCTCTCGTTTTTGGATATGAACGGAGTCTTTTAGTGTTCCGACTATTCAGTTTTCAAGGTACGAACCAGATGTTATTCCGGTCTCTCTTTCGAGGGGAGTTGTATCGTATCTCAGTCTTTTCAGAAGGTCAACCGATACACCGAACCGTTTACTTTTCTTCACCTTGCTTGGAATTCAATCTCGTTTTTTGGAGTCGATTGTGAGGGGGAAGAGGAGGTGGTTTGGAGTCCCTCGTTCAGAAGGTGGAATTATCATATCCCAGAATTCGAAGTTTGCAAGCGGTTCTTCTGTAAAGTTTTATGGATTCTCTCTACAGCCCGCCGTTATGCAGGTTTTGGGTTCGGATTTTCCAGGAGGTGACGATCCTTCCCGGATTGTCATGCGCCTATCGGTGTCAGTCACTCAACCGCAGCGCCTCATAATTACTAGAACGACGGAGGGGAGTGATAAAAAGTTCCAGGATATAAAAAACATTTATCAGATATCAGGTTCATCCTGGAGTGAACCAATGGCTTTCCGGTTCAGAGAATGACGCGGGGTCTATCTTCTTGTTCCGAACTTTCTAAAACTTCTATTTATAAGCATGACGCAGAGCCCAAGGTCTTTGCTTGTCGCGTGAAAATCCTCAAAAACCATTGTCTAACCCTAAAAAAGAAAAAGCCCCAGCGCATGCCAGGGCAACATTTGAAGAGGAGAGAAGAGAAAGTTTGGAGAGAGAGTGATGAGTGCGTTGGTTGTTCCAATCCCTATTGTGAAAGCATTGTGAACCCGCCGAGATGGAGGCTGTTCCCCCGATTCCCCGCGTCGTTCATTCCCAGTTCCCTATGTCTGTATAAAAACAAAGTATTGGATTTTTGTGCTAGTCCGTTGCATCTGAACCAAACGTGCCCGCCAAAGGCCCGCGACAAAGGAAATCCCACCGAAAAAAACAGAGCCCCTGAGGGCTCCGTTTCTGGCTGGCTATCTAAAATAGGTCAGCAATTATTTGCAGGCTGCCTTAAACGCCTCTTGCGAGACGGAATCCGCAGCTTTAACATCCTTCAGTCCAAGGAGGGAACTCTCCAGCAATTTAGTGTCTTCCCCCCCCTTAGCCACATAGTTGATCGCCTGTTTGTCAAGCTGCTTCAATTGGGTCCGATAATCTTGAACATATGCTTCTTCGTTGGTTGCATAGAGATAATTCCAGACAAAAGGCATGGAGAGTTTCTCAGATTTGCAGTCGGCCTTGAAAAGTTGCTGCTTGATGGTCACAGGTCGCCCTTCAAAGAGATGCTTTTGCACACTGCCATCTGAATTGACTATTTCACAGCCATCTTCTGGGCATGTAGCCTGCAACCAGTACGTCACTCGGTCTTTTTCGTCCTTTCCGAGATTCTGAATCTCATACCTTGTGACGCCATCCGTCATCACCGACACCCAAGACCCGGCAGTATCCGGCTTACCAGGAGCATCAAAGATAGGATCGATTGAAATAACTTCTTTCTTGGCCTGACACCCCGCAAAAAAACAAAGCCCACTCACTAGAATAAAAACCGCCACAAGGGATCGCAAACTCATATCCTAACACTCCGTACTCAACCATTACTCTAAATATTAACACGCGTCCGCACAGGCAAACACAGCCCAGGGCAGTCGGCTTTCTTGCAGGGAAGGCAACCGGCTTGTATGTGAAGACTATTCGGTGGATGTTTCCGCTTGCCCCTGAAGCGCGGCAGCCAGAGTGTGCCAGGCGAGTGTGGCGCATTTAACGCGCACCGGGTACTCTCGCACGCCGGAAAGAATGGTCAGGCGGCCCAGATGGTTCGGTTCATCGACGCTCATCTGCCCGGTCAGCAGCTTCTGGAATTCATCAATCATCTGCTGGGCCTCGGCCTTGGTTTTGCCCTTCACCGCGTTGGTCATCAGCGAGGCGCTGGCCTTGGAAATGGCGCAGCCATCGCCCTGGAAGCCGATGTCTTCAATCACACCCGCATCATCCAGCTTGGCGTACACGGCAAACTGGTCGCCGCACAGCGGGTTCTTGCCCAGCGAGTAGGCATTGGCCGATTCCAGCACCTTGAAGTTCCGGGGCTTCTTGTTGTGCTCCAGAATGACCTGTTGATAAAGCTCGTTATAGTCCGACATAGATATATATTCGGTCAAGCCGAAGGCGAATTCAACTCAAAACCTTATTTTGAGGGGCCAAACTGACCGGACTCCAACTCCCGGATGAGTTGCTCAATATGCGCCGCAGGCAGTTTTGGAGGATGGCGGTGGAGTTCCTGGAGAATTTCCTTGATTTGCGCTGCGGACAGGTTGGGCAGCTGGAGGCCAAGTTCCCGGATAATTTCCTTGATTTGCACCACATCCCATTGACCATCCTTCACCAATCTATCCGCCAATGCTTCCACTTTCTGGCGGTCAAATTCCACCAGAATGCTCATGGCTTCCTGCTTGGCGGTCAGCAACAGCTTCAGGTTTTTGCCGGGTTCGTCCTTGATTCGTGCCATGAGGCCCAAACGATCTCTCCAGCGGCAAAAACTATCGCCCACTGGAAGGCCCATGCAATAGTGGTCTCGAAACCCATTCGTCAGGATTTCCATGGCGGTACCTCCCTCCTCAATCAACAGATCTTGAGGATAATCCACCGCTTGATGCCTAACACCGCTACGAGCCCAGCTTATAGATACAGAAACAACCAGAATCTCCTGTTTGACAGCCACCAGGAAGTGTCCAAGCTCATGGAGCGCCAGTTTCTTTTTTGAGTCCCCTACCGCGCTCAAAACCACATCAAACCCCACAAACAAGAGAAAAGCCAAAATACTGTATCCAATCTTCCGCACCTGCTTCTCTTGCTCCAGCAGTCGATCCATTCTCTTCACCGGGTGATCTGTTTTTTTGAGCGGAGAAGCCTTCCCGGTTGATTGAGAAACAACATTTGAAGCGCGTACGGGCTGTACGGGCAGAGCTTGGTGTAGCGCGGGCAACAGGCTGCCCAGGAAAGGAATCCACATCCATTTATGCCGATGGTCGAATATTCTTTTATGAATCGGCGGACGCTCCCAGCCGTTGGGTTTGCCTTTTTCATAGACCTCTTTCACTCCTGAAAAGGTCAGGTTTGAACGAGAATCGGGACGATACACCGATGTTCCGGCAGATAAACGCACGAAGGCCCCTCAGCACTACACAAGCTTTATACTGTTTAAGCGGCGGGAACACAAGTAAATCCAAGCGTTGCCTAGACCCTAGGTGCGCAAACCTACTAAAAATTTGGGTTCAGCCAAACAGCTGGATAACCACGCGCACAGCCTCAACCAGGCGATCGATGTCCTCGGTAGTGTTGTAGAAGGAGAACGAGGCACGGGCGGTGGCGGGGACGCCGTAACGTTCCATCACCGGTTGGGCGCAGTGGTGTCCGGCACGGATAGCCACGCCTTCCCGATCGAGAATCGTACCGATGTCGTGCGGGTGGGCGCCTTTCACCGTAAAGGAGAGAATGCCCGCCTTGTCTTGCGCGGTGCCGATGATTTTCACCTCGGGGATTTCACCCATGCGAGCCGTGGCATAGGTCAGCAACTCATGCTCGTAAGCCCCAATGCGGGCCAGACCAATGTTTTCCAGGTAATCGATGGCGGCGCCCAGGCCGATCACTTCGGCAATGGCGGGCGTTCCGGCCTCGAACTTGTTGGGGGGCTTGGCAAAGGTAGTCTTTTCAAACGTCACGGATTGGATCATGTCCCCGCCGCACTGGTAGGGCGGCATGGCTTCCAGGTGCTTCATCTTGCCGTACAGCACGCCAACGCCGGTGGGGCCGTACAGCTTGTGCCCGGAAAAAGCATAAAAATCGCAGTCCAGCGCCTGCACGTCAATCGGCATGTGCGGCGCGGATTGAGCGCCATCCACCAGCACCGGCACGCCCAGTGCATGAGCCTTGTCGATGACGGTTTTCACCGGGTTCACGGTGCCCAGCGCGTTGGAAATATGCACGATCGCCACCAGTTTGGTGCGTTCGGTGAGCAGCTGGTCAAAGGCTTCCAGATCCAGTTCGCCCGCGTCGTTCACTGGGACTACCTTCAGTTTGGCCCCTTTTTCGGCACAAACCTGCTGCCAGGGAACAATGTTGGCATGGTGCTCAATGGCGGAGATAATCACTTCATCCCCGGCCTGGAGATTAGCCCGGCCAAAAGTAGCAGCCACCAGGTTAATCGCTTCGGTGGTGCCACGCACGAAGATGCACTCGGACGGGCTTTCGGCGTTGATGAACCGGGCCACCTTGCGGCGCGCCTCATCAAAAGCCAGCGTGGATTGCTCGCTCAGCTTGTAGACGCCCCGGCGGACAGTACCGTTTTCATGGCTGAAGTAATTCGTGATGCGGTCGATCACCACTTGCGGTTTCTGGGTGGTGGCCGCATTATCCAGATACACCAGCGGCTTTCCGTAGACGAGTTGCTTCAACACCGGGAAATCTTCCCGCAGTTTCCGGGCTTCCGCCGCGCTCAGCGGGCTTGTATCCATCTGTTTCTCCAGCACCGTTTGTTGGCTCATCTCGTTTAAGATCCTTATAAAGTTCTATAGTGGGGGTTGTTTCCGGCCCAGTTCCTGTCTCAGCAAAGCATCCGTGCGATGCAGGTTGGCCAGTACCCGGAGGTCCAGGTATTTCCGCATCCGCGTATCGGGAATTTTCTGGATGATGTCTTCGGCAAAGCCGTACATCAGCAGGGCCTGGGCCAGTTCCCGGTTCAGGCCCCGGCTGGCCAGATAGAACAATTGAGCTTCGTCCAGCTGCCCGGTCGCCGCACCGTGGGCACATTTCACGTCATCCGCATTGATTTGCAACTGCGGACGGGTCCACACGCGGGCATCATCGGAGAGCAGCAGGTTCTTATTCAGTTGCTGCGAGTCCGTCCCCACGGCCCCCTTGGCCACGAAAACCAGCGAGTTGAACTCGGACTTGGTCTCGTCATCCAGCATGCTTTTGTAATACTGCCGTGCGGTGCAGTTCGGCACCCAATGCTCGGTCACGGTGTGGTGATAGACCTCGGTCTTGCCTTCCAGCACATCCAGCCCGTTGAGAACCAGCTCGGCGTCTTCGCCCTGCAGCAGGGTCTGGACGGTATGGCGGTTCACCTGTCCGGCCAGCGTCACGGTGGTCAGAGACAGCCGGGAATTGGCAGCCAGGATGTTGCGGGTCGCGGCCAAATGCCAGCCTTGCGGCCCTTCACTCAGCATCACCGTGCAATCGGCCTGCGCGCCTTCCGCGAGAATAAACTCGTTTACCGAATTATTGAAACTGACCGCCGGGGAGAGCCCGATGTGCTCGACCGCCAGACTGGCCTTGGCGTTTTGACCCAGCACGACGAGGTTTCTCGGGTACGTGGCACGGCTCTCATCGCCGAAACCGGCAAAAACCAGCTGAATCAGCGGTTTGAATTCCGTGTTCTCCGGCATATAAATGAAGACGCCATCGTCGAACAGCGCGGTGTTCAGCGCGGCAAACACGTCCGTTTCTTCCGGAATCAGGCGGCCCAAGTGTTCGCGGACCCGTTCCGGATGAGCCCGGCAAGCGGTTTTCAGGTTGGAAATAATGACACCTTCCGGCAAATCGGCCTGGGTGGAGCGCTCCTGATTAAAGCGGCCGTTCACGAAGACCAGCCGAATCACGTCCGTTTCCGGGAATTCCAACAGATGCCGGTGCAAGGCCGGCGGGCAGACTTTGGGTTCCGGGGCTTCGGCATTCAGGGACAGCCCCAGCAGGGGGCGAATATTGATGTACTTCCATGCCTCCTGCCTGCGGGTGGGGAAGCCCAGCGCCTCAAAGCGGGAAAGAGCCATCAGGCGCAGGTCCTGCAACCAGTCCGGCTCGGTCGCCAGCAGTTTTTGCAGGCGATCGCGCGCGCCTTGCTCATACTCGGACGGCGGCGGGGCCTGCGCTGGGGTCTGTGTCGGAACCAGCGGCAGGGCTTCAGTCGAGATTTCAGAAGGATTCGTGGACATAAGTTTCAGTTCCTGAACGGATGCGATCATCGTTTAATTCCCTTGAGACGCTGCGGCCAGCAGCCAGTCGTAGCCTTTTTCTTCCAGCTCCAGGGCCAGGTCCTTGCCGCCGGACTTGATAATCCGTCCATCGGCCAGCACGTGCACGGTATCCGGCACAATGTAGTTCAACAGGCGCTGGTAGTGGGTAATCATCAGGATGGCGTTGTCCGGGCGCTTCAGCTTGTTCACGCCACCCGCCACGATGCGCAGCGCGTCAATGTCCAAGCCGGAATCGGTCTCGTCCAGCACGGCCAGCGTGGGTTCTAAAATTGCCATCTGCAAAATCTCGTTGCGCTTTTTCTCCCCGCCGGAAAAGCCCTCGTTCACCGAGCGATCGTGCAGCAGATCGGCATCCATCTCCACGATCTTCGCCCGTTCTGCCAGCAGGTCTTCAAATTCCAGGGGATCGAGTTCATCTTTGCCTAACTGGCGCATCTTGGCGTTGTAGGCCATGCGCAGAAAGCTCGCGTTATTCACGCCCGGCACTTCCACCGGGTACTGAAAGGCCAGGAAAATCCCTTCACGGGCCCGCTCCTCAGGCGGTTTTTCCAGCAGGTTCTGGCCCTTGTAAAGAATTTCACCTGAAGTCACCTCGAAATCCGGGTGTCCGGCGATGATTTTGGACAGCGTACTTTTACCGGAACCGTTCGGCCCCATGAGGGCATGCACTTCGCCCGGATAGATGGTCAGGCTGATGCCCTTGAGAATCGGAACAGTCTCATCGTCTCTGCGCACACTCGCAAACAGGTCTTTTACTTCGAGAATCGGGGTGGTCACTTCGGGTTACTCCTTCGAGATAAATTTTTTGCGGTCCTTTTTGCGGTCAAAATTGCTTTCTGTTTTCCAAAGAAAGGGCAAATCGTTTTATCCAACACTGCTCTCCAGCTTCAGGCCGAGCAAACGGGTGGCTTCCACGGCGAACTCGCCGGGCAGCTCCTTGAAGACATCGGTGCAGAAGCCGTTGATGATGGCCGAAACCGCTTCTTCGGTATCGATACCTCGCTGGTGGAAGTAAAACAGTTGCTCTTCGCTGATTTTGGAGGTGGTGGCCTCATGCTCCACCTGCGCGGAGGAATTGGCCACATCGATGTATGGGAAGGTGTTGGCCTGGCACTGGCCGCCAATCAGCATGGAATCGCATTGCGTGTAGTTGCGGGCGCCCTCGGCGGATTTTTTGACCGAAACCAGCCCACGATAGGAGTTGCTGGAAGTCCCGGCGGAAATGCCCTTGGAGATAATCCGGCTGCGGGTATTCTTGCCGATGTGGATCATCTTGGTGCCGGTATCGGCCTGCTGCAAGTGATTGGTCAGCGCCACCGAGTAGAATTCGCCCACGGAATTGTCCCCTTCCAGGATGCAGCTGGGGTATTTCCAGGTGATGGCCGACCCCGTTTCCACCTGGGTCCAGGAGATTTTGGCGTTCTCGCCCGCGCAGCGTCCGCGCTTGGTAACGAAGTTGTAAATACCGCCCTTACCGGTTTTGGGGTCGCCCGCAAACCAGTTTTGCACCGTGGAATACTTGATTTCCGCGTCTTTATGCGCATGCAGCTCAACCACTGCGGCATGCAGCTGGTTGGTGTCGAACTTGGGCGCGGTGCAGCCTTCCAGGTAGCTGACATAGCTGCCTTCCTCGGCAATAATCAGCGTCCGCTCGAACTGTCCGGCGCCTTCCGTGTTGATCCGGAAGTAGGTGGACAGCTCCATGGGGCTTTTTACGCCTTTGGGAAGGTAAACGAACGAGCCATCAGTGAACACCGCCGAGTTCAGCGCGGCAAAGTAGTTGTCCGTCACCGGCACCACGCTGCCCATATACTGTTGCACCAGCTCCGGGTACTCATGCATGGCTTCGGAAATCGAGCAGAAAATAATGCCGTGCTTGGCCAGGTCTTTTTTAAAGGTGGTGGCCACCGAGACGCTATCGAACACCGCATCCACCGCCACGCCCGCCAGCCGTTTCTGTTCCGAAAGCGGCAAACCCAGCTTATCGAAGGTCTTCAGCAGTTCCGGATCCACTTCATCCAGGCTTTGTAGCTTGGGCTTGGCCTGCTTGGGCGCGGAATAATAAATGATGTCCTGGTAATCAATCCGGGGATACTGCACATGCGCCCAGTCCGGCTCTTCCATCTTCAGCCAGCGGCGAAAAGCATTCAGCCGGAAGTCCAACATCCAGGCCGGCTCGTTTTTCTTCTGCGAAATCAGCCGGATGGTATCCTCCGTCAAGCCTTTCGGGATGACGTCGGCCTCGATCTCCGTCCGGAAACCGTATTTGTATTCCTGGTTGGTCAGTGATTCGAGACTTTTCATGCTACCGGGTGACTCCGTTCAAAGCTTCTGGAATGCGGGGTTAAATAATTAAAGTGTGCTGAAAATTGAAATTTCTCTGGGCTGTTCATCGGTGCTCTTTTCAGGGATGAACCTCCAGATACTGGCACTGCTCGTTGCAACTGTCGCCCGGAATATGCTCCAGGCATGGATGGCAGACACCCTCCACGGTACGAAGTCGCGCTTCAATGTCTGATTTCATGGCCGTTAGCTGGTTGATTTTCTCGTCGATGAGCGCCTTTTGCTGCTGCAACGATTGGCGGGTATGCTCCAGTTGTTCTTCCTTAGTATAGGAACGACTTTTGGAGTACAACCCCAAAACCTCCAGAATCTCTTCCAGAGAGAAATTCAGCCCCTGCAAGGCCATGATAGCCTTCAACCGCTTCAGCGAATGCTGGTTGTAAAGCCTGTACTTACCCGTGGAGCGCTTCACCGGCCCAATGAGATCCATCTCTTCGTAGTAGCGCAGCGTGCGCACGGTCGTTCCGCACAGCTTGGCCAGCTCCCCGATGGTCAGGAAATCTTCGCCTCCTTCAAGAGGGCTCTCGGGGTTGCTTTCGCTGGTTTGAATGGTCTGGCGGATAGCCATGGTGAACACCTCTGCGGGGTCTCTCGTGTTTCAGGGCAAACGGCCCAATAACAGGCGGTCAACAGTTCAATTGAGAATCAGGATCAAAGCGGAAAGCCCACTTTGGTTCATCTTAAAGATTAACCTACTATAACGTTTACGTCAAGGTTATAGTTTTGAAAGCAGGACGTTTACGTGAGGGATGGAAACCATCGTATTCTGTCAGGAGCGTTCAGCAGTGTCAACCGAAGAGTTCCCCGCCAAGCGATCTGCGAGAGAAACCCGTCTGGAAAAAATTGAACTGGGTATACAATAAAAGAAGAATCTCAGCCAAGCGTGTGGGCATCATCGATGAAAATCCGGCAAAAGCACAAGGAAAACTTCATACTGTTCTGCGTCCTGCTGTTTTTCATCCTCATGGCGGTCATCAGTGTTATGTGGAATGCCAACGGCTTTTACTCCAACGCCTATCGGCCCGTCGTGAACGAATCCAACGAGCGCCACATGCAAGAGCGCAGGATGGAGCGGCGCGGCGGAGATTCAAAATCCGTTGAACCGAGAGCCAAGGGCTTTCGGGAAAGCGACATCGAAAAAAAGCATGGGGATCGTTACGCGACCTACTAGCGCAAGGTTCTCCCACAATCCAACGGACCAGACGAGGGTGTGTTAACAGACTAGATGTCCAGATTATCGATCAGGCGGACATTGCCCACATAAGCGGCAATCAGGATTTTGGTGCCCTGTTCGAGCGTTTCCACCGGCACAAATGTTTCACGGTCCACGGCTTCCAGGTACTGGATGCTCAGCAGCGCTCCCCGCCCGTTCAGCGTTGAGAGGATTTCCTGCCGGGCTTCCGCCAGAACTTCGGCGGCGGAGCGAGAGCCCGCAGAACCCGCCTTTTCCCGCACCCGGTTCAGGATGGCGGAAAGCGTGAGGGCTACTTGCTGTTCGGCTTCCGTTTGCAGGTAGCGGTTGCGGGAACTTAGAGCCAGCCCGCCCTCCTCCCGGACCGTCGGATGGGCCACGATCTCCACCGGCAGGTGCAGATCGTGCACCATTTTACGGATCACGGCCAGTTGCTGGGCGTCTTTTTCCCCGAAAACGGCCATGGTGGGCCGAATGATGTTGAACAGTTTCAGCACCACGGTGGCCACACCGATGAAATGACCGGGCCGATGTGCGCCGCAGAGGCGTTCTGTGAGAGCACTCGGCGGCACCACGGTGGTGACATCTTGCAAGCCGTCCGGATACATGGTTTCCACGGTCGGATGAAACACCACATCCACACCCAGCTCCTGGCACAGGGCCATATCCTGCTCGATGGGGCGAGGATAGCGGTTTAAGTCTTCGTTGGGGCCAAATTGCAGCGGATTGACGAAAATGCTGACCACCACAACGTCCGCAATCTTGCGGGCCCGCCGGATGAGGGCGGCATGCCCTTCATGGAGGGCGCCCATCGTGGGCACCAGGGCAATGCTTTTGCCGGGCCATTGGCGGTGCAGCCCTTCGTACTCCCTGGCGGTGGAAATCAGTTGCATGGCTGTATCACTCTTCATTTAAAACTTTAGATAAGCCGGCACACGCGGCCAGGCTCACTCGTATTGCTTGAGAATATTCTCAAAAACCGTTACCAGTTCCGGCAACAGCGCTTCCGGAAAGCTGAATGCCTCCACCTCGTTATCCGGGAAGTTGCCATGGCGGATATCTTCGGCATAGTTGCGCACGGCGTCCCCAATCAGGTTGGAGGAATTCATATACCGCCGCACGAAACGCGGGCTGAGATCGTTATAGCGGCCCAGCAAATCGTCAATCACCAGAATCTGCCCGTCGCAAACATTGCCGGCGCCAATGCCGATGGTCGGGATGCGCAACCGGCGGGTAATCAGGGAGGCTACTTCCACCGGCACCATTTCCAGCACGATGGCAAAGACACCTGCCTCTTGCAGACGCAGCGCGCCGCCAATCAGGCGCTTGGCATCCTCCAGGCTCCTGCCCTGGACCTTAAAGCCGCCGAGTGTATTTAAAGACTGCGGGGTAAACCCTAAATGCCCCACCACCGGGATGCCGATTTCCACCAGATGACGAATCACGTTCACCACCCGGTCCGAGGCGCCTTCCAGCTTCACACCCTGGGCGTTTCCTTCCTGGATGAAGCGTCCCGCGTTTCGGACAGCTTCCTCGTGGCTGGCCTGGTAGCTCATGAAGGGCATATCGGCCAGGACCATGGCATGGTGCGCGCCACGCGCCACCGCACGGGTGTGGTGCAGCATCTCCTCCATGGTCACGCTCAGCGTGTTGGGGTGGCCCAGCACGGTCATGGCCAGCGAATCACCCACCAGCAGCAAGTCCACGCCCGTTTCATCCAGAATGCGGGCGGTGCTGTAGTCGTAGCAGGTCAGGGAAACGATTTTTCCGCCGTTTTCCTTCCGGCGACGCAAAGTGGCCGCCGTTTCGACGGCGCGCTTCCGGATTTTGGCTACGGACGGGGATTCCGAACTGGACTCAACATGGACAGACACTGGCAGACCCTTCACAATGTTCAAATGCCGTAGTCATTCTAGCTGTCAGGTCGGGGCTTTGCAAGTAATGGGTAAAACGACGTTTACAACAGGCACGTGCCCATATGCTTCCGTCAGGCATTCTGCGAGAGTATTTTCGCGGCATCATCCGGCACGTTGGTAATAACGCCATCGACGCCCATCGCTTTCAGCGCCGGAATGCGAGTGATTTCACCCTCGCGATCATCATGATAGACCCAGGGAAAGACCTTCAAACCAACCTGGTGCGCGGCATCCACCAGCTCAAGTCGGGTTTCTTCATAAGACGGCAACAGTGCATCCACCTGGATTTGTTTGGCCCAGCCCAGCATCTGCTGCAACCCCCGCTTGATATCGCTGAACGGCTTTGAAGCATCTTTCAGATACACATTTGGTTCGATATCCCAAGCGGTGGTCAATTCCTTCAAGCCCATTTTCTTCGCCAATTGCTTCACTTTCTTCAGGGAAAACGGGTTAAAACTAATGATGGTGACCTGATCTTCAACCCCAAAGTCCTTCACCAATTGAACCACGTTCTTTTCCATGTCTTTACTGTCTTCCTGGTGCCCTTGGGTCAATGTTTTCAGCTCCACATAGACATGGGATTTCGGGTATTGTTGCAGCAATTCAAACACTTCATCCAAGGCGGGGATCCGTGTCGCCGCCGGGCTTTCATCCAGAAAATCCATACTGGCCTCGTGATCGGGGTGATAAATTCCGGGCAGACGTTTGCCAAAGATGGTTTTGATGGCGCTCTCCCGGTCAAATTTCGCAGTTTGGATGTCTTCTGTCGACAAATATCGCAACCGGGTTTCCGGTTTGGGGTTCAGCAGCTTGAACGGGCGACCGATATGATCATCGTGGCACACCGGCAAATAGGGATATGTCTTGCCATTTCGGGTATAGACTTCCCCATTGGCGTTGACATCCAATTCCAGCGCCCGGCCCTGCCGCATGGATTCCTCAATGGAGGCCAGTGTATTTTCCGGATGAATGACAAATTTTTTGTGCGCCGGCAACTGATCCTCTGGTCGGGCATGGCGGATTTGAGCACCCCGATGATCCACAATAAAGCTTTGGCCCATTTTGCCAAATTGCAGACAGGATGCAGACGGTTTTGACAGCATTGACATCTCCTTTCACACCTTCCCTGCTCAGCTCCTGCCGTCTATCAGACGACTACGCCAGACTCCTCTGATTCAGGTGTTTGGATCTCGATCCTAGAGGAAAGAAAACGCAAAGTCATCCGGCAGACGATGCGATACGGAATGGTCGATAAACGCTTGACCGGCCCCAAGAATCAGCCTGGCGGGCAAATTACTGCTTGGCCTTCAGCAGATCCGGCTCTGGGACATCTTCCAGCACTGGCAGATCGGTGGGAAGAACCACCTGGGGCTGCGTGAACCGTTGTTTGTTCTGGCTGTACTCCCGCTTGAACCATTGGATGATAGCCCGGCCCAGCTGAGCGGGATTGTGCCGAACCACCTGCTGATCGTTCTCGTCCACCAGCAGTTTTTCCACCACCTGCACGCCCAGGCTTTCGCAGCGTTCGCGATCCAGTTTCACCGGCTGGTAACCGTAGCTTTGGTATTTTTCCAACAGGCCATCGGGCAGCCAGTTGTTCACGATGACCCCGTTAATCACGTTGGGATACTGGCAATGTTCCAGGATGGCCTGGACATGATCGCCCACGGTATAGCCATCCGTTTCGCCCGGCTGGGTCATGATGTTGGCAATATACAACTTGGGCGCCTTGCTCCGGGAGATGGCCTGCGCGATTTCATCCAGCAGCAGGTTCGGCAGCACACTGGTATACAGGCTGCCGGGCCCCAGAATCACCAGCTCGGCGGCGCGAATCGCCTCGATGACTTCGGGGATGGTCTTCGGACTATCCGGAATGCATCTCAGGCGGACAATCTTGCCCTTCGCCTCGGGAATCAGGGATTCGCCAATCACGGTGGTGCCATCGGCCATCTCGGCGGCCAGCTTGATGCTCTCCAACGTGGAGGGCAATACCCGCCCGGAGATGTTCAAAACCTTGGAGGATTCTTTAATTGCAGAGAACATGTCGCCCGTAATCTGGCACATGGCGGTCAGGAACAAATTGCCGAAGCTGTGCCCTTCCAGGCCGGGGCCTGTTTTGAACCGATATTGGAAGAGTTCCGTAATCAGCTGCTCCTCGTCCGCCAAGGCAGCAATGCAGTTGCGGATATCGCCCGGCGGAATGATGTTCTGCTCTTCACGCAACCGACCGGAGCTGCCGCCATCGTCCCCCACGGTAACAATGGCCGTGATATTGGATGTGTAGTGCTTCAGGCCGCGCAATAGCGTAGAAAGCCCAGTCCCTCCACCAATCGCAACAATCCGGGGTCCGTGGATTAGTTTATTCTGCCGGTAAAGGGCTTCCAACAGATCGGAATCCCGACCCTCGTGGCGAAGCGCGCCTTTGACCGTGCCGTATGTCCTGCGCACCCCAAAATAAAACATCAGGAAGCCCAGCACAATCAAGGCGGGTCCGCTGACGTGGCTGGGAAAGAGCTTGGCCAGTTCTTTCAGTTGATCAATAAAGAAGGTCACCGGTTGCAGGTTCAGAATCAGCGCCGAACCCAGGAACAGCAGGAAAAAACCCACCGAGGCAATGCCGATCCAGCGCTTGATGGACAAGCCGGGAAGCAGCCAGGTAGCCAGGCGCGGAAACTTGAACATATCAGGTGTTCTCTCCTACTGTACAGGCAGAGCTCTCCGGTTTGCCTTCTCCGGCTTCAATGGCAGAGGCTGCGGGTTTGCCCCATCTTAACATCTCCCGATGAGAGATGACTACATTGAAACCGGGGCAGTGAGTTCGCAGGTGCCGGGCAAGCTCTTCCGCCATACAGACCGAGCGGTGCTTGCCGCCGGTGCAGCCGACCGCGATAGTCAGGCGGGTTTTGCCTTCGGCCTGGTATTGCGGCAGCATATCCGTAATGAGTGTGGACCACTGGCTGAAGAAGTTGCGGGCGTGCGCCAGCGCGAAGATGAAATCGCGCACCGGCTTGTCCTGGCCAGTCATCGGGCGCAAGGCTTCGTCGTAAAACGGGTTGGTCATGAAGCGCATGTCAAACATCATCTCGGCATCCTGCGGAATCCCGTACTTGAAGCCGAAGGTGGTGATATAAACCGTGAATTCCTGGTTGTTAACCGGAATGCCCAGCACTTTTGCAATCTTGTTGCGCAATTCCACGGGCGTGGTGGTGCTGGTATCAATGGAATAGTCTTTCAGCTCTTTCAGAGGCGCGAAAATCTTCTTCTCTGCCGCAACCGCCGCCTGAAGTCCGGCCAGCGCCGGGCTCTCGAAGGGATGTTTCTTGTCCGAATCCAGGTAACGCTGGACCAGCACCTCTTCCGGGGCATCCAAGGTCAGGATTTTCAAGTTGGGCAGATTCTGCTTCAAGGCTTGAATCGCTGAAACAATCGCCACAGGTTCCACATCCGGCGTCAGCCGCAACGCGAACGCCACCGGAGACACACCCTGTGTCAACGGCATGACGATATTGTGGATTTGCTGGGGATCCACACCAGCCACAGCCAGGAAGCCGAAGTCCGAGAAAATATCCAGCGCCGTGGTGATGCCGGCCCCATTGGTGGCCAGCACCAGAAAGTGGTTTTGAGCAGAATCTACAGCCATCCGGAAGCTCCTATGTCAGCCAGCGGCAAGGATACCGGCTGGAGCAGCAACTGCCCGATCTTTTCCGCCACTTCAATGCTGTTGGGAAGGATGGGGCTGATGTGCAGGGTTTTGAACTGAACCGGCGTGATTTTGCCGTCCTCGGTGGTCAGGGAGGATTGAGCAATCAGCTGCTTAGCCTGATCCATGACACCTTGAGGAGGTAAAAACTCCTGAATCCGGTGAGTTGCCAGCTCGGCATTCCCGGTATAGCGCTTACCCAGGTAAATCTCCGGGGCGGTTCTCAGTCCGATTTCCTTTTCGATCCGTTCCAGGAGGGGACCGCCAGGGCCCACCAGCAGAGACCAGGGGTTCATCTTGTGCAGGGCGCGGGCAACCGTCATCGCTATGTCGGGTTGGTTGACGAACGCGGTATACAGGGCGCCATGGGGACGAATATGTTCAATTTCCAGACCTTCGGTGCGTAGCAGGGTTTGAAAAGCGCCATACTGGACATAAATCCAGGCGGCCAAATCTTCTTCGGAAAGCT
>DATNPJ010000055.1:0-44317 GCA_036703295.1 Coleofasciculaceae cyanobacterium | reverse complement strand
TCAAACAACTGGTGAAAGACCTCTCCATGCAGATTGCCAGCGCCGCCCCGGACTTTGTCAGCCGCGCCGATATCGATCAGAGCGTGATTGAAGAAGAAACCCGCGTGGAAATGGGCAAGGAAGATCTGGCCAACAAGCCGGAAGACATCCGCAAGAAGATTGTGGAAGGTCGCGTTTCCAAGCTGATGGGCCAGCGCTGTCTCATCGAGCAGCCATTCGTGAAGGACCCCTCCCAGAGCGTTGATGATGTCATCAAGGCCCGCGCCGCCGAGATTGGCGACACCGGGGTGGAAGTGGTTCAATTCACCCGCTACGCGCTCGGTGAAGGCATCGAGAAAAAAGAGACTAATTTCGCCGAAGAGGTCGCCGCAGCGGCCAGAGGCTAAAAAAGAACCCCGACATACCCTCCCACTCCGGGAGGGTATGTTTTAATGAAGGGAAGCTTTCCTCATCACCCCTCACATCAGGCAATCATTTCCCTTCAGCGTTTTTTACAGGACTGGCCCACTATAATAGAAAAGAAGAGACCTCTATGATGACGCTCACCGAGACCGAACAAGAGATGGAACAAAGCCCCGCCTTGAAAAAAATTACCCCGATTGACCATAATCTGCGTTATCAGCGCATCCTGCTGAAAATCAGCGGAGAGGCACTGATGGGCGATCAGGGTTTCGGGATCAAGCCGGAAGTGGTCAGCCTGGTGGCCGATGAGATTGCGGAAGCCCATCAGTTGGGATGTGACGTGGCCGTAGTGGTTGGCGGCGGTAATATCTTCCGGGGCGTCCAGAACGCTACGAAACTGGGTATGGATCGGGCCGCAGCGGATTATGTGGGGATGCTGGCCACCGTGATGAACTCGCTCATCCTGGCCGAAACCCTGAAATCCAAGAATGTCCCCGTTCGTGTGATGAGCGCCATTGGCATGGACCGCGTTGCGGAGCCTTACATCCGCCTGCGGGCGGTTCGCCACCTGGAAAAACGCCGCGTGGTCATCTTTGCAGGTGGCACGGGCAACCCATTCTTCTCTACCGATACCACATCCGCGTTGCGGGCGGCGGAAATCGGGGCCGATGTCATCATGATGGCCAAGAACGGCGTGGACGGCGTCTACGACAAAGACCCCAAAACCAGCCCGGATGCGGTTAAGTTCGACTCGCTGACCTATGATGACGTGCTGCATCGCAACCTGAAAGTGATGGATCAAACGGCGGTGACGCTCTGCAAAGAAACCCGGCTGCCGATCCTGGTCTTCGATTTCAGCAGCCAGCGCGCCATTACCCGAATCCTGGAAGGCGAAAAGCTGGGCACCTACATTGGGGCAAACCCGCAGCAAAAGTAGGGCCAACTGAAACGATAAATTTTGAAAGGGCTGCTTCCGGATTCGGATGCAGCCCTTTTTCCCCTCATCAACTATGTCCGCGATAGGTCTTCAGGTCTGAGCCAGCCTTCTGGTGGTGCCCAGGAACCGCTTAAACGCTTTGCGCCCTTCGTCGCGCATTGCATCGGCGGCAATCTGCAATCCCTTGCGCTCGTAACTGAGCGCCCATTCAAAAAAACGCTCTGCTTCCCGCAGCTCTTCGGATTTCAATGCGTACATCTGGTGCCTGTCAAAGTGTGAATATTGCATTTCCCACCTCACTGTCTTCTTTCCCCAAATCGGCACGCCATTTAATTGCTAGCGCCATGCGCCAGCCACCATCCGAACATTCCTATTATCACCAAGTCATCGAATTCCACCGATGAGTTTTATTCTAATACATCCGGTCGCGCTTGAAAATCATGTTGTTAAAAAAACACTAACGATTGGTAAAATTCATGGTTTCGAGAATGGGTTGATTGACTCAACGTTCGCCGTTCCAGACCTGGAAAAGAGTGGAATGGTCGATGTGTTCAGTCCTGCGATGCCTGAACCCGGCAGACATAGTGCAAGGCGGCTTCATCGGGGGCAAAATCCAGAGACTCGAACAGGTCCCGCGCCTCACGGTTGTCAGGGGGGATTTCCAGCAGTAAACCTCGATCCTGGCGCTTGCGGACCAAATCGATGGCCTCAAGCGTGAGCTGTCGGGCGATGCCTTGGCCTCTGGCATCGGGAATCACGAAAAGCTCGCTGAGAATCCAGACGGCGTCCAATGCCAGGCTGGAGAAGGTGGGAAAGAGCTGTAAAAAGCCGAACGCCTGGCCGCTGTTCTTGTCCTGCGCCAGAAAAATCACGGATTCATGGTTCAGCATGCGTTCAAACAAAAAATGTCGAACCGCAGGCAAGTTGGAGGCCTGTCCCCGGAACATGCGATATTGATCCAGCAGCCCGGCAACGGCATCCAGATGTTCAACCTCTGCGAGGATAATTTCAAGGTTCTCCGGTGCATGGCCGGTTGGGTGGATACTCACGGGCGGTCCCTCAAGCACGATCATCGTTTCCATCTCCCTGACAGACTCCTTTAGTGTAGCAAAAAAGTGTCGCCATTCTAAGGACGAGCCCGGCGCCGCAAGTGACGCTCGCGTCGCCATCTTGTGCGGCGGGCGGCTACAGATGACAGCCTTCCCCTGAAAAGCGGAACAGAGGTCTCCCCGGGAGAAACCTCTGTTCTCTTCACACCCCGGCAGCTGAAGCAGCTATGCTCACTGGCTGCTGGGCAAACCGGCACTGAGTCAGCCGGTAACTCCGTGTGATTTCTTTCTCTCTCCCGGCAATATTTACCGGGATTCTTTTTCCGCCTATGTCCCACCTTCGGGCAGGATTGCTGTTTTGCCTGTTGTCCTGATCACCGAGAGGTTCCGATTGCTGTATATCCCGCTTATTGCCCCCGATGACGCTCTTTGGTCATAATGGAGATAATTCATATCTCATGTTTGAATAAAAACAGATCGGTGTGCCATATTGATCGGTATTTTTACCGAGATTTCATCGAAGGTTATTTTTGATTGAACCAAGCACGAGCTTTTGATGATGACATCGATTAAAATCAAGGTAAGAGACTTTTGCCATGGAAAGAACGTATCTTGATGCCTGCCTGAAAGAGGGGCTCACCGTCCGGTGGCCCGAATCAGCCATGCCGATCCGGGTGTATGTGGCGCCCTTCCGCTGGTATGAGAAATCCAAACAGCAGGAATCGTTTGCTTACAACCAGATGGTATACGATGCCTTCAACATCTGGAACCGGATTTCGGAGGATCTCGTCCGCTTCCAGTTCGTGGCGGGTCTGGACGGTTCCCAGATTGATGTCAGTTGGCGGCGGGTAGATCGCAAGTCGTTGGGCCACTGCGAGTACATGGTCAACCAGCAATCCTTGCTGTATTCGGCTGAAATCAAGATCGGCATCTCGGATGGCCTGGTGCATGCCCAGTACAACGACATGGACGAAGTCAAGCACACCGTTCTGCACGAAATTGGCCATGCGTTGGGGCTTATCGGGCATAGCGACGGTCCTGGCGACATCATGTACGTGCCGCACCAGTATGGCGTGGTGGATGTCTCTCCGCGCGATGTGGAAACCCTGCAAACGCTCTACAAACTACCCCCGGCCTTCGATTACACGGCGATGGGGAACAAGTTCCAGCTGAAGCATCCCTTCACCTTCCACCACGTGCTGGATCACATCGAGGGGCGCAGCAGCCAAGAGGACAGCGGGTCGGTCATCGATTTTATTCCGCCGCCACCTCCGGAAGCCCCCGAAGTCTTGCAAACCCAGCATGATATTCTCAGCTATATGGGTCGATTCCACCTGGCCACCCAAAATATCCAGGTGAATCCGGACGTGAAGCGGATGTTCACCAAGAAGCGCCCGCCTTCACCGCCGGGTCGCTAGCAGTCGAAATGAAGCGAAGGCTACAACTTCAAATCCAAAGCTTTTTTCGAGACTTCCGTCACCGTTTTGTAACCTGTTTTCTCCCCCAGGATATTCGCATCGGGTGTGATACCCCAACGTTGAATATACATGGCCAGCAGTTCGACGGCATAATCATATAATTCTTGAAACTGTTCCAAGGAGAGCTTTTCGGAAGGTTGCATCCGTCCTAGGCGGCAGTAATGCTTTTCCCATGTTTGGCCTTCCCTTATAAATGTTTTAAATCGCGGAACGACCAGGGTTCCCACCTCGTCGTGTTCTATCCAGGTATCGTCTGGTTCGTCTAGCCCGCACTCCCGAACGTTAGGCCAAAGCCGTTCTTTCGATTTATATTGAGGGGTGCTCAACACCCGCTCCATGAGTTCTCCGAATACTTCGCCCGCAGGTGTCGGGAGTCCGCCCCCTAAAACATGGGCCCGCATGTCATGGCCCATAAAGTCTTTATCATCTGAAAAATCCGGGTGGCAGGCTTTCAAGCGCTCAGCGAATTCTTGCAAAGTCTCTGGAAAATGCTCCGGATCAACAGAACGTCCCCAATGCTTTTCCTGCCCGAAACGAGGGCGTTTCGCGCCGGATCGTGAATGGGAAAAAGAAGAAGAGTAAAGTTGCATGGACGTTCTTTTTAGTGCTGATCTTCGAAAAAGAAGGTTTCTGAAACGGAGCAATTGCTTTGTTTGTCACGAAAATAGCCACGGCAAGGGGCTTATTGCCTGTCAGACATGCTAACAATAGCCCCTTACTCTTCCTGTACAGCACGAAACACTGAATGTTGCGGAACTATCGGAGGGCTAGCTCAGAATATTACGGGCAATCACCATGCGCTGGATTTCCGAGGTGCCTTCACCGATTTCACACAGCTTGGCGTCGCGCAGGTAGCGCTCCACCGGGAAATCCTTGGTGTAGCCATAGCCGCCGTGGATTTGAATCGCGTGGTTCGAGGCGCGCATCGCCACTTCCGAGGCAAACAGCTTGGCCATGGAGGCTTCCTTGGTGAAGGGCAGGCCGGCCAGCTTCAGGCGGGCCGCGTTGTAGACCAGCAGGCGGGCCGCTTCAATTTCCATCGCCATATCGGCCAGCATGAACTGGATGGCCTGGAAATCGGCAATGGCTTTGCCGAATTGACGGCGTTCTTTCGCATATTGCAGGGCTTTATCCAGTGCGCCTTGCGCAATCCCAATCCCCAGCGCGCCAATACTGATGCGGCCGTTGTCCAGGGTCTGCATGAAGTACTTGAAGCCCTCGCCCTCTTTGCCAATCAGGCTATCCAGAGGCAAGGCCATGTTGTCGAATTGGAGCGTGCCCCAATCGGAGCCCCGCATGCCCAGCTTTTCGTCCTTTCCGCCCAGGGAGAAGCCCGGCGTGTCCTTCTCGTAGACGAAGGCACTGATGCCTTTGGTGCCCACGCCTTTTTCGGTCACTGCCGTGGCGATAAAAATATCGGCGTAGTTGGCGTTGGTGATGAAAATCTTGGTGCCGTTGATGATATATTGGTTGCCCTGCTTCACGGCGGTGGTTTGCGTGCCCCCGGCATCGCTGCCCGCGTTGGGTTCGGTCAGGCCGTAGGCTCCCAGCGTTCCGGAGCCCAGGCGGGGCAAGTATTTCTGCTTCTGCTCTTCACTGCCGAAGAGAAAAATCGGCATCACGCAGAGCGAGGTGTGTGCAGCAAAGCTAAGCGCGGTGGAAGCGCAGACGCGGGCCAGTTCTTCCACGGCAATGGCGTAGCTGAGGTAATCCGCACCGCCGCCGCCGTATTGCTCATCCACCGGCAGCGCCATCAGGCCCATTTCGGCCATTTCCTTGAAGGTTTCCGTTGGGAAGCGGCAGGTCTGGTCGATTTCAGAGGCGCGCGGCTCCACGTTATTCACGGCAAACTCCCGAACCATCTCCCGAATCATTCGCTGCTGCTCGTTTAGGCCCCATTTATCCTGGCTGACGTCAATCATCATGGCCATGTTGCTAACCTCTTTCTGTCAAAACAACCGGTCACCCGCCTTTCACCCTCACGGCAGCGACCCTCAATGAATATCTTACTATAAACGGAAACGGTCGCCAGAGGAAACCTCGGGTTGGGGGATTGCGCAACGGGTTTCAGGAACGCGCGCCATCGGGCTAAACGCTTGCGGCAACGCCGGAACGCACTTAGTGCAGAGAACATTTGCGGCGGTATGGATATCGTTATACTGATCCGGGGTCGGGGAAGTGTGGACCCGGAAAGTGTCACGGGAATTCGATGGCTGAGCGAACACCGGCGCCAGGGCTTTGTAAAGGCCCTTTCAGAGAACTTCTGATGCAAAAACCAGATGTTGTCGGACGCTATCGCTGGGTAATACTGACATCATCCAGGAAAAGCGTTCTGTTGGTGACGTCGGACGGATTTTTCTGCCAATCCCACTTGTAGTCACCCACCTTGAAATAACCGGCAGTGGATTCGTCATAAGACGTTTTGCCTTTGAAGTCCAAAACCTGCTGACCATTGCGGGAAAGTTGGTAATAGCCATTGTTGTCTGGAGAGGGTTTCCAATCCAGTTTCCAGTTACTCCATTCGCCGGGCTTGGCCGTGCCCAGGTTAATTTTCTTCCCTACGGCATTTGGATCGTCCTTCAGGATGGCGATCCATTGATCCCCCTCCAACCCGACCAGGAAAGGAGGGCTGCCGTTACTCCCCTCATGGTGGATCTGGCCAATCGCTTCCTGCTGCTTGGAGTCAAACTGGAAGTTGGAATCCAGGCGGTTGCTCCATTGGATGGTATATTCCTTCCCTTGCTGGAATCTCTCCCCACTAAGGATTTCAACCCGGGACGTTTTCGAGTCTTTAGCATTTTCCCTGTTGAAATCGATTTTTAGTACCTTGCCGTGTTGGCCTGTCGGGTCGTCGATCACCTGGGCGGAATTCGGAGTGGGCTTCTCAAGGCTGGTACCTTTCGACAGTTGCCCGGATTCAAAGGTTTCGTTGAAAAGCTGCTTTCCGTTTGGCGGCGCGGCTGGGGGGGCACCGACACCTTGGGGATTTGCGGCAGTCCCCGCCGGTGCGTTAAGACCTGTTTGAGCTGCCGTCTGGCTTCCCGTACCGGTGGTCGTATCTTTCGAGTTGCCGGTGACGTCGGTCCGCGTCACCTGGTTGGCTCCGGTACCAGGATAAGCTCCACCTTGGGGGGCCTGGTTCGTGCTATTGCCAGACTGAGGCGCTTGTTTGCCACCGCTGTCTTGCTGGGTAATTTTGGATCGTATTTCATTCGACTTTTGATTCGCGCCGGACATCTGGCTGTAATCATGAGACAGAGTCTGAGCGTCTTGATCCTTCTTATTTGCTCCAGTCTGATCCGACTGGGGCTGTGCTTTGGTTGACCCATTGGCATTTGCCTTTTGGGCTACCGGTTCTTGAGGAGCCGCTTTATTCTGGCACGTACTGGCAGCTTGCTGCCCCGTACTTTTGTCAGCCTGTTTTTGGGTGCCCTGGCTCTGGCTTTTACAAGCGTTGCTAGCCTTCTGGCTCTGTACTTGCATATTGCGCTCTCCTATCAAAAAAACTATGTCAGTGATCTTCCGACAGATTTAAAGGTCAAGTGGACTCGCTCTTATATATATAAAAACAATTACATGGAAATAATTTACAGGTTCGACGGCCTGACAGATGGTTATATTAATTCGGCGAGCGGGGAAGTGTAGACCCGGAAAGTGTAACGGAACTCAATGACGGAGCAAATGCCGATGTTATGCGGCAGTTGGCTTTGTAAGACCTTTGTGGACAGCCGATTAGGAAATGGCTTTTTCAGCAGCCTCCAGCGTCTTGCGGATGTCATCCTCGGTGTGCGCGAGTGACAGGAAGGCGGCCTCAAACTGGGAGGGGGCCAAATACACGCCATTGTCCAGCATGCCCCAGAAGAACCGGTTGAAGCGCTCGCGGTCAAAGTTGCAGACGTCCTGGTAGTTTTGGATCGGGCCGTCGGTAAAGAACAGGGTCATCATGGAGCCGACCTGCGTGGCGAAATGCGGAATGCCCTTGTGGGCGCAAATATCCATCAATCCGGAGCCCAGCACGAAGCTCATTTTTTCCAGTTGTTCATAGACGCCGGGTTGTTTCAGCAGGGTCAGCGTTTCCAATCCGGCAGCCATGGCCAGCGGATTGCCCGAAAGAGTCCCTGCCTGGTACATGGGGCCTTCGGGGGCCACCATGGCCATGATTTCTTTCTTGCCGCCATACGCGCCTACCGGCAGACCGCCGCCGATGATCTTGCCCAGGCAGGTGATGTCGGGAGTGACGCCATAGCGCTCCTGTGCGCCGCCCAGCGCGACTCTGAAGCCGGTCATGACCTCATCGAAAATCAGGCAGGCGCCATGCGCATTGGCCAGTTGCCGCAAGCCTTCCAAAAATCCTTCCGCCGGGGGAATACAGCCCATGTTCCCGGCCACGGGTTCCACCAGCAACCCGGCAACCTGCCCGGCATTGGCTTCCAGCAAGGCACGAACGAAATCCAGGTTGTTGAATTCGGCGGTCAGCGTTTCGGCAGCCGTGCTGGCCGGTACCCCCGCGCTATCCGGAATGCCATGGGTGGCCGCGCCGGATCCCGCTTTCACCAGCAGGTAATCGGAGTGGCCGTGGTAGCAGCCTTCAAATTTGATGATTTTGGAGCGGCCGGTAAAAGCGCGGGCCAGTCGGATGGCGCTCATGACCGCCTCGGTGCCGGAGTTGACGAAGCGGACCTTTTCAATGCTGGGTACCAGTTCAATCACCAGCTTGGCCAGCTCGGTTTCCATCAGGGTCGGTGCGCCGAAGCTGGTGCCTTTTTCCGCAACCGTCTGCACGCGGCGAATGACTTGCGGGTGGGCATGGCCCAGAATGGCCGGTCCCCAGGTGCCCACGTAATCGATGTAGCGATTGCCGTCGATGTCCCAGACATGCGCGCCATTGGCCCGCTCAATAAACACCGGATTCCCGCCCACGGACCGAAACGCCCGCACCGGGCTGTTCACGCCACCGGGCATGACTTTTTGGGCCTCTTCAAAAGCCGCTTCCGAACGCGTTCTGCTACCGACTGCCTGACTCATCTCTTGCACCTGCCATCACAATGACACTAACGACAAGCTGATTGTACCGTGAATCTCCCGGCGATGAAACGAGTCTCCGCTATGCCATTGCCTTACCGGTGCCGAATCGTTGCGCCTGCTTGGCCGGAATCAGCACTTCTCCAGCGACCTGTCGCAGGAAGACCAGTGCTTCCATGTCCCGGTTGATCGCGGACTTCAGTGCGTCCATGTCCTCGTAGGTCATGTCGTAGACTTCTTGCCCGATCGTGCCGTTCTGCTCGTTCCAGAATTTCTTGTACAACTCCTGCGCCCGGTCGGAATAGCCCGCCATTCCGGAGCGGTACGCCAGCCAGTGATGTAACTGATGTGATAGGAACCCGACCGTGAATAACGGCCGGGTCATCACAAACACGCCGTGCTCGAAGTGGCACGCGTGCATCTCGCCCTGATGTTCCTTTAGAGTCGTCTTTTTAGAATGAATCGTCGTGAGAAATTGCTGCAATAAACGATATCGCTTTCCGTCGGACGGCGGGATGAATCCCGGCTCGAAGCCCAGCACACGCAAGATGAGGCCGGTCATCAGCTTCCGGTCGAATACGTAGACCGGAGTGCCATGGCGTTCGATGAATGACGCCAGTTGTACCGGATCCCGGTAGAACGCCTTGATGGCCTGCCGGGCGGATTCGGCGACCTGGGTCGCTTGCCGTCTGGTTTCGGCAATCAGCCTGAAAGTATCGACCATCGGATGAATGACATCCCCATGGCCCTGCTTGTGCGGTCGAGCAGCCACGTCGATTTCTCCCGTCCCGTTATGATTGTGTCGTGTTTGTCTTATGTCCCCTTTGACAAACCCAGCCTGGAAAATTCTTTTAAACCCAGCCTATTTCTTTCAACCCAGTCACTGATTCCGTTTTCCAGCCTATGTCTTTCCCTGTGATTGCATAAAAACAACCATTTGGATTTTGATGCCGGAATGTAAAGTTTGGTTTCATCCTCTCCATACAAATACAGTTTTCTGGTTAGCTTGGATGCGTCATAATGAAGCGCGCAATGGGGCAGTGTGCATTCGGGTAATCCGGTTTCCGCCGACGTGCGGAAGAACCGCGTTCTCCGGTGCCTGTTGCCTCAGGGTTTAACCAGTAGAGGAAGTTTAAAAGGGGGAAATGCTATGAATCCAATCCGTCCCATTCGTTTCGGGGAAGCAACTTACGTTCTGACTCCCCATGAATACAGCGTTGGTGGCCATCCCGAGGCTGCCAATGCGTTGGTCGAATATCTGGATAAAGAGCGCGGCTTACGTTCGCAATTCACAAAATGGGACATACACCAGTTTGTCCTGAACGGTAAAGACCTGGTCACTATCGAAAAAGCCCGCGATGATTTTGAGAAGTCTGTGGATCTGTTGAGAAGTCACATTTTCACCGGAAGAGACCATGGCGATTGGGAGGGAAAGAATCCGAGTAGAGACCTACCTCACAAATGGCAGTTACCGGACTACCTCCGCCACATTCAAGCCAGTGCGGAAAAAGCCCGAACCACCACGATCAATATACTGAAAGCGTCTCGTGTTTGGAGAACCCCGCTCTGCGATAACGCGTATTGGCCCTTATCCAATCTGCAAGCCCCGCTCTTCAAAAAGAACCTGCTGCCGAAGGCGAAGGCGAGCGCGATGATGGCGAGCATCTTCGCGCCATGGCTTTCCCAACCGAAGCATTAAGCTCGACTGCTCAAGCCAGCTTAAAGCGGAACCTTCTTAAGAGGTAGCCGAGCAAAAGGCAGGTCAGCAATCGGTTTACCTCAGGGCGCTTGCGGGGCTTCTTTCTTGCCGCTGAAGACTTTGTCCCACAAAGCTTCGATGGCCAGACCAAACAGACCGAGGTTGAACATCACCAGGCCCTTCACGGCGGCCATGCTGGCGGAGAACACGTTGTTCGTCTCAGCAACCCGCATGTTGACGCTGGCGCCTTTCAGGAAGTTGTTGAAATGCTTGGCATATTTGCCGGCTTTCAAGGCGTGGTTATCCAACTGCCTCAAGAGCACATATTTTTGCAGCAGTTTGCCCGCAAAGGGCGAATTCAGGTTTTTGGTGATCCACTCCAGCATGGGTTCCGCAAACGTGGCGATGCCTTTCCACTGGGACAGCTTCAGCATGTCGGCGGTATTGCTGATAATCTCGTTAAAGTGTCCGCGCAACGTGTCGGCCCTCAGGCTCTTCGGATCCTTGAGCGATTGGCTCAGCTTGTTGATGCTGGAGGCGGCGCCGTCCAGTTTGCTGGGATCAATGCCTTCCTGGATTTTGCGGCCATATTTGCCGGAATAGTATGCCAGCGGCACGCCCAGGAAAAATCCGGTCGTCGGCCCGGAAAGCCATAGCGCACAGCTCAGGAGCGGGATCATCTTGGAAAAGAGAATAGCCTGCATCACTTTTTTGTCTTCAGGACTACTCGGCTTCTTATCGTTGTTCTCGTCGGGCGGATCCGGCAGGGTATCCACCGGCGGTGATTCGGCCAATCCGAAGCGCACTGCCTGCGGGCGGCTTGCCGCGCCGAACTGAGGCGTTTTGTTTCTATATCCTGAAAACTGTATGTTCATCATAAGCTCGGCTTTCAATCCCCTGCATGAATCTACCTCTTAAATACGCCTGAACAATATTTGTTGTGTTCTTGTAAAGATATATTTCGAAGACGTTCGGTCAAAGCGCGTCCAGGCCACAAAAAAACCTTCCCGGTCATAGCAAACCCTGCTCCCGATACCAGCAGACGGTTCTTGCCAGCCCTTCCCGGTAGCCAAATCGGGGTTGATAGCCGGTGGCATGGTACCACTTGTCCGCCGAGCACAGGAAATAGTCCTCAAACAGAATTCGCAGCAGCAGGTTCTCCGGGTGCTGGCGATACAGAGAGCTTTGAAAGCGGGCCCTATCCTCCGGCGACACATCCATAGGCTGATACGGCACCTCCAGCGCTTCGGCCAGATCGCGAAACACATCGGCGATTCTCACGGGTTGGGGGTTGGAGACAAAGAATGTCTCGTTCCCGGTCTGCGGGTGATGCCCGGCCAACCAGATCATCTCGGCCAGATCTTCCACATACACCTCGCTGGCACGGCCCGGAAAGGGGAATCGGGTGTAGTGCCGCCGGTCGCGCACATCGTGGATTAATCGATCCATGCTGGATTTCAGCCGGGGATACGCCCCGTAGATATAAGAAGGCCGTAAAATACTGTAGGGCAGCCCGGAGGATATCACCAGTTCCTCGGCCATCCGCTTGGATTTGCCGTAATCCGTGTTGGGGTGAGGAACGGCATCCTCCGTCAGTGGGCCGACGGCGGGTTGGGTGGGCAAGCGATCCACCGCCGAAATGCTGCTGACAAAAACCAGCCGTTGCAGGTGCTTCGCATTGCCCAGTGTTTGCACCAGATTCCGGGTGGTGTCCGTGTTCATGGCGTAGAATTCGGGACCGTTTTTCAGGCTGACCAGCGCGGCGATGTGAAAGACCTGCTCGGCCTCGGCCAGTTGCGCCGCGTAAGTATCTGGCTCCAGCAAATCCCCCGCCAGCCAGCGCACGTTTTTGAGCGCTTGATGGGGTTGTCCGGCCCATTGCGCCTGTGCCTTGGCAGCATCCCGCACCAGGCAAGTGATTTCGGTTTCGGGTTGATGCGCTGCCAGCCAGGCCAGAAAATTCCGACCCACAAACCCGGTCGCCCCCGTGATAAAGACTTTCATGCCTTCATTTCTCGCAGAAACAAGCCCGGAAGTCTACCGGACCTGTTTCATTCAGGGGCGTTCCGAAGCGACCCAACACTTTGTATAATTGGGGGCTATATGTGAGAGGTGGGCGTTTTGAAACGAACTCTTTTTTGGCTTTCTGTCGCGATCATTGCCCTTATGCTGGTGGCAATACCCTACTTCCAGCCAAGTCCGCAAGTAAACGAAAAGGGCGAGTGGGTTTCGAAATCCGGTGAGGCGGTCATGAATCCCTTCTATGGCTGGAACAACGCAAAAGCGATCCTCAAGGATCCGGATCAGGTGTTGATCTATGGCATCAAGCATAAAGAAAACAGTCCCATGTTGCAGGGTGCCCAATTGCTGCCGCCTGTCACGGTGTCGAAAGAACTGCGGGCGCGTTTATCCGAAGCATTCAGCTACCCCGGTAATTATGTAGAGAACGAATTGGCATGCGAACCGACGTATGGAATGTTAATTTCATTTCAAAAGGGAGCCGAAAAGGTCAATTTCTTGTATTGTCTGATGTGTGGCATCCTGGCGGTGGATACCAGCGGAAAGAAGGATTTCCGAAGATTCGGCTTTGGTAACTTAACTGGTCCTGATGACTGGTCAGACAATCCTAACTTTAATTGGGTCTTATTCCGAAACCAAGGCAGAGACTTGTTGTTTGAGATCGCTGAAAAGTACTTGCTGGACAGCAGCGAGATGCAGTTCATCCGGAAGCTGAATGAAGAAGCGAACCATCAGGCTGATTCCGGGAAAAAAGAGTGATTGAGGCGCTTAGTTCCGCTCAAAATGCAGGTTTTTGATGAGGTCGGCGAGGAGTTCTTGTTGGAAGGCTTCCTTCTGGGCGTAGGCGACCACGAGGGAATCGGAAGAGGAAGCATCCGTGTCTCCCCGCGCGTTGCGGGCCACGATGGCCTCGTAATAGCGGGGCTCGCTTTCATTGCTCAGTTTGAAACGCACTTGCAGGCGCCAGTAGGGTAGCTCGCGGCCATCCAGTTTGAGAACATCCTGCTGGATGGTCTTCACCTCCTGGATCTCCACAGATACGGGCGATGCATCCTCGCCCGTCTCGCGCAGGCGCAAGAACTGGTTGGCCACCGTGTTGGCCCAGGGCAAATCCACCGGCTTGGCATAGATGGAGTCCACCAGCTTGCGGGAAACCCCATCCAGCACCAGGAATTCCTCGGGTTGCCGCTTGCTGATGATGCGCACCACATTCACACCCAGCAGTTCCTGCTTCTTTTTAACCTGGTACACCGGCTGCTCGGCCAGCTGCACGATATGTTTGCCCGCCGACGACGAAGAGGGCAGCAGCCCGGTCAGCCCGACTTCTGAAATCGTTTCATATAACTGGTAAACACCTACGGCCATGGCGGCGAACAAGATCACCAGCAGTGGCCGCAGCCACCGATGCTTGCTTTCCGGTTGTGTCCGGGTACGCTTCAAACCCATGCTCGCTCTCTGGCTCGCTTCCTAATCAGGCAGCAGGGAAATCGGGTGGCGTCCCGAAAATCCGTCGCTGATGCTGTGAAAGTAGAAGATGCCGTCCTCCTCCAGGCGCCAGCACAGGAGGTAATCCTGGTTGGTCCGGCGGGAACGGTAGGGGAAATCCATCAACCCGGTTTCCAGGTTGCGCAGGATGATGCCCTGGTCGGCAAAATAGGAGACCCAGCGGGTGCAGATCTGCTCGAAGGCTTCAAACTTCTCATGCAACAAGGTCACTTCGGCCTCAAGCGGTTTCATTCCGTTTTCTTGCCGGGCGATGAGGACTCGCTTGAAGAGGATCGCATCATCGCGCAGCTCATTAACCTCGGCATGCGCCTTTCGGAGGGCGCGCTCAATTTCAGGCAGCATCGATACAGCCTCTTCCAGGCTGAAATAACGCTTGAAACCGTTGGGGCTGACTGGTGCCTGCATGCTCCTCGTATTCCCATGGTTGACTTGGGTTGAACTTGGGCTGATCTGGCAATCACTTTAAATCAGTTCTATTTAGAATATGGCAAAAACCGCCCGCTGTCTACGGATTGGGCGTTGGGAGCATCACTTGTTTTAAGCGTGTTTAAGCGCGGGCTTTGCCGGAAATCACCAGTTCAGTTTCACCTTCTGGACCAGCAGCGCGTAGAAGGCGACCATGCCCCAGTACATGCCGGTGGTTACCAACAGGTTTTTAATCAGCGAGTTGCTCCCGCTAATTGGGAAAATCAGGGCGGCGATGGGCTTGGCGTAGGTATCCGCCAATGGGTAGCCAATTCCCACAATCAACATGAAGATGAGCCAGATGACTCCGTAGTAGGTGAGAAAAGTCCAGCCGCTCATTTCCCTCATGATGGGTTCTCCGTTCTGATGGTTGACACTAATATCCTATAGATATCAAAACGAGATCACCGCTCCGATTGCCTGAATTTTGGAAATTCGGAAATCCGGTTTCAGTTTTTGCGGATTCCGCCGATACAGGGATGTGCATCAGAGTTTCCGTCATTGGAGAATCCCATGCCCCCAGAGAGCAACCCAACTCCCGAAGAGGATATCCGGCAGGCGCTGGAATGTGCATCCGCCGAACCGGAAGATCGGCTGAGCGGGAAAAATCACTCCTCGGAACCCTTATCCGACGCAATTGCCAGGGATACCCACAATCAACACTGGCGGATGGCCCGTTACACCCTGATGAAATGCGGTCTGATGGCCGAAAAATACCCTTGGCAGACCGTTGTTCTGCTGCTTGGCAGCGTGGGCTGCGGGTGGGTGTGCAGTTATTTCGGCTGGTCCGTGCTGGGCGCGGCGGTGTTGTATGCCGCCAGTTCGGATGAATAGCGCAAGTCTGACTTGAATTCCATCTAATGGTACGAGCGGCGCTTTCCGCCGTCTACGCAAAGCGTGCCGCCGGTAATATAAGATGCCTGCTGAGAGCATAGGAATGCGACCGGCGTGCCGAATTCTTCGGGGTCGCCTAATCTCCCGGCGGGGATGGATTTCACATACTGGGCCAGCCATTCCTCCCGGCTGGATTGCGGGTTGCGCGCCAGGTAGTCGGCAATGCGCTCCTCGGTGCGATCAGTCAACACCATGCCCGGCGCCACGCAATTCACGGTAATGTTGTGCGCCGCGACTTCATCGGCAAGCGTCTTCAGCATAGCGGTAATGGCTGGGCGCAATCCGTTGGAGACCGCCAGATCATTAATCGGTTCAAAACTGCTCAATGATGTCACACAGATGATCCGCCCCCAGCGGTTCCTTTTCATGCCGGGCAGAAACGCTTCGTTCAACTGGATCACGCTCTGAAAAAGCCGGTCAAAGCCCTGTTGCCAGTCGTCTATCGCGGTGGTTTCCACTTTAGAAGGCGGCGGCCCGCCCACGTTATGGATCAGGATATCAATCTCGCCGAAAGCGCTTTGCACTTCCCGGATCAGCTCCGCGCGGCCCTCGTTGGTGGTGAGATCGCAGGTCATGGAGATCACCGGCAGGCTGCTGAGCGCCCCGACTTCCTCGGCGGCTTCCCTCAACGATTCAATACTGCGGGCGCACAGGAACACCTGCACGCCTTCCCGCGCCAGAGCCTTGGCCATCGCCTTGCCCAACCCTTTTGATGACGCGCATACCAGCGCTTTCTTGCCTTGAATGCCTAAATCCACGTTCACGTCCTCTTCCTGACTCGCGCCCCCATTCTAATCGAAACAAGCGACCTGAATCATGAATCATGCTTGATTCAGCAGACGGCTTGATAAAACAGTCGGCTTGAAAAACAGTCGTAATGATTGACTCTGAAGCGTTCTTGAGAAATGATATCCGTATGGTGAGAGGGAGGTCCCCAATGCAATTTTCTAAATTCATCGCGCTGGTTTGTCCCGACGGCAAAGATCCGGCCCAGAAGTACGCTGAATCGCTGGACCAAATCCGCATGGCGGACGACATGGGCTTTCGCGGCATCTGGCTGTCCGAGAATCATTTCTCTTCCAAGACGGGCCTGCCCGCCTTTCAGGGAGAAATCGGCATTACGCCGCAGCCATTGCTGTTCGGCATGAAAATTGTCGAGAATACCCGGCAGATCCGGGTGGGTACTGCGGTGCGCAATATCGTCTTCAGCCATCCCGTCCGGGTGGCGGAAGAAGCGCTGGTTTTCGACCTGCTGTCCAAGGGGCGCTTGGACCTGGGCGTGGGCTGCGGCTACCGGCCCTGGGAATTCGAAGGCTTCAAAATCGACCGCAATGAGGCGAAAGAACGCTTCCTGGAATCGCTGGAAGTGCTGGATCGAGCCATGCGTGGACAGCCGTTCAGCTTTAAGGGGCAATACTACGATATTCCCGAGGTGTCGGTGGTGCCGAAGCCCTGCTACACCCAGCCCCGGCCTCAAATTTATATCGCCACCGGTGACATGGAACAAGTCCGGCTGGCCGCGGAAAAAGACTACGGCGTGATGTCCTTCTCGACTTCCAGCAAGGAACACTTGCTGAAGCTGTATGACACCTGGTGTGATATCGCAACCCCCCTGGGCTACGATACTTCGCGGGATCGCTTCCCGGTTACCCGGCAAATCTACATTCATCGCGACCCTGCCGTGGTGGACGAATACGCGCGTCGCAACCTGCCCCATTACCAGGCGGCGCTGGGCGACTTTAAGGCCTGCCCACCGCTGGAAGAGCTGAAAAAGCTGTACATCATCGGCACGCCGGAAGAATGCGTCGAGCAGCTCAAGAAGCTGCGGGACGAGATGGGCTGTTCTCATGTCATTCTGTGGTTTAATTTTGGCTGGCTGACCCATCAGGAAGTGGTGGACCAGATGCAACTGTTTGCCGATGAAGTCATGCCGCACTTCAGCCGCTCGCAGGAGAAAGCCAAGGTAATCGCCGGATGACGGATGCGTTGACTCCCGAAAGTTTGCCCTGGGCCCCCATTTATACCGTGACCCGTTCCGGCCTGCCGGAGCTGACCATTTACGGCGTGGTGTACGTCTGGGCGGAAGATCGGAAACTGTTTGCCAACGCGGGGCATTCGCTGCTGCGGATCGGGAATACCCGCACCCCCATCTGGACCCGTTCCCTGTTGAAGCCCTGGCAACTGATGGTGCTGTATCCCACGCTCAAACAGGCTTACCCGGCGCTGACCGGCGAGCATTTCGCCATGATGCTGGCTTCCCATATGGGTGATGCCCGGCAAGTCAAGCTGCTGGGCGAGATCCTGGCCATCAGCGGGATGTTCGAGGATTCGCTGCAATGCCCGAGTTGCGGCCCGATGTCGTCGCCCGTGGAGATGGTGGAGCGGGTGATTCATCATCCTTGCAGCGGGAAGCACCTGGCCCACCTGCTCTATCTGAAGTCTAAAAACCTGCCCACCGAAACCTATCTGCACCCGGAAGCGGAGCCTTACCAGCTGTTGAAGGTGCTGCTCGGCTACCTGCTGAACCGGGAGGACTTCGAGGCCACCACCGACGGCTGCGGCATGCCCAATTTCGCGCTCAGCGCGGTAGAAATCGCCCAGCTTTGCCAGGCGCTGGCCATGCCGGCATCCAAAGACATCCTCAGGCAGGCGCCTGATGAGCTGACCGACATTCTCTCCCACTGGGACGATATTTCTGCACTGCTCGTCAACCACCCCGAGCTGGTCGGTGGCGAGCGTCGTCTGGACACCCGCTTGATGCAAGGCCACTGGCATCAGAACGTGGATTTCAGAGTCATTGCCAAAGAGGGCGCGGACGGGCTGCTTTGCGTGGGCATTGGGCCCAACCCGGTTTTTGCCGATGGGTTGGGGATTTACATCAAGCTGTCCTCCGGCTATGAGCCTAAGTACCTGGACGCGATCGTGTTTGAACTGCTCAGTCAGCTTGGCTTGCTCACGGCAGAAGTCGGCAAAAAGAAGGCGCCTGGCCATTTGCAGACGCATTTCCATTTCCGGCTGGAGCCTGCCGCCGCCCGGACATGATGCCCGCCTTCGAAATCATTGATATTTCCCAGCCGGTTTCGAGGGCCACGGCCTGCTTTCCCGGTGATGTGCCTTTTTCGCGGGAACTCACGCTGAGCCATGCGGATTCGGGGGTGATCAATCTGTGCAGCTTTACCATGAGCCCGCATGTGGGCACTCATGCCGATGCGCCGGTGCACGTGCGGGGGGATTTGAATCAAACCGGCGAAACCATCGGACAGTTGCCGCTGTTGCCTTTCATCGGGCCTGCCCTGGTGGTGGATGTTTCGCCCTGCACCGAGGCCATCACCTGGAGCCATGTGGCTAGCCAGCTTGATTCCCGGCAGAAATTGCCGCCTCGGATCCTGTTCAGAACGGCCCGGCAGATTCGGTACGATGTGTTTGAAAACGCGTATGCCTGGTTTTCCACGGATCTGGTGACGGCATTGGCCGCGCGTGGCGTAATCCTGGTGGGGTTGGATACGCCTTCGGTGGATCCCGTTGACTCCAAAACGCTGGAAACTCACCATGCCTTGCTTTCGCACGGGATGTCCTGGCTGGAGAACCTGGATTTCAGTAGCCTGACGGTGGATTTGGAAAAACCGGCGGAATTTTTCCTGGTGGCGCTGCCGCTCAAGATGATGGAACTGGAAGCCTCACCCGTTCGGGCCGTGCTCTTGAAGCCACAAGCATAACTCGTATAAGAGGGGCTTCGTCAGGATCCTTGCTGGGATAGATTAGCTGGCTAGGCTTTGTCGGCCTCTTGCAGGATACGCGCGCCTTGCCGGATGGTTTCCACGAGAACCGAGGGATCCGCCAGCTGGGCTTCCAGGGCGCGAAGCACCTCGGCCTTGGTGCCGATAAAGGGATACCCCACTGACGCGTGGCTTTTGCCGCTGGGTGTTTCCACCCGGATATCGAAATAGCGTAGCTCCGGCTCGTCGAAATCGCTGCGGACGATAAAGTGAATACGCCCCGCAAACAGGCGCTCGTCCGGATTTTTTAGAATGGTGTAAACCGGCTGGAACGCGCCCTGGCTAGGGACGGTCCGCTCCGGGCGAATTTGCTGGATGAGGCTGGGCAATGTGCCTTGCACCGCCCGGTGAAGCGGGTGAGACATGGGGGCGGCCATCGGGGACGGCAAGCCTTGCGGATTGGATTGCAGCCTGCTCATCGGGCCACCTCCGGTTTCACCGGGGCCGGGTTGGCCGCTGTCGGGGGCTTTCTGGCCGGACGTTTGAAGCGGGCAATCAGCTCGCGCTGCAGTCGGCTGAGACGCTTGATGTTGTTGACGTGACAAACGGCGGGCAAATCCACCGGTAATTCCGGCTCGGGCACCGTGTAGCCACTTTCCAGCCGACGGCAATGCAAGTAGAACCGGCTGAGGTAATCGGTAAACTTGCGGAATTCCGCTTCCCGCATCTCTTGAATCGCTTTCAGCAGCGGGGCGACTTCGGGCTCGAAATGCTCCCGGATTCTGGGATTTTTTTTGTAGGGGTCCTTGCCCCGACGAAAATCATGGATCAGATGCTCCGCCGCTGAGAAGCGTTCCACCTCGATCCCCCGGATTTGTAGTTCGCAAATCAAATCAAAATGGCCGGTTTCCGGGTTCCGCAGACGGATATTCAGCTGGGTAGTGGTATAGCCGGAGGGCTTTATTGCACCGGGGCCATCCAGTACTTTCACGACCGGGGGGCGTTCTTCCGTCGGCAAAGCCCGCCGGGTCGTTTCCGCCGCCATCCGGATCCGGATAATATCCTCTTCCGAGAAATAGGGCAAAGCGTCCGGGCCACCGGCATGACAGTTGTTGATTTCCAAGATTTGAACCACCCCGTTTCGGATGGCGTTGATCAATTGCTCGCGAATCGTTTCGATTCTGTCCCGCCGGGTGGTTTCCAGCACGAGTCGAAGCCCGTGGCCGTCGCCAATCAGTCGGCTCGCATCGTCCGCGTCCTGAATGACTTGTTTTTGCGGACCGGTGCGCATGGCCTTGCGGTTCAGCTTGTCTGCAATAGAGGTTGCATCCTTGGCCCTGCCGCGCACGCGCACATCCGGGAAAATTTCGTCCAGAATTCGTTGCGCCTCGGGATACTCGCGCCGGTAGCGCTTATGCAGCGCGCGGCCATACCGTTCCATCCGTCGGCTCACCTCGGTGCGCACCATTTCATCCAGCAGCCCCGCCTGTTCGCCGCCGCCGCTGCCGAAACGATACCGCTCAAAGCCCAGCGCGGCGGGCAGCTCGCGGAGGAACACCAGTCTTTCAATCAGCAATACAATGGCGTTGGGTCCGAGTGATTCGGTGTAACGGCCTTCCTGCTCTACCCGTTGCAGATGCTCCAGGCCTTCGGGGCTCAGGTACCAGTCCATGATGGTCGCGTCCAGCCCGTTCAGGATGGGGTTGGCTTCGCTGACAGGCCGCTCCGATTCCAGCGCGAACAGGAGATCCAGGACGGAATCTCCCGCTAAATAAACATTCCGGCCCTTGGCCGCATCGGTCAATTCCTGGGACAATCCGTCCCGTAATGCGGCGCGGGCAGTCTCGCGGGCCAGCGCCACGTCGATCGGACCAAAGGCATCCTCCAGGGAAAGCGCTTGCGTGCCGAACGGCAGCAGGCCCTTGGTCGTCAAAGTTTCTTCAATCTTGCGCGGACCCTTGCCGAAAACCAGCCGGATGGTGTCTTCACTGACTTCAACCACCAGGCTGGACCGACGCAGAGTCACTCCCGGCGCGGTGCGCAGCGTGCTGGCATAAAGATATGCAGCCTCTTCCAACGGATCCAGGACATCGATAATCTTGCCGAGCTTTTCTTCCATCCGCCTTAAAAACAGCGGCCACTCCTGCTCGCCCACCGCCGCGCGCAAATCGGATGTAATCACCACCCGGAAATTGTCCGGGTGGATGTCCTGATCCAGCATGGCCTGCTTGTACTCCAGCAGTGCGGATTCAAGGTTGGAAATTTCAGCCCTGGATAGGGCGGGGCCTTCGTAATCGTTCATGGGATTATCCGAGTGAAATGGTTTTGGTCAGTTCCACTGGCCTGCCTTCACGGCCTGCCATAACCAGGCTTGCCGATTTGCGACCCAGGGTCATCACGGCCACTTTTTCCGCGCCGAGATTGTGCACCGGAAGTCCGCTATAGGCGGCACGAAACGATGGGCGACGGACAATCTTGTTGGCTGTTCTTGTCGCCTTGGGCAGACTGGAGGCTGCCACGCCAAAACCATTGGAAACCGAAACGCCGGATGCAACCGGAACGGTGGGTTGAGCGGCCTCGGGCAGGGGGGACGGTGTCACACCGGAGAACTTGATCACCGCGTCATATGTCGAAGGCCCTGTGACCCGCTTCAGGCGATCGAAGGCTTGCCCTGCCGCCCCGAACTGCAATGCGGGTGCAACGCTGTCGGAAATTTTTTCCTTCTTGGGAACCAAACTTTTCATCCATTGGCTGGCGTGACTGGTCAGCTTGCCCACGGGCGAAACCGATGGCGCTTCAGAGGATTTTTGATTGGAGATGATCCCGGAAAACATGGCAGCGGCACCGGCAACCACCGAGGAAAGCACCACGTCGGCCTGGAGCAAAGCACCGGCAATGCCACCAGCAAGGGAGGTGGCCAAGACGGCCAGCATTTTCTGGGGTTGTTGCAGCAGCGAACGGACCAAACCAACCGGCTTGGCTTCCTGCAGGTTCTGTTGATCCGGCCCGGCCTGCGACGGCGACGCAACCTGACCGGCGGCAACCGTTTTGCCGAATTTCGGCTGATTCACAAACGAATCAGCGTTCAGTTGGCCAAAATTTGCAGGCGCGTAAGTATACACACCACGTGGCGCAGTCTGTTGCTGCAGACGCAGTTTAGCGAGTTCACTCGGTGACGATAAAATTGTACGTGTTGAAACACCTGAAAGGTCGGTGACCATTCACTCCTCCGATGCCTTGTACCACTAATTACGAAGAGGTGCTTGAGGCAAGCTGCATTTAATACTAAAACTCTCTATCGGGATTTGATTGATATTCCACCATACAAAAGGCCGGAATGCAAGAGCTGAATTGCAAGAACTGTAGGGATTATCGGGCTTTCCTGAAAACCTTAAAATTATTTTTTTATTCTTATGTTTTAATCGCCTGCGATGCTGTTTGTTCCATGGAACAGTCAACGCCCTATTCCGTAGTATGGTTTCACCGGAAAGCCGCTATCAATCGGTAGATTCCCATGTCCCGGCTGAAGGGCCGCTTCAAAGCAAACCAGGGATCAGGTTGCGGAAAAATGCGAGAATCGGTCCGATGAAAAACAGAACCGGGATCAATAGTACGAGCAGCACCAGCAAGTGGTTCACCCCGGCCTTCCAGGCGGGGAACCGTTGTACCTCGGCCACCGTCAGCACCCACAGATGAAAACTGTACAGCGATAACAAAACCTGCAAGACATCGGCGCCCAGATCCAACACGCCACCCGCCAGCCGCAACGCGAAGGCCGCCAGTAATCCGGCCAGCGCCGGGATCATTGACCAGGTCAGTGCGGCGACCAGTTCCATGAACGTGGCCTTTCCCTTCAACAGCTTACCGGTGAGGAGAAGCAAAAAAGCGGTGCCGTAAATGGAAACAATCCACATGACAAAATTCAGCACGGTCTCCAGCATCATCATGCCGAGCCCGTCTCGCAACGCCAGCAGGCCGCTCGCGAGGGAAAGCGCCAGGATCAGCCCGCGTTGCAGGTAGCGCGGATCATAGTCCACAATGACCCGGATGGTTTCCCGTGGCTTGAGCCAGATGTTCCGGGCCAGCTCCAGGAAGTCCGTCTCTTCGGCATCCGGTGGCGGAGATTTCTGGGGGGAAGTCATCACTCTATTGTATGCGGAATATTGCCGGCATAACCGCACGGCCTGTTTCACGTCATTTCTAACCGGATGGTGGATTCAAGGGGCTTTTCCTGATGGTATCATTGGTGTTGCGCTATCATTGACGTTGCTGTCACTGACCGCAGCCAATGAGGGATGAAATCATGGAATGGCAACACGCCCAGCCGGATATGCGATGCCGGAATCTGGCCAACTCCATCTTCAGAAGTACCAGCCTGCCGGGTGCACGGTTCGATGAGGCCAACCTGAGCGGGGTTGATTTCCAGGATTCCGACCTGTTTGAGGCGGGTTTTGAAAGAGCCGTGTTGAAGGATGCGAATCTTTCAAACACCAACCTGACGCGGGCCAACCTGCATGCCGCCGAGCTTGGTGGTGCTTTGCTGGTGAACGCCGTGCTGCATGAGGCCAATCTAAAACATGCCAAAATGACCGGCGCGGATTTGCGCGGCGCCAACCTCAACACGGCTAACTTCTCGGCGGCCATTCTGGAGGGCGCGAACCTGCAAGGGGCGGATTTGACCAACGCGGTCATGAAGGGAACCTACCTGGCCGGGGCCTGCCTGCGGGACGTTCTCTTCTGCAATACCATCATGACCGGCGTGGATTTGACCGGGGCGGACTTGACCGGCGCCGATTTGACGGGAACCACTCTGTTCGGTGCGATGCTGGATCAAACAAACCTGCGGGATGCCCGTATCGACAGCGCGGATCTGGAAGGAGCCACCTTGCGGGATGTCCATATGGAAGGGGCCAGCCTGAACAAGACCGATATGGGCCATGAAGGCTATCTCATGGCCCCCCAGGGCAATCCGATCCGGACAGAAAATATCCACCTGAGCCATGCCAACCTGCAAGATACCCACCTGGAGCTGACTGATCTCAGCTGCGAAGATTTCAGCGGTAGTGACATGCAAAGCGCCAATCTGGAATCGGCGGATCTCCACAGGGCCAACCTGGAGTCCGCCAATCTGTCCGATGCTAATCTGGAATCGGCCAACTTGCAGGGCGCCAATCTGGACCAGATTATTCTGAAAGGTGCGAAATACAATACCGCCACCCGTTTCCCCGACGGATTCAGCCCGGACGATTATGCGATGATCAAGGTATTGTGAAACTGATCATCAATCATGAAGGAAAAAGAATCATGAGCGAGCAAACCAAACCTGCCGACACCAGGCTGACGGATGAGGAGTACCGGTGCAAGCTGACGCCGGAGCAGTACCATGTCACCCGAGAGAAGGGCACCGAGCGGGCTTTTACCGGCCAATACAACGATTTTAAACTGAAAGGCATATTTCACTGTGTCTGTTGCGGAGAGCCGCTGTTCAGCTCGGAGACCAAGTACGACTCGGGGTCCGGCTGGCCCAGCTTCTGGAAGCCTTATTCGGAAGATGCCCTGGAAGCCGAAACGGACGCCAGCCACGGCATGGTTCGCACCGAGATCCGTTGCAGCCGCTGCGATGCCCACCTGGGACACGTGTTCGAGGACGGCCCGCAACCCACCGGCATGCGCTACTGCATCAACTCCGCTTCCTTGCAGTTTGAAGAGCAACCAGAATAGCAGCGACAGGGATCGCCGGAACAAAACGAAGAATAGAAACCGGAACAAGTATAAAACTCCTGCGCCCTCCGGTTATTCTCGCGCATCAGGTTAAAGCCGGACTTTTACGGTGTCCGGGTTGATTTGGTGTGCTTCCAGCCAGGCGTTGCGGGCTTGTAAAGCCTTGGTGCTGTATTCCACGGCCTGGCGCAGGTTGCCTTTTTTCATGGCGGCCTGGCCCAGCAGCATGTAGGCGCCAGGATTATCGGAGCTGATTTTGATTGAATCCCGCCACAGTCCGACGGCCTGATCGAAATTCCCGTCCGGATTCCGCTCGGCCAGCAGGAAGCCCAGGTAATTCATGGCCATGCTGTCGTTCGGATCCACGCGCAGCAGATGCCGGAAAGCGCCCTCGGACTGATCGTAATAATAAGAAGCCGGTTGCTCGCTGTTGCGAATATATTTGTGGTCCACCGCGTAGCCGCGCATGTAGTAGCCAAAGCCGATGCGATACAAGAGCAGGACATCATCGGGATTTTTGGCCAGCATCTTCTCATATTCGGCAATTTTGCGGTCAAAAATGCCAAAGCCTTCGGGGTGCTTGCGGGCCACTCTCTTGGATTGCTCCAGGCCTTCCAGGGCGCGCTCAACGTAAGGCGTTCGGCTGTAAGCCACGGCCAGCAGGAACCAGGCTTCGGGATCCTGGGGATTTTTCCGCACCTGGGCTTCCACTAAATCCAGGTCGTCACTGAAGCCATATGTCTCCTGGGCCACCCCGCCGGTCAGCGGTTTCACGCCAGACAGACCGGACGGGCCAGAGGGGATGTCTTCCGTTACCGGTTCGGTCGCCCGGCCGGGTAGGCCGGTCGTCATCAAGCTCACCAGCATCAGGCTTATCAGGGTCATTTTTTTCATGGTGATTATCCCGCTCGCTTAGGCTTATTATAGCGGCGGTTTCCCGGTTAGCAAGGCGAAAAGCATGTATAATAAGCCCTGAGATCCCAGAATCCGCAATCCGGGAAGAGCGTTTGATGCATCGTCATTTTTGGGGCAAACATCTGGTGGCCGCGAGCGCCTTAACATGTGCCGCTGCCGCCGCCAGCTTGTGCTGGGGAGGGCTGCCGGTCCGCGCCGAGGAAACGCCCGCCTGTCCCGAAATGAAAACGGCCTCCGGCTTCAGCCGGGCGGTTCAAGCCATGACCGGCTTCACCCTGCTTTCCGGCTGGGTGACCAATCATTTTCTCGGCAAAGAACTCAAAGATCATATCCAGGGACCACTGAAAGCCCGGCTGAGCCTGTTCAGCGGAACGGACCTGCTGGGCGGAAAGGCAAAGCGCATCCGCATTTCCGGGGAAAATCTCCTGCTGGAGAACCTGGTGCCGATTCACCGGCTCAGCTTTGAAAGCCAGGCGGACAGCCCGCTCTACGTCAGCAAGGCGCGGCATCCGTTTTTGCTTCGACCGGTGGCCTTCAAGGTGTCCACGGTGATTACCGAGGCAGACCTCAACCGGATGCTGAAAAGCGAGCAGGGGCGGCGGAAACTGACCGGCATGAAGGTGGATATTCCGCCTTTTGGCGCCCATGAGGTGGATATGATGGACCCTCGGATCGATATTGATGGGGATAAAATCGTCATTCATGCCCTCCTGAACATGCATGGCGCGCCCAGCGAGAATGCCCTGCCGGTCCAGGTGACCGGGCGGTTGACCGCCGAGAAGTCGCGGTTGAATCTTTCTGATCTCGACATCGCGATAGAGGGCATCGAGGATACGAAACCCATCGCCCGGCTGGTTGAAAATTACTTCGGAGAAATTGTGAATCTGGAGCGCATCAAAGTTTCTCGTCACCGTGTGAAAGTGGCCATTGAAAAATCCCAATTGGCTAACGACCAGTTGCAACTGGAAGCAACGCTCACGGTTGCCCCTGAGCGTAAGACGCTTCAGCGCTATCTGGCTTCACCCAAAAAATAAAAAAGCCCGGCCAATCTGCCAGGCTGTCAATTTGACGAAACCCCTCAATGCTTTCGCTTCTCCCCTCAGTTGGCCGGTGTCCGGAGTGCTCGCTGTCGTAACGTTTCTGGAGTCAGGACAGCGTAAAGAGCTTTTTCCGGACCAGTTCTTTTGCTTTCTGCCCGAATTGCATGATTGGATTTCCCCCGCAATTTTGTCCGCCGGGCGGGCAGCTAGGCTTGGTAGCAGAATAGCGACGCTCGAATGTATCTCCGGTCGAATTCAGAGGACCGCCGAAGGTCATGGGCGGAAAAGCATTCATCGCGGTTCTCGAGACGCGCGCTTCGGAAGGAACTCCCGTGATGGGTGTTGCGGAGCCGGAAGTCACCTCCAGGCCGGCAGTCTGTTTCGCGCCCATTTTTTGGTTTTTAAAATAAAAAGATACGCCGCTGACAGGATCCATGAATGTGGTCCCTTATCCTGATTCTCTTCCTGAATAGAGTTAATCTGAATTGCGTTTTTTTTGGAATGTTTTTTTGTGTCCCTCGACTCGTCAATTCTATGACAACTCACCCTGAAAGTCCAGTGATTTATGGGTTTTTCTTGTCACATTTTTCCCCGGCCCGCGTGTACATTGTACACTAATCCCATCGTCATTGAAAAACCGCATGGAGACAAGGCGCAAGCATTACCCATTTGGGGAGCCTTCAGGTCCTTCATACTGCCAATAGCCATCCGAAACTGCTCGGACCCGGACTCATCAGGCCAAAACAAGGCCTTTTTGGGTAGGGTTGCGGGCGGCCTCCGATAACGCGGTGAATGTAATGCTTTCCGCGCCTTAAAAGCCCGGTGGGAACTTACCGCCGCCCTTGCCAAAGAAGCCCGGCGGCATCCCTCCCTTGGGAAAACCGGGAGGCAGGCCACCGCCCGGCATATTCGGGAAGCCAGGCATCTGGGACATGCTGTCTTTTTTCTTTTTCTTCATGCTGCGCGGCATTTTCAGGGCGCCACTAGGCGGGGCTGCTTCTTTTTTCATGCCGTCAGTCATTCGGGTCAGTTGCTTCATAATCATGCGCATCTGCTCAAACTGCACGAGAAACGCCTTGATTTCGTCTTCTTTCATGCCGCAGCCATTGGCAATGCGCTTGAGGCGACCGTCTTTGATGAGTTCCGGTTTGCGACGCTCGGCCACCGTCATGCTGTTGACCATGGACTCTACTCGCTTCAGCTGCGCCTCGCCGCCGTGGGAAACCATTTCGCGCATCTCTTTGGTCAGCCCCGGAATGGGCAGCATGCCCAGAATCTGCTCCATGGAGCCCAGCATCTTCAGCTGGCGCTGGATTTTCATGAAATCCTCCAGCGAGAACTCGTCCTTGCGCATTTTCTTTTCCAAGTCCTGGGCTTCTTCCAGGGAGATGGCCTCCTGTGCCTTCTCCACCAGGGATAGCACGTCGCCCATGCCCAGGATGCGCGTGGCCATGCGCTCGGGATGGAACACTTCCAGGCCGGTCAGCTTCTCGCTGGTGCCAATCAGCTTGATGGGCTTGCCGGTCACTTCGACTACAGAAAGCGCCGCGCCGCCTCGTGCATCGCCATCCAGCTTGGTCATGACGATGCCGGTCACATCCAACTGGGAATTGAACGTCTCTGCGACCGAAACCGCTTCCTGCCCGGTCATGGCATCCACCACCAGCAGTTTTTCCTGCGGTTGCAGTGAGCGCTCCACCAGCAGCAGTTCGGCCATCATGTCCGTGTCAATCTGCAAACGGCCCGCAGTATCCACAATGACCGGGTTGAAGCCTTCGGCCTTGGCCTGCTCCACGCCGGAGCGGGCAATGGTCAGCACGTCCGTCGAGCCTTCAATGGTGAAGACAGGAATATCAATCTGTTTGCCCAGCGTGATCAACTGCTGAATCGCGGCGGGGCGGTACACATCGGCGGCCACCAACAAGGGCTTCTTGCCGTCCTTGCGGAGCTTCATGGCCAGTTTTCCGGCGGTGGTGGTTTTCCCGGAGCCCTGCAAGCCGAACAGCACGATAATGTTGGGGTTTCCGGATTCATCCAACGGCTTGTTCTCGCCGCCCAGCAGGGCGACCATCTCATCATGCACGATTTTGACCAGTTGCTGGCCAGGCTCAACGCTTTTGAGCACCTGCTCGCCCACGGCGCGGTCTTTAATGCGCGACAAAAACGCCTTAATCACCCGCAGGCTGACATCCGCCTCCAGCATCGCCCGGCGGATCTCCCGCAGGGCCTCTTCCATATTCTCGTCGGTTATCTCACGCTTCCGCCCAAACCCGGCGAAGGTGCTCTGTAATCTTTCTGAAAGCTGATCAAACATTCTGGAACAAACCTATCGGTTAATCGCAACGAGCCGGAACACCTGAACGGCACCATTTCCCCGGACAATACCAAGTGCAATGGTGTTGCTATGATCCTACTCGGCTTCCTAATTGTCAATTTCCGGAGAGCTTGGCCTGAACTACCGGGTAGGAGGATGGATATTTCCCGCATCATTGTTATTCTTGGCGGATTCACACCGGGAGGAAAAAGTATGGAGGAGCGAGAAAAAAGCGCAGACTCTCTCCAGGAGAAGGAGTTCAATGGGCCTGATGTCAGTCTGATTGAACAGTATGCCAATCAATACGACACGGACATCCTGTTTCTCAACGGCATGATCACAGCCGAGTTTGTCAAACCGGCCATCATCCTCAGTCGGCAGATCCGGCGGAAAAACGTCCTGCTAATTCTGGTCACGCCCGGAGGGGATCCCAATGTGGCTTATCGACTGGCCCGATTCCTGCAAAAACACTTCGCGCGTTTCACTTTATTTGTGACAGGCCCTTGCAAAAGCGCTGGAACCCTGGTGGCCCTAGGCGCCCATGAGTTGATCTTTGGCGATTTTGGAGAACTGGGCCCCCTGGATATTCAAATGCTCAAGAAGGACGATCCCCTGAGCCAGGAATCCGGTGTGGCCACACTCTCCTCGCTGCGGATGCTGACTGATGAAGCCCTCGATTGGATCGAGCGGGAAACCAGAAAAATCAGGGCATTGTCTGGTGGTTCCATCTCCGTCAGGACCGCTTCCGAGTTGATCACAAATGCAGTGATCGGGCTTTATAAACCGATTCTGGCGCAACTGGATCCGATCCACTTGGGAGAAATGCAACGAGCCTTGAGAATTACCGAGGAGTATGGCCGCAGATTGATTGAAAAAGGGCAAAATGCGGATATCCAAGCATTAAAAAAGCTGATTGAGGAATACCCTGCCCATGCGTTTATTATCGATGAGCCGGAAGCCAAAAATCTTTTCAAGTCGGTTCGGACTCCCAATGCCTTGGAACAATTGATTATCCTCGCGCTCGGAGATCTCGCCCTGATGCCCACGGAAAGAGAGATTGTACCTTATGGTCATGGCTTGCTGTTTTTGAACAAGGAAGATAGCTCTTTGTCCATCAATGCGCAATTCGACGGCAAAGTGAAGCACCAAAAAGACCAGCAATCCGAAAATTCATAGAGCCTTCAGCGGGCAAACAACGCATCCACAAAGTCGCGGGCGATGAAATCTTTCAGGTCGTCGATGCCTTCGCCGACGCCGACCATCTTCACCGGGAGCTTGTATTCACGGGCGATGGTTAAAATCACGCCGCCTTTGGCAGAACCGTCCAGCTTGGTCAGTACCACGCCGTCCAGACTGACGGCCTCCTGGAAAACTTCCGCCTGCTTGAGGGCGTTCTGGCCGGTGGTGGCATCCAGCACCAGCAGTGACTCGAAATGTGCGCCCTCGGGCATGGCCTGATCAATCACCTTACGCACCTTGCGAAGCTCTTCCATCAGGTTGAACTTGTTCTGGAGCCGCCCGGCGGTATCCAGCAGCACCACGTCGGCGCCGCTTTCTTTTCCCTGTTTCAAAGCGTCGAAAATCACGGCGGCGGGATCCTTGGTGTTGCCCGCGCCCACAAAGCCCGCCCCGGCCCGCTCGGCCCAGACTTCCAATTGCTCCTCGGCGGCGGCTCGGAAGGTATCCCCGGCGCCGATCATCACTTTTTTGCCTTGCTGAATGTATCGGTTGGCCAGTTTGCCGATAAATGTGGTCTTTCCGGCCCCGTTCACCCCGACCACCAGGTACACGTTCATCGCGTCCGCCTTGTAGCCCAGGTGATTGGCCTGCTCGTAGGGGGTGAGAATATCGGTAAACTCCTGCTTCAGGAAGGCCATCAGCTTCTCGGTGGTATTCAGCTCGGCTTTGCGCTGGCGGAGCTTGTCTGAAATCTCGGTGGCCGTATCCAGCCCCACATCCGCGCGGATTAACACCTCTTCAATCTCGTCGATAGCGTCGTCCGTGACTTCGCCTTCTTCTTCCAGGATGCCGAAAATCTTGCCCACAATCGATTTCCCGGTGAGGGAAACCGCCGCCTTCAGACCGGAAAATAACCCGGCTTCCTGCGGCGCTTCTTTGGGCTCGGCTGGTTCTGCCATCCGGGCAGCGGGTTCCGGTTGGCGGGGCGGGATAATGGTTTCCACCGCAATGGACTGCGAGGGCTGCGCCTCGGCTGCCGCCACGTCCGGATTGGATGGTTCCTGCGTCGATGCTGGAGCTTTGTCGGCTGTTTTACGACCGAACCCTCTGAACATCTGCTTAAACATCAGAGACACCTCTTACATCAGGTGATCGGCTACTCGCGGTTAACGCCTGCCAGGGTCTTGCCGGTTTCCTGGGAAAGCTCACCGGCCAGGGCGCCCAGAATACCGTTGATCAGCCGGAAACTCTCTTCCGTGGAGAACTGCTTGGCCAGATCCACGGCTTCGTTGATGGACACGCTAAGATCGACGCCGGATACATGCCGCATTTCCGCAGCCGCAAGGCGCAGAATGTAAGCGTCCATCTTGACCAGTCGGTCGATGCGCCAGTCCTGCATGTGACGATTCAGCATCTCGTCGAGTTCCGAACGGTGATCCACCACCAATGTCATTAGTTTCAGAGCGTATTCCTGTACAATTTCCTGGCGAAGCAGGGCCACCAGCTCGGGAACGCGCAGCGCCTCAAACAGGAACTCCGCGCCTTGCAGGCAACGCTCGATCTTCTCCACCATGTCCCGTGTCGTCGGGATGGATACCGGCTTGGCCACGGCTTCCAGCGGTGTGCTCAGGTTTTCGGGATGCTCGGTCTCGTACTCGATGAGATAACGGCTGACTGCGGCCAGCTCGTCGGCTGCCGACTGGATTTTGTCTTCGGCTTCGGCCGCCAGTGCCCGGACGGAATCCAGTACCAGGTCCTTGATGTTTTCCCGGCGCAGTGAGGCGGCGTCTATCTGTCCATTGCCCTGTCTGTCTAGCTGAAACAACGTCAGCAAAGCCAATTCGCGGGCTGCTCGTCTTGCATTCATAGTGGGAAAACTATAGCACAAAAAGAAAAAACTGTTAGGGGTTCCGCAACTCGCCCTGCATACGCTGTTCATGGACGACTGCGCAGCGGTGAAGCCCTTCGATATTGGTGATGGCAATCCGCTGGTTCTGCCATTCCACCACGCCCAGTTCCTTCAGCTTTTCCATGCTCTCCATAAAGCCCTCGCTGGTGGTATGGCAGAACAGAATCCACTCTTTATAAGACAGGGCCGGCAGCAGGATGGTCTGGTGGTCATCGAACATCCGCCCTTTCTTGGCCAGTATCAAAAAGGTATGAGCCACCTTGTGCATGTCGTTCGGCAGGCGCTCGGTCGCCATGCGTTCGTTCATCGAGCGCAAACGCTGCCCCAGGACCCGCGCAAGATTCAAGGCCAGCACGGGGTGTTCGTGCATCGATCTTAAAAAGTCCTTTTTCTGGACCGCCACTACTTCAATTTCGGTCAAGGCTATCACGTGGGCGCTGCGCAACGGCATCGGCTCCAGCATGGAGAGTTCCCCGAAGAAATCCCCGTCCCGAAACAGGGTGACATTCGCATCTTTGCCCTGGGCGTCCACCAGCACCAGTTTGGCCATTCCTCGAAGAATCTGGAAGAAGGTTTCCCCCAGATCGTTGTTGGAAACCAGCGAGGTGCCCGCTTCATAGCGGAACTGAAAGCCCCGGTTCAGGAAGATGCGGGCGACTTCTTCGTGGGTATGATGAAACAGCGGGAACTCCGCGAGGTTGATACCTTGTAAATCCAGGGGCATGGCACGGCGTCCCTTAGCTCAGGTATTACTATACTGTCATTATAAGCGCCAACAAATGCCAGCTCCGGATTGTAAAACCTTAAATAAAGCGTTCGGGGTAGATGCGGAAGGAAGCGGTTTTTCAGCCGGCCCAGCTTTTAGAGCCGGTCACGGTGACATGGCGTGCCCCGAATTGTCCCATGACGTCCTGAATCTCCGATATCGCGCCGCCGGGCGGGATACGAACCACGACCAGTACACTGCCGGGTTCTTTCAGCAATGTTCGTTCGTAGAGCTGCGCTTCGGTTTCGGGGATGCCCAAGTGAAACATCATCTGGATCATGGTGCCGGCCAGGGCTCCAATGGCGCCTCCGGCCAGCAGGCCCAGCAGGGGCCCCGCCACGACCATCCCGCCCGGAACCACGGATAGCGCCCCGATGAGCAAACCCAATAACCCCCCGGCAACCATCCCGGCGCTTGCGCCACGGGTCAGGGCATCTTCCACATAATGCTCGTTACGGGTCACCTCGGACATGACCAGGCTGATATCCCCTTTGCTGTACCCTCGGCTCTCCAGTTCCTTGATTAGACTTTCCAGCGCCTCACGGGATCGAACCACCCCGGAGACGATTTCCTGGGAGCGTGTCATGCGTTTCCCCTCCCGTTTCCTGCCCTCCCCTCCATTAAAATGCCGGATGTTATGCGTGGCAATTGCCCATCCGGCCATCAAATTGTGACTTTGGGAGAAATTGCCCAACAAAAAACCCGATGCATTTCGCATCGGGCTCTTTGTCGAAAATCGAGATTTCGTTGCAGAATTACTTCTTGGCAACGAGCTCTTTGAATTTCTTGCCGGCGGAGAAAGCCGGAACGGTTTTCGCAGCGATTTTCAGCTCTTTGCCGGTTTGCGGGTTGCGACCGGTGCGAGCAGCGCGCTTGCGGGGTTCGAAAGTACCGAAGCCGACCAGGGTAACTTTCTTACCTTTGGCAACGGTCTTTTCGATGGTGGAGATGGTGTGGGTCAGGATCTCGGCGACCTGCTTCTGGGAAGTTTTGGTCTTCCGGGATACTTCTTGTACGAGTTCTTCTTTATTCATAGTGAACAACTCCTTTCAATATGGGTCAAACACGATTATACCAACAGTCGAGCCATTTGCAACTAATGCTACAAAGTTCCCGACTGGCTTTCCTCAGTTTAGCATCCATCAGTTGCCGATCCGGGCGAGGTTGAAAGGCTCCAAAACCCTTGCAGTTATTTGTTTCTGGGACTCAATCCAGCCTCAAAACCGATAAATGTTCCGGGCATCAAACTCTCCGGAATTTCATCCAGGCAAAGTAGAAACAGGGCTTGGGTTATAAACTTTATTTTAAAGGATTAATTAAAATTTGAAGGGTGGGATGCTGTTTTGGGTCTCTGAAACCTGCCCCAATCACCCTCTTCATTCTTGGAATTTTGCAACTGCCTCTATATATACAATTTATTCCTGTTCTCGGAATCGAAATTCAGACGACCGCTATCCGATGATCCTTCGATCAGGGCTGGACGGTCATAGCTCCGGTATTTTCCGGAAGCAGGCGAGAACATTTTACATGCCAATCCGTCTAAGATAGACTGTTCTCCCTGAAGATCCCCGGCCAGATTTTAGCGAAACCCTGGCAAACCAGAGGGCGCGGAGCCAATGAGCCTGCCACAGACACTCGAAAACCAGACATTTTCCCCTGCCGAGCGCAAACAACAACTCATCCGGGATATCAAGGCCCTGAAGCGGGAGCGCAACGCCATCATCCTGGCGCACCTGTATGAACGACTGGAAGTTCAGGACATTGCGGATTATCACGGAGACTCCCTCGGCCTCAGCAAGCTGGCCGCAGACACCGATGCGGATGTCATCGTCTTCTGTGGCGTTCATTTTATGGCGGAAACCGCGAAGCTGCTTTCTCCGGACAAGACTGTCTATCTGGCCAACCCCAACGCCGGTTGTCCAATGGCGGACATGATTACCCGCGAGGAGCTGATCCGGTTCAAGGCCGAGCATCCGGGGCTTCCGGTGGTGGCTTACGTCAATACTTCCGCCGAGGTGAAAGCGGAGTCCGATTACTGCTGCACCAGCGCCAATGCGGTGGAAGTGGTGAAATCCGTCGCCGAGGAAACCGGCAAGAAAGAGATTCTGTTTGTTCCGGACAAGCACCTGGGCGCTTACGTGCAATCCCAGTTGCCGGATGTGCGGTTGATCTGCTGGGAAGGCTTTTGCCCGACCCATCTGCGCATGAACCCGGAAGATGTGGAAAAGCTCAAAAAAGAGTATCCGGATGCGGAAATCCTGGTGCACCCGGAGTGCGATCAGCCGCTGAAGGATATGGCCGACTTTATCGGCAGCACCACGGCGATTGTGCAGCGGGCGAAAGACAGCAAGGCCCGGACTTTCATCGTCTGCACGGAAGACGGTGTGAGCCAGAGACTCTCCCAGGATTGCCCGGAGAAGCAGTTCTTCACGCCCACACGCGCTTCTGCCATCTGTCCCAACATGAAGCTGACCCGCCTGGAGAACATCTGCAAGTCCCTGCTGGGCCAGAACGAGGAAATCACCATCCCGGAAGAGATTGCCGCGAAGGCCCGGCGGTGTATTGATTCGATGATGCGGATATCTGGGTCCAAGGGTGGTCCGGTTATGGCCGGAAAGTTATAGCCAAGGGGCCAGCCCCTCGGCGCTCCCCGCTGGAACCTGAGTGCCCTGCTTCGCAGGATCCATATCTCTAAGCTTCTGCGAAGCAAGAGCTACGGACAGGAATCCAGACCTCCACCAGGGGCTCTGCCCCTGATACCCCGCAAGGATTCAGACGGTTTTTATTATAAAACTGCCACCTCTTTTATCTAGTGCACATTTAATAGCACATCAATCGGAGGGGTTTGGGGACACGGGTGTCCCCAGCGGGGGTCGTTAGGGGGCTGGCCCCCTGACAGGACAAACAAAAGCGAGAAACAAAATGCCTTATAAAACCAAAATCATGGCCATCCTCAATGTCACTCCGGATTCCTTTTCGGATGGCGGCCAACTTGCCAACCAGGACATATTGCTCCAGGCTGCGGCGCAAGCGCTCACCGCAGGTGCGGACATTCTGGATATTGGTGGCGAATCCACCCGGCCGGGGGCAGAGGCAATCTCCGAGGAAGAAGAACTCGCTCGCGTCGTCCCCTCCATTGAGGCCATCAGAAAACACTTCCCGGAAGCCGTTATCAGCATCGATACCCGGAAATCCGCCGTGGCGGAGGCGGCGCTTCAGGTGGGCGCCAGCATCATCAACGATGTCTCCGGGCTTCAATATGATCCGGAAATCGCTACTGTCGCCGCCCTGCATGCGGCTCGGCTCATCCTGATGCACAGCCAGGGCACCCCGGAAACCATGCAGATCAACCCCGCCTACCCAACGGGGGTGATCCCGGAAATCAAGGCTTTCTTTGCGCGGCAAATCGAGCGCGCGGTCGCTGCCGGGGTTCGGCGTGAGCACATGATATTGGATCCGGGGTTCGGTTTCGGCAAAACCTTGCAGCATAATTTAGAGCTGCTTCATTATATAAGCGATTTTTCTGATTTCGGATTGCCGCTGCTGGCCGGAACCTCCCGAAAGTCCTTCCTGACCCTGGGGGATAAAGAGATTGCGGCCTCCGAGCGGGAAGCGCTGACGGCGGCCACGCTGGCGCTGGCCATCCAGGGAGGCGCCGGCATGGTTCGGGTGCATGACGCGCGCGCGCAAGCCCCGGTCGTTCGCATGATTGACGCCGTGCTGAACACACGCCAGGAGCACGTGGCGGCGCGCTAATCCGGAGATTGTCCGCAGAGGCGGATACGGATCTCCAACCCGGCGATCACCGATCAGGCATCCGGAGAACGGGATGTTTTTTAAAGGTGATGTTCCGGCAGGGCTTCCGCAGCTATAGCCGGGCAGGTGATTTCCATGTCTCGGGTCGCGCATTACAATCCGGAATTAAGGAGGAGAAGCTTCCGGCAAAAAATATGAAATTGAAGCCGGTCCGCAGATGAGGCATTCGTTTGATTGAATTCAGGCATCCATCGTGGAGTGAAGTATTGGAGGAGGAAACCCATGCCGAAAAACGTCATGATATTTGACACGTTGAAGCAGGAGCACCGCAAAGTCAAATCGCAATTCGAGGAATTGCTTTCCGCCAGCGAAAGGGCCCAGAGTATCGATACGATCGATCTCCGCATGCTCTCTGATCTTCGGAAGGAATTGGCGCTTCATATGGCGTTGGAGGAGCAATTTTTGTATCCCAGAGCGGAGAAAATTCCGCAGGTTTCGCAAGTTGCGCAGGATGCCTATAACGAGCACCGGGAAATCAGGGAAATCTTGAATGGTATCCGGCAGGCTTCCGATCCCATGGCTGTCAGCGATGCGTTGCGGAGAATCCTCCAAATCGTGGAGCATCACGTGCGCGAGGAGGAAAACCAGATATTCCCGGCGATGGAAAACAATCTGGATGAAGCGAGCCTCCAGAAGCTGGATCAAACGATGGGCGAAGCCCGGAGAAGGGAACTGGCCAAAATGTAGCCTGAGCGGCAATCAGGTTCTTAAACGGAAAAACGGTCCAGCCATCTGCCAGACGGCTGACCCTTTTAAGGACAGGTCCGAATTCGGTATACTACTACTGGAACCGTAACAAAAGGCTGAGCTTTCCGATGCGCAGGGCCCGTTTTTTTTCGTCAATTCCGGTGTTTATCTTGATGAGCGCTGTAGTACCCGTCTGGGCGGATTGCGGGACGGATTACGACCAGGCCATCAGCATGCTGGACGCCACTAAAAAGAAGGCGCTCGACAATGAGCATCCGAATCCGGATGATTTTTCAAAGTCGTTCCAGATCGTGGTGGACAAGCTGCAAGGCGGCAAATGTCTGCCGGAATTGAAAAATCTCATCAATTACATTCAGGCCGAGCAAAAAAAGGTCCCGAGCGCAAAGCCGGATAAAAGTACCGCGCCAATTGTGGATTAGCCAGTTTGAAGCAGGCAGGCGTATTGTTTGCTTGCCAACGATTGCTCGTTAAAAATTTCTTATTGCAACTTATTCTCAGTTGGGTTATAAAAATTATTGAGAATAACTCGCAACAAAGCTTCCTTTGAAGCTGGCTGAGGTGCGCTGAATATAATAGAAAAGGAGCCTGTCGTGCTAGTCACTGACCGAGGGTTTTATTGGGCTGTCTGCCTGGCAGCTTTTTGCTTGCCATTGAATCCGACTTTAGCCTGGGCTGAAGCCCCTCCAAAGCAACCCAACCGGATCTCCCCGGTAGAAGTCGCCACAAAACTTCCGGCCGATTCTATTAAAACGGGAATTAATGCCACATCCAAACCTGCTCAAGCGGAGCTGGACATCATTCATGTGGACCCCAACCGACCTGTGATCCCGTTAGCGGCCATGAATCCGCTGGATACCGGTGACATGTCGCTTGACGAGGCGAGGGATGCCCTGAAAACACTGATGGACGCTCAGCAGAAAATGATGGGTCAGATGCAGGTGCTACAGGCGCGTATTGAGAAAACGGAGAAAACGGCTGAGGCGAACCAGGAGGCATTGGAAGCCACCATTGGTGAAGTGGAGGACACCACGGAGCTGCTCACCACCTTGTCCAAGCGGACCCGCCTGACGGGTTACGTGGAGATGGGTTGGCGGGCCTACCGAAACGCACCGCGGACGTCTGAATACCTGGGCGCAAACGGGCGTACTGGTAATACCTTCGATATGCGCCGCGCGGTGTTGGCGCCAAGGGTGGTCTTTAACGAAAAAGCCAGCTGGTACGGGGAAATCGAAGTCGAGGATGCCGGTGCAGACGAAATTACGATGGAGGAATCGATCTTCACCTACGCCTTCAAGCCCTGGCTGAAAGCGCAAGGCGGGCTGATGATACCTCCGTATACCTACACCGCCCTGAATCATGCGGGCTATCAGCGCATGCTGGTAGACCGTCCTCTGGTGGACCAGCTTATCGTTCCTTCTACCTACCGAGATCTGGGTGTCGGCGTCACCGGCACGGTTCCAGTCCTGAAACGGGGCGCCCTCAGCTACGAGTTCGATATGTTGAACGGTATGACGGATACCATGGCTCTGGAAAATCTGGGTGTGGGTAGTCCCATCAGCAGTCAGGTGGAATTTAATGGTTTACGGGATGCCCGGCCTAACGAGCGGGGTGATAACAGTCACTTCCGGGATAATAACGCCAACAAAACCCTGTTTGGCCGGGTGGGCTTTTCTCCGTTCCCCAATCTGCAAATGGGCATCAGCGCCTCCAACGGCACCATCGATCGCAACGACCGGGAATCGTTGAGCATTGTCGCCGGGGATCTCTACTGGCGTTACAAGAAATTCTCCCTGCTCGGCGAATATGCGACCAACCTCTTTGAGCGTTCCAACGGTATCAGCAGCCAGGGTGTTTCTTTCCGGCAATACCCAAGCGGCATGCGAGGCTATTACCTCCAAGCCGCCTATGATGTGACCCCTAAGCTGACGGCTGTCAGCGCTTTTAATCACATCAACCTGGATACCGGTCATGCCGGCAACGATATGAAACGCTTGTCGATGGGCTTGCGGTACAATCCTTTCAATTCGGTTTACGTGAAGGCCGAGTACCAGCTGACCACTCCCCGCTCGCAGTTTGGCACGCAAGAACGCACCAGCAATGCTTTGCTGACCCAGTTAACATTCTTCTTCCAATAGGGACGGACCCATGCAGACAGCTACGCGAAAACTCATGATTTCAGTTCTCATATTCCTATTGCTTGGCGGCGCCACGCGTCTGGCATTGGGGCAGTCCACTGCCATGCCGGCGCAGTCCGGCCCGCTTTCGGGCGAGCCTGCGACCGCCCCAAATGTTCCACCGGAGACCGGCCTCGTTGCCCCGGATGCGCATCAGGATGGCGATGATCCGGCAAACGTGCAGACTGTTGAAAAATTTGACCCGGTGCAGGCGGGCAAGAAGGTGATGGATGAAAAATGCAGCAGCTGCCATCCGGTGCCCAGGCCCCGAACGCACACGCTGGCGGAGTGGCCCGTGGTGGTTAACGAGATGGCCGGACGGGCATTTTTGCGTCCGGATGAACAGGCGTTGATCATGAGTTACCTGCGGGAAAGCCTGCGGCCGCATCATAAGCACTTCCAGGAGGCGACCGGGAGTGGCGCTCCGTCACCAAACGTTGCGCCATAAAACGAAAACAAATGGAAAGGGCCCGGATACACCGGGCCCAACAAAATTACCTTGCCGATTCGTTGGTTGGTAATTTTTGAAATGAATTGAGTCAGATAGAACGTTATCCTTTGAGCAGTTGCAACGCCAGCTGGGGTGTCTGGTTGGCTTGTGACAGCATGGCCGCCGAAGCCTGTTGCAGGATCTGGTTTCGGGTGAGGTTGGCCGATTCCATTGCCACGTCCACGTTCCGGATGCGGGATTCGGAAGAGGACAGGTTCTCGATGCTGACCGACAGGTTGTTGGCCGCGCCTTCCAGGCGGTTGCTCAACGCGCCGATCGCGCCGCGACGGGAATTAACAGTAGTCAGCGCATTATCAATAATCGAGATGGCACCCAGAGCACTCGCCGCACTGTCTACATTCAAGAGGGCTGTGGTCAAAGTCGCCGCTAACGCGCTGGCTCGTGCTGTTGCAAACGGGTTGGCGCTGCCGGCGGTCGCCAGGTTTAACTGGTCTTCCGCTGCCACATCATTGGCGCCCAGTTGAATGGTGAAGTTGGCTGGGGCACTGGTACTCATCAGCTTGACGCCGTTGAACTCGGTGGCTTCCGCAATGCGGTCGATATCGGCCATCAACTGGTCGATTTCCGCCTCCATGGCCGAACGCTGGGCGGTGGCGTAGGTATCGTTGGCCGCTTGCACCGCCAGTTCCCGCATCCGCTGCAGGTTCTCGGTGACCTGGCCGTATGCTCCGTCCACGATGTTCAGTACGTTGACCCCGTCCTGCACGTTGTCCAACGCTTTTTTGGAGCCCCGGATCTGGGCGCGCAAGGTTTCACTTAGTTGCAGGCCCGCCGCGTCATCCGCCGCCCGGTTAATCCGGAACCCGGAAGACAGTTTTTCCATGGATTTGGACAGGGCGTTGGTGTTGACTCCCAAATGCCGCTGGGCATTGAGGGATGAGACGTTGGTATTGACGATTAATGGCATAATTTTTAATCTCCTATTCCGTTAGCGGGACCTCTGTTCTTGCCTGGCCAAGGTTTGCATCCTTTGCCATCCGCAGGCCAGGTGAGCCCAAGGCAATGCCTGAGGCCGCAGCCATCCCGGTGTTGATGTGTGATTCGGTTTTCGTGTGACACTCACAAATTTCTCGTCCAGCCGGATGGGAAAATTGCTTATGACTCCTATCGGCAGACTACATTGAAGACTTTAATTTTTTTTGAAAACTCCAATATATAGAGGAGACTACCTGCATTCATTTTTTAGAATCAATGGCTAAATTGGCTGGTATCAGTCTGTTTTGGTCAATCCGACTGGGTTAAACCGTGAGGAGGAAAAATCCATTCCATAGAGGGGACTGCCTGGCTTTGGTGCTCCTCTGTTTAATCCAGTTACGGGCGATAAAAAACATCAAGGGCCCGAACTTTCGTCCGGACCCTTGCGTTTGATGAGCCAGCGCGGTGCCTTGCGTTTCAGCGCGCCTGAAGCGGCACCTTTTATCCTTTGAGCAGTTGCAACGCCAGCTGGGGTGTCTGGTTGGCTTGGGACAGCATGGCCGCCGAAGCCTGTTGCAGGATCTGGTTTCGGGTGAGGTTGGCCGACTCCGCCGCCACATCCACGTTGCGGATGCGGGATTCGGAAGAGGACAGGTTCTCGATGCTGACCGACAGGTTGTTGGCCGCCCCTTCCAGACGGTTGCTCAGGGAGCCGATCATTCCTCGACGGGAGTTGACTCTGGTCATAGCGCTATCAATGACGGTGATGGCAGCCAGTGCCGCGGAAGCAGTGTTCACGTTCAAACTGGCCGTGCTCAAACTGGCTTGCAACGCGGCTGCTGCTGCTGAAGCAAAAGGCCCCGTACCGGCGGCGGAAGCAATGTTCAGCTGGTCTTCCGCTGCCACATCATTGGCACCCAGTTGAACGACAAAGTCCGTGCCTCTGCTGCCATCCATCAGCTTAACGCCGTTAAACTCGGTTGCCGCTGCGATTCGATCAATGTCCGCCATTAGCTGATCGATTTCCGCCTCCATGGCCGATCGCTGGGCTGCGGCGTAGGTATCGTTGGCCGCTTGCACCGTCAGTTCCCGCATCCGCTGCAGGTTCTCGGTGACCTGGCCGTAGGCCCCATCCACGATGTTCAGCATGTTAATACCATCTTGAACGTTATCCAGGGCTTTCTTGGAACCCCGGATCTGAGAACGCAGGGTTTCGCTTAGTTGCAGGCCCGCCGCGTCATCCGCTGCCCGGTTGATCCGGAACCCCGAAGACAGTTTTTCCATGGACTTGGAGAGGGCATTGGTGTTGACTCCTAAATGCCGCTGGGCATTGAGGGATGAGACGTTGGTATTGACGATTAATGGCATAGTGACTAATCTCCTATTCCGTTAGCAGGGAGGCTGTGCTGTGCCTGGCCAAGGTTTGCATCCTTTGCCATCCGCAGGCCAGGTGAGCCCAAGGCGTTGCCCGAGGCCGCAGCCATCCCAGTATTCTGTGTGTGATTCGGTTTTCGTGTGACACTCACAAACTTCTCATCCAAGCGGATGGGAAAATTGCTTATGGCTCCTATCGGCAGACTACATTGAAGACTTTAATTTTTTTCGAAAACTCCAACATTTGGAGGAGAAGTCTCCTTGATGATTTACGGCCTAAATGCTTTTAGCATGGTCGTTTTAACCTTTTAAACGCAGCGCTGGAAAAACCCTTTTCCTGTGGGAACGAACCTGGTATTGTTCCCCTTTTCGGTTTAGTTCATACAGTGGAGAAACGGTGAAGGGCCCGGACAAAAGTCCGGGCCCTTGCTTTTGATGAGCCAGCGCGGTGCCTTGCTGAAGAGGCACCTTTTATCCTTTGAGCAACTGCAACGCCAGCTGGGGTGTCTGGTTGGCTTGAGACAGCATGGCCGCCGAAGCCTGTTGCAGGATCTGGTTTCGGGTGAGGTTGGCCGACTCCTCCGCCACATCCACGTTGCGGATGCGGGATTCGGAAGAGGCCAGGTTCTCGATGCTGACCGACAGGTTGTTGGCTGCGCCTTCCAAACGGTTGCTCAACGCGCCGATCGCGCCGCGACGGTTACCCACTGTCGTCAGCGCGTTATCGATGGTGGTGATGGCTGCTAACGCACTGGCGGCACTAGCAACACCCAGACCTGCCGCTGAAAGGTTTGCGTCCAACTGGGCTGCAGTCGCGTTCGCAAAGGGACTCGTTGACGCGGCTGCCGCCAGATCCAATTGATCCTGGGCCGCCACATCATTGGCACCCAATTGAATCGTAAAAGTCGTGGCAGAGCCGTTCATGACCTTGACGCCGTTAAACTCGGTGGCAGCAGCAATCCTGGTCACATCTGCGATCAACTGGCTAATTTCCGCTTGCATGGCCGAACGCTGGGCGGTGGCGTAGGTATCGTTGGCCGCTTGCACCGCCAGTTCCCGCATCCGCTGCAGGTTCTCGGTGATCTGGCCGTAGGCCCCATCCACGATGTTCATCACGTTGATCCCGTCCTGCACGTTGTCCAGGGCTTTCTTAGAGCCCCGGATCTGGGAACGCAGGGTTTCGCTTAGTTGCAGGCCCGCCGCGTCATCCGCCGCCCGGTTAATCCGGAAGCCGGAAGACAGTTTTTCCATGGACTTGGACAACATGTTGGTGTTGTTGCCCAAATGCCGCTGGGCATTGAGGGATGAGACGTTGGTATTGACGATTAATGGCATAATTTTTTATCTCCTATTCCGTTAGCTAGGACGCTGTGCTGTGCCTGGCCAAGGTTTGCATCCTTTGCCATCCGCAGGCCAGGTGAGCCTAAGGCGTTGCCCGAGGCTACAGCCATCCCGGTGTTCTGTGTGTGATTCGGTTTCGTGTGACACTCACAAATTTCTCATCCAAGCGGATGGGAAAATTGCTTATAGCTCCTATCGGCAGACTACATTGAAGACTTTAATTTTTTTCGAAAACTCCAACATTTAGAGGAGAACCCTATTTGATTTTTTACAGACAAGATGCTCTCAGCATGGTCGTTTTAATCTTTTAAACGCAGCGCTGGAAAAATCCTGTTTCTGCCGGAACGATCCTAATATTGTTCCACTTTTCGGTTTAGTTCATGCAGTGGAGAAACGATGAAGGGCCCGAACTTTCGTCCGGGCCCTTGCTTTTGATGAGCCATCGCG
>DATNPJ010000050.1:0-63032 GCA_036703295.1 Coleofasciculaceae cyanobacterium | reverse complement strand
CCATCGTAAGAAAAAGCGCCCCGGATTGCAAACCGTGCTTTTCGCCAAAAGGAAAAAGCAGCGCTGCTATTGGAGGTAATCAGACGACAGCGCTGCCTAGCTATTGATAATAATTCTCAACTGATGAACCTAGACTACATTATGTGAGAATGATTTGCAACTAGTAATTTCATCGGTTTGTAACAAACGATTAAAATGCTATCCTGGCGCTTTTTTTGTCTCATAGTGGCCCGTGTACCAGGCTTGCCTGGCTATACAGACAGGCGCATCGCTTCCGAAGCCTTTGGGAGGATAGGTTCTGCAAGTAAGGTGCTTGGATTGCGCCGTTCCGGCCCCTCCATTGAAGAGGACTTCCAGCGCAAACACCAAGCTTGTAAAGATTTTTTCCCCAGCGACCTGTTGCATTTTCAAAATGGAATCGGTTATACTTCCCAACACAAACATTCCTCAGTAGCTCAATGGCAGAGCATGCGACTGTTAATCGCAGGGTTGTAGGTTCGACTCCTACCTGGGGAGTTTTTTCATTTCTTCATCTATGGGCTTTCCCAAGTAGCGCAATTTTTGAAATTGACCCACTTTATTGGAGGGTCAATCTGAGTACGAGGAAAGAGGAATGAGCATGCAAATACAAGCTGGTTCTCCCCTGCGTTTCGGTCGCTTGGCAATTTGGAGTGATACTACAAACCCTGCAAATCCTGCAACGTGCCGAATTGAATGGACCCCCGACCTGATTGAGGTTGGCAAATGGAACAGTCGTGAAGCCCGAACCGTGTATTTAAACGGGCTAAAACTGGGGGAATCTGAGCTCTTATATCATTTTGAAAGAGATGGGGCTTATAAGGTGTTCCGTAACCCTGAGCATACTCAGGCAAATTTGAAGTATATATTCAATGCACCCGCAGAGATAGGTGGACTGGATACTTCGAAAGCAGATCCGAATGTTTCCAATACCGACTTAAAAGTAAAGCCTGAATTTTTTGAGCCTTTTGGAGGCATTGTGCAATATTTTGAAAAACATCTTAAACAAAAAGTGTTGGAGGCCATCCAGGCCAAAATCCAATATTCAGCCAGGGTTGAAGAAATCCGATTTGGTGAGTGAGCACGGCACGGATTCAGGTTGACCCGGCAGAAAAATTTGCACTTGCAGATGTTTTAAAAGAACTGATCAGATTACCTTGCTGTTTCGGCATGTAAGGTCAGCAAAGTTCAAAGGGGGAGTTTTTTCATTTCTTCGGATTGATGGGGGGATGACCCTGTGAATAATCAGCGGGCGCTCAAGCCTGAAGGTGAGCACTTTCACAAAACGCGCCCATCAGGCCCATGACGTGTATCAGTTCGTCGGGATCGGGTGGTTTCCGGAGAAAACTGTTGGCTCCATAGCGGTAGCTTGACAGCATATTCTCCTCTTCGGCGTGACCGGTCAGGATGACAACCGGCAGCCGAGCCGTCTTGTCAGTGCGCCGGATCTCCCGAAGCACGTCCAGGCCGGACACCTTGGGAAGCCTCAAATCGAGCAGCACCATGCACAGCTCCTCGTGGCTCTTTTGACCGAACAGGTAATCCAGGGCCTCCTCGCCATCTCGCGCCAGCTGAACCGGATAGGGAAGATCGGCTAGCATCCTCTGGATCAGAGCCGCGTCCTCCGGATCGTCCTCGATCAACAGGATATTCTGTTTCCCATTCAATAAACTCATACCGGTCATCCCGTATTGATAACTCTCTGCACTCCATACATCCTTTTATAAGTCTAACAACAGATCTTAAAAAGGTATATCCTGCTGTCGTCTAATTTATCTACTCTCTGGTAATCTATAAAACCTTCGCATTAACACTAAAGTAGTACCAAACTACCGACACTGGCAATTTTACACTCGAATCTGTTTTTTACCTATATAGAGGGATTTTGGCTTGCATATTTTGCCGCCGGGGCCAGGCGGCGATAAATCCTCGGGATATTAGGCAAACCGGATACAGATAGGAGAGAAAATCGAATGACAATGGTTGGCGCCTCCTCTGGAGGCCTGGCTCAGTTGCATGGACTCGGCAAGTCCGGCGCTGCAGGACGTGGTACTTTGCCGGAAATTACCGCCGGGGCTGCGGGCAAAAGCTCTGGAGTGGGTTCGGCGGGAATGCCGAAAGGCGCTTCGGGAGGCGCAGGTCCCAGTGCGGATCCACCCGCTGGCGACCAAAATGATGAATACAAAAGCCCGGTAACGGCCATGTTGAAGCAAGTGCATGAGCAACTCGGCAAATCGGGAAAGGGGCTCCCCGGCTTCACCCGGCTTCAGTCTGAAGCTTAGACTGAAGGCCAGACCGCATCCCAGGCACGGCAACCATCACCCGGCAGCCTGGGCACCGCTTAGCAGTCGGCTGGGATTCTCCCGATTCCACCGATAGGCTAGTCCTTGATTCCCGGCTTCCGGCCGGGTCAAAATAGGGTGTTGCGAACCCGAAGGCAGGAGGGAGAAATAATGCCGCTGCAAACATGGAGAAAATTGGGGGAAAGACCGGGAAAAGTGGTCACATCCGGCCTTTTGCTCGCCATTCTACCGGTTGCTTTGCTGGCCGGATGCAACGTGACGGCATCCAGGCAATCCACACCGCCGGAGGCCAGGCAGCCCGCAGAACCTGAAGATTCCTCCGCCACGCTACGGGCGGAACCCTACTGGTTTTCCTGCCGCTCGGATGCCGATTGCGTCGTGGAAACCGGGGTATGCGGCCAGCCACAAGCACTCAACAAAAATTTCGTCACCCAGTACCGGGATTTCCGGGTTCGACTGGAACAGATGGTCGATTGCATCGCCCGGCCGGTATCCTCTCCACAGACTCAGGCGCATTGCGTGAAGCAGCGCTGCGCAATCAAGGGCGAGGAAACGCCATCCACCACCACAGCGCCGTGAGATCGCCTCGAACCGGACGGCTTAAAACCAGTTCTTGCGCCTGAAATACACCACCATGCTACCGGCAACGGCTATCATGACCAGCCAGGTGAGAGGATAGCCCCAGGGGGAATCCAGTTCGGGCATATATTTAAAGTTCATCCCGTAGACGCCCACAATGAACGTGAGCGGAATAAAAATGGTGGAAATGACGGTCAGCACCTTCATGATCTCGTTCATGCGGTTGCTGAGGATGGACAGGTACAAATCCTGAATGCCGCCCAGCAGGTCACGATAGGTTTCCAGCGTATCCATGACCTGGATGGTGTGATCGTAAACGTCCCGCAGGTAAGTAATAGTCCGGGGCTGAAGCAGTTCCGTATCCGAACGTTGCAGGCTGCCCACCACTTCCCGGACCGGCCAGACGTACTTGCGCAGGAAAATCATCTCGCGTTTGATGTGGTGAATCCGGCCGAGCGTGTTGGAAGACGTTTGGGAGGCCAGGCCCAACTCAATCTCTTCCAGACTTTCCCCCATCTTTTCCAGCACCAGAAAATAACGGTCCACAATGACATCCAGCAAGGTGTAGGCCAAATAGTCGGCCCCTTCTTTCCGCAAGCGGGTACCGTTATTCCGAAGCCGCACCCGGATTGCCTCAAGCTCATCCCCAACTTCTTCCTGGAAGGTAATCAGAAGGTTGGGGCCCAGCACCAAGCTCACCTGCTCGGTGATAATCTCCTCACGGGCCGCATCGAAATCGAACATCTTGAGAATCACGTAAATCATGTTCTCCACAAATTCGCATTTCGGCCGCTGATCCGTGTTCAGGATATCTTCCAGCATGAGCGGATGCAGATGGAAGGTTTCCCCGAATTCGGCCAGCACGCCCTCGTCATGCACCCCGTCCACATTAATCCAGGTCACGGTTGGGGCCGGTTTCAAGGGCAAAAGGTCGGCGGCACTGGCCACCTCGCGCTCGCTGAAAAGCTCCCCGTCGTACTCCATCACGGTTATGCACGCACGGGTGGTCTCACCCTTCTTGCGCCCGAGATAAACCGGGGTGCCCGGCGGCAAACCGATTTTCTCCGAACGCTTGGCCGTATGCTTCAATACCCGACTCATAAGTAACAGGATAGCACCAAGTGCTCATCCGGAGCAGCGGAAACAGGATGGCATCTAACGGTCGGCTAATAAATGCGCGTTCGGCCCGATTCTCCAACCGCGCCAATCACCACCAAAATCAATCCGGCGGCAATAGCCGCAATACCCGTCCAACCAGGAACGTGAAGTGTGGTTACTGCGGCGTGGACGGTTTGGCCGCCGACGACATCCCGTTCGCTACCGATAAAAGGAGTCGGCACGAACAGTACGAAAATACCCAGGATAATCAGTATGAATCCCAGAACGATCAGTCCTCTCATTGAACGGATTTCCTTTCTGTCAACACTCCCAATGGCCCCCAACAACGGCCGAATTTGCTAGACGGTGGTCCGTCCGCCGCCAATCACCCGAATCAGGAACACGGCAATCGCGAGTACCAGCAGGATATGGATAAAGCCGTGCATCGTATAGTTGGTCACCATGCCCAGCAACCAAAGCACGAGCAGAATGGTAAAAATAGTCCATAGCATAATCTAATCCTCACTTCCCGGTCTTTAAAATCTCCGTAACACGACTAAAAGAATGCGAACTCCCCTGTGAAACACTATTCTAGCCGGGAACCCGGCTGATTATAATCCCCAATGGAGGGGGCCCGACTGTATATTTGTCAAAACAGAGGCGGGTTCCCCCTTAATGAAGGGGCGTTTGAGGGCGCTTCAGAGTGATGCTGGGCTCTTGCAGGTAGAATGGCTTCACCTCTAGCCAGGGACGGGCGAAACGATCTCCGTATCGCTGCACCAGGGCCAGCATGGCGGCGGGCGAATCCCAGTCCTCCGGGATGGCTCGGAGAGAAATTCCCTGTTTCATCATGAGCGGTTCCCATTGCGCATATAAAGAAGGCGACACGATCACCTGGGAGGCCGTCGCGGGCGCCTCATCCGGGCTGAGAACCTTGAGTTCTGCGGGGGAGCAATAAACCGGACCGGTTTCGTCGAAGCGCAGACAGGCGTGATAGACACGGCCGCGCAGGGCATCCAGGAAAATATCCACGGGCTCCGGGCTTTGATTGGCCAGCAGTTCAAAAGTATTGAAGACATGAACGGGCAAACCCAGGAACTGGCTTGACGTGCGGGCGGTGGTAATCCCGGTGCGAATGCCCGTAAAACTGCCAGGACCGTGGTTGACGGCCAGTGCGGTCAAATCCCGAACCGACACCCCCGCTTCCCGTAGCACCTGCTGGATGGCCGGAATCAGCAAGGCCGAATGATACCGATGGGAATCCGTTTGGGCCACGTAGCGGGCACACATGACCCCATCCCGGCTGACGCCGATCATCAGGCGGTTGGCCGTGGTGTCCAGGTACAGGATGACGCTCATGCTTCGGCTCCTTCCAGGGAGAGTGGACGGTTTGAGGAAACAGCGATCTCACGGGCCTCCGGATTGTCTGCATCCGGGGCAATCCGGATGGCGATGGTGGCATAATCATCCAGGAATGGCCCATAGCAGGCCCACTCCACCAGCATCAGAGAGCGGCCCTCATCGATGATGGCAAACAACTCATCGGCGAGTGTTCCGGCATTTTGCTCGCCCAGCCGGTACAAATCCACGTGCACCACGGGCAGCGGACCGCTGAGGTATTCGTGCATCAACACGAAAGTCGGACTGGTCACAGGTTCTTTCAGTCCCAGCGCGTCTCCTAAAAGGCGGGTTAAGGTGGTCTTCCCGGCGCCCAGCGGGCCGTCCAGCGTGACCACATCCCCGGCTTTCAATGCCATGGCCAGCTTCTCGGCAAACCGGGCCAGGCTTTGCAGCGAGTCGACGTGATGCTTCGATTGATAGGGAAGAGAGGACATGGTTTTTCGTATTAGTATAGTGCGGTATGGATATGGTACCCTTTTAGGACACTTTTCGGAAACCCGCAGCGTGAGTCCCCCTTGGGTAAAATACAGTCAGGCAGTTACCATCTGGGGATGCCGGTCCGGGAGGGGTAGGCCCTGCGTCAGTTCTGGGTCATCTACCAAAGTCATCAAATGATTTAATAAGGAAAACATAGAACACAATGATTTCCAGCAACGATTTTAAAACCGGTCTGACGATCGTTTTGAACACCAAACTCTACCAGATTATCGAGTTCCTGCACGTCAAACCCGGCAAGGGCGCTGCCTTTGTTCGCAGCAAGCTGAGAAACGTGGAGACCGGCCAGGTCATTGAACAGACCTTTCGGGCAGGCGAAAAAGTGGAAACCGCGCACCTTGAAAAGCGCGAAATGCAGTATTTGTACACCGACGGCAACGAGTATACCTTCATGGATACCTCATCGTTCGACCAGATTGGCATTACCAAGGCATCCATCGGCGATCAGGTGAAATATCTGAAGGAACAAATGTTGGCCCAGGTGCTTTTCCACGGTACCAAGATCATCGGGGTGGACTTGCCCAACAACGTCGAGCTGCAAGTGGTGGATACCCCGCCCGCCGAAAAGGGCAACACGGCCCAAGGCGGAACCAAGCCGGCAACCCTGGAAACCGGCGCGGTGGTGAACGTGCCCTTCTTTGTAGAGAACGGGACGGTCATCCGGGTGGATACCCGCACCAACCAGTATCTCGATAGAGTGTAATGTTGTTTTGACGGATATTGGATAAATGGACATCAACGTCGATAAGATCCGGGAGCTGGCCGATCTGGCCATTGAGAAGAATCTCGCCGAGCTTAAGGTGGAAGACGGTGACAAGAGCGTTACCATCAAGCTGCCCGGAGCCCACGTGATTACCGCGCCGGTCGCCCATCCAGGCTATGTTCCGGCCCATGCACCCGCCGCAGGCTTGCCGGGAGAAGTCCCGATGGCCACCTCGCACCCTTCCTTTGAGGAACCGGCCAAGCATGCAGCCGAGGATCGCCTGGTCAAAATCACTTCACCCATGGTGGGGACCTTCTACGCCGCGCCTTCCCCGGATTCGCCACCTTATGTCGCCGTCGGGCAGGCAATTTCCAAAGGACAAACGGTCTGCATCATCGAAGCCATGAAAATGATGAACGAGCTGGAAGCTGAAATCAGCGGACGGGTCGTGAAAGTGGCGGTCGACAATGGACAGCCGGTTGAGTTTGGCCAAGTTCTGATGCTCGTTGATCCGGCCTGAAGGAATTTTCGGGACGGGGTCAATTTTCATTCCGGCCCGTCTTAATATACAGAGCAGAGATCAATCGACAGACCATCGAAAGACAACTATTGGAAGAAGGATCCCGCATGTTCAAGAAAGTCCTCGTTGCCAACCGTGGTGAAATCGCGCTCCGGATTATCCGAGCCTGCCATGAGCTGGGTATTCGGACAGTCGCCATCTATTCGCAGGCCGATGAAGAGAGCCTGCACGTCCAGTTGGCCAACGAAGCCTACTGTGTGGGACCGGCTCCTTCCGCCAAAAGCTATCTGAACGTGGCTAACATCATGAGCGTCGCGCTGATGTCCGGCGCGGATGCCATTCACCCCGGCTATGGATTTATGGCCGAGAACGCCAGCTTTGCCGAAATTTGCGCGGATCACCAAATCAAGTTCATCGGGCCTTCCGGCGACATGATCCGCATGATGGGCGACAAGGCCACCGCCAAAAAAACCATGGCCGATGTCGGCGTTCCGGTGGTGCCCGGCCTGGACGGCACGGTCGCCGATGCCTCTCTGGTTCGCGCCTGGGCTCAGCATGCGGGTTATCCCATCATCATCAAGGCGACGGCCGGTGGTGGCGGCAAAGGTATGCGGCTGGTGAACGCCGAGGATGAAGTGGAATCTCAGTTGGAAATGGCCCGCGCGGAAGCCAAGGCCGCCTTCGGCAACGATCAGGTTTACATCGAGAAATACATCCTGAATCCGCGTCACGTGGAATTCCAGGTGCTGGCCGACCAGTACGGCAATGTGGTGCACCTGGGCGAGCGGGATTGCTCCATCCAGCGCCGTCACCAGAAGCTACTGGAAGAAGCGCCAAGCCCGGTGGTCACGCCGGAAATCCGCGAGAAAATCGGCGGCATCATCCTGAAAGCCATCCGCAAGATTGGCTACGAGGGTGTGGGCACCATTGAGCTGCTCTGCGATGACCAGCTGAACTTCTACTTCATGGAAATGAACACCCGTATCCAGGTGGAGCACCCGGTAACCGAGCTAATCACCGGCATCGATCTCATCCAGGAGCAGATCCGGGTGGCGGCGGGTCAGCCACTGCGCTTCACCCAGGAGGAAATTGAGATTAAAGGTCACGCCATCGAGTGCCGCATCAACGCCGAGGATCCGGACAAGAACTTCATGCCTTGCCCCGGCCCGGTGGATGGTTACATGGCCCCCGGCGGCCCCGGTGTTCGGGTGGATAGCCACATGTATACCGGCTACAACATTCCCCCGTACTACGATTCGCTCATGGCCAAGCTCATCGTCTGGGCGCCCACCCGCGAAGCAGCCATTGCCCGCATGAAGCGCGCGCTGAACGAATACGGCATTACCGGCGTGAAAACCACCATCCCCTTCCACCTGAAGCTGATGGACAACCCCGCCTTCATCGACGGCAAGGAAGTCTACACCGATTTCATCGTCCGCCACGCCTTGGCGTAGGCCGTTTCAGTGCCGATTAAAAGCCTGTGGACCGTTTTTTCGATTTTTGAGAAGAAATAGGATTGGGGATCGCCCACTGCCTCAAGAGGCAAGATTTGCTCAGGGGCTAAAAGATGTGTCTGGGAGCGGCGGCGACACGATCCATCACTTCCAGGTTCAGCATTTCTTCCGCATAGGTGCGGAGCCAGCTTTGGAAGGGATCCTGGGTGGGCTCCGGGACGCTGACATGATAGGTCGTTGCGATGATGGCAATTCCCAGAAGCACCGCCACCAGGTAGAGGGCACAGTCTGTTTCTGAAGGATGGGGAAGGGGTATGCGCGAGAGGGACATGGTGGGCCTCCTTGCTGACTGGCCCCGTGAGCGGATCAGGAAGGGCTCATTCAGTGTTATTGGGCTTTTCTGTTTTCATTTACAGCATAGATTTCATTTAAAAAGGTCACATTGTCTATTGGGGTAATAGCGCTATTTCGCATCGTCAGCGAATAATTGCCCACAAGTATTATTAAAACTAGTACTTAAGCACTAGAAGTGAAAGATTGGCCAGATTCCAGTAAAAGCGATGATCCAGTGACGGCTTGTAATACCGGGAACTCGGGCCATGTTTTCAGATTTTTTGGCCGAAGCGCCCTGCTCCGCGCAATTTACCGGGAAAGCCTTGAACACTCCCGACAAGTGTCACACCGCATGGCCCTCAGAGAAGTTCATTGCTTATAATCAGGAAAAAGGCTTGGAGCATTATGTCGCGAGAACTCAAGCAATACATCCAGGATGCGCTCGGCCACGGGGCTTCGCGGGAAGCGATCATCCAGACGCTTAATGATTCAGGCTGGTCCGAGGGCGTGGTTCGCAAAACGCTGGACCAGTTTGCGGGCGTGGATACGTTTGGAGTACCCATCCCCGCACCGCGCATGCAAGCCCACCAGATTGCGCGGGATTTGTTCATTTACCTGCTGATTCTCGTCACGCTGGGCATGAATGCCTTCGCGCTCGGGGGGCTGCTCTTTGATCTGATTAACCACCACATTCCCGATGCCGCTGCCAGCGAGTACCACTATCGGGATTCCAGCGTGAGTTGGGCCATTGCCCAACTGGTCGTGGCATTTCCGGTATTCACCTGGCTGATGCGAGTGGTGCAGCGAGACGTGGACAACCACCCGGAGAAACGGGAATCCCTCATCCCCAAGCTGATGATCTATCTCATCCTGGGCATTACAGCCATTGTCAGCCTAGGTGATTTGATTGCCGTACTGACGACCTTCCTGGAGGGGGAAATCACTTGGCGTTTTACCGCCAAAGCCCTGGTCGTACTGGGAATTTCCATGCTGATCTTTACCAGCTACCTCTTCGAGATGCGCCGGGATGATGCGCTGGTCAGGCGATAGGGGAGAGATTGACATGACGGATCGAGAACCTTCCAAAAGCCTGCTGCCCACCACGCTCTGGGCGATCGCCTGCGTGGTTATTGTCATCTCTGTCATGAGTGGACTGTTGATGACCGGCGGGCCGTTTGCCCAGCGCGCACAGCGCATGGACGAGCACCGGACCCGCGATCTCTCGGAAATCCAGCGCTTGCTGGCCGAATACTACCAGATGCACCAGGCGCTGCCCGATTCTCTGGATGCGCTTTCCGGGGATGCGCTTGCCGGGCCGGAACTGGAGAATTCCCGACGGGATCCGGTGAGCGGAAACCCTTATACTTACCGAAAAATCAACATGGATACCTTTGAACTGTGCGCCACTTTCGAAACCGATACCACTCGCGATCGGCATCACCCCTACGAATCACCTTATGGGGATGCGATGGATATCCACCCGATTGGGTATTATTGCTTCCCCCTGAAGAAAGTTCCTGAAAATAACCGACCAGACGGTTCAATCCGGTTTCAAAAGGTCGCATATCCTTGATGGCTACCAAGGATCCAGACTGAAAGCTCTTTGATATACGCCAGACATTGAAACAGCGCCAAAACTTTTACAGAACTTTCCGGCAATCCGAGCCCATTGATTGTTTTTATTTTAATAAGAGGCTGTTAGGCAGGCTTGAGGGTCACATATATTTAATTTTTGCATGGTGATTTGTTGGAGTTGGGCAAGATAATCCGCCGACTCCGGGACTAGAGAGGAGCGAACTGAATGGGTTTACACGGCATTGCCGGTGGCAGGGGAACGTCCGGCCATTCGGGTAGTCAAAGCGGCAAGAGCGAAGGACGCCGTGACGGGAAAGAAGATCATCATTACTCCGGTAAGTTCTCCGATGGCTTGAAAAAGCTGGATGAAGGCAAGAAGGAAGAGGGCTATAAAAAACTTGGCGAAGGCATGAGAGAAGTGGAGCAGGGTAAAAAGGAACTGCCTCCCGGTATTGCCCAACTGATGGCTGAAGGCCGTTTCCCGAGCGGACTGCAAGGAGGCCACGGTGATGACAACGACGATGACCGGAAATCAGGAGGCGGGAGGGCTGACTCGTTCAGGAGTCAAGCCCCGTCCCTGGTTAGTCCGCAGGCTCAACCCACTCCGCCTGCAAACGTGACAAGGCCCGCACCAATCACGTCCCAGGTCAGCATAACGCCTACACCGGCACCAGCGGTTACGCCAGCCCCAAGCCAAACCGCAAGTCCGGCACCGAACCAGTTCAGCGGGCTTTTAACCAACCCGCTGGCGGGGAGTAGTATCGGTACCCAGTTGTTGAACACCCGGGTGCAACAACCGGCCAGGGCAGGCTCACAGATTATTGACGCCAGCGTATTGAACGCGGCCCGGGGCGGCGACACGGTCGGTTTCATCAATGCCCTGGCCGGCAACGTGAATGCCAACCTGAATGGATCCGTTCAGCAATTCCTGGCATTAACCTCATAGATTCAAAAGTCTTCTTGCTGCAAACCCTCCAGGTCCGCCTTTCGGGGCGGGCCTGGCTCTATATGTGGGCACAAAACACCCCCGTGGGCGTCTTTTTATGCACAGGCACAAAGCGGATTGAGGCCAGCCTTCCCCCGGCTTGAAAACAAGCGCATCAAAGCGCATCATGGAATGTATGATGGCAAAACCGTTTAAACTGATGTCCGGCTACCAGCCTTCGGGTGATCAGCCCCAGGCAATCGAAAAGCTGGTTGAGGGCCTGAACGCCGACCTGGAGGCCCAGACTCTCCTGGGCGTGACCGGCTCGGGCAAAACATTCACCACGGCCAATGTGATTGAGCGTGTTCAGCGCCCCACGCTGGTGATTTCCCACAACAAAACGCTGGCCGCCCAGCTTTACAACGAGCTGCGGGAATTTTTCCCCGAAAACGCGGTGGAATACTTCATCAGCTACTACGATTACTACCAGCCCGAAGCCTACATCCCGCGTACGGACACTTTCATTGAGAAAACGGCGGCCATCAACGAGGAAATCGACCGCCTGCGACATTCGGCCACCCGCAGCTTGTGGGAGCGGCGGGATACCATCGTGGTTTCCAGTGTAAGCTGTATTTATGGCCTTGGATTGCCTGAAAACTATTTCAACGCAGCCATCCGCGTCCAACTGGGTGGAGAAATGGACCGCGACGAACTCCTGCGCACGCTGGTGCGCAACCAATATTCGAGGAACGATGTGGAACTGAAACGCGCCTGTTTCCGGGCGCGAGGCGATATCATCGAAGTCCACCCGGCGCACGAGGAGCACATCATCCGCCTGGAACTGTTCGGGGATGAAGTGGAGCGCCTGAGCACCGTCGACCCGCTGACCGGCGAAATTTTAGCCATGCCGGAAGAGGTGGTGATTTACCCGGCGGTCCACTTTGTGACCGGCAAAGACGAAACCGAACGGGCCGTGCGGCAAATCCAGTTTGAGCTGGACGAGCGCCTGCGCGAACTTTACGACATGGGTAAGCTTCTAGAGGCTCAGCGCCTGGAGCAGCGCACCATGCGGGACTTGGAGATGATCCGCGAGGTGGGTTATTGCAACGGCATTGAAAACTACAGCCGCATTTTAGAGGGCCGCCCGCCCGGTACCCCGCCTAAAACCCTGCTGGATTACTTCCCCAAGGATTTCCTGCTGGTGATTGACGAATCGCACGTGACCATTCCGCAGTTGCGCGGCATGTACCACGGGGACCGCTCCCGCAAGGAGACGCTGGTTAATTATGGCTTCCGCCTCCCCTGCGCCATCGACAACCGGCCGTTGAACTTCAACGAGTTCCTGGACCGGGTGGGGCAGCGCATTTATGTCTCCGCCACCCCCTCCAACTATGAAATCACGCAATCCGGCCAAATTGCCGAGCAAATCATCCGCCCCACCGGGCTGCTGGATCCTATCGTGGAAGTGCGCCCCACCCAGAACCAGGTGGACGATCTGCTGGATGAAATCCGCCAGCGCGTCGCCCGAAACGAGCGGGTGCTGATTACCACCCTCACCAAGCGTATGGCCGAAGATCTCACCGAGTATTTTGAGACGCTGAACGTGAAAGTGCGCTACCTGCACAGCGAGATTAAACCCATTGAGAGGATGGAAATCATCAGAGATCTTCGAACCGGGGACTTTGACGTGTTGATTGGGGTCAACCTGCTGCGGGAAGGGCTGGATTTACCGGAAGTCACGTTGGTGGCCATCATGGATGCCGACAAGGAGGGCTTCCTGCGCAGCGAATCCGCGCTGATCCAGACCATTGGGCGCGCGGCGCGAAACGCGGCAGGCACCGTGATTTTGTATGCCGACAACATCACCGACAGCATGCGCCGTGCCATGGACGAAACCCAGCGCCGCCGCGAAAAGCAGATGGCCCACAACCAGGCGCATGGCATCGTGCCCAAGACCATCCAGAAGGACATCACCTACGGCCTGCTGGAGATCATCGGCAATATGGGCGACGAAGGAGACGGCATCGGCAAGACCACACCCGCTAAGAAAGCCCAGAAAAAGCTTCAGGACGAAATCAAATCAGTTCCACCCCAAGAGCTACCCGCGCTGATTGCCGAAATGGAAGCCGAAATGAAGGCCGCCGCCCGCATGCTGGAATTTGAGAAAGCCGCCCAGCTTCGGGATCAGATGATGATGCTGAAACAGTACCTGGAAAAACAGCCCTCCGCTCAGTAGCCTTAAGCCACAGGCTCAGATCTCTTCGGTTGGCGTTTATAAGCGCTATGGAAGTGTAGAATGAGAATCTCTTTTTTGACTTAAGCTTTTAATATCGCTTTCCCGTCAGGGCCAATAATAAGATCTCCAACATCAATCATCAACTGGGTTTCCCACCAGTCTTTAAGTCCCCGTCTTTCTTCCGGAGTCAAACTCGCCTCAAAGTGATCGATTTGGCGTGGAGGATCATTCTCTTCTCGATTTTGAGCATTCCTCATCTCTTGAGCAAAAATCCGCTTTAGTTCAAGCGTATCTTGTTTCAATTCTTGCTTTTGCGCTTCAGGGAGATTTTGCACATAGGCTTCGTTCTCTTTGATTTGTTCCGGTGAAAAGGGCATAAGTTTTGCCTTTCCTTCCATGAATAATTCAAAATTCTCATTCTCCAGAGGAGAGGTGGCAACAAAAGTGACATCTCCTTGGTGGCTTAGTATCACTGAAACGCCCTGCTGATTACTGAAATTAAATTGGGCAGCAAAATCATCACTGACACGTTTAAAATCTTCCCAATTGCAAGGACTATCATAGGCCTCTACTTTATATTCTCCTAACCCTGCAACTGTTCCAGCGTGATGCAGAGAGTAAGAATTCCGCAAAACCTCTTTAAGAACAGGTTGTTTATTCTGATTGAGCTGTCCAAAACGAAGGGAAGAGTTTAAAAGTTGCATTACGGATTCCTTCCATTCTCTACTCTTATATTTTTAAAGCATAAAAGTACAAGAACCCTGAACAGGCATATTTGCCTTGAAAGTTAGATTTATAACAGAAGCTTTAAAAATCCGTGGCAGATGCTGAGCTCTTAGCCGTTGATTCTTTAACCTTGACTGGACTCAAGCGCCAGGCGGCGATGAGGGCGGTGAGGGGGACGGTTAAAATCAGCGTCAGGCCACCGGCGAAGGCGTAGGCCAGCATGGAGGCGGTGTATTCCAGGTTCATGAACTGGGCGGTGGGGGTGCCCTGCATTTGTAGCAGAATGGGCAAGAATAATCCGATGAACAACAGGAACAAAGACGACAGCAACGGCCCCAGCAGGCGGCGTCCCCGCAGCATCACAATGGCGAATCGCTGGGCAAAGTCCAGTACTTCGCCTTCCTGCTTACGATTTTGGGCCAACTGCCAGCAGAGGTAGAACAGGAAACCCTGGTAGCCAATGAGGACACTGGCCATAAACAGTGCCCAGTATTCCAGATGAGGAGACTGGTACCACAGGTTGGCCAGACCCTCGCTGGAATACCCATCCAGAGGTGCAATCAAGTGCATGACCCACATAATCAATCCCATGATGAGCAATCCGCCAAGCGTGCCCAGGACAACCACCGATTGCTCCCGGCTAAGGGCGCGGGTGCCGGGCACCTGGTAGATGAAACTGCCCAGGATGGTGAACATGAAGCACATCAGCAGAATCCACAACATGCCTCCCCGCCCCATCAGCACCGCCGGAAACAGAGCCTTGTAGACGCCTATCAGCATCAGGGCGGCCAGCAGCATGTGCTTGGAGACCTCTGGGCCACCGATAATCAACACGGCCAGAATCAGCAGGGAGGCCAGGATCATCAGAGCCGGTGTGCGCGCCCGATTGGCGATGTGGAACATCCATTTGCCGGTGGTCGGATTCCGCTCCATGTTCAGCAGCACACGGTCGCCGGGTTTCACCGGGACGTTGTAGGCCGGGTTTTCACCCAGCACGTTATCCACCGTGACCGTTAAATCCTTCAGCCCCTTGATGCGGGATTTCATATCCAGTTTGACGGTGACTTTCTGGATGGTTTCTTCTTGCTGAATCGGTCTGAGCAGCTTGCCGTTGGGCAGCAACGGACCGGCGTTTTTCACACCAATCACCACGCCATACAGGTCCATCTGTTCCGTCTCGCCGCTATTCAGGTCGCTCAGTGAGGCGGCATCCTTCTGTGCGGTCTGTGCGGTGGTTCTAGGCGCTGTTCGTTCAGGCACCGCGCCGTCCGGATCCGATTCAGCCGAGCACTTGGCCGTGTGAGTCGGGCGCGGATCGCAAGAGGTCTCGTTCGCAAAGGCGGCACCCGCTCCGGGCGATTGCCAGAAAAACAGGGCGACCAGCGCCGCAGCCAAAAACACCACCGGCGCCCAGCGGGCGAACAGCGATCGGGTTGCCTGCTGCCTCTGTCCCCGTTCGGTTCTCATAATATTGTTATTCTAACGCCAGCCGGGCCTGTTCAACATCGTTCATATGGTGGCTGGCGGGTAGACGATAGGAGAGATGCCGGTACGCTTGCGCGGTCACCGTCCGACCCCGTGGAGTCCGGTTGATGAGCCCGGATTGCAGTAGATAGGGTTCGTAGACATCTTCAATGGTTCTGGAATCTTCGCCCAACGATGAAGCAAGCGTCTCCAGGCCTACCGGGCCACCTGAAAAGTTCTCGATAATCAGCTTCAATAGCAAGCGATCGGTCGGATCCAGACCCAGCTTGTCGATATCAAACAAATCCAGCGCCTCATGCGCCAAGGAATCATCAATAATCTTTTGCTCGGCGCGCTTCACTTCCATGAAATCCCGCACCCGGCGCAGCAGGCGGTTAGCAATCCGTGGCGTGCCACGGGAACGCCCGGCGATGGCCCGCGCCCCTTCCTGATTAACCTCGATACCCAAGATTTTAGAGGAACGCCGCACGATATCGGCTAATTCCTCCTCGCCGTAAAAATTCAGCCGGTAGACCAACCCGAAACGGTCTCTCAACGGGCTGGACAGCGAGCCCGCCTTGGTGGTGGCGCCAATCAGCGTAAAGCGGGGCAGGGGCACCCGCAGGATTTTCGCGCTTTCCCCCTTGCCGATGGTGCGGTCCAGGGCGAAATCCTCCATGGCCGGGTACAGAATCTCCTCCGTCACCCGGTTCATCCGGTGGATTTCATCGATAAACAAAATGCTGCCGGGCTTCATGCCCATCAAAATGCCCAGAATATCGCGCGGGCGCTCCAGCGCGGGCGCCGAGGTGATATGAATTTCCGCCTTCATCTCATGCGCAATCACCATGGCCAGCGTGGTCTTACCCAGGCCGGGCGGGCCATACAACAGCAGATGATCCAACGCTTCCTGTCGGCTTTTAGCGGCATCCAGGCCAATCTGGATGCTCTCTTTCAGCGCGGATTGCCCGATATACTCGGCCAGGCTCTTGGGCCGGATGGTGTTTTCCAGGCGGTTGTCGTAAGTCGTCTCCTGGCTCTTCATCAGGCCAGGGCGCTCGGTCATCCGCGCGGAAACGTCAGATTTAGAGGCCTCCGTCGCGGGCGCAGCGTGCTTGGGTGCATCCGGTTTTGAGGCGTTCGAAGGGCTCTCAGCCGCTTCCGGAGCGGATGACTTTGGTGGCTTTTTGGATGAGGAAAACTGGATGGTCACGGATGGCAACTCTCTATCGCTCGCGGTTGGTAACTATTGTAGCACCCGCCTCCTGCCCGCCGGGCATGGTTACGGACATGGTGAAGGGTTGTAACGCATTCCGGCAAAAGCAATCCTGGCGGGAATGCCAATGGACGGCAGACACTTTACCGGATTTTACGCACCGGATAGCGGCCCCGGACGTGCTGGTCGAAGTAGGCGCCCTTGGAGGGGTGGAACCGGAGTTCCCGATAGACCGCCTCCGGGACGTTTTCGTATTCATACAGGCCGGAGTGGTGGAATTCTATCCACAGTCGGCCATTCTCGTACCCGATGCTCTTCAGGGCGGTTGAGCGCACCGGGTTCATGACGGCTTTCAAGGCCATGTCAACCTCCTGTCGCTGATGTTGCTTATCATCATAAAGACGAACAAACATTCGACAGGTTCGTTTTAAATAGCCGATTTATCTTTGATTCTCACTATGGCGTAGAAGGCTGTGCTTTTTTCCGGAAGCGCCCCACCACCTCCGGCAGAATAGCCATTACACGGCTGAGATCTTCGCGGGTGGTGCTGCGGCCCAGGCTGAATCGCACCGTGGCGCGGGCGATATCATCGGATTTGCCCAGTGCTTTGATGATGCGTGACGGCTCAATCACCGCGCTGTGGCAAGCGGAACCGCTGGAGGCTGCGATGCCTTTCAAATCCAGATGCAGCACCAGCGCCTCACCTTCGCCCGGCGGAAACGAGAAATGCACGTTCCCCGGCACCCGGCGGCTGACATCGCGTGGGCCATTCAACACCGCATCCGGAATGTTCACCAGCACATCGGCAATAAAGGCTTCCTGCAAAGCCCGAAGACGCAGGGTCTCATCCGGCATCATGTCCACGGCCAGCGCCAACGCCTGGACCAGACCAATAATGCCCGGCAGGTTTTCCGTGCCGGAGCGCAGATTGCCCTCTTGCCCGCCGCCAACCACCATCGGCACCGGCACCGGCGCGCCAGAGCGAACATACAGCACGCCCACCCCTTTGGGGCCATATATTTTATGCGCCGACAGCGTGAGATAATCCACCGGCAGCGTGTCCAGCGCGATGGGCAGCTTGCCCACGGTCTGCACGGCATCGATGTGAAACAACACGCCCCGCGCACGCAGCATTTCACCAATGGCTTCCACGGGCTGGATGGTACCAATCTCGTTGTTGCCATGAATGATGGAAACCAGCGCCGTTTCCGGGCGCAGGGCCGCTTGCACGGCGTCCACGCTTACAAAGCCTTCTGCGTCCACCGGCAGCCAGGTGACATCCCAGCCCTGGGACTGTAGCACTTCGCAGGCATTGGCCACGGCGGCATGCTCGATGGAAGTGGTGATCAGATGTTTGCCCCGACTTTCCAGCGCCTGAGTCACCCCGAAAATCACCAGGTTATCCGCCTCGGTGGCACCGCTGGTGAAAATGATTTCCTCAGGTTTTGCGGAAAGACACCGGGCGACCGTGACGCGGGCGCCATCCAGGGCTTTTTTGGCCTCTCGTCCCCACCAGTGCAGGCTGGAGGGATTCCCGAACGCACCTTCCAGGAACGGGCGCATGGCGTCCAGCACGCGGGGATCCACCGGGGTGGTGGCCGCGTGATCCAGGTAAATCCGGTTGCCGGGCAGGGGAGACATGGTTTTGTCCTCGGCCACTCTGGCCTGAGCTTCTGGATGTATGCTATCTTTTAGACATTATAGGGAAACGGGGCAACCGGTTAAAGCGGCATGTCATGAAAGTGCCGGACTTGACGGGAGGCCGGACCGAGGTTTTTCATGGAATCCGTTCTGATTGCCATTGGCGGCAATGCGCTTTACGACAAGAAAAGCGGCAACAATCTGGCCCCCGCAATGGTGGCCGAGGTCTGCAAGCGGGTCGTGGAAGTGCTCCGGCAGGGCTATCTGCCCGTGGTGACCTTCGGCAACGGGCCGCAAGTCGGCAACCTGCTAGACATGGCCGAGACTTCCGCCCGGATGTTCAGCACGCCCGTGACCTTGGATACCTGTGTTTCCTGGACCCAGGGGGAAATTGGCTATTGGCTGAGCCGGGAACTCATACGCCAACTGAATGACCAGGGTTTGCGAACCCCGGTGATGGCGGTGAATACCCTGGTGGAAGTGGACCCGGCGGACCCGGCTTTCAATAAGCCCACCAAGCCGGTGGGACGATTCATCGAGCCGGAAGAAGCCCAGCGCCTGTACGATGAACGCGGCTGGATCATCGGTCCGGACGCCGGGCGCGGCTACCGGCGCATGGTGCCCTCGCCCCGGCCCTTGCGGATTTTAGAAGCCCAGCCCATTCAGCAGTTGATTGGCAGCGGTTTCATCGTGCTGTGCTGCGGGGGCGGTGGCATTCCGGTGTACCAGCGAGATGGCGTGCTGCAAGGCATTGAGGCGGTTATCGACAAGGATTTTACCTCTTGTTTGCTGGCCAAAACCCTGAAAATCGACAACCTGATTATCTGCACCGAAGTGGAAAATGTTTATCTCAACTTCGGCAAGCCGGATCAAATCTCCCTTCGGCGACTTTCCCTCACCGAGGCCGAAAAACACCTGGGTGACGGGCAGTTCGGTTCCGGCAGCATGGGACCCAAAGTGGCCGCCATGATTGATTACGTGCAAAACGGCGGCAAACGGGCGTTCATCACCAGCCTGGATAAGGTCGTGGAAGCGCTGGCCGGGCAAGCCGGCACGGAAATTCACGCCGACGACGAAGCCAAGACGGATTCGGACAGCATGCTGCATTCAGCCTGAGTTTGACACGACCCATCACCCAAAAACCCTCAAAGCCAAGCGTTAGAGCGCAAGATTTAGAGAGAGCAAGATAAGGATCATCGGCCCATGGACCTCCTGCACAGCATTATTCTCGGAATTGTGGAAGGCATCACAGAGTTCCTGCCCGTCTCTTCCACGGGACACATGATTCTGACCAGCTACCTGCTGCGTATTGACGGGCCCATTGTGGAAAACTTCGAAGTCTTCATCCAGCTGGGCGCGATTCTGGCGGTGGTGTTTCTTTATCGGGAGCGCTTTACCCGCCTGCTGGATTTCAAATCCAACGAGGGCTTTTCAGGCTGGCGGGGGATTTCGCTGCTGATGGTGACTTCGCTGCCGATCTTGATCAGCGGCAAGCTCCTGGAACACTTCATCAAGGGGCACCTGTTCAACCCGGTGGTGGTCACCTGGGCGCTGGCCATTGGCGGCGTGGTGCTGATTCTGGTGGAGCGGGTCCGCTTCAGCCATGCCATCGAACAAATTGATGAACTCAGCTATAAAGACGCCCTGATGATCGGCTGTTTCCAGTGTTTTGCTTTATGCCCCGGCGTTTCCCGCGCGGCCAGCACTATCATTGGCGGGCTGGCCAACGGGCTGAAGCGCACGGCGGCGGCGGAATACTCCTTCATGGCCGCCGTTCCGGTGATGTTCATCGTCAGCATCAAGGACCTGCTGGATGTCTGGAACCAGCTAAGCGCCAATGATCTCGCGGCTTACGCGCTGGGCTTTGCCGTGGCCTTTGGGGCGGCTATTTTGGCGGTCAAGGCGTTTGTGTTGCTCTTGCAGAAAAACAATATGGTCCCCTTCGGGATTTACCGAATCATTGTGGCGGTTGTATTCTTTTTGCTGTTAAGAAACCAGCCGATTTAAATGGAAGCATTCTTCACCTGGTTGTTTCATGGCATCCTTAGGCCGGCCTTCTGGTTCCAGCCGTTATTTTACGCCCTGCATGGCTGGCTGGCGACGGAAATGGCCATTTGGATGCTGTTTCATCCATACCGGGCCAAATATGTGCCCGGCACCGACATCCAATTACCGCTGACACCGGGCATCCTCCCGCGCGGGCGGGCCAATCTTTCCCGCAGCATCGCCGATACGGTCACTCGCACGCTACTCACCGAAGCGGATATCCACCGGCAGGCCGAAAAGCTGGTGACGGAGGAAAACCTTCTCCGCTGCATCGAAGGGGTGCTGGATTCCATCGAGCGCGAATTGCGGATGCCCGAGCAACTACGTTCCATCTACCGCTACGGCGAGGAAGTCATCCCGGACCTGCTGAATCAGCTGGTCGGCAGCTTGATTGACGATCTTGAATCCGGCAACGGCGGACACCTGCAAGCCCTGCTCCCCGAGATTCTGGACCGCGCATTGTCCAGTACCCGGTTGAGTTATGACCAGGGCGAATTCCTGGCCAACGCCATCTTCGATACCTTGCTCACGCCCGCCTACCTGCGGCAAGTGCTGGTGGAAGGCCTGAGCGACACCAACATCATGCGGATCGGCAAGGGTCTTTCAGAGCAGGTGGGTGGCTTGAAGGGGCTGCTGATGCGATTCGCGGGCATCGATAAAGGCTTGCTGAAGCTGCGGGATTACCTGGACGCGGAACCGGCGGAAGCCGAGGTTCGGATTACCGAACTGCTGGATCGCCTGGAAATCCGGGAGAAGCTGGCTGAGCGGATCAGCAATTTCTCCTTTCAAGAACTGCCACCCGAAACCCGCGAGGCCTTGCTGGCTTATGCCACGGGGATACTAACTGAAACCCTGGTCGATCACCGTCAGGAGATCGGCGAGGCGGTCTCCCGTTGGAGCGGCCGGGCTAGCCGGATGATGATTGGCCGCATTCTGCAAATGGATTTAAGAGCGTGGCTGAACGAGAAACGGCCCGATTTGAAGCTGGAGCTGGCGCGCTTTCTCAGGCGCTATCTGCATCGGGAGCTGGATTTAATTGTGCGGCGGATGCTGCCGGCCATTGATATCGGGCAGATGATATTGGAGAAACTGGATCAGTTTTCCAATGAACAGCTGGAGCAGATGATTTACGGCATCTGCCGCCGGGAACTTCGCTGGATGGCCTTTCTGGGCGCCTTTCTTGGCTTCTGGCTGGGCCTGGTGTCCAACATCATCAATTATTTTCTGGCCTCCTAAATCAGGAAGCTTTTGGAGGCGAATTGCTCGTTTTGAAGCTTGAGATAGGGGCGCAGCATTTTGTAGCTGCTTTCCAGGGCCTCGACGGTTGATGTTTCAATGGCCAGATGCACTTTTTGGGGAAGCAGGGCCAGGTGGCTTAGAAACCCTTCCATGTCGATGAGACCGGTCTCGAAGGCATCGTGGGAATCAATATCGCCATTGTTGTTGTGGGTGTGGATATAGGCCACATGCCCGCCCAGCTCCTTGATCCAGTCGATGGGCGACAGCTCGGAGAAAATGTTCACGTGCCCGGTATCCAGGCAGGCCTTGAGGTGCGGCGAACCCACGCGGGAAAGTAGCGTCAGCATGGTGTCCGGATCGGGATCCAGGAAGTTCTCGATGAGTACCGTCAGGTTGCTGCCTTCCAGGTGCTCGGCCACCATCTGCTCCCAGTAGTCGGTCACTTTGGCCAGCCACTGCTTGGTGGCGTTGGCGGCGGTGTAGATGGGCGTCCATTGGGTGTGGAAAACCAGGTAACGAACCCCCATCTCCTTGGCGATATTAATGGCCTGCAAGTAACGGCGGCGTGAAATCTTTTCAAATTCCGGGTCCAGGCTGACCACGTTGGTATCAAAAATCGGCCCGTGCATGGACAGCATGCCCCGGAAATCGGTCATCAGCGAGCGGTATTTCGCGATTTCGGCGTCCTTGTTGTCCAGGTTCTCCGGAAAGTAGAAGGTGGGCAACTCGTAATCCAGGCGTTTTTCCAATGCGAACGCAATGCCCTGTTCCAGGTCACAGCCCTTGGGAGCGGCGAAGATGCGATCGATCATGGGAACAACGTTTTCCTTCCAGCCCTTTTCCGGATTCTTCGGGAGCGCGCCCGGCTTCCGTGAATCGATATGAACCTTGAGGGGAACGGGAGCGGCAACCATACTTCCTTTACATATACTTTGGCCCATTTTTGCCCCGCCCGAATCCTCCTATTTATGGAAGTCTCAGCCGGATTTTCAAACGGCTTTCCAGGCTTGAGTCAACAAATATGAAGATTTCCGTCTACTTTTTTAAAGGAACGAAAAAATCCTCCGAATAAAGGGAGTAGAGATTACACGAACCCCGATGCAAGGTCACCGCCACTGATGTTTTATCGTTTTTGCCGCGCCACCCGCAGGTTCTGGCTTGCCTGCCTCCTGCTTCATCTTGCCGTTTACTCGACGGGCGTTGCCAGCGCCCAGAATAACCCCGCATCCGAGCAGCCCGCCGTGTTGCAGGGCGGCGTCCGGAAAAGCCTGTATCAGAAGGGGCTACAACCGGTGTCCTTATCAACCGACGTGGACGGCGGCATGGTGGAAAGCGCCGGTGATCACGCGCCGCTATCCGGCGTTACAGTCAGCATCCCCAATACCAAGTACAAAACCACCAGCGGCATGGACGGCCGTTTTACCTTGCCGGAACTGCCCCAAAAACCGGTGATCGTTGCCTTCAGAAAGAATGGCTATGTGCCGGTGACGGTCACCCTGGATCGAAACTCGGTGAGACGCCATCCCCTGGTGGTTTCCTTGAGCGAGCTCCGCAACACGCTGGTGCTGGATGAACAGATTCGCCACCTGGGCGACGGCAGCTTTTCGCCCATCTCTGCGGGCGCCGGCAAATTCCGGCGGGATAGCGAGGGGCCTGTCTTTCGGCGGCGCTTCGGCATGGATCGCCCCATCAACGGCTCGGCGGTTCTGGAGATTGGCTCGGTGATCGGCCTGGATACCCATGCCGCGCACGCGCTGGGGCAAAGCCGCTTCCATCACGTCAGCACCCCCGTACAGGTTTTGCTGAACGGGGAGCTGATTGGAGAAATCACCATTAACGGTGATCGCCAGCGGATGACGCTGCCCGAGGGACTTTTAAAGCAGAACGAATCCAACATTCTGGAGATTCGGACCGGCTATCGCCACAAGGGAGGCGGGCAAGATTACGACGATATGGAACTGATGCTCATCACGATTACTTTACAGCGCGTTTAGAAGATAGCGTGATTGCGGCATAAAATACCCGGCAAGTCCCCTTGTGTCTGAGGGGGACTGACGGCCTGCATATGGCCGTAAAGCAAATCTGAAAATATGCTAGGATTGAAGTGACGACTTACTGGAGCAGCGGAAAGTCATGGAACTCTCAAACCGATTTTTGCAAGAGTGTGTGGTCGTGGATATCACCGATGACAAGTTCGGCTATCCCAAAACACTGGTCCTCAAGAATCATGTCAGCCATCTTCTGGAAAAGGGCTTCAGCCATGTGGTGCTGAACCTGGCGGAGGTGGATATGCTGGATAGCTTCGGGATTGCCGTTTTAATCTCGTTGCTGAAGCTCTGCAAGGAACGCAACGGCAACTTGACCCTGTACGGATTGAACGATCAGGTCACCCGCCTGATAGAACTCACCCATATGGACCGGGTCCTGGAAATCTGGGAAACCGAAGGACAAGCCATCAGCCGAGTGAAAGCTCACTAAACGCCTGTCCGGGAAAGACTCGCCGGGACAAACGCCTGAAGTGGCCGGGGATTTTGCAGAATATCAACCGGGGTTCCGAAGGGATTGACGGTCGGAGAGGCAGATCCGCTAAACGATGCGGGAAATGGTGCGTTGGCATATTGGATGGGCAGCGCCGTGACGGGGGAAACACCCTCGAAAGACAGGCCAGTTGGCTGCTGATAGGTAAGGGGAAGCGATGGGGCAAAAGCGCGGCCCGGCTGTGAATTGCCAAGCGTCTGTCGGACGGGTCCTGAATACTGCCGGGGGGCGGGGAAAGACATTGCCTGGCCAGGCTGCCGGTTGGGAACGGTTTGCTTGCGCAAAGCATTCTTCGGAAGCGGCCCGGACAGGGCCTTGCGGATGAGAAGCCCGGCCGTGGCGAAATAACTGGCGACGGCCAGCCCGCTGACCGCCACAAAGCGACCCAGGTAGGAATTTCGAACGACTTTGGGCAGGAAAAACCGGGCGGTTCTGTCCCACATCCCAGCCGCCAGGATGCCGGCGAAGGGGATGGTAGCCAGATAGCAGGGCTTGACGATCTCCTGGGCCGTGCCACGCTTGGCAATCAATTTCTCCTGCCAGGGGCGGACCACATCGACATCCAGGTTGGTAACCAGCAGGCCGTAATAGAAAAAGCTGAGGATGGTGCTGAGCGCCATTTTTGGCCAAACCCCGGTTTTTTGGATTCTCTTGAGCATTTCCCGCGTGTATTTGCTCTCCACGCCCTGGCGGACATACTCCATAAGCTTCTCTTTTTTGGGATGATGCTGCCAGAGTTCATTTCCAAGCCGGGCGAGCCGGCTTTCCAGAGCCTTATAGTCGCAGGCGGTTTGCCCCTTCTTGAAAAGCGCTTCAACATCCAGCTCATTAATGATATTCCAGCTGTGTTCCAGGACCTGTTTGGCTTCCGGTTCCGCCAATTGCCCTTGCTTGACCAGAGTTTGCAAGTAATCGGCAGGATTCAGCTTCTTCTCCAAATGCTCAATCAGCTGCCGCATCTCGGCTCTTTCTTCGGGTGTCAGCTTGGGATCTCTGAGATCCATCTCCTTCAGCACACGGGGAATGACGAAGATACTGTCGGGCTTGACCAGGCTGCCGACGGCCCGGCGGCGCACCGCCACCGGCAATGACGGCAGGCCGAGTGCCTGGGTCATCAGGGGCATGGTGTAATAGCTATCAACCGCTCGAAAGGACGCTTCCATGATGCAGGGTGTAATAATGGACGGAACGAAGTTGCGGGCCATGTAATCGGCCTTGCGATCGCCGGGTACGGTTTGCACCCGGACCAGATCCCGCGCGGTCACGCCAACCTGGGTCGCCATGCCCAGGCCCCACCAGGCGGCGGCGGTCATGGTCGGCAGTTGGAGACCTCGGATTCCGAATAACACACCTGCATTAGCGGTTCTGGCCGGCTGCTGGAGGCTCCGCATTGCGAGCGACTTAACGGCTGACACGGCTGCCCTCCCGCAAATTGAGTGGAGTGCCGTTTGCCATGAATCGGTTACCGGCGTTGAAAGCCTGGCTGAAATACTGGAAGATTGGCGGCGCGGAGAACGTTACGGGCTTCAGCCGACCCTGCGGGTGCTGCCCGGATTTCGACTGGGTATGCTTCTCCTCGTTGGCCTTGTACTTTGCATCCAACGGAACGACAAACTTGAAGACGAACCAGGTGGTCAAAAAGCCCATGATATAGACGGTTGTCAGGGTAATCAACCCCAGAGACAGCGCAGGGAAGGCGATGAGGCGGCGACGAAAAGCAGGCAGGGCTTCTTTGATGGCTTTCTCCGCTTCTGTCAGAATGCCCTTTTCTTCTTTTTTTCGAAGCTTGTTGTAAAGCCCGTCAATCAGGGTCCGCTGGTTGCCATCCAGGCTCGACCAGAGGGCTTTTTCGCGATCCTTTTCAGAAACCTCGATTCCCGCGGCCTTCAGGATGTCAAAATAATCAGTCTTGAGGCGAGCCCGGTTGATCAGCCACTTGATCAGGCCAGGATTGGCGGGCAGCTTCTCCTGGGGTTTCATGAACGTGTTGAGGAGAGGATTAAAGCCGAATTTGTCATTCTTGAAAAATATGGTCATCCCGATACCCAGGAAAAAGCTGATGAAATTCTGGATATTGCGTTCCCAGGGAGTTGCTTTCTTTTTAATCGCCACATAACCTTGCGGGATACTGATGGCAAACAGATTCAAGAACCTGGAAGCCGCGTCTTCCACCGACAAACCACCTACACGGGCATCCCTCGTCCAGTTTCCGCAGACGCGATAGAGTTTTTCCGCCATGTCCAAGTTTCGGATTCTTGAGGTGGCATCGGTAGCGAGTGTCTGGGTGGCCATTTTTGCGGGCGTGTTGCCGAACCGTACCGCAGTATGCGCGGACTGATTCGCGAAGTTTAGATATGTCCTAGCGTTTTGAACCCGACCGGTCATGACACCCCATCGTGCGGATTGCTACCGGAATAAAGTCTCTCCAACCCCAAAATTGCCCATATGCAAAGAAACTGCACCAATCATATACAAAATCAAAAGAATTGTCTTTTGCATGTTTTGGCACAAGCTGTGTGGTGCTTGCGATGGTCGTATTCACGGGTGAGGCTATCATCAGGAGATGTTCAACCCTTCGTGTAAGGTTGGAGCGCGGTATTCCACTGCCATTAAAAGATCAATCTGTGACATGTTTATGACAAAAGGGGCTTGAAAGCGAGTTCTCTTAAAGAAAGGCAATAAAAAACCCGCCCTGTCTATGACGAGGAGCGGGTAAACTTGTCTGAGTAGAGTAAAAGGTAGGTAGAAGTTAGTAAAAGTAGAGAATAAAATCTTTGAGCGTTGCTCGTATTTGCATAAAAACAACTATTCGGAATTCGATGTTAGTTTGTGAAGAAACGTAAACAGCAGATTTTCCACCCACATGTTTTCAGGGCTTCCGGGTTTTAAAATCAAGATTGAATTTGATATGATGAACCGAGCAACCACCACGACTTGTCGTGGAAGATAGCCGGGTTTAATAGGGTTTCAAAAGAAGGAGACCGTTTCGGTCCATGATGTTGTCGAATGCGTCATCACGCCTTCCGCTTCCGATTTCGACATTGCAGAATGCCGATTCCCGGAAGTTGCGGTTTGCAAAAGAGGACTCCGCACCGCCGAAGCCACCTTCGTTCATACTTCCTCGTGAGCAGATTGCCCGAGAGGTCCGTCTGAGAGCCCATGAGGTTGGCCTGCCTGCCATGGTCAAACAGGTCTTTGGAGCAGTCGCGTGGCACTATGATAAGTGGCGAGATCAGCTCATGGTTCGTCTTGAGCCACCCACCAACCACACCATGGACCTTTCTGAGATTGCCTGGCTACACGAGCTGGAAGCCGTAAAATCGGTGGATGAGCTGGCCAATCTGGAGGCGATCCGGAATCTGGCGGAGCCCCAAAAGCAACAAGAAGTGGCAAAAAGGCGAAACTTGCTGCAGGAATTCTTAGTCAAACTGGGGGAACCGGCGGCGCTAGAGGCAAAGACACCTGGAAAGCCTCTGCTGGACACCGTCTTTGAAAAAGTGTTTTCGCCATTCATGACGGGCAGCGGAAAACGTTTTAGCGAAATCGTTTTTTCAGTCGGAGCGCGCGCGGACTGCTGCGGCCTCCAGCGCCACAAGTCAGGGATGGACCCAACCCCCTGCTGCGGCTGCGATGTTGGCACAGCATTGACCGGCAAGCTGGAGAGCAAGGCATCCAAGCAGGATTAAATTGAGCTTGCCCAAAGACCTCATGGCAATGCTCCGGCAAACGGCGTGAAGACGGCTTGAACGGCAGTATGCAAAAAATGATCAATTCCTACACGCAACGACTGGTCTTCTGAACAGGTTCCTGCTACAATGCTCGCGGTTTCATCATAAAGCTGGATCCATCCGGCTTTACCCAGGGTTATCGCCAATAACTATACTCTCCACCCTTATCAATCGCCATGGAGAGTCCGGGTTGATTGGCACTTCGGTTATCTACAGCAAACTTCAGCAGTTTCATACCTCAGAAAAGTCTTTTTCGGTATTCAAGAACAAAAAAGGAGTGGTTCTTCATGATCCCGATGTTTTCCAACTTTTCGTCGCCATCCACGATTGCCGGGCGTTTGCCGCAGCCTGCGCCATTGGGGCCTCAAACTGCGTTCGCCCCCAGCACGTTGCAATTCGGGAAGAAGCCCGATGAACCAAAGAATTCGGAAAATCCTATTGCGCATAATGATTTAGAAGTGCCAAAGGAATCCAAGCGAGGAAAATTCCTGGGAATTGCGGCCTTGGAAGGGGCATTATTCCTGGGGTCGACCAATGCACTGGCCCACGGCTATAGACAACACTGGGGATCAGGCGGAGGTTATGGAGGAAATTCTTATGGATGGCAAGGACAAGCGCCAGGTTACCGTTCCGGTTGGCAGAATCGCCGTTTCTGCCCTCCAAAACGCACCCAGCCGCCTGTCCAATGCTTTAATATGCCCGGTGAACATCGTGTTCTGTATGATCGGTGGGGAAATATCATGCAAGAAATAGATATTCCACCCAAGACGGTGTGCCGGGAACGCACTTGGTAAGTCCTAAGCCCCAATGCATCAATTTCGACTGACTGGAGATAGTGGCAGGCTGGCGGCTTAGCTGGTCTGCACCTTGTTGGCCAGCTGGCCGCAGGCGGCGGCGATATCCACGCCGCGCTCCACACGCACGGTCACTTTTTTGCCGTACTGGTCGGCAACAATCGCCCTGAAGCGGTGAATAGCGTTGTTGGAAGGGCGCTTGTAGCCGTAGTCATCCCCGATGGGGTTGTAAGGAATCAGGTTGACGTTGCACTTCAGGCCTTGCAGCAGTTTGCCCAAGGAATGAGCGTGGCTCGGCTGGTCGTTCACACCTGCCAGCAGGATGTATTCAATGGTCAGTCGCTTGCCGGTGGTAGCCACGTAGTGGTGCAGGGCCGGCATCAGTGCTTCCAGCGGCCATTTTTTATTCAGCGGCATAATGGCCGTCCGGGTTTCGTTGTCCGGCGCATGCAGGGAAATGGCCAGCGTGAGCTGCAAGTCCTCCCGCGCCAGATCCTCAATGCGGGGCACAATACCGGAAGTTGAAATAGTAATGTGCCGCATGCCCACCTCGGCGGACTTATTCAGGATGTGGATTGCCTTCAGCAGGTTGTCGTAATTCAGCAGGGGCTCGCCTTGCCCCATAAAGACGATGTTACGCACCTCTTGGCCACTATCGGCCTGCACGTAGACATACTGTTCCACGATTTCCGCAACCGACAGGTTCCGCATGAAGCCCAGTTTCCCGGTGGCGCAGAAGCCGCAGTTCACCGCGCAGCCCACCTGGGTACTGAGACAGACGGCATAGGTACCCCGTTCCTCAAAGTACATCAGCACGGATTCCACCACCTTGCCGTCCGGCAGGCGGAAGAGGTACTTGATGGTGCCGTCCTGGCTGACCTGCCTTTCGGCAACTGTCAGGGAACCCACCTGGTAATGCTCCGCCAGCTTGTCGCGGAAACTCTTTTTCAGGTTGCTCATCGCGTCATAATCACGGGCACAACAAACATAAAGCCAATGATGCAGCTGATCCGCCCGGAAGCCGGGCTCGCCCATTTCTTTGACCAGCGCGCGCAGTTCCTCCAGGGACTTGCCCAGGAGTGGCTCTTTTTGGCCGGATTGAAGCTCCGGGACACCAAATGGTTGTGTGGAAGTCTGAATTAATGCGTTCATAAGGATTGAGTCGGTCTCGAATTCTGCTTGTTCCGGGATCATGACCACTTCGTTTCGCGGGTGCTTCACGAGGATCTGGATTGGATGTTGCCAAAGCGCGATGAAGCGATCCCTATAATAAAAGAAAAAGAGGCAAATAACTTGCCTCAGGTGAGATTTGTGGGATATAGAGTGGAGTGTGTAGAGTTTTAGGGAGAGAAAAAACCTAGAACTGAGTGGGGATGAACAGGTAGGGCAATACCAGCAGGGTACCGACCAGTACATCTCGGATCAGCGTTTGTACTTTCAATTGCATGGGAAAACTAGCCTCCTCAACGGTGGTTCTAACCAATTCGCACTTTCTTCTAACGTTCTACGTGGTTTTTTGGGGAAATTTCATATCTAGTATCTGCGGATAACAGCCTCGACTCTACCTTGGATATGGACGTCCGTTACATAGATAGGTTCCATCTCCGAGTTGGCCGGTTGAAGCCTGATTCTGTCTTTCTCACGATAAAAGCGTTTCAATGTTGCGGTTTCGTTATCGATGAGGGCCACCACCACGTCTCCCTCCCGCACACGGGCCTTGGGATTGATGATGACGATATCCTCATCCATGATGTGATCTTCAATCATGCTGGTGCCGCGCACTTTCAGCGCGTAGCAACCGGACGGACACAGATCTTCACTGAGATCGATGCGCTCGACCGTGTCTTTCAGCGTTTGCAGGGGAGAACCCGCCGCAATCGCCCCCAACATGGGAAGCACGCCCCGCCGTTCCTCTTCCGTTCCTTCGTCTGCCGATTCCTCTGGTTGGGGATGATTTTTACCGTGCTGCACCCGATAGGCATCGCGCAGATCCTCGCGTACGCTAATGGCTCGCTTTTCCGCCGGGTTCCAGTCGATCAGGCCTTTCTTCTTCAGGGCGCTGAGATGGAAGTGGATCGTGGAAGTCGAGCTGACCCCGCAGAGCTGACAAAGCTGTTGAATGGAGGGCGGATAGCTGTTCTCTTGCAGGAAGGTCATCAGCTTCTCCAGCACTTCGCGCTGTTTGGGGGTTAAATCGGTCAGGGAATCAAACATGAAGCTCTCTTTCCGCTATCTCTATCCGGCTTTGCTTGATAGTTTCTATCTTGGCAGTCTCTATTTTTACTTTCGGCTCCGCCGAATGAGAGTGCCAGGCCATCGAACGATTATTCTATCGAATGTAAATTCTATGATACCTGCTTCAGGCCAAAATGCAAGAATGAGATCGAAAAAAAGTTCGAGAAAGTTTACGAATGTCAGTCAGCCGTTTCGGGGATGGGTCTTCGGGGATGCCGAAGGGCTTGGAAAAACCGCCATAGCGGAGCCACACCGTCGAAAGTGGTTGGATCCGTGAAGGCAATTCATGATCGGGTTTCGTTTATATTCAGACGGAGCCCCATTTCCGGAATCTCCGGAATACCCGTTCCAGCCCGTTTAAACCGAAGCGTGCTTGTGCTACTAATAGTGCTGTCCGGTTGCAGAACCGGCATCTCCTTGACCCGGTAAAGGTTGACCGGAGGGATGATCCAGATGATTCCATCACTCAATCGCCCCAAACTTCAGTTTTCTGCCCGTTACGATGCAGGACAGCAAAGCAGTTCGCCCGAGCATCCCGACAAATCACGTCCACAGGGCGGATCAACGCCTAATTGGCTGCCGCTTCCCCAAATTCCGGTACCCTGGGAGCTTCAACATAACTTCAACTTCCAGAATTTCCAGGTGCCGCAGCCGCAGCAAATTGTTCATAAGCTGCAAAACATGCCGACTGAACGGCTGTATCAAAACATATCGAACGTCTCTGAGCTGTTGCCGGTGGTCGTGCCCGGTGCTTCCTTTGCCCCACCGCTCATCAGCACCGGCTATGCGGGTTTCGATGTCTATCGCACCGCCATGAAGGAATATGAGCGCAATAAGGACCTGGATCGCGGGGAGCGCTTGAGAAAAACCGCCGAGAAAACGGGCTCCAAGCTTCTGTATCATCTGCTGGCGACCATCGCAATCCCCACCCTGCTGGGCGCCGCATTGCTGAAGCGAACCCAACAATGGTTCGCACACGAGGCGATGCCGTCACTCATCCGCAAAAGGCCCAAAACCTTTAGCATCATCACCGTCATCGCAGCCATGATTGCTTTGAGCGGCGTCATCAGCAAGATCAGCAAAGGGATTATCAACTGGACTTACGATCCGCTGGTCCGGCATAAAAAGCCGAAACAATGGCATTTTATCCGGGAGAAGCTGGGCGAGTGGAAAGAAAAGCTGGGTGAATGGCAAGGAACGCTGACGGACAAAGTGGAAAACGTCTTCGAAAAAAAATATCTGCCCCGGCCAGCGGCCAAGTTGGACTGGCCCGATAATAGCCTGGAATTGCACCGCCCCAACACCTTTCAATCCCTGTTTTCCTGAGCGCCGGCCAAAACCGGAAAACCGGCAGGGAAACGATTTGCCCCCACGCAAGCTGGTGATTAAAAGACAGGATGAGCTTTGCAGTTGTTAAGACACGCTTTGAATTTTACCCGATTTTTGTAAGAATATGGTCAGGCGACCCCCCGCCTGGCAGACTGCTGACTTTACCGCCGCTCGCCGACTTCCGGAGGAAGCGGCCGACTGAAAAGAACGGCAGGAGCCACCCACAAACGGATCCCCAACTCGCAAACGAGACTTTAAAAAGATTCCCCATTCGTCTGCCCTCCAGCATACGCCAGCCAGACTCAGTATCACCCGCATTCAAAGTACCGGATTCTCACTGAAACAGATTGAATTAAAAAGATTCCATATAAAAGGAGACGCGTTCATGGCCCTTGCCCAACCGCCTAAAACTGAGGAAGAACACACTGCAACCGGAAAATTCCCTTATCCCGGCATTCCAGGAACGTCCGACGGCGCCGGAATGGTGGTCCATGTGGAAACCCGAGGCTGTGAAGCCGGGATTGCCTATCCCATCACCCCGTCTACCACGATGGGGGTTGGTTTCCAGGTGGCCTATTCCAACGGCATGAAGAACCTGTGGGGCAAGCCCATCATGTGGCTGCAACCGGAATCCGAGCACAGTTCCGCCTCCGCCTCCGAAGGCTATGCGGTGGCTGGCGGCCGGGTGACCAATTTTACGTCAGGGCAAGGTCTTGTCCTGATGAAGGAAGTTTTATACACCATTTCCGGCAAACGCCTGCCGGTGGTCTTCAACATCGGCGCCCGTGCGCTGACTTCGCACTCGCTGAACGTGCATGCCGGTCACGATGACGTGATGTCGGTGACCGACGTGGGCTGGGGCATGGTCTTTGCCCAGAACGCCCAAGAAGCCGGTGACTTGACCCTGATTTGCCGCCGGGTCGCCGAAGCTGTTCGTACGCCGTTTATGAATATCCAGGACGGCTTCCTGACCACCCATACCATTGAAAACGTCCTTTTCCACGAAGACGAGCTGATTAAAGAATACCTGGGCCGTCCGGAAGACAAAATCCGCAAGCTCTTCGATCCGGAGCACCCGCTGATGACCGGCGTGGTCCAGAACCAGGATAGCTACATGGCGGGCAAAATCGCCCAGCGATTCTTCTACGACCGGGTCCCCGCAGCGATGCAAGAGGCGATGGATGAATTCTACCGCTTGACTGGCCGCCGCTACAGTTTCATCGATACCCACCAGATCGAAGACGCCGACTACGCCATTGTTTCTATGGGTTCCACGGCGGAAACTTCAGCAGTCACTCTGGATCACATCCGAAAGCAGGGTTACAAGGCGGGCAGCGTCGGCGTGACTTCCTTCCGTCCGTTCCCCGGTCCGCAGATTGTGGAAGCGTTGAAAAACGTGAAAGCCATTTCGGTGATTGAGCGTCTGGATGTCCCGCTGGCGGTTTCCAACCCGCTGACTGCGGAAATCGAGGCCGCTTTCGCCAAAGCGATGATGGGCACGCCGGGATATCCGAAGATTGACCGCGTCCCGGTCATTTACTCCGGGGTTGCCGGACTGGGCAGCCGCGATGTCACGCCGGGCCAGATGGTGGCCACGGTTGAGAACATGGCGAAAGACGGCAAACGCTTCTTCAGCCTGGGCATCGATCACGCCAGCGCGCTGGAAGTGAAGGAAGAGCCGGATGTCCGTCCGATGGGATCCTTCTCCATTCGCGGTCATTCGGTGGGCGGTTACGGTTCCGTCACCACCAACAAGATTATCGCCACCTGTCTGGGCGACATCTTCGGCTTCAAAGTCCAGGCTTCGCCGAAATACGGTTCTGAAAAGAAAGGCCTGCCGACCAACACCTACCTGACCACCACGAAGGAAGGCCGCATTGGTACGCACAGCGAGCTGATTCAAGTCGAATTCGTGCCGTTGATGGACCCCAACACCTGGAACATGGGCAACCCGCTGGTCGGTCTGCAACCCGGTTGCACGCTCTTCCAGCACACGCCCAACGAAAATCCGCAGCAGTTGTGGGATTCCATCCCGGTGTGGGCCAAGCACTACATCAAGGAAAACAACATCCGCTTCTACGGCGTGGATACCATCCGCATCGCCCAGGAAAGCTGCAAATCCGACGATTCGCTGGTGCAGCGCTTCCAGGGGATTGTGCTGCTGGGCGTCTTCCTGCGGCTCACCCCGTTCCAGAAGGATGCCGGCCTGAGCGAAGACGCGCTGTTCGAGCGGGTGCGCAAGCCGATTGAAAAATACTTCGGTCGCCGCGGTGAAGCGGTGGTGCAAGACAACCTGGATGCCGCCCGCAAAGGCTACAGCCAGGTGATCGAAGTGCCCCGCACCATCATCGATGCCACTCCCGCCGATGTCCTGGAAAAGGGCCGCATTGAATGGGATGCCAAAGGCAAAGACACCAACGCGTTCTTCATCTAGATTTAGCCTTAATTTTGAAGGAGCTCATCTACAATGAGTGCACAAGAGCAAAAAGAGTTCTGGTACGACTACAAGCGGGCCGAGGAAGTGGTCGACGCCTACAACAAGGGCTCAGGTTCCAACCAGCCCGCCGATGAATTCCTGGCCCAGAGCGTTCTGCCCGCCGGGACCGGTGGCGCGCGCGATTTCAGTTACATCGCGCCCGAATTGCCGGAGTACCTGTCCGAAAACTGCGTCGGCTGTATGGATTGTGTCAACAATTGCCCGGATACCGCGATTCTGGGCAAGATCGTGACGCTGGAAGACCTGGAAAAAGAACTGGCCAACGTCAAGGACGAATCACACAAAGCGTACCTGCGCCAGCAGTTCGCCACCACGGTGAAATACCACGGCCAGTTCGAGAAAAAGCGCGAGAAAGACCCCACCTTGCCGGGCGGCGCGATGTTCGGCATCTTCATCGACCCCACCAAGTGCAAGGGCTGCGGTGAGTGCGTGGAAGTCTGCGGCGACCACGACGCATTGAAAATGATCAAGAAAACGCCCGAAAACCTGCCAACTTATTTGGAAACCTACGGCTTCTATAAATCCCTGCCCGAATCGCCGCTAACACACATCAATAAGGCGGATATGCGCGATTTGATGCTGAAACTGGGCAACCTGGGCATGTACAAAGGCGGCGCCGGTTCCTGCATGGGCTGCGGCGAAGCCTCGGTCATCCGTCAGATGCTGGCCGCCACCCACGAGAAAGTGGGCGATCGCTTCGGCATCGTGGCCTCCACCGGTTGCAACACCGTGTACGGCTCTACGTATCCCTATAACCCCTACAGTGTGCCGTGGACCAACTCCCTGTTCGAGAACGGCCCGACCGACGCCATGGGCGTCCGCGCCTACTGGGATCAGAACGGTCATGAAGACTGGGTCCTCTGGAACATGGGCGGCGACGGCGCCATGCTGGATATCGGCTTCCAGGCCCTCAGCCGGATGCTGATGAGTGGCATGAACATTAAAGTGTTGGTGCTGGATACCCAGGTGTACTCCAACACCGGCGGGCAGCAGTCCACCAGTTCTTACACCGGCCAGGAATCCAAGATGGGCGCCTACGGGAAATCCCACCACGGTAAGATTGAGCGCCGCAAAGAGCTGGGCCAGATCTGCGTGATGCACCCCGACGTGTTCGTCGCCCAGACCATCGGCGCCAATACCAACCACTTCTTCAAAGTGGTGAACCGTGCGCTGGAATTCCAGGGACCGGCGGTGATTACCGTCTTTACCACCTGCCAGCCGGAACACGGTGTGGCCGATAACATGGCTGCCCACCAGGCGAAATTGGCCGTGCAAAGCCGGGCCTTCCCCATGTTCATCTACGATCCGGAAGCCGGACCGACCATGAAGAGCCGCTTCAACCTGACCGGCAACCCGCAGCCCGACCGCGACTGGGCGCAGGTAAAGGGTCCGGACGGCAACATGATGCCGCTGACCTTCATGGATTGGGCCAAGACCGAAGGCCGTTTCAAGAAGCACTTTGACCAGGACGGCAACCCGACCACCGATGAAATCAAAAACGCCATGCTGGATCGCCAACTGAACTGGCGCATGCTGCAAGAGCTGGCCGGTATCGAAAACAAAGACGCCCTGGCCGAGTACGAAGCCAAAAAAGCCGCCAAGACCGCAGTTTAACAATATAGAAAAAACAGCACTCGGAGTGTAATACTTCGGGTGTTGTTTTTTAGCTACTCCCTGCGAAGACGTACTTTGTTATAAATATCATACTCATCCTGGGACCGTTTACCGACTGCGATAATATAAACAGTTTGGGTGCGTTCATCCAATGCGTAGATGATTCTGAAAATCTTTTTGAACTTTGCTTTTCGTAAACCAGACAAACGAGAGTCCAACTGACCATAACTTGATGGTCTTTTCTCAAGTCTATCAAGCATTTCGTCAAACGCTACGCGGACTGCTTTCTTCTCTCGCTTCAGGTCTTTGATGTCATCTTTAACCCGTTCATCAAAAGCAATTTTGTAGGAACTGCTCAACCTTGAAGGAGCCCCCTAATCTCATCACGGGAATATACTTTACCAAGTTTTTTCACTTCAGTTCTTCGGCGTTTTAATCCAGCGGAAATATCTAGGATTTTCTCTCGTGTTCTATCAAGTTCTGTACCTAGGGAAAGCTGTTCGATATGCCCAACGGAAAGCATAAATTTACCATCTACGGTCTGTCCATATTTGCTGGCAATAATTGCTACATTATCCGTAAAGTCGAGCACTTGCTTGCCATCATGATAAAGACTAAAAGCAGATAGCTTGCGTCCAGGCTTCAAATTCCTCAAACAATCATAGGCTTGTCGGATATTTCGAAATGGTATGCCTTCACGCTTCATAATTGATGTCAATTTAAAAATATAGATATCAGTAAACGAGTAGTATTTCATACCCGATAGTTTCTGAGGCGACACAATCCCATCTTTTTCTAGCTGATGGATCTGCCGCTCAGAGAGACCTGTCATGCTGACGACTATATCCAGTGAGTACATAATGAATGCTCCATACCGTAATATCAGTTTACAAGAAAGTGGACGTATCAGTATCAATATAAAAAATGATGTGCTGATAAAACTGCCTACGACATAAGAGAGAGGTTCAAAAATCTCTTTACTTGAACTATAGTGCTCTCATATGTGAGTTCCAAAGGAGATGCGCCATGGCACAGCTGGACTTGGTTTATGCGCTGCTGAAAGAAGACCTGACCGCCCCGAGGGTGATGCTGGCGCAGGTGATCAGCTACATTCAGGATCATTACAGTTACGCGAGCGCCGACGTGGCGCGGTTCTTCGTGGAAAAATTCCCGGAACTCGAAGATTACGAGGTGGATCTCACGTTCTCGCCGCAATACACACCCGCCGAGCACAACCGGCTGGAGTACATCCCGCTGCTGGGCGAAAAAGCCCTGTTGCCCGAAGAAGTTGCCCAGCTCAAGCGGCAATTGCGGGAAGCCAACCTGTCCACCACGCTCAAGCTGTCGGAAGAGCATGCGGAAATTCCGCTGCCGGTGCATGAGCAGTTTATCGAGCGCTATGTGACCCTGCTGAAACTGGATCAGAAGCTGCCGGAAGGCATTTATACGGAACTGGTGGCCAATGTGCCGGAAGCATCTCGCAATGAGGCCAACTTGCTGGCGCGGGACGATGTGTGGCGTGGCGACAACCGGCAGGAAATTCTGACGGCGTTTCTGCGGGTTTTCAAGGCGCGGGACAATTTCAGTGTCCCCAAGCTGAGCTTTTTGACCGGCTTTATCCGCACCTATCGGCCCGGCAACCTGCTGGATCTGGAGCGCCAGTTCGATGCCCTGATCGAGTCCTGCAAGCATGACATGGACAACATGGCCGGGCGCGGCTTTGCGGATGAAAACCTGAAAAAGGAATATGCCGCTTCCGGCGGGGCCAAAGGGCACAACGAGGAGAGCGTGTGGCACCATTACCGGCAGATGATGGAAATGGCCCAGCTACTGAAAGCAGATTATCAGGCCATCACCGAGATTGCCCCGGATTTGCTGGCCCGCGCCCAACAGCGCCAGCCGGTTTAACGCAGCAAAAATCATGCAGCCCAGGGATGTTGAATGAATCTGCGTCCCTGGGCTGAACAATATCCTGGTCGTTAATGATTCGGACTGGTCGGAACACCCGCCGGTTGCTCTGGCAGCACTATCGGCCCACCGCCGATACCTCCGGTTCCAAAGCCGCCCGGAAATCTCAAAAGATTCAAATCCACCTGATCCGTACCATTTTGCTTGAGTACCGGCACGGTTTCACTCAAATCGGCTGCTGACGCCGGTTGCCCCAAAGACTGTGAGCACTTGTTCGTGTTCTGGTAAGCGGGCAAATTGCCGCCAACGCCGTTACATCCTGCCATCCTGTAATCTCCCATCCAATTCCTGAACCCATCATCAGTACCCGACTACATCAATAAAAACACCGATCGGTCTATAATTGCCCCTACGGGGAATCGGGATTGGACGCACTAGCTATCTATCTGCGCACTCTCTGAGATACTGAGTGGAGGATCTTCCGGGATGTCCGATAGCGCTTTCATTACCCTATTGGGCAGGCTACCACCTGGAATTCCCCCCACGCTCAACATTTCACGAGCCTTCTGCTGAAGCAATCGAACACCATCCACCCGAAACGTAAATAATTTCATGGGTTCCATGGAAATATCTTCTAGGCCCAAACGACTTAACAGCTGCCGATAATACCGGGCTACCGTATCGTCAACGGAAGCAGCCTTGAGGCGCAAGGAGTCTGGAAACTGAAGCACAGCAGCAGCCAAAAGATTCTCAGCCACATGCAGAAATTGGCCCGGAATTTCCACCTGTTGCCTGGTAGATTCCCTGGAACGACGATTCCAGTCGACCACGCGCAGTGCAAAAAGCAACGTAGTGAATAAACTTTCTGATTTAGAACAGACAAAGCCCAAGGTGCGCCCTCGAAAAACTCCGTTGCGTGTATCCGGGTTCCCAACCATCAGCACGGACACCTTCAACTCCTGATCGGCATACCGTCTCCATTTTGAGATGATTAAATCCCAGAGTGTCTCATCTGGAAAGGGCCATTGTTTAAACATGTGGCGAGCAAAATCGATATCATCAGACTCCAACTGAAAGAGATATCCGGGCACCGTTGTACGCTGCCCTTTTTCCACGTAGGTTAACGGCACGGTTTGGAACAACCGTGCGCCAAAGTGGAGGGCGCTATGTGGGTTGGGATAACCAGGTGTCCGGATCTGGTTCATCCAACCATAAACACCCCTAAAGACGTTGGATTGCCAAACATAAAAAACAGGTCCTCGAAATGAGGACCTGTTTTGTAGTTTGGTTTAAAAACCGCTACGGCGTTGTTTTGCCCGCGCGATAGGTTTTGACCGTTTCCGGGTTGATGGAAACCCAGGTGAAGGGCTTGCCGGCTTCGGCCTCTTTGGCTTCCGGAACGCGGGTGACGTAGGTGCCACCGTAACGACCGCGGGAGAAGCTCACCATCTTGGCCTTGGCCAGGTTCTGCAAAGCCTTACGGATGGTGTTGCTGCTGACATCCAGCTCTTTCGAGAGAACGCCCATCGCGGGCAGCTTGTCGCCGACTTTGTAGTTCTCGCGAATCAGCGCCTTGAGATGCTGTTCCACTTTTTCGTAGTTGTAGAAACTCACTTCCTCGGCGGGCACGAAGATACTGGTATCTACCGGCATCAGCTTGCTGGCATCCGGTTTGCGCACCACGTAGGTGCCATACCGACCGCGCTTGGAGCGAATAATGCCCTGATCGCTCAGGCGCTTCATCGCGTCATGCACCGTCTTGATGCTGACCTTGAAGATATCGGACAGCTCAAGGTGCGAGGGCAGCTTGTCGTTAATATCGAAGTTTTCGGCGACCAGCAGCTTCAAATCACGTTCCAGCTGATCAATCAGCGTTTCGGATTCAATCATGCAAACCGAGCCGACCTCGATCATCGGGATCTCGCGGAGCGCCCAGTTGGCCTTGTTGCCACGGTTGCCCAGCGATTTAAGGATACCAATGCTGGAAAGGTATTCCAGGGCCAGCCGGGTGGTGTTCGGCGCGGACTTGATGGCCTTGGCAATTTCCCGGGCGGACGGCAAAGTCTGACCGGCCTGGAATTGTTTTTCCACGATGTATTGCTTAATTGCCACCACAGCCTGATCCCGCTTGGAGGTCTGCTTGCGCATCCGCTGGCCGGAATTTTCCGAGTTGCGGACCAGGGTGCCAATCCGCTGCTTGGACTCAACATGCCCATCGTCCTCGATGTAGCGGATGGCATTCTGCACGGTGCCGACACTAACGCCCAGATAGGTCGCAATGTCGCCCTTTTTCGGCAGCAAGTGGTTTTCAGTCAGCGTGCCCGCCTTCAGCGAGTCTACGATCCAGGTTTTCAGCCACTCGGCAATCAAGGTGTCCTTGGTGGCGCCGGGGGCTTGGAAATCCGGGATTTCCCTGGGCAACTGGCTGATCTCAATGCGTGTCAACGTCGCTTTGCTAACGTTCTCCAGTTCAGCATAGCCCAGTGATTCCTCCACTACGCCACCCAGTTCCTTGGGCAGCATTGCACCACCCTGGATCAAGGCGTTATCAGTGGATTTTTTGGTGATACCTGTTTTAGTAGCGGCCATAAGTGCCTACGTCCTCCCCTAAGGTGTCAGATTCTAAATGCTAGAGAAGTTTTTGTCCTTACTGTCCCTATGTGTTCAACTCTTGTTTATATTAAAACAGCAGGATTATTTTTGTTGCTAGCGAACCGGAGATAGCTGGTTTTCCTGATCAATCGGCACATCGGCATGCCTCCTGAGGCCAAACATCAAAGGTGAGTTTTGCCTGAGTCCAAACCAATACTACAAAAAGGTTCTAACTCATGGGTATGCAAAACACCGTTAGTGTAAATAAAACACCCCGGAGGTGCAAGCATTTTACGGAAAAAAACAAAACTTAAACCTGCCTCTAGGGATCCGCTTTGAATCATGCGCTAACCGGCTCTTTGCCCCCTCTGCCCCAAGGTTAATTTGATATCTAAAAGATGTGATTTTTTATCTTTTGAATCGAAGGTGGATTTGGATCTTATATGAGGTTGCCTTTTAATTTTGCTTCATACTCGCGCAAATGAAGCGAATTTCGCACCCCTGGCAAAGGATACCCCGACAGGAGGAAAACCCGCAGCATCCTGCAAAAACAGCGCATCTTGCCACCGGACCCGCATGATGCATGGCCTTTCTTGCGACATTAATACCCGTAAGGCTTTATGAAGCCTTGAAAGCGGACATGCGCAGGCGTTGGCGTTCGGCGCGAAGCTCTTTGTAGACGAAGTCCGGCATGTACAGGCGTTCCAGCGCCTTGCCGTAAGCATCCGTGGTGCCGTGGAAGTCCGTGCCGCCGGTGACGATCAAGCCCAGCTTTTCGGCCAACGTGCAATGGAACTCAATCACAGCCGGTGAGTGGCTACGGTGATAGGCTTCCAGGCCGCGAAGGCCATAGTTCATCAGCTCCTCGGCCAGCTCTTCGATGCCTTCCATCTCGCCCGGATGGGCAACCACGGCAATGCCGCCGCTTTCATAGATGGCTTCCACCGCTTCGTGCGGACTCACCGTTTTGCGACGCACGTAAGTAGCGCAGGACGGACTGAGATACTTGCTGAAGGCTTGCGAAATGTTGGTTGCGCCGCCCTTGGCGACAATAGCCTTGGCGACATGCGGACGGCCGATGGTGCCTTCGTCGCTGGATAGTTTCACGATATCTTCGTACCGGATATCCAGCTTGGCGTGGGTTTTCAGCTTCTGGGCCATTTCCTGGAGCTGCACCACGCGAGCATCCCGATGGCTTTTGATCACCTCTTGCAGGGTGTCGTCCTCGTGATCGATATAGTAGCCCAGGACATGGATCTCCCGGTCCTTCCAGTAGGTATTGATCTCAATGCCGGGAATAATCTCCAGGGGTTTGCCTTCTGCGGCGTTCTGGGCATGAATCAGGGATTCCGTCGTATCGTGATCCGTAATCGCGATGGCTTCCAGCTTGTTGTCCAGCGCCAGCTGAACCAGGTCTTCGGGCAGCACCGAGCCATCCGAGAAGATGGTGTGCATGTGCAAATCAATCATGACAGTGGTCCTTTGTCACAGGAAATTCCGACAATGCGGAAGCGTAGATTCCTTGCTTGCAGCTGTTCCAGGTAGCTATCCAGGGGCCTTGCGGGAGGCTGTTTGGGCCAGCATTCCGGCGGCCCCACGAGCAGTTCCCAGCCCGGCAAAAAAAGCACCAAAAACCGACATTCCTGCCGGGTCGCGCCTGTTCCAGCCGTTGTCAGCTATCGGATAAAAAAGTTGAGTTCTGACTCATCGCAAAGTGCTCTATTGCTTCCTTATCTATAAGGATAACGCATTTGCAGACCGGTTTCTAGAGTGGCAAAGGATGTGTTATGCCCTGAACGTTAATGCTCAGTGTTTGCAATGGATGTAAGTGAGAGAGAAGCACAGACCTTTGTACCCGAATGCGAGGAGATGCAATGAACAGCCTCTCTAAAACTCTATAAAATAAGAGGGCTTTTACCCTTCGCTTTTCTTTGCCCTCTTCAACACATTGGGGATGCTTGTCATGAGCCGGTCGGTAGCCCTCAATAACTCAGGGTCTGGGAATTTCTCCCGAGGGATGTTCCTGATTTGACAGGATTCTTTACCAAACCTGCAGGAATAACGGATCTGGTCCTTTGGCCCTTCACCATCTGTGGCGAAGAACAGCCGGGACTGGGAGTGGCTGAAAATACTATAAACACAAAGTCGGTGGAAGTTTAAACTCAGTAATGTAAAATCACCCTTTATTTTCTCCCACTGGGTTCCTGTCGTTTTCTTGCAAGGACTTTTGGGGAGAGTTTTCACTATGCTACTTAGCGCTTTTATTGTGGCTAACTGGAACCTGTTCAGTTTTACCACATGGAGTAGCTTTGATCCCTCATAGGGACCCGCCAGCATGCTGAGACCATACAAGTCGCCAGCAATTCTGGCCACAATGATCGGCATAAACCTTTTATTAGGATTGAAAGGCATAATATTCATGGCTGTCACAATCTCAACAGGCCCTTGGTTTAGCGTATCCTGGAGTTTGCGGATCGTTGTGCGGGCAATACGGAAACGGCTATCCACTTGTCCTTCGCGACGGCGAATAGTTGGATCTAAGGTCTCCATTGATTTGGAAGCGCCAAAATGTAGGCAAGAAGGGGAAATGTACATCAGGTTCTCCTCGGCTGAAAATTCGATATCATTTAAGAACGCCGGTCAATAACTGAAATTGCGCAGCCTGTACATGATACTTACGCTCGTCGGTTGGCCCGGATGAACTCAATCAGGGGTTGGGGGCTGTCGATCAGGCGGACGGATTTGACGTACTCGTCCAGGTGCCAGACGCCTTTGGCGTCCCGGTGGTTTTTGTAGACGTCATAGCCCAGTGCATCGGTCTCGTTGCGGGTGACGCGGGAGCGCAGGATATACTCGAACCAGGTTTCCCCTTCCCGGCGCTCGTTCCACACGTCTTCCAGGTACAATTCCAGGTCCGGGTAGTGGGCGTTCACCCAGTCTCGCAAGGCGTTCAATTGCACATAGATATCCGGTGAACTCTCCAGGCAGGCCTGCATGGCCTGATAAGCCGTCTGGTCGTCCGGGGCTTGTTCTGGAGTCTGATGGCTGCTCATATGGCTGATTCTAGCGCAAGGGTGAGGAGGCGGAAAGAAAGCGCCCCGCCGTTGGGATTACTGCATTTTTTCGGCGAACAGACGGATATTATCCCGGATGACGGCCTTGTCCGGAATATCGGGGTAGGCTTTCAGGGCCGCCTCAATGGCTTTCGGGAAATCACCCAGCCCTTCGTAGCATAAACTCAGGTAGTGCCAGGGCCGCCAGCTGTAATCCGCCTCCGCCACCAGCCCGGTGGTGGGCCGGGCACACACCGTAGCCGCCGTCAGCAGGGACACGGCCTGGGCAAATTTTTGCTGGCGGTAGAACAACACGCCCAGCTCCACAAAAGCCTCCGCCCGCCCGCTATTGGCCTGAAGCGCCTGCATGCCCCAGGTCAGGGCCTCGTCCTCCCGGTTCAGCTCCATGCAAATCTGCTGCATGGTTTGCAGAGCCTGATAACGATAGGCATCGTTTTCCGGATTGGCTTCCACATGCTCCCGAAAAGCCTGCAACGCCTCCTCCGGACGCTCATGGGCGCGCAGTTCCCGGCCGTAAAAGTACAGCATCCTCGGGGAGCGATCGCCTTTCTCCAGCAACCGGGCCAGCATTTTCAGGTTACGGTCGCTGGAGCGCTCGACGTAGACATCCGGCTTGCGATGCTCGATGCGGATATCCAGCCGGTTGACGAAATAGCTTTGCTGGGGCTGCACGAAGCTCTCATGAATGGGCGATTCCCAGCGGCCTTTCGAGTTTCTCCGAATGATTCGCTCTCGGGGAACACTGGTGGTGCACCGCCCATCGGGGGCAAAAGCAATCTGGTAGCTGCATGCAATGGTATCCACACCCGGATCGATGCTTTCCATTTTCAGCGTCCGCAGTTTGCCCTGGGCGTCCTCGGGCACCACGTCGTCGGCATCCAGCCAGATGACCCAGTCCCCGGTGCATTGCGCAAACGAGAAGTTTCGCGCAGCGGCGAAATCATCAATCCAATCAAAGTGAAACACCTTGGCCCCGAAGGATTGGGCAATCTCCACCGTGCGATCGGTCGACCCGGTATCCACCACCACCAGCTCATCGCAGAAGTGCCGGGCGCAGTCCAGCACCCGGCCGATGACCTGCTCCTCATCTTTGACAATCATGGCCAGGGACAACGTAAAGGCCAACATGTCTCCTCCGCTTCAAGGATCACCGTTCTTCAATGCTCAGCATCGGTTGTTTACCAAACCGGCGCAACATTTATTTAAATGACCACCCCGCTCCGGCATTTCAATGACACACCCACGCGCGCCGTGGTCCGGGGCATCCGGGGTTGAAAATCCAACCCTTACCTGGACGTGAGGGTTATTTTGAGCTAGGATGCTTGCGATGAATTTGTATTCCCCAGGCACCCGGTTAGACCTCACCGTTTTTATTCAATCCTGATAGTGCCCAAGCGATGGAAATTTTTGTCATGACCACCCAAAAATCGACCCCGGAAAGCTTTTCTACCCTGCTGGACGTTCAGGGACTGGCCGACAAGCGCGGCGTTACGTTGAACCAGGTCGGCATCAAGAACGTCGAAGTGCCCATGAAGGTCATCCAAAAGGATGGCAAGCTGCAAACCGTGCAAACCGCCGCGACTCTTAGCGTGGGCCTCCCTGCAGAATGCAAGGGCACCCACATGTCCCGTTTCGTCATCCAGCTTTCCGAGTGGAGTGAGGGCAAGAACCTGTGCCTGAACCTAAAAGGTTTTCTGGAAGAGTTGAGGCAGCGCCTGGAAGCTCCTTCCGCTTTTACGGAGCTGAAGTTCAAGTACTTCATTGATAAAGCCGCCCCGGTCAGCGGATTGAGCGCCCCCATGGCGTACGCATGCGACTTCAAGGGCTCGCTCGACGAAAACGGACAATACCGATTGATTTTAGGCGTGGTGGTGCCATGCGCGACCTTGTGCCCATGCAGCAAGGCCATTTCCGATTACGGCGCCCACAACCAGCGGGCCGAAATCCGGGCCAACGTGATTATCGATCCGGATGCCGAACACCGGGTGGTGTGGATTGAAGACCTAGTCGCCGGACTGGAGGAATCTTCCTCATGTCCTGTCTATCCGCTCATCAAGCGCTCGGACGAAAAATTCATCACCGAAAAAGCTTACGACAACCCAAAATTTGTGGAAGATGTCATCCGGGACGCCACGCTGTTCCTGCGCGAATACAAAGGCATCACCGGCTTCAGCCTGGAAGTGGAAGCGCTGGAAAGCATCCACGCCCACAACGCCTGGGCCACCCACGCCGAAAACTTCTTCACGGAGAACGTGTAGCCCATGCCCCAAGCTCCGGCGCGCGTAACAGTCATCCGTAAGATTCGGTTTGCGGCGGCGCATTTTCTGCGCTTGCCGGAGTTGTCGGATGCGGAAAACTTCCAACGCTTCGGACCCAGCAGCAACGCATTTGCCCACGGTCACAACTACGAAGTGGATGTGCAGGTCTCCGGCCCCTGCAACCCGGAAACCGGGATGGTGGTGAACCTGAAGGATTTGAAAACCATCCTGAAGGAAGAAGTCGTGGCGGAACTCGACTTCAAGAACCTGAACCTCCAGGTGGATTTTTTCGCGAACCGCCTGACGACCCTGGAAAACCTGGCCCAGTTCCTGTGGGGGCGCTTACAGCCCCGCATCGACGCCTTGTCGTTGGAGCTGGTGGGCATTAAAATTGCGGAAAGCGATGATCTGTACGTCGAATATTTCGGCGGTGCGGAATCGGCAATAGCAATATAACACCGCGCCAGCAACCATTACACTTCAAGCATGAATGACATGATGAGCGACACCCAAGCAAAACAAACGGCAAAGCAGCATAATTGGCTCTTTCTGACGCGGAAATACGACTTTCCGGCCAGCCATCGCCTGTTCAACCCGGCCTGGAGCGACGAGAAAAACGAGCGCTTCTTCCGCCAATGCAACAACCCGAACGGGCATGGGCATAACTACGAGCTGGAAGTGACCGTAAAAGGCCAGCCCGACCCGCGCCTGGGCATGGTGGTGGACATTTACGAGCTGGATCAGATTGTAAAGCGCGTGGTACTGGACAAAGTGGACCACAAGAACCTGAACGTGGACGTGGATTTCATGCAGGGCCTCATTCCCACCGCCGAGAATATCGTAGTGGCCATCTGGCAGGAACTATCCCCACACATCCCCGCCCCGGCAACCTTATCTCGCCTTCGTCTGGTGGAAACCCGCAACAACATGGCCGAATACCGAGGCGAGTAGGCTTGTGAAACAGACTAAAGTTATTCCGGAAGTGGTGCACGAATCTTACTGGAAGTTCTGTGGCCGCTGCCTCTTGTGGCTGGTTCTACCGTATTTACTGTTTTTCAGTATTGTCATTATCGTCGCCCTTAACGAGAGTATGGTTTCAAATTTGGGTGTTACCCTTGCCCTGATAAAGATGTCTCTGATTGTCGTGCCTGTTTTCGCGACACCGGCACTTTTTCGACAGTGTAGATATATAGGTATGCTATTTGGGTGCATGATACTTTTTTCCCTGATTTGCCCGGGTTTGGGTTTTCTTGTACAGATTCTTGTGCACCTTCTACAAACTCCAGATGATTAGTGTTTGAAGAGGCGGAGATAATATGCAAAAAGTAAATGAGCTTTCAGAACAAACCGCCATCATCACTGGGGCTGGGCAGGGGATTGGACTGGCGGTGGCGCACCATCTGGCCCGGTTGGGCATGAACCTGGTGTTGTGCGCGCGCGGCGCGGAAAAACTGCATGCGTTGTCTGATCAGATCAAGAAACAGCGTCCCGAAACACAAGTCATGGTGCTGCCCTGCGATGTGCGGGATCATCTCCAGGTGGAGCAGGTGGTGGTAGATACCCTGGAACGCTTCGGGCGGATTGATGTGCTGATCAACAACGCGGGCGTGGCCCCCAAAGTGGGCTTATTGCAGGAAATGAGCATTGACGATATCGATCGCACCATCGACACCAACCTGAAAGGCGTCATTTATTTTATGCGGGCCGTGCTGCCCGCCATGGTTCACCAGCAGCAGGAGCAGCCGCAGGGCTCAAAGCTGCCAAGCAGCACCATCATCAATATCAATTCGGTGGCGGGAAAAACGGCTTATCCCTTCTGGAGTGTCTACGACGCCTCCAAGTTTGGCCTGACCGCCATCACCGAGGCGGTGGCCGAGGAGCAGCGCACCAACAACATTAAAGTGGTGGGCATTTATCCTGGCGCGGTGGATACTCCCATCTGGCACGGCATCGATCCGGACCACGAGCCCAGCCATAAAGGGATGCTGGATGCGGAAACCATCGCCGAGGCCGTGGTTTACATTTTGCAACAACCGCAAAAAGTGTTTATTACCGATCTCACCTTGTCGCCTTTGAAGCCGGTCCTTTAAGGCGTGTTAACGTTCACCTGTCCAACCGGGGGATAACAAAACTTTCCCTTTAGCGCTTTTATATCCGAAAAAGCAGGACTCGCCATATTGTTTCGGAACAGCTTCAGATTCACACCCATCACTTCAGCCGCAGGAAACGCCGGACACCTGACTCCGGCTTACGGCTGGCAGGGTTCATCGGCCGGATTTTTGCGGCGGCTGCTGTTTGTCACCCGGATGCTCCTGATGTTCAGCGGTCGGCTGGCCCTGATGCTGGTCCTGTTTATCGGCTTGGGCACCGTCTATAACGAAACCGTGGGCGATGGCGCGCTGCCCAGAATCCACAAGGTTCCCGCTTTGGCGGTCAAGCTTCGGCGAGGCGCCCTGGTCAATACTTCCGTTTTATTACCCGACTCTGCTTCCGCCGAGGCACGCTGGGCCGCCATGGCCACCAGCCGAAAATTGCTGGGCATTGTTTCTCCTGAAATTGCCCAGTGGCTGGAGCGCCTGCATGCAGAGGGCCGGATTGCCTATGGGGCGCCGCCGGATACGCTGCTGATGTATGATCGTCCCGTGGATACTTCATTATTGGGCGCTTACCGGCACTTAAACGGCAAACTTTACCTGGGGCAGGACTTCTGGGGCATTTCCGACGGAGAAAAGGTCTGCGTGCTGGTGCATGAATATCGTCATTCCCGCCAGAACCTGCCCAAACAGATTGCCATCCAGCTAGCCCGCCTGCTGGTGGGCAAAGCTTCGGAATACGCCTCACCGATTGAAGACGAGGCCTTCGCTTACGAACACCGGGCCTATCAGGCGTTGGGCCTGCCGGATGACTTGATTCAGCCCTATCTGCAAGCGCGTTCCCTGGATTGACCGCCAGGAAAATCCCGACCCCGCAACGGTGCACCTCTACGTGGGGCTTCCGTCTAAAACTGATGGGGACATCGCCAAGGAGCCGTCAACGCACCTGCCTGCCGGAGCGGAAAATACTGGAAATGGAGGGCCTTCAAGCTTTGGGGGACTTTGACCGGGAAACCATCGTGTAGAATGGTAGGACAGGTTTTGATTGAGAGAGGGCTTTTGCATGAGTACGGTCACACCCACCCAGACGGATCAGGCATTCATGGAAGCGCTTGAGAAAGCTTTTGCCGACTCCAACAAGGACTTTGCCCGCGCGTATTATCTTTTTGCCACGGCCAAGCTCAGCGAAACTTATGACTCCCAGGCCATCTACGCCAAATATCCCATTATTTGCGACGAGGAAACCTTCTACCGCCTGAAAGCACTCTATAATCAAAACGCCAACGATGAAGAGACCAAACGCATGTTCACCAACGTGCTGGGCACCTACATCGGCTCGCAGTTGGCGGAGCTCTCCGACCAGTTCCAGAACATTAAGAACCAATTGAAAGTGCAAGTAGCCGATCTGGGGCTGAAAAACGAGCAGGGCGAAGCGATTCAAGAACTGCTGTACGAAGATATCCCCGAACGGCTGAAAAAAACACCTGACAACAATACGCGCAAGGAACTATTCAATCGCATGGCCCGCGCTTACAGCGAACATCTGACCCCGCGCTTCATCGACATGTTTGAGAAAGAAAACAAGATGCTGGCCGATCTGGGCTACCCCGAGGTGATTGGCTTCTTTTCCCAGACCAGCGGGCATGATCTCCGGCGGCTGGGCGAAAACGGCCAGCGTTTGGTTGATGAGACCCAGGCGCTTTACCACGAACGCATGTCCGCCCTTTACGAAAAAATGACCGGGCTGGACTTCGAGAAGGACGCCACGCAGGCGGATATTTCCTACGTGTTGCATGGCAAATCCCCCGAAATGTCGGCAATTGATCAGCGCTTTCCACAAGCAAGCATGGTGCCGCTGGCCCGCAAGACCTTTGACGGGCTGGGCTTGGACTTTTCAAAGCTGGCTTTGGAAGTGAATTTCCCCAGTCGCGAAGTCTACACTGCCGAAGTGGTCGACAAAACCGAACAGGCCCAGCGGAACAGCCAGACCCTGCGGCGGATCCTGCTGGATATTGCCGCCCGCGAAGGGAAGCGCTCCCGTGCCTATGTCTATCCGGCAGCCGTGCCGTCCGAGATTTACCTGTCCGTCAAACCTGAAGGCGGGCTGGATGATTACTCGGCCTTCTTCCACGAATCCGGCCATGCCCTGCATTTTGCCTATGAAAACCCAAAGCTGAGCTTTGCCAAGGCTTTAATGGGCAACAACACCACCACCGAATCCTATGCCTACCTGTTCCAAAACCTGTTCATGAACCGGCACTGGTTGATGAATCTGGCTGGCCTGCCGGAGCGCGAGGCGTCAGTCGCCGTGCGCAAGCGGGCGCTGGAGGACCTTTTCATGATGCGACGCTACGGCAGCAAGATGCAGTTTGAGTTGCAGCTCTTCGACAAGGTCAACGAGCCCGGCTACTCGCTGGAGCACAAAGGAGAAGTCTATGCGGAACTGCTGAGCAAGGGGGGCGGTTTCCGGTACAACCCCGAAGGCTGGACCCGCGACGTGGATGCCGGTTTTTACGTGGCGGACTACTTCACCGCCTGGAGCCTGGAGGCTCAGCTGCGCGAATATCTTTGCACCCATTTCGGTTCCAAGGCCACGGATGGCGAGGACTGGTACACCAATCCGAAGGCGGGCGAATTTTTGAAAGCGCTGTGGGCGGATGGAAACATTTCCCAGCAGGCGTTGAGTGCCCGGCTGGAGTACCATGACCCCACCGATGTCAGTCCCTTGCTCCGTCTGCTGGCTCGAAACCTGAACGCGTAAGCAGGATCCCGCCCAAAAAGCCAAGAGAAGCCGCAGTCCATAGCATGGACGGGCTGCGATAATTTAAGATGCCTGTCGGTCAGGCATCAATACGATTCAAATTTGCGTGATCCATACACGATCAGGTTTTTTTCGAAAAAACAGTTTAGATTCTCAAAAATTAGCTCATTGAATAGATAGCAAATAGATATCTTGTAGGTGCCGGATCAAAGCGTTCCGAGAAGACATGTTTGGATGACGCGATGCTTGAAATCAAGAACCAATACGGCGACAAGTTGCTGGAACTGGATGCCGACAACCTGTTGTACGCCAACCTGGCGGGAAAAAACCTCAAATCCGCAAACCTGAGCTTTGCAGTACTTTATAACGCGGATATCTCAGGGTGTGATTTGACGGGTGCGGATTTGCGCAACGCCAACCTCTCCGGATCCCGGATGGAAAATACCATTCTGAGAAAGGTCAGCATGCCGGGAGTCAAGCTGGAAAAAGCCATTTTGACTGGAGCGATTGCCAGTGAAAGCCATATCTCGGGCAGCAGTTGCAGCCAATCCGATTGGACCGACGCGGATTTGCGGCGGGCGGATTTGTCCCAGGCCGACTTATCAGGAGCCATCCTGAAAAATGCCAATCTGGAACTGGCGGAATTGTACGAATCCAAGCTTCAACATGCCGATCTCTCCGGAGCCCAAATGACACGCGCCAAGCTGTTGCGCATCTACGCTCAATCCGCCAACTTCCAGAGAGCCGTGCTGGACCGGGCGGAGATGGAGCTGGCGTTATTGCAGTGGTCTGATTTTACCGACGCCAGCCTGAAAAATACGGTCATGCGAGGCGTCAATATGTTGCAGGCCAGCTTCAAGAGAGCCAACTTCCAGGAAGCCATCCTGAACCAGTCCAATATGAATGGGACCGACCTGGAAGACGCGATTCTGGAGTCCGCCAGCATCATCCAGGCGGATATGACCCAGGCCAACCTGCGCAATTGCCGGTTGATCAGGGCCAATCTCAGCGGCTCCGTCTTTAGCCTTGCCCACCTGGAAGGCGCCAATTTGGAGCGGGCGGATCTGCAAGGGGTCAGCATGCGGGGCGCCCGGTATGACGAGACCACCATCTTCCCACGCGGGTTCAACCCGGAGCGGGAGGGGCTGATCCTGGTGCCGCGACGCGAGGCTGAAAGTTCGGGAACCATGGACCCGACCGCCAGCTAAAAGCATTCCCAATCCGGTAACAGGCCCAGTCGTGATGGCCTTTTCAGGCGGCTTCTTATGCCGGGGTGATTTGGCAGTGCAGGTCCGGCAAATGCTCGCGCTTTTCCTGCCAGTCGAGGTCGGTCATGGCCCGGTGGCTGAGATGCTTTTCAATGTAGCCGCCGCCGTATAGCTTTCGAAAATCGGGGTCGTAGAAGGCGGCGATTTGCCCTGGCGTGATGGCTGAAACCGGTGCCCGGAGCGTCACTTTCAAGGCACCGTCATCCGCAATTTCCACCAGGCCCGGCACCGGCGGAGAGTTGTAACGGATTTTCACCATGGACTCGAACGGGTAGGCCGCAGGGTCTTCAAAACGCGGATCCAGCCAGTTGGGATTGAGCACGGTGAAGGCGCTGCTGTTCAGGTGATGGGCGTCGCCCAGGTACACCGTGTTACTGTGCGGATCGATTTTGACCACGTAGATCGGGCGACCGGCGGCCACCCCGATGCCTTTCCGCTGGCCCAGCGTGAAGCGGTAATAGCCATCGTGCTCGCCCATGGTCTTACCGGTTTCAATGTCCACGAACAGGCCCTTCCGCTTGCCGAACGTCATGTCCATGTAGTTGGCCTGCCCATTCAGCACGAAGCAGATGTCCTGGGATTCCTTGCTGTAGGCGGTGGGCAAATCCAGCTCGCGGGCAATTTCGTACACCTGGGGCTTGGTCATTTCTCCCAACGGAAAAAGTGTTTTTGCCAGATCCTTCGGATAGACCCGCGTCATCATGTAAGTTTGGTCCTTGTGCTCGTCGACGGAGCGGTAAATATTGACGCCATCAGCCACGTTATCCGGGTGCTCGATGATGGCATAGTGCCCCGTGGCGACATAATCCACATCCAGTTCTTCCACCGCGTAGCGGACCAGCAGCTCCCACTTCACGTAGCGGTTGCACTCCACGCAGGGGTTGGGCGTGAGACCGGCCTGGTAGGAGTTATTGTAATAATCCATCACGTAATGGGCAAACTCGGCCCGCAGATCCACCGTGTCGTACTCCACGCCCAGCATCTCGCAAACCCGCCCCGCGTTGACCAGCGCATCGTTGCAGCATTTGCCTGGTCCGTTCAAGGTCCAGGCAGTCAGTCCAACGACTTCGTGGCCCGCTTTCGCAATGAGAACCGCGGCCACGCTGCTGTCCACACCACCGCTCATCGCGACGGCCACACGTTTTTTGGGCTGGGGGATAAAGTTAACCGGCATTTCGGGTAGTCTCACGGGCTTTCGGCGAGAGGATTGTAACACAGATCACCAGGACGGGACTGCATCAATAAAGTGCAAACCGGGTTCGGGTTTGCCCGGAACATACGGCTCAACCTCAGCTTTCTTCTTCCAACCGGGCTAGGACGGCTGCCGAATTGATTCTTTCGGCGGCGCACGTCAGAATGGAGGCCTCATGATCCGGCAAACTGTCGGCAGACTAAAAGAGGGAGGACGCAGGCATGGCCGATTTCAATGCGCCCAGCCATGCTCAGGGCGGAAGCCCGCCCTATCATGTCGTGCCGGACAACATCCGGGGCGGCTGGAACGTTTACGCAACCCACAAACCCCAGGAACCCCAGCGGCATTTTGAAACCAAGGAGGAGGCCATCGCCTTTGCGGAACGCGTGAGCGGCATCGAGAGGACAGGCTTCATGGTGGAAGACACCGAAGCGCCCAGCGTTGGCCATTGATACTCCCCGTTTTCCACCCCCGATACCCAGGAACAGTAGCGGCGATGAAAAAAAGATTGAGCATGTCTGTTCAAGGGGATGGGGGGGGTCGATCTGGATCGGCATTTTACGTGGCGCTGCGGGCAGCCACAAATTCGCTATCCTGAGTTTCACCGAAATCGTATATGCAAATCTCCATCTTTGAATCGATACGGAGCAGCCGGGAGAGTTGCTACAGTAAGACTATCGGCCAAACAGAAGAGTTCCGGCCAATTGAAGGGCAATCATACAGGTTTGCATCCCCTTGATGCCTGACCAGGACATTCAGGGGGATGTCGAGTTTTCTCACACACCACACCACCCGCAAGTAAGACCCCCTCCCCGGAAATCCGGAGAGGGGGTCGAGTTTTTTGGGAGTCGGCGCGGCGCTAGCCGAGCATCTCCACTTCCAGCGTGTCGTCGACTTCCTGGTTCAGCTTGCTGTTCCAGAAGCCGTAGCCAAAGTAGATCAGCATGCCCAGCAGGAACCAGCCGATGGTCACCACCCAGGTGGTCAGCGGTAAGCCGCCAATCCAGGGGGTTTTACCGGTGAAATCCGGGAAGCCGAGCATGACTGCCAGGCAGCCGATCATGCCCAGAATCGGGAAGGTCAGGCCCAGCGGGGCTTTGAACGGACGCTCACGGTTGGGATCACTGAAGCGCAGGATGGCTACGCCCAAACAAACCACCAGGAACGCGCCCAGGGTACCGATGTTGCACATTTCAGCCAGCAGGTTGATGGGCAGCAGGCCGGAACCCAACGCCACGAAGGCGCCCACCATCACGGTGCAGATGTGCGGGGTCTGGAACTTGGGGTGAATTTTGGACAGCGATTCGGGCAGAAGGCCATCACGGGCAATGGAGTAGAAAATCCGGGTGCCGCCCATTTGCAGGACCAGCAGCACCGAAGTCAGACCGGCGATGGCGCCGATGCTCACCAGGGCGGAGGCCCACGGATAGCCCATCATCTGCATCGTGCTGACCACGGCCGCTTCCTTGTCGATTTGATTCAACGGCACGATGCCGGTAATCACCGCCGTTACCAAGATGTACAGGAAGGTACAGATGGCCAGCGAGCCGATAATCCCGATGGGAATATCGCGTTGCGGGTTCTTGGTTTCTTCCGCAGCGGTGGAAACGGCATCAAAGCCGATGTAAGCAAAGAAGATCATCGACGCGCCGGTCAGGATGCCCGACCAGCCGTTAGGAGCGAAGGTATCCCAGCCATTGGCGAACCAGTTGGTGTTGAGCGTTTCCATATGGCCGCCGAACAGGAACACCAGGCCGAACGCGATGAACATCAGCACCACGCTGGTCTTCATGAAGACCATCACGGCAGCGGTGCGGGCGCTTTCAGAAACACCGATGTACAACAACGCGGTGACGGCCAGCACCACCAGCGCGGCAGGCAGGTTGAACGCCTGCTGAATCAACATGTATTGGGCAGCGTCGGAGCCAGGCAGCGTAAACGGAATGGCTTTCAGCAGGATGGACTGGTCCACCTTGTCCAGCGAGGTCACCGTATCGATGGTGTTGCTGGTGAATATCGCAGGCAGATGGATACCGAAGCCTTCCAGGAAAGCCTTGATACTGCCGGTCCAACCAACGGCCACGGCCATGTTGCCGACCGCGTATTCCAGAACCAGTGCCCAGCCGATAATCCAGGCTACAAATTCACCCATGGTGGAGAAGGCGTAGGTATAAGCCGAACCCGAAATAGGGGCCATGGCCGAAAATTCAGAGTAGCACAGCGCGCAGAAGCTGCAAATCAAGCCGGTGAGAACAAACGAAAGGGTCAATGCGGGACCCGCCGCAGCATGGTCCGCCGATCCGGCGGCCGCAGAACCGGTTAACACGAAAATGCCGGCTCCAATCATGGCGCCGACGCCGAAAATGACCAAATCAAACGCGGTCAGGGTTTTTTTAAGCTGGTGCTCCGCATTGGCGCTGTCGGAAAGAATCTTGTCCAGATCCTTGGTCCGAAAGAGCCTGGAAATCAGCGAGCGTTGCTTAACCCCTGCAATTCCTGACATAAATGAAACTCCTGTGAGCCTACACTACTGTAACGGATGGTACGTGCCGGCGTGCCGGTATAATTGGTTGGGATCCTAGCACAAAGGCTAGTCATCCTCTATAAAGGTCAAAAAAACGGTAAACGTGTGTCGCTTGATCGTCATGGATGGACATTGTTACGTTCTTTAACATCCATAATCGGGCGCCTTTTTACAGCGGGGGAATAAGAATTTTGGGCGGGGTTTTTCAAGCCCTATCCCGTCGGGAATGGCCGCCTTCAAGAAGGAATGTCACGGAATACGGGGGCTCGCCTTCCGGATATGCAGGTGTTTTGCCGCTCCGGATCATTCTATTTCCGCCAATGCCGGCAACGACCAGACGGTGCAAGTCACCACACAGGCAAGCGTAAATGGTTCCGGCGGTGGCACGAACGCGAATCCGAACGCCCCAACCTCGTCAAGAGCGCCCGCTGGAGTAGTCGGAAAATTACTTTGACCCCGGATAGCGGCGTCCAGTGTATTTAAAAACAGCCAGCACAATTCGTCAGTTTGAATCCACCATCTGCATACGGGTTCTCATGCAGAAACGATGACAATTTTCCACCCATTAACCGACAAGTAGGTATATAAAATCCAATTAGTCGTGGTTCGTCGTGAAATAACCCCTAAATTCAAAGGCTGGATAAATTTACAGCTTTCGAACATCATGGCGTTTTTTAAGAAATTTTACAGAATGAATAGATTACCCTTCAGGATATCGGGGCGGGGTCGATATCTGGTTATATTAGCCAGAATCTGAGGGATGCCATCATGAAGATAATGAGCGTTGGCAATCTTAAAAAAGAACTTTCCGCCAGAAACCGGCAACAAGGCGTTACCATCCCCGAGTATGCGTTGATCGGACTTGGCGTGGTCATCGCAGCAATTACGGCAATCACCCTGCTGGGAGGAACCGTCTCGCAATCCTTTGCCAATCTGGGCAATGCTTTTTCCGCCAATGCCAGCAACAGCCCGACCGCGCTGGCCGGCACACCAACCGGGGGCGGCGGCGGAACTGCGGACCCAAGTGCCCCGACGGCCCCGACCACCGGCGCTGGGGGAATCGGGAGTATCAGTTTAACCACGGCCGATGGCGTCCAGATTACCCTGGATGGGTTTCCACAAAACATCAAAGATGCCGTTCAGTCCACCGGAACCAACGGCACCACCTTCCTGACGGCAAACCAGTTAACGACACTGACCTCGCAACTGCAGGACGCCGGAGCGGTGGACAGCGCCCAGGCCGGCATGCTGGCTGACTTGGCTAACCAGGGGCACCGGATGGCAGAGATCCAGCAAGCCATTGAATCCGCATTGGCCAGCGGGGCCACACCCGATACGGCAATCACTATCGGGGATCAAACGCAGAGCATAGAGAGCTGGGCCGATGGTTTATCCGCAACCACATGTACCGGTGCACCCACTTGTGGCGTACAAGTAAACAGCCTGAATGATCTACTGGCCCAGGCCAGCCAAAGTGGCGCTCTGGATGATCCCACGGTGAGATTTCTGGTGGAAGCTCTGACGGCAGATATCGTTTATTTATCCGAACCTTACGACGACGCTCTTGATAACTACACCACATACGACAACCTACAGGTAAAAGCCGTCGACACGGTTGTAAACTCGGATGCCGAAGGGATTTGTACTACCGGAAAAGGAAAAGATAACGGCGTCAAGTGTACTTAACAGCTCCATTCTTCGGATGATTAAAACCGCTACAAAGTGGGTAATGATCTAATCAGAGGACTTGTCCCTCCACTCCATGACATGTCTCTGCACGAATCGCACTGACACAAAGGCCCTGTCCCATCATCAAAGGAACGGTTCAGCATGAGTAGCGGTACCCCTGCCATTACCGGTTTTAGCGGCTTCAACTCGGGGCTTCCTATTGATGACATTGTCGCCAAACTGATCGCAGCCGAACACAGGCCGATCGATCTGATGCAACAGCGCCAGGGTGTCATTAAAAAGAAGCAAAGCACCTACACCTCGGTACAGTCCAAGGTCAACGATCTGCTGAGTTCCATCAAGAAACTGACCACCCGGGGTTTCGATGGTACCAACATCTTTGACGGGATGACGGGCACCTCCTCCAACAAGGATATTGCCACCGCAAGCACCACCGGGACTGCCTCGCCCCAAACCCTCAGCCTCGAAGTCAAATCCCTGCCCAGTCAGACCAAAGCGGCCAGCCTGGCCGGGGTCAGCAATTTCAGCACCGCAACCGAGCTTAGCACGCTGGGCATTACCACCGGAAACTTCACCATGTTTGTCAACGGCGTGGAAAAAACCGTTGCCGTGGATGCCAGCGCCGGAAAGACTATCAATGACGTGCTCACGGCCATTCAGGCGGCGGTTCCCGAGATTACCGGCGCCTCCGTGGTCGACGGCAAAATCCAGCTGAACTACAACGTGGGCGCACCGCCCACCATTACCTTTGGAGGCGGTGGAGACACGTCCAACTTCCTGAGCAAAACGCATTTGAATACCGCCGTACAGAATGGCGGAGCGGGCACCTTTACCTCTTCGCAGCGCATCAGCACGATCAGTCTGGGCGTGGCGGCCTCCGGGGCCTCGAATACCCAAACGGCGGTAACGGACGGCACGTTCACCATCAACGGGGTGAGTTTCGACTCCACCGGCAAGTCCATCAACCAGATTATCAGCGATATCAACAACTCCGCAGCCAAGGTCATGGCCAGCTACAACAGCGGCAACGATACGTTCCAGCTGGTTTCCAAGGATACGGGCAGCACACTGATCAGCCTGGGAGACAGCACCACCGGCGGTGGAACCGGAAACTTCCTGACGGCCATGGGCCTGATCAACGGGGGCAATACCACCACCTCCCAGACGGCGGGAAAAAATACCGAATTCGTGCTGAACGGTGTCACCATGTACAGCACATCCGCCGTGGTGGATGAAACGGTGACCGGCTTGACCGGCGTCACGCTGAACCTGAAATCGGCCCAACCGGGGACAACCATTTCAATCAACGTCCAGAAAGATACGGACAGCCTGAAGACCGCGATCAAGGATGTCGTTGAAAAATACAACTCCGCTATCGCCTATATCGATTTGCAAACCGATGCCAAGAACAAGGGTACGCTGGCCGGTGAGAGCAGTCTGGTCAATCTGAGAAACCAGATCCGCACACTGTTCACCACCAGCGTGGGGGCGCTTTCAGCAACCCCATATAGCAGTCTCCAGATGATCGGGATCTCTACCGGGGCGGTGTCCGGGTCCGCGACTGCCACACCCATACTGAAATTTGACGAAAGCAAATTCGACTCGGCTTTGGCGGCCGATCCGAACGTGGTGAAGAAGCTTTTTGTCGGTCAGGATTTGGTGGCCGGTTTGGAAGGTACGGCCAGCGATGACAACATGGAAGGGATTCTGACCCAGATCAACCACCTGCTGTCGGATACCACCTATACGGATACCGGCGGCAACACCCAGTACGGGGCGCTTTACAATGGTGGCGATAACGCGAAGGGCCTGTTTGCCTCTTACCAGTCTTCCGCCGGTAAGCGTCTCGCGGATCTGGACAAGAGTATCAGCCGGGCCGAAGACCGCCTGGCACGGCGCGAAAAGACCCTCCGGCAGCAGTTCCTGGCCATGGACAAAATGGTGGGGCTGTACCAATCCCAGGGAAACGCGCTAAACGGGTTGATTAGCCAGATGAACGCCAGCGCCAAGCAGTAGCAGCGTTCGGCGCCTGGATAAATTCGGCTTTGGCCGGGCTTGTTGCCAGGGCTCCGGTTATTGGTTACCGGACTGTTTTTGCTCGTCCTGCTTTTTCGGCTCCGGTGTTTGGCTGCCCAATGCGGGACCTTTGTCCTCAGCCTTGGGAGAGGTCATTTCCGTCTCTTGCCGCTTGACCTCGGACTCCGGAATTTCCTTCACGTAACTCTTGCCGAAGGTCTGTTGGCCTTGCTGTGTTTCGGATTTGGATTCCGGACCGGCACCGGTCCGGGCGCAAGCGCTGAGCCCGCTAATTGCAACCAGACCGATCATCAGCAGAGCGATTGATTTCATGTTTCCCATATCTCTCCCCCTTTTTTCCTGAAGCGTTAACGGCTGAATGCCAAACGCCACCCCAACGTTATCAAACACGAGTACCTCCAACAATTCACCACCCTGCTAATTGCCGCGTTGGCCGGTGCAATATCCAGCCGGATCCCTCAACAAACCGGCAAACCGATAAACGTCCGGGGCATTGAGAGCAGGTTGCCAACAGGGTTCTGGCGGCAATTTACGCCCTGAGCAATCACCGGAGCGCGAAGCCGGAACCTACTCCTCCGGATGCAGGATGTTTGGGCCGGGAAGCTGAAGAACCCGATGCTTCTGCCGAAGACCCAGGTAGTAGCGAACAACAACAAGGAGTGTTGCAGACATGTTCGGATTTCGGGGATTTGGCAGAATCGGAAAACGGGAAGCCAGTGTGCCGGCGGCAGGACGCGAGCCGATGATCCTGGTGACCCGGGAAGATATTTACCGCCCGGCATCCGGCGCCAACCGGGAGGCCAGTCCGGTCCTGCTGCTAAAGAAGGGGCACGCCCTGGAACCGGAAGATCTGCCGCGCTACATCAAGAATGGGGCGCGCCCCAGCCAGTTCCAGCTTCAATACGCGGATGCAACCTATGAGCAGGCTATACACCCGCCGGAGTTCCAGCGCAGGCTGGCGGAGCCCGCCATGGACAACCCCATCATGGACCCGGACACGCTGGCTCGCATGGCCCGCGCCCGCAAGCGGGTGCTGGTGCTGGAACCGGACCAGAAAAGCATGAAGCGCCTCATCGATTGCTTCTTTGTTTGCGGTTTCAACCTGGAGCGTATTCACCCGGTCCGCGCGACCGGCCACCTAGATTGGGCGCTCGAGAAGTACCAGCCGGATATCCTGGTCATCGATTATCACCTGCAACGCGGCGGCGAAACAGGCCTCTCCATTTTGGAAAATCTGCATTCATCCGCAGCGAACGAGCGCATGATTCTGACCATCGGCCCTCGCCCGAATCTGAGTGAGTTTGAAGCAAAACGGATCGAAAGATTGTGCGATGAAAGCGGAATCGCCGTCCTTCCGAAGCCCATCAACCGGTTTACGCTCAGCCATGTTCTGAATGATATGCAACTGGACGACATGTAAACGGACAGTATTCTGGCAAATTCAAACGAAAGACAGCCCCTCAACCAAGAGCTCCCCCCATGCAAAAGTTCACCTCGGGATCCCATGAGATTGTCATGAAGCGCATTCGGGACATTCCCTCGCTGCCCGAGGTGGTGAACCGCATTCTGGAAATCATCGGCAAGCCCAACACGCCCGCTTCCGAAATCGCAAAGCTCATCTCCTACGATCCGGGACTGACCACCAAGATCCTGCGCATGGTGAATTCCGCGGCCTACGGTTTCCAGCGGCAGATCAGCTCCATCCAGCACGGCATCATGATCCTGGGTTTTAACACGGTACGCGGCCTGGTACTCAGCGCCAGCATCTTCAAAATGTTCGAGGGGCAGCATGGGGAACGGGGACTGGACCATCGAAAATTCTGGGAGCACTCGCTGGGCACGGCCGTCGCGGCCAGATTGATGGCCAAAGAGCTGCACGTGCCAGAGTCGGATGATGTATTCAGCGCGGCGATGCTGCATGATATCGGAAAAGTGGTGCTGGATGCCTACTTCCGGCAGGACTACCAGTTGGTTTTACAGCAGGCCGCATTGGAACACATCCCTTGCCATGGCCCGGCTTTTTACGCACTGGAGGAAAGGGTTCTGGGGGTGACGCACACCGGAATTGGGAGCTACCTGGCCACCAAATGGAAGCTACCCATCACGATTACGGAAGTGATCCAGCACCACCACCGCCCCCAGGGAGCGGAAAACTGCCAGCCTCTGGTGTACCTGGTTGCGCTGGCCAGCGAACTGGCCGTGCTACAATACGAACAGGGCGGCGCTTACAACCGGGAGCACTTTACCCCGGCGCTGGTGGAGTATTTTGACCTCTCGGACCAAGACTTGCAGACATTTTTGGAGCTATTGCAAGCCGACATGGCTTCCGCCGAAGACCTCCTGAACGCCATTTCCAGAAAAGCTTTATAGCACCTAGTAAGAAAGGTTTTCAGAGGGCCTCTAAGCTTTAATCCAGAGTTTATCGCCTTTTTTGCGCTCAATGGTGACCGAATCGTAGGACGGGTTTGTGCCATCCGCATTGAAGACGACCGGCGTTTGGCATTCCGCTGCTTTTTTATAAAAACCGCCCGTTTGTCCTTCATACCGGTCCGCCCGAAAGCGAACTTCAGTCCACCCGGCTGGCTGCGATTTGCCTGTGCCTCGCAAGCTGGCGTTGGTTCTCTTTTTTTTGTAGCGAGAGGGACTCGGTTCTGTCTGGCCTGAAGGAAGTGGCTGGGTTTCAGCGCCACCATCATGATACACGGCGTCATCAACGCGCTCGGTAACCACATAGACGTTCTTGGCTTTCCCAGGGTTTACAAACGCAAAGCCAGGCTTAATATCCGTTGCGCAAATCATTCCAAACTGTAGAGCAGACATGGTTCCCCTTCCCTCAAATTCGCAAACATTGCCTGGTGCAGCCAAGCCATGTTTGTGGGCTGAAGTTTCCAAATTACTACCAAATAACAATCTCAGCAAGAACTAAGCT
>DATNPJ010000018.1:0-58021 GCA_036703295.1 Coleofasciculaceae cyanobacterium | reverse complement strand
AGCTGGGCCTGGATGTGGGGAAACGGGTGAAGCAGAAAGACTTTGACGCCTTGTCTCTGGGCACGCTCTATCGCATCCTCCAAGGCAAAGGCGCCCGTCTGATCGATCATGGGGACGTGCTCGAAGTCCAGAATCAGATAGCGGATGCCCTTCAGTTTATCCATCACCGCGCTGAAGTTGCGGGCCTCCCCAAAATAGAGCGGGCCTTTGAAACGATACCTATAAATTTCCCGGCTCAGTTCCTTGGGCAGGCCGTGGGGCAGCTCATCCTCGGGAAGATCATGATGAGTGGAAGGTTCCACATCGCTCAGGTTTTTGACGAACAGGACACTGGCCAGCGCAATTCCGGCGATCACCGCGATAATCAGATCCACAAAGACCGTTAGCCCCAGTACAACGAGCATGACCGCGGTATCGGAACGCGGGGAGCGCCGGATACCTTTCAGCCCACGGTAGTCGATAATGGTGATGCCGACATGAATCAGGATTCCCGCCAGGCATGCCAGGGGGATGTTGGCCGTCAGCGCGCCAAGGCCCAGCAAAACCGCCAGCAGCAGCAAGCCGTGAATGACGCCGGATAGGTTGGTGCGTCCACCGGCATGGATATTGACCACGCTGCGCATGGTGGCCCCCGCTCCGGGCAGCCCGCCGATGAGGCCTGAGACCATGTTTCCGACGCCTTGCCCCAGCAGCTCTTTATTGCTGTCATGGCGGTTACCGGTGATTTTGTCCACAACCACCGAAGTCAGCAGGGAATCCAGCGAACCCAGGAGCGCCAGCGCAATGGCAGCTTCCGTAATCAGACGTAGCTCCGGAAGATGGATGGTCGGAAGATGCGGAATGGGTAAGCCTGCGGGAATAGCGCCAATCAAAGGAATGTCCGGGCGGAGCAGGACCACGGCCAGCGTAGAGAGCGCGAGCGCAATCAACGCGCTGGGCAGCCGGGGGGAGATTTTTTTCAGGATCAGAATTGTGGCCAGCGTGCCGAGCCCGATGACGGTGGCGACAGGATTCAGTAAGGCTGGAATCCGGGGAAAGATTTCTAGGGCTTCAAGGACATTCCCGGCACCGCTTAACCCGAACAGCGGCGGAATTTGCAGGGCGATGATGATGACCCCGATGCCGGTCATGAACCCTGAGATTACGGGGTAGGGAATGTACTCAATCAGTTTGCCCAAACGGAACACGCCCAGCAGAATCTGGATCAACCCAGCCAGAATGATAGAGGCGAAGATGAGATCCGGGTGATCGTGATGGTTCATGATCATTCCGGCAGTGACCACCGTCATTGGGCCGGTCGGGCCGGAGACCTGACCCGGCGTCCCGCCAAAGAGCGCCGCAAAAATGCCGCATGCAACGGCGCCATAAAGCCCCGCCGTTGCCCCAAGCCCGGAAGCCACCCCAAACGCCAATGCCAAAGGCAGCGCGATAATGGCTGCGGTAATACCGCCAACCAGGTCACCCCCGAGGTACTGAAATCTGGATTGCGCCCGGCTCATTCTGGTCTCCCACACGCATCCACGATACCTGATGACTATAACATAATCGCATGAAGGATGGCCTTGGCTGGAATGTGGGCTATCTCACGATCGTGAAGGGTGAAGTCGGCAAGCATCCCTGAGGTGGTTTATTTCAAGCGATCAGAACCCGCTGGTTTGCAGTGCCGATTGCGCCGAAGGGCGAACGCCACTGACAAACGCGTTGAAAGCGGGCTTGCGAAGCATCGGGGTTTGGTAGAGGTGGTTATTTTTCTCCATCAGGACCCTTTTTTGCGCCAGAAGTTTTTTGTTGGTGTACCAATTGTTGATTTGGGTCATCCCAATCCCTAGCAATAAGGAGGTTGAAAGTATCCCAATTCTAAAATTCCAGCGGCCCAGCTTCTCCGTGATTTGCAAGGCTTCGGAACTCAAGCCTTTCGAGCGGGCATCAGCCAGTACTTCTTCCAGCTTGCGCTCAACCGGAATTCCCAGTAACCCTCGCTTGTATAATTGAAGTCCTTGTAGCTTCTCCCGGTACTTGGCCGAGTTCTGGAAACACTTCCCCGCAAACCCGGCCAGGATGGCATCTCCGACGAAACACAAGGAGTCGAATACCACCGAACGAACGACCTGCTCCCGCTTCTCGTTGGCGGAACGTGCGGCCAGGAAGCCACCGAGATTCCAATTGAAAAAACTGTCCCAGAAAATCACCCATTTGCTGACATAAACCGCCTTGTAGGCGTCAAAGGCCGGCAACAGTTTTTTAAGCTTGCCAATAACCCCCTTGCCGGCTTCTGCGGGCGATTTCAGCAAACCCAACAGTATGAGTGGCAGGCTAATAACGCTGAATACTGCAATAGTAGCGGTTAGACGCTTGTTCTTGGCTTTGTTTTCCTGGTAATCCTGGGTATTGGTGGCCAGTTGCTCCTGGGTCGCCACGTTAAACTCACCGGAAAATCCCGGCTTGTGGGACAAATGTTCGGTCAGCGCGTTCCGCCCCCAGAAGAACAACACGCCCTTGGAGGCCATCAGGGCCAGATCAATCGTGAGCATCGCCAGGCGGGCCTTGATGATTTTGTTGACCAAGGCGGGCAGGTGCTGCTCGATATGACGGGCTTCCAAGCCCAGTTTTTCAGCCAGCGCCCGCTTGCCTTCGGTGGTTGCCCAGGCGGAACGCTCTAGATCTTTGAGCGAAGTGGCGAGCAGTTCCGGGTTTTTGCAGGGAAATTGCTTTTGGAGCCTGCCGGTATACCAGGTTTTGAAGGGCTTCTGGACCAGAACCGGCAGGATAATGCCGATGGTCAGCCAGGCAAAGCCGTCCAGAAAGCGCTCCAGCTTCTCGAATTTATTCCGGGCAAACAAAATCACCCAGGGTTCGTAGCCCAGCCAATCAATCGCTTCCCGGTTCATCACCTCGTTTTTCATCACTTCGTTTTCCAGGGGAATCCAAGAATTCCGGAGCGAAGTCCAGAACGTATTCCGGCCAAAGTGTAGCCTGGAAGGCTGGGATGGGGGGCGGCTGTAAACAGACATGAGCCGAACTCAAAAACTGACGTACGGGTATAAAGGCGAGACATACAAGCCGATTGCCTGGCAAGCTCAACACGCCCTATTGCAACACCCCGGATTGATTTAATCAACTATTCAGAGCGCTTTTATCCGATTTCGCACAGTTTCTGCGGTCTCTCCGGTAGGAACGAGCTCCAAAAACTTACCATAGGCCTGGCGGGCCATTTCGGGCTGGCTCATGATTTCGTAGGTCAGCCCCATGCCCATGTAGACCTGAGCCTTGGCCGCCGGATCCTGGAATTTCTCCAAGGCAATGGTGTATTTCTTGATGGCGTCTTCATAAAGTCCCAGTCGATATCCGACCTTGCCCTGGTTGAAGTACTCGTCCGCCGTATTTGGGGTACCTTGCAGGGCGAAATCATATTCGGACACCGCCTGGCTTTGCAATCCCGAGAGACGATAGGCTTCCCCGAGGTTGTAATGGTAGATGATGTTGTTGGGCACCAGCCGGACGGCCTTCTGGAAGGCTTTGGTGGCATCCTCGATTTCCCCGGACTGGATGTAGACCAGGCCCAGCATGTTCTGGCGATCGGCGCTGCCGGGTTCCATCTCGGCCGCCTTGTGCAGGTGGCTGATGGCTTTCTCCAGGTCCTTGGTTTTCAGGTGGATCAAGCCCAGGTTACCGTTGATTTCGGCATCTTCCGGGTATTTTGCCAGCAGATCCTGGTATATATCGGTGGCTTTGTCAATCAAATCCTGCTTGAGATACAGCATACCCATTTCCTTGCGCAACGGATCCGGATCCGGCGCGCTACTGATGGCCTGGTTCAGCGTTTTTTCAGCCAGGCTCCAGTTGGGGATGCTCATGGCCATCCGGGCGGCCTCGATAGCCACGCGGTAGTCCGCCGGTTTCAGGTTCAGGTATCGGTCCATGTAGGTCAAGGCTTGCGGAGTGTTGCCTTCTTGCTGGTAGGCGCGGCCCAATTGAATGAGAATATACGGATCATCCGGGTTTTCCTGATAGGCCCGTTCCAGACCTTCGAGATAAGTGATGCAACTGGGTTTGTTGCAGTCGGCTTCTTTGTGCTTGCTGCCGGTTTTACCGACAGCAGGCATGGCCGCCAGCAATACCGCCATCGTGATGGCGAAAAACAGTGCAAAACCGGATTGCTGAACGGCCTTCATGGTCTTCCCTCGATACTCACACCCGCGTATCTCTATTGTAGCAATCACCGGCAGCTTGCGGGAAACGATGCCGCTCCGGTTCATGCAAACGCATGAGTTTTCCCGTTCAAAAATAGGGCACAACGATTTAAATTGGGTTCGCGAATGGTGGAGGCGCACCGTCAAACAATCTCATCCAATGAGACTGTTTGGGTTCCGGAGGGCTGGCGGTGCTCCCGCGAGGGGCTCTATAATAAGGGGGCCGAAAGGGGATTTGCCGAGACTCGTGATGGAACCGCACAGACTGCCAGAGACAGAGCAGGAGCAACAGGCCGGGGAGAGGATGGCGCTCAGCCGTCGAAAACACTTGCCGGTGGGTGTGATTGCCGTGTCGATTCCCGCTGTGACCGATTCCCCGAAAAATACAAAGGCCAAACTGGTCAGGCAGATGGCCCAGACTGGGGTGTTACCGGTTATTGACCGCAAGAAGCGCCTGGTTGGCTTTCTGGAGGAACAGGATTGGCTTGATTTACCGGAATCAGTACTGATGATGGATTCTCTGCTTGAAATGACCAGCGGAGAGTGGATGGCTTTGCCGAAGGATGCCACTATCGAGAACGCCATCGAGCGATTTGGGGAAACGGAACAGGCATTTATCCCCATCGTGGACACTCAGGGGCGATATACCGGAGAATGCGCCAGCCGCAGCCAACTTTTCAGGTTGCTGAACGGATTGCTTCGCCCGCCTCGGGCCGGGGGACTGGCCACCCCGCTGGGCGTGTACATGACGTCGGGTTACTACATGTCGGGGTCCGGCTGGAAGGGCCTGGTGGCGACCGGCGTGATGTTCGGGGCCATTATGCCCTTGCTGGACCGGTTGTGGATGGTAGCGTACAGCTTGATGGCCGCTTTCTATCCGATAATCACCGAGTTGGACCTGAGTAGTTACATGGTGCTTCAGACCGGCTGCGCTTTGATAACGCTGTTTGCGCTGCTGCGGCTGTCCCCCATCTCCGGGCTGCATGCGGCGGAGCATATGACCATCAACGCCATCGAGAACGACCTGGAACTGAGCGAATCGGTGGTCCGCGCCCAGCCACGGGAGCATCTGCGATGCGGTACCAACCTGATGGTGCTGTTGGGCGGCATCCAGATGATTGCCGTTAGTTTGTTCTTTTCGTATGACCGGATTTCTCCGCTGGGCATGCTACTGTACGCGGTTTTTTGGGTGTTCATCATCCTGAAGTTCTGGCGACCTGCCGGATTGTGGTTGCAGCATCATTTCACCACCAAGCCTCCCAGTTCCGCGCAGTTGGAGAGCGGCATCAAGGCCGGACGCGAACTGCTGGAAAAATTTGCCGCCGAACCCCATCCCATGCCTAGCATCGGGCGACGGCTTTGGGGCTCCGGCCTGCCGGTAATGTTCGCCGCTTTTCTGCTCTCTGCGGGGCTTTTTGGTTATATCCTGCAAAGGCTGGGAATATGAAAAGTGGATGGGGGCGGCAAACCCTCTCTGGTACAATAGAGCTGACAAGTTTTTACAATAGTCCGAATAGAGAATGAGGCGCCTGGGCAAAAATGTTTGAAATGCCGACTGCTTACAACCTGCTGATTGCCCTGGATCCGGGCAGAATCTGGTCCATCATGCTGATGCTGATTTTCATCAGCATCCTGATTATCGCCCATGAGATGGGGCATTTTTGGGTGGCCCGGTGGTGCGGCATTAAAGTAGAGCGCTTCGGCTTCGGCCTGCCGTTCGGGCCGACCCTTTGGTCCAAAAAGATCGGGGATGTCGAGTATTGCCTGCATGCCTGTCTGTTCGGCGGCTATGTGTCTTTCCCGGATGACGATCCGGAAAACCCGCTGCCCCAGGATTCTCCGGTGCGCTTTGAGAACAAGCCGCTTTGGGCCCGCTTTGCGGTGATGGTGGCCGGTGTCACGGTCAACGCCCTTCTGGGCTGGTTCTTGATGACGGTTGTGATTCTCGGTTGGGGCCTGACGGACACCGAGGCGGCCGTTGGCCGCGCGGCAGAGGGACAGCCCGCCTATATGGCAGGAATGATGAGCGGGGACCGCATCATCAAGGTGAATGGTATGCCGATTATGGGCGATTCCGGGCAGGAGCGCACGGAGATGCTCTCCAAGGAGCTGGGCAAGTACAAGGGCCAATCCATTCCGGTGACTTTCCTGCGTCCATACGCGAAATCCGGCAGCCTGTTGTATGCGGACATCCAGCCTGAAAAAGCCCAGAGCTTCGCAGAAAAGATGAATTTACAAAAATCGGACAAGCCTGAGTCCGAAATCGAGCAGGCCAAGAAGCTGGCCAAAATGCAGGCGGACATGGTTACTCTGAATCGCCAGCCTGCTGTTGAAAAAGAGATGACCGTCACGGTCACTCCTAACGAGAAGGGCAAAATCGGGATCAGCCTGGCTATAATCAAGGTGCCGGTTCACGATCCGCTGGAAGCCTCCGTCCGGTCCGTGCAGTACTTGTCGAACACCATTCGCATGCAGTTCGTGGCCTTCGGTGAGATGTTCCAGGGCAAGATGAACGTCAAGGACCTTTCCGGCCCGATTTCCCTCGTGAACGTCGGTTCCAACCAGATTGAAAAGAACGGCATCCAGAGCGGCCTGATGCTGACGGCCATCATCAGCACGATTCTGGCCGTGATGAACGTGCTGCCCATTCCTGCATTGGATGGCGGACATATTTTCTTCCTGATTATCGAGGCGCTGAAAGGGTCGCCGGTGAAGCAGGAGATTCGCGAGCAGGTCACCCAGTTCGGCTTTTTGGGGCTGTTGGGGTTGATCGCCTTCGTTCTGCTGAACGATATCAACAACACTTTCATCAATCCGGTCAAACTGCCCTGATATAACCCGGTCATTCGCTGGCACGGGGCGCCATGCCCTGCACTCCCGGTTTACCGGGAATAGCCGGACGTTTCTTGGCTTTGCGCTGAGCTTTAGTGTGCACGCTCGCCAGTCCGCTTTAGGCGTTGAACATGACTGTTCAAGGTAGATTTTTCATCGTTCGGAACGCTATTTTCCGGCGCCATATTCCCCGACAAACCCATTCTCCGTCATTAAAATATGTAAAAGTTATAGTAACTATCCTATTGTGTTTAATTGGACTGTGCTATACATGAGCGGTGGGTTCAACAAACAAGTGAGTTTCAAAAATAGGGATTAGACCAATGTTGCATTTTGGCTTGTCGTTGGCGGGTGCGCCGTCAACGATCGTGACGACAAGAAACCAGTCGGATTTTCCAGCGCTTGAATCTTATGCCCGAGGAGCGGGTAGTAAACCTTCCTTCCAGGCGAGTGTCAGTGTTTCAGGACCCAACAACAAAAAGATTGACGATCTGAAATTCATGATTTCGGTCGTCCGTTCGAAAGGCGGAGATCCTAAAACTCTGGAAGTCTTAACGGACGATCCGGAACTTGTGGCTGCAATCCGCAAGAATCAGCTTCCTGTAACAATCAAAACCGACACTTTTTCCCTGTCGCAAACAAGCCAAACCCTTCCTGCAAAGAAAAACTCCGGTGATCAAAAAACTAAAACCGATTTATGGGCAGCGTTTGCCTGACCGATTGCCACGGGTGGAAGCGTAAATTCATGCGTTTCCCTTCTCCCTCAATCGTATGAGTATGACGCATGTAACATTTACACTGACGGGCATTCCATTATAATAGGATGAGTGCGAGCAAGCATCATTGATGGGGAGCCCGAGATTGTACACTGTCGACACAGCCCTTGAATCCTTGAAAAAGTATGACATCAGCGAATCCGACCTTTTGTGCTGGGAGGATGACCTGGAACTGGAAATTCCAGTAGATGAGTATGGCCGTAAGCTGTACAGTCCCCATCACATTAACCTGTTCAAGAACATCAAAAAGCACATTGCGTTGGGCCGGACTATTGATGAAATCCGGCAGATTATCAGCCTGCCGCCCCTGACTGACTCCAGGCCAAAGGGGAAAGCAGCCCATGCTTCGGTTTCGGCGGCGTCCACACCTCCTTCCATGCAAAGTATGCAGCAGGTGTTGGCAGAAGCCCAGCACAACGTCTCGGGAGCTGCCCAGCAGCCGGTTGCGCCACCGCCGAAAATGATGCCGCCACAGCAGCAGCCTGCTCCCCGCCTTCAGGAAATTGCCCAACCCAAACCCCAGGCGCGGGAAATGCCCGAGCCTGCCGCCGCGCGTCCGGCGCCGGCAAAGGTGATTACCAAGAGCCCCTATGCGTCGCTGCCCAAACGTCCGGCTACCGGCGGATCCGGTGCGGACGGAAACGGGGCTGCCAACGTGGTCAACCTCGTTCAACGACTGACTCGGGAAAAAGACCAGCTCTACAAAAAGCTCCTGGAAACGGAAAAGCTGAACTCGCATCTCTATAGCGCTAATAGCCTTTTTCACAAAAAGGTGAAGGAGATGACGACGCAAATCCAGAAACTGCGTGAAAGCCTGCACGAGAACGAACGGTTCAAGCTGCTGGATGACAAGGCCAAGCTGCACAAGCAGTTGATTGCCGCCGAACGGCTCGCCCAGCAGAAGGATGAACAAATCCAGAATCGCAAGCAGGAGGCCGACAAGCTCCGCCAGGAGATTCGCCAACTGGAGAGCCGTATCGGCACGATGATCGAAGATTTCGAGCCTTCGTCCTTCCAAGGTGATTGGATCGAGAGCGGTCACTTGGTGGAAGTCGCCTACGACAACTTCGGCATCAACATCGATCCCGAGCGGGTGCGTCTGTTCCGCATTTCGGAGCCGCCCCAGCGCCTCTACGGGCAGACTGCGGTGATTACCACCAGCTACCAGTATGAAACCAACAATCTTTGGAAGCGCAACGAAACCCTGATGGTTTCCTATATCGACGCAGACACGCTGGAAGGCGAGCTAATCGCCGACTATATCCTGGATGGCGTCCCCGTGGCCCAGGCATTGTACCGGGTCAGCTGCAAGCGCAACCAATAGGTCAATCAATCGGCCTCAACACAAAAAACCCCGCTCTTTCGGCGGGGTTTTTCGTTGAATGGAAATCAACTCCCGAAATTAACTCTTGGATGCCAGGCGGAGCTTGACGATGGCGCCTCCGGGCGCGTCGCCTCCTTCACCGCTGACGCAACCGGTCTGGCAAACGTACAGATTGAACCGACCTTCGATATAACGATTGGCCTGGGCGCCAGTGGCAACGTAATCGGTAATCCGGAAGCCGGCGAACCCGGTCAAGTCCACGTGGGTGTTTGATCCTGTCCCGCTCCAATGGTTATATAAGGGGATGGGGAAAATGGTCTGCTCCGAGATCAGGTTATCCAGTTCCGGGCGAATGCTGGCGATGAAGTTACCGGGCTTGGTGCTGTAGCATTGGCTGATATCAATGGTGCCCGGATAGCCGCTGGCGAACCAAGTGGCAATCGTGCTGGCCCCGACGGTCCCTGCGCCGCAGTTGGTGAAATCCGCGAAGCCCCAGTTCCCGGACATGGGCGGCGAGCAGCTGCCCATACCCATCATGTTGGTGCCGTCGATTTCCATGTGGTCGCCGTAAATGCGAATCACATTATTATTGGGAATACCGTCCGCCATGGCCGCTTCCAGCAGGTCGTTGCAGGCAAAAATGGGACGCACCCCGCCATTGGTAATTTCGGTGATGCTGCTGTCAATCAGGGCGACGGAAGTGGCCTGGGTATTCATGCTGTGCAGGCCGAGCATATTGCCCAGAAGCGTATTCAGCGGTGCATTCGCGCTGTCCCCGCCACGTCCGACCTTCACGCGGACTGAATTATAACCGCCCGTCAAAGCATAATCGGTGTCGGCGGTTGGTGTTCGGAATGTGGCCGGGTCGTAGAGCCTGGTATCGGGGTCGACAAAGCCGAAAATGACATCATCCCCTTGTAGCACCAAGCCGGGCGTGTTTTCGTCCACCATGGCGCTGGCCTCAGCCGACGCGTCCGCCATCCGGTCGTTCGGATCCACGGAGGTGTTACGGTATAGTTCGGTGGTGGCGGCCATTGCCGCGGAATCCGCCGACGTTTGCATCTGGTTTTGCACCGCGTAGTAAAACCCGAAGTCGACGACCAGCGCGGAGACCATCAGCACCAGAAGTACCATTCCAATGAGCTGTACCACCTGAAATCCTGGAGAAGCTTTTCGACTGATTCGCATTATGATTGCCACCCAATTAATTTGCCAACTCAACAACAGACTTTCCAAAGTTGATATGCCCAGCAAGGGGCTTTTTCAAACTCTGCCGTTGCCGTTTTCGTAACAATTCAATATTAACGGGATGGTTTCAGTGAATAATAACCGGGGTCTTTGACGTTCTGCCCGATAACACGGGCAGGACGGCAGGACTGGAATATAGATTTTAACTTCGGGTATGTCCTCAGGATTGATAGGCCAGTCTTAATTTAACCACTAGGCCACCACTGCCGGAGCCGTCATTGCTGGTGGTACATTCATGTCCGCAGACCGTTTTGGTGAAATAGCCTTCGATATAACGGCCACTGGCACTCCCATTGGATTTGTAGCCGGTGATGACGAAACCGGCAAAACCCGAGACATCGACTTTGGTATTGGACCCTCCTCCTGAATAGTTGTCGTAAACTGGGATGGTAATGATGGTTTTAGTGGCAATCAATTTGTCCAAAGCTGCTTCAACATCATGATTGCTGATAAAATTTCCGGATTGTGTGCTATAGCACTCATCGGCGTAAACGGTTCCACTAAACCCTGTATCAAACCAAGTTGCCGTGTTGTTGGCCCCCGGCGCATCCGGATCGCAGTTGCGGAGATCCGCAAAACCCCAGTTCCCGGAGCCCGGCTGCGGACAGCCTGCGATATTGCCGATACCATCCACTTCCATCCTGTCGCCGTATACACGAATTGCGTTATTTTCCGCAACTCCATCCAACATAGCCTTGTTAAGTTGGGCCTCACATGCGTAAATGGGGCGTAGACCCGCGTTCATGGAGGAAACTCCCTTATCCAAGAAGGCGAGCGAAAAGGCGCCGGTGGACATGCTGTCAATGCCCAGCGTTTTGGCCATGATGGTTGGCAGTGGGTTATTGCTGCCGCCTCCGCCACGCATCAACCGGATGCGGGCCGCGTTCATTCCACCGGTGAATGCATAGGCGGGGTCCGCGCTGACGGTTTCAAAAGTCGCCGGTTCATACTTTTTAGTCAGCGGATCGATAAAGCCGAAGGTAATATCATCCGTATCCAGGCTCAAGTTCGGCTGGTTTTTTTCGACGTAGTCCTCAGCCATCATGCTGGCTTCGATTTGGCGCTCGCTCGGGTCCGGCGAATTGCTGCGGTACAGCTCGGCCGCTGCGGCCAGGGCGGATGCGTCCGTGGAAGTCTGCAACTGGTTCTGGCTGGCGTAGTAAAAGCCGAAGTCGATGGCGAGGGCTGAAATCATCAGAACCAGCACCATCAGCCCGGCTAACTGAATCAAATGCATGCCTCGGGAGGCTCTCCTCATCAAATAGCGCATTCAAGAAACCCCTGCATCAATACACCTCAATCCGGTTTTTCCCGTCTTCCGGCCTTTCTAAACATGAACGTTCCTATCTCGAAGATGCAATGCCCTCCGGTAACAAGAAAAGACCAGCAAAGCTGATGAGCGGCGATCTCCGGCTTGGTTATTGCACCATCATCGGCACTCCAGTCAGGTTTTAACACCGTGGAGAGTATACCCAATACCGCTGTTTTGAGCATCGGATGGATTTGCATTTGAAACTCATATAGAAATGGATGCGTTTAAACTTTTGCTTTCGATTCGTTATAAAAAGGCGCTTCGGTGGTATTCCAGCAAGAGAAGGATTCGTTCGCGCTTGATACCGTCGATACTGGAATAAGCCGTTTGAAGCATTTGTGAGGAAATCCGCATGTCCCTGACCCAGGAACACTTTCAGCAGAGTTTTCAATCCCCCGGCATGGCCGCGCCTGGCGTGGAGGCCCAGAAACAGCGTTTTACGCCGCCGGTCCCTCGTACATTGGAGGAAACCGGCCTGACCCAGATCATGGTGGAGGATCTGGTCTTCAAGCTGATGCTGGGCAAAGGGGCGCTGAGCGGCCGTGAAATCGCAGCGGATCTGTGCCTGCATTTTTCCATCGTGGAATTGGTGCTGGCCGACTTGAAGAGTCGACTTTTTGTCGCTCACAAAAATAATTCGGGCGTGGGCGATTTCGTCTACATGCTGACCGAATCCGGTCAGGAAAAGGCCATGATCGCCCGTGACGTGTCGGCCTACTCCGGGGCGGCGCCGGTGCCCTACGAGGATTATTTGAAATCGGTCCAGGCGCAATCCATCCGGAACGAAAAACCCAATTTCGAGATTCTGGCCGCCGCCTTCAAGGACATGATCTTCGATCAGCAGCTCTTTGACACCATCGGCCCGGCCATCAACTCGGGACGCGGGCTGTTCCTGTACGGCGAGCCCGGTAACGGGAAAACCTCAATTGCCGAGAGGCTGTCGAGTTGCTTCAGCAACGATATTTACATTCCCAGGGCCCTGTATGTGGAAGGGCAGATTGTCCAGCTCTACGATCCCCAGAACCACCAGCCGATCGAATCCTCTGGAGAGCCTTCGCTGATTGCCAAGTTTGACCCGCGATGGATCGAGATCAAGCGTCCCGCCGTCATGGTGGGGGGCGAATTGACCATGGATGCGTTGGAAATACGGTATAACCCGATTCTCAGGGTTTCCGAGGCGCCTCTCCAGATGAAGGCCAACGGCGGCGTCTTTCTGATTGACGACTTCGGCCGTCAGCGGGTCTCTCACGTGGATCTGCTCAACCGCTGGATTGTGCCCCTGGAGAAGCGGGTGGACTTCCTGGTGCTACCCAACGGGCAGAAGATTCAGGCACCGTTCGATGAGCTGATTATCTTCTCTACCAACCTGGACCCCAAGCAACTGGTCGATGACGCATTCCTGCGCCGGATTCCTTACAAAATCCACGTCAAAGATCCCAACCAGGCGCATTTCAAACAGATCTTCGGCATGCTCTGCAAGAAATACGGCATTGAATACCAGGAAGACAAGGTCGATTACCTGATCAGCAAGCATTACCTTGGTAAACGACCCTTCCGGGGATGCCAACCGAGGGATATTCTGGAGCAGATCATGAACTCGGCCGCCTATCGCGGTGAAAAGCCGGTGCTGACCGAAGAACTGCTGGATATGGCCTGCCGCAACTACTTCGCCGCCATGGGCAACGAAGCCTGATCCGTTTCTATTAAGGCGACACGGCGCATCCAGGATACCCTTCCGGCTCGACACAAATAGACGGTCGAGCAATACCCCTTTTGCTGCAAATCGCTATGCTGGGAATAGATTTCAAGAAATATCCGCTCTCTCTCTCTCTGTATAGAAATATTGATTGCTTCTCAAGGGAAATGGGGAGGATTCAAGATGTTGACGACATACGCTAAAGTCATGGGGATTATCCTGGTTGCGATCGGGATTTTGGGCTTCATTCCGGGGATTGCGCCCGATGGCATGTTGTTTGGCATTTTCATGGTGAATGCCTGGCATAACATCGTCCACTTGTTCTCCGGGGCCGTATTCCTGGCTGTTGCCTTCAGCGACAACTGGGAGTTGACCCGCAAGGTGGTGCTGGCCTTCGCAATTATCTATGGGCTGGTGACCATCCTGGGCTTCTTCACGCCGGACGGTGGGTTGGTGCTCGGAATGCGGGATAACATGGCCGATGATATCCTGCACCTGGCTATTACGGCATCGGCGTTGTTGATTGCGCTGCCGCAACGGCGCCCAACCCTGATGCGGTAAAAAATTGATGCCTTGCAAAGCGAAACCTGTCTCCGGGCGGGTTTCTTTGCTATTGGGCTGTTTTCCCAACCGGCTGAAAAGTTAAATTCTGGTTGCGATGGATGAATCCGGCATCTGTTGTCCCGCCACATGCTCGTAGACCATGCGCGAGGCTTTCTGGATCATGTCGCGCGGGGTGTAATCGTTGTAAGGACGTTCCACCTGCACCGAGATGATATACTTGCGTCCGTCCGGCAGGTAGACAATACCGGAATCGCCCAGTGAAGTACCGATATCACCCGTTTTATGCGCCACACGCACGTCGCCAGGCAATGGATTCACCAGCAAACGGCGATTATGAGTCTGTTCCAGAATATTCAGCCCGTTATACCGGGTCAGGTTGGAAATCAGCGGTCCGCGATCAATGTTATTCAGGATGGTTGCCATTTCGTAGGCGGAAATCGTGTTGGTACCGGTCAAATCCGGCAGCCAGTTGCGGATGCGGGTCTGCCTCAACCCCAGCTCTGCAAGCCTGCGGTTCACCGCGTCACTGCCGCCCAGGTAAGAAATCATCATGTTGGTGCAGGTATTATCGCTGATGCGGATCATGTCCGCGGCGACATGGTTGGCCGTAAACACGAGACCCGGCTCCTGGTACTGCAACTCTCCCGCACCGGCTGCCCGGTGAAACTCGGTATAGAGCAACGGCGTTTCCATGCGGATGTCATGCTCATCCAGCGACAACAGGTAGTCCAGCAGGATGGGCAGCTTGATGACGCTGGCCGCCGGGACGGGGGCATAGCCGTTGATTTCGACGTAGGAACCGTCCTGGGAATTAAAATAGTAGAAATGCGGTGTAAAGCCACTGCCATAAGAGTCAAACAATTGCTGCAGGCGGCTCCTCAGGGCGATGTCCTCATGAGAGGGCATCAAGGGCATGAGCTTGCCGTGGGAAGCGCTGTACGCATGCGTCAGCAAACCATTGTCGAGGCTTTGGTCGTACAGAAGGCTCGGGGTGCTTCCATACCCAAAATCCCGCTCCAATTGAGCTGTGAGATCTGCGGTATTGTCGGATTTCTGAGCCAGAACCGGCGTCGCGGCGCGGGAGGCAAAATTAAAGAGATTCCAGCCAGCCACGCCCGCAAGGCAGGCAATCGCCAATCCTGCGGCCACAACAGCGGCTAATCTTCTTTTATGGACACGCTTTTGCCGGTGAGAGCGTGTTGCATGCCGGCGATGAGAAGAACCTCCGGCTTTCCGGGTTGGTGTTCGATAAAACAGCGGATATACTTCTGAATGAGTCTGCGTCGGCTCTTTCACTCTTTTCTCTCTCTCCAGTGTTTTTGCTGTCACCCCGCCAGAAAGCAGAGCCATACCCTATATTCATTGTAACCATTTCGGTGTGTTTGGGAAGATCTAAACCTTGTTTTTATCCACTAAATGCAGCAGGTCAAGTCTTGTTGGGCACGCTGCCCTGAAAAATGGACAGGCCGGAAGTCAGCGTGATTTTCCGGCCTGTCCTGTGTTCTTGGTCTCAATTAATCCAGTCAGAGGGTCGCCATCATGGGCACGGGTTCGGCCTCATGCAACGGAACCACGTTTTGCAGCGGTTGCGCCGGTGATGCCGGGATTTCCGAACGCTGGAAATGACGGCCGCGTTCCACGTAGTGCAGCTCCACATCCTGCGCATCGAAGGCTTCCACGACGTACCGCATGGCCGCTTCCACATCGAAGGGCTTGCAACTGAACAGATCGAAGAAGAAGTAATCCTTCTCGGTGAAGGAGTGGAAGGACAGGTGGGATTCCGCAATGACCACCATCCCGGTCACGCCCTTGTCCTCCGGAACCAAGCCGGAATAGGGAAAGACATAAGGCTGGGTGATCTTGGTCATCCCGATTTTTTCCGGCAGTTCGTTCAGCACATTGAAAATATGCGCCACATCACCCAGCTTTTCCGGGTTGCAGCGTCGGCAATCCAGCATCAAGTGCGGACCGAAACCGTTCGGATTTTCGAAGGCCGGATTTTCAAAGGCCGCATGCGTGGACGGGGCCGGGTTCATCAACAGGGTCATGCCACACCTCCTTGCGCGAGCGCGGGCTCGGCATCCACTTTGAGTATGTATGCGGGAAGCGCCGCCTGGTTTTCCAGTCGCGCCTTGATCAGATCCAGGTTGCCGCGCTTCAGCATCTGAATTTCGGCGCTTTGGGCCTGTAGTTTTTCCTTCAGGTATTCGTAGGCGATGCTCGACTGGATATCATCGCCGCAGGTGTACAGATCCACCGAGGCGTAGCCGTACTCCGGCCAGGTGTGAATGGCCAGGTGGGATTCGGAAATCACCACCACGCCGCTCACGCCCCATGGCTCAAAGCGGTGGAAACTGGACTGCACAATGGTCGCGCCGCAAGCGCGGGCGGCCTCGTTCATATCCCGCTCGATACCCGCGACATCGTCCAGGGCGTCGCTGTTGCAGTTATAGAATTCAACCAGCATGTGGTGACCGAGTACGTTTTTCATGGCAAGCATCTCCTGTGCTCAAATCAATACGACACATAGAGCGCTACGGCGTGAAAAGGGGCTTTCATTTCTCCGGCGTTAACCGGCAGAAACGGGAAAGCCTTGCTTCAACGCTTACAGCGCAGGCGCAAGCGCGCGCATTGTGCCTGAGCAATCGTCGGAGGATTTGCTGCCGCCATCGAAAAGAAACCGAAGTAAAAAAGTCTTGAAGAATCGGCTGGCCCCGTCATTGGCGAACACGCGACTCAAGAACTCCATCACCAGCGCATTGGCGCGGCTTTTGCTCTTGGACTTGAAATGGGGCACGAAATACTGATGCAGCGGAAAGCGACCCACAACAGGCAATGGCGATGAATTTACGCCGGAGTCTATGGTGTTGGGAATGGCACGGTGGGTCATTGACCGAAAACCCCTTTAGCGATAGTGCTTTCCAAGCGAGTGAGATACTGAACAGTATAGAAGTTAGTTGTCATTATGACATATATTTTTCAAATGTGTTCCTTTTTTCAGAGAATTTATAGCCGGGTTTCCGGGAGGCCACCAGTGCGACAGGGGTGGTGTCAAGGCTGATGCTAGCGGGAGAGTAACCACCAGTCGTTCTTTTCCTCGGTCTCCAGCAATCTGGGAAACATGGCCCGGATATGCTCCTTGGCCGTCTGAAGTCCCCGCTCGTTGTTGGCACGGTTACGGAACAGCCACACTCGCCGGTAGGGCGAAAACAGGGCTTTCTCCGGCAAGGGAACCTGCTGGCCGCGATAGGTGTTGATCCAGTAAATCATGGGCTGGCCGGGGCGGGTCTTGTTCAGGTAGTAAGCCGCCAGTCCTGGGGCTCCCATTGGACCATTGACGAACACCAGGTCGTCCGGTCGTACGTTGTGCAGCATATAGGCAAATTTTTTGTTCAGATCCTTTTTGTTATGCTCGTCCCGGAAGGGTGAAGGGTTCCAGACATTGGCGATTCCCAGCGCCAACATTCCGGCCAGCAGCCCCAGAGCCAGACGTTTCCGTCCGGTTTCAAAAATGCGGCTCAAGGCCAGGGCTACCAGCAACACCATGGCCGGTGAAATCAGCATGACATAGCGATCCACCACCACCGTATGGGTCTGCTTGAGCAAGTCGTAGCCAATCTGCGCCAACAGCGGCACAAAAACCCAGGCTAGCAGGAAGCCTTCACGTTGGAAGGTAAAACCATCGGTTTTCATGGCCGGTGGATGCTCGCGGCTGTCGGGTTTGAAAAACCGTCCCAGATTGCTCCCCAGAAAATAAAATGCCAACAGCAGCACCGTGAAGGGCAGGTAGAAAACGCGCTCCTTGGTGTTGTCACCGGCCACCGTGACCAGCGGCTGCCAAACCAGCGAAGTGGCATAGCGCGACCAATCCGTCAGCCCCTTGGCGAAGTGATACTCATCGTTGATGCCCTGCTGCTGGATCCGGTAAATGGGCGCCCATCCGATCGCCACGCCCAACAAGCCCAGCAGCGTAAAGCCGAAGCAGGCCATGCGTTTGAAATCACGGGTTTTGACCAGCCAAATCATGGCGTAAGCGGCCTGAAACAGTATATAGAACGCGAAAAGGTAGTGGCTCAGCATGCCCAGCGCCGTGGTGGCCGCATGCAGCAAGCCCCAGCGCAGCGGCTTTTTGGAATGCAGGGTCTTCCAGAAAGCCAGCGCGGAACAACAGGCCCAGAACAAAGTCAGCGCGTACATGCGCCCTTCCTGGCCGAAATATATCTGGAACGGGATTACTGCCGCCGCAAAGGCGGCCAGCAGACCGGTTCGCTTGCCACCAAACGCCACGCCCAGCGCGTAGACCGGGAGGAGGCACAGGGTTGAAAACAGGGCCGAAAAACTTCGCAAGCCAACGGCGTCATTGCCGAAAACACCCAACCAGGGGTTGATCAACAGGTAGTACAGCGGCATGTGCACGTTGATTTTTAGCAGTTCAATCAGCGTATCAATGTTCATGGGCTGCCAGGCCAGGAACTGCACGTAAAAGTCGCGGGCGGGCCGGATGACGGGATGCAGTGTCTCCGGGACCGGGTGCACGTTGGCCACCATGAATGAATAGATTTCGTCGATCCACAGGCTGGTTGCGCCGATATTACACAGGCGCAGCCCCAAGGCCAGTATCACCAGGAGAGCGAGCGGTAAAACCGGATGCCGGAGCCCCGCTGAAACCTGCTGAGAGGATCCCTGGGAAAGCTCTTCCGGAGGCGTGGTTTTGTTTTCAAGCAATGGATTCACTTCTGCTTTATACCAGAAAATAGGCAACCGGCGGAATCATTTTCCTCCGAATCCATCGCTGCCGCAGGTCGGCATGAATCAGATCAGGAACTCGTGATGGATGATGCGTGAGGCGAGGTGGTCATTGCGATGATATTTGAGGCCATCCTGGCCAGGTGGGGACCCCGTGTTTGATGGCCAGTGAGGCGCTATGGCTCAGACCAGAGAATCGTGTTGCCGGGTCCTCGGATGGCGATGCTGACCGTTCGGATGCCTTCGAATTGCTTCAGGGTTTGCTCCAGTTGGCGTTGCAACCGGCTTGGCGCTGTGGTGTTCCTGAACTGGAAATTCGCAGGCGCATCCAAAATCACGGTGGCCGTTCCATCGGGCGTAATGCTGAATTGCTCCAGCCGAAGCTGCATGACCTCCTCGTCCTCAAAGAAGCCGCGCAGGCGTTCAACGTTATTGGGTCCGCGCAGAATCGCATTAATGGCCTGCTCGGGCAGTCTGGGTTCCTGGAAATGGCGAGTTGTCGGATTCCCCAGCAAGAACCCGGGATCCCGCAAGGTATTCAGAATGTTCGGGAAGTAGAGCGCCACCGGACGGGTGGCTTGCTCCAACTTTTGGGTGGGGGCGGGAGCCGGTTCAATCGTGGTGATTTCCAGAATCGGTCCTTCCTGGTAAATACTGGTCAAATCGGTGCGCACCTGGCCCTGGACCTTGACCAGGTTCCCGCTCTTGAACCAGGGCAGATGTTCCACGTTGCCGGTTCCCAACAGAACGTATTTCAGGTTGTTCGGCCCGGTGACGGTCCAGCCGCCCGCTTCGACCGTGGGCGCCAGCGTCCCGGTGATGCTGACAGCCTGCTTTGAAGGAGTCCGGGCGATTTCTTGATGCCCCCCCTCATGGGTGGCATCACGGGCTGGAGCGGCATGAAGATTGGAGGTTCCGGAGTTGGCGGTCTCAGAGCCGGGCAACGCGAATGCGTTCTGCGCCGCCAGCACTCCCATCATCAGCGCAATAGGCAAGAGCGCTTGCCGAAACAGTCTGATTCCTCTCATGCCGCGTCCTCCTTGGTTCACTGTCTGTCTTGCTGCGGCACTGGTTGCAGCACCTTGACACAAGCGGACGCGGAAAATAAAAAAGGTTCATCTCCTCTAACCGCCACGGTGTGACTTTCCGAAAACCCACTAATGAACAAAGAAAAACAAAACGAACTGCGAAATTCTCCAGCGAAAAGCCTCAACCATTAAACGAGCCTATCCGGATTATTTCTATTGCCTGGTTGGGTAGTGTTTTCTTCATCTGGATAAACGGCAGGTGATTTGCCTGCATACGCAGACGGTTTAGCGTTTTCCGCATCAAGCTAGGAGACTAGCGGTGCGGCAGCGGTGTTTCTGGTTTTCGGGTAGGTGGAACCCGCGAAATCTGACCGGCGGAGGATGCTTGATTGCAGCGCCATGCACGTGGAATTGTAAACATTTGTTATTAATGCCTTGGTATTACCTTCAGCAGATATCCAAAATGCCGATACCATGGGAATAGGGCCAGAAAGAGGGAAAGTGCTGATGCTGAAACGATATTTTTGGCAAAAACAGACCGGCCAGAGTTTGATTGAATATGTCGTAAGCGGCACCTTGATCGGCGGGGTTTGCATCGCCGGGCTAATGATTACCGGAAAAGACCTGAATGACCAGTTGAAAGGCCTTACTGCCGACATGAAAAAGAGCACCGGCAATTCAACTATCAATGCAAATGCAATCGCTTCATCATCGAAGGGCGTGACCACAGCCCCTGACAAGAAGGGATTATCCACCGTTACGATTAAGCTTTCCAGTGGCGAAGAAATTACGCTGGACCAATATCCGGCGGATTTGAGCAAGAGTATCGCAACGTCGGGTGCCAATGGCACGACCGAGATGCTGCTGGCCAATCTCGACTCGTTTGTTTCTCAAATAAAAGCGGCCGATAACCTGACGCCCGAGCAGAGTAGTATTTTGGCGGCGTTATCCAACCAGGGCCACATGATGGCGGACATGATAAAGAAAGGGGAAATTCTTGCTGCCAGCACCGGGGATCCCCTTGCGGTTGCTGAAAGCGTGGGGGCATTGGGGTGGACACCTAACGGTGGTTATCATGGCGAGAGTCAGGCTTTCCTGGATCTCTATAACCAAGCGGATACCAGTGGTGTGCTGGCAGATCCTGCCGTCAAAAGTGTGGTGTCCACCTTAGTGAGCCAAATACTAAACGTTTCCAATGCGGCGGAAACAGCTGCCTGGTATATACAGGGGACTAGTACGTCAGTTACTGTGGAGGATTTTTGGGCTGTCACAACCAGGGATCTTAATGAAAGCGGCCTGTCTGAGATGACCCCCACCTCCATCGATTCATTACTGAATCTCGATCCTGCGATGTTGGTGCATGAGGATTCCGCAGGGATATGCACCGTGGGTGGCAAAACCGATACCGGAACCAGTTGCGGAACTTAACTCAGCGTAAAAAATCCGGCGGAGGATGCTTGATTGCAGCGCCATGCACGTGGCATTGTAAACATTTGTTATTAATGCTTTGGTATTACCTTCAGCAGATATCCAAAATGCCGATACCATGGGAATAGAGCCAAAATAAGGAAAGCGCTGATGCTGAAACGATATTTTTGGCAAAAACAGACCGGCCAGAGTTTGATTGAATATGTCGTAAGCGGCGCCTTGATCGGTGCGGTGTGCATCGTCGGGCTAATGATTACCGGAAAAGACCTGAATGACCAGTTGAAAGGTCTTACTGCCGACATGAAAAAGAGTACCGGCAATTCAACCATCAATGCAAATGCAATCGCTTCATCATTGAAGGGCGTTACCACCGCCCCTGATGAGAAGGGGTTATCCACCGTTACGATTAAGCTTTCCAGTGGCGAAGAAATTACACTGGAACAATACCCGGCGGATTTGAACAAGAGCGTCGCAACGTCGGGCGCCAATGGCACGACCGAGATGTTGCTGGCCAATTTCGACTCGTTTGTTTATCAAGTGAAAGCTGCCGATAACTTGACACCCGAGCAGAATAATATTTTAGCGGCGTTGTCCAACCAGGGCCACAAGATGGCGGACATCATCAAGAAGGGGGAAATTCTTGCTGCCAGCACCGGGGATCCTAAAGAAGTCTCTGGCGTTGTGTGGTCATTGGGGTGGTCACCGAGTATGGGTTATTTTGATGACAGTAAGCCATTACTGGACTTATATAACCAGGCAGACACCAGTGGTGCGCTGGCGGATCCCGCTGTCAAAAGTGTGGTGTCCACATTGGTGAGTCAAATACTAAACATCTCTAATGGTGTGGAAACGGCTGCCTGGTCATTGGCATCAGAAAGCCCGTCTATTACTTTGGAGGATTTTTGGAATATCGCCGCCAGGGATCTCAATGAGACAGGGTTGACCACTCCTTCAACTACCGATTCTCTCCTAAGTCTGGGGCCTTCCATGGTGGTGCATCAGGATTCGGCAGGGATTTGCGCCGCAGGCAGCGGAAAGGACAGCGGCAAGAAATGCACGGCTATGGCACCGTAATCAGGCCAATCGTTTGAGTCGTCCGCGTCAGCAGGGGCCTGAGTTCAGGTAATACGACGGGATGAACCCGGTTAATTCACGTGGCGGGCGATTTTTTTGATGGCCATGACCGCGCGCTTGTTGATGGCGGGATCTTCCTGGGTGCGGGCCCAATTCAGCGTTTCCAGGACCGATGGCTCGCCAAAGCCGATTTCACCCAGCGCCCAGATAGAGAGCGCAACCAGTTCCGGGTTCTTGTCTTCCCGAATCACCCGGACCAGGAAAGGGATGGCTTCGGTATCCTGAAGCGAGCCCAGCTGCCACGCGGCGATGCAACGGGCATCCTCGGCGGGTCCGGCTTCCAGAAGATTGATGAGATGCGGAACGACCGGTTTCCCGATCCGGCCCAGGGCTTCCGCCGCGCTGGCAAAAACCGTGTTGTCTTCGTCTTGCAGGGCTTCCAGCAGGTACGGGATGCCCTCTTCCCGCCCCAGCATGCCCAGGCCTTGCAGGGAATAGGTTTTCACTGTCTTGTCGTTGGTTTGCGCCATGCGTTTCAGCAATTCCAGGGCGCGATCCCCGCCCACTTTACCGAGGGCCAGGGCGGCACCGCTGCGGACATCCGGATCCTCGTTCGGATCGCTGAGAATTTCTTCAAAAACCGCCAGGCACTCGTTTGGCTGATATTTCTCCACCATATAGAGAATTGCATTGAGGCGACTGGAAGGAGGATACTCTTTTTGCCTTACAATGCTGATAGCTGTTTCGAGTGGCGATTCGTTATCAGGCATATAAACCCCTCTTTAGGTTGGCGGACCTTCCATGAGCATGATTCCAAAACCGATTTGCGTGGCAATCACCGGGTACGGCCCGAGAATTCTCTCTTTTGGTATTTTAATACTCTTACTGGCCCCATTTCAACTGTTCATCGAGCTTAACCGGCAGGCACACGCAGCCGGGACACTTCCCGTTCTGGAAACAGCCCCCCGGAAAGGTGCCTCCCTGCCTGGAATTGAGCAGGCCATCCAGGCTTATGGCCATCAATCTTCCACGATTCGGGAGGAGGATTTTTCGCTTAACATAACACCGCAAAACACCAGTCATGTGATCGTGCCGCTGGGAAAACCGATCAGTCCGAACACCCTGAACATGCTGGCGCGTTATATCCGCGAAGGCGGCAAGATCATTCTGGTTCCCGTGCGTGAGGAATTGGATCCCACCTCGGAACGCCTGCTGAACATGGTCGGCATCCGGGTCAGCGGCTCTGTTTTTGCGACACGGGCCATGAATTTGCACTGGAAGGGGCTTATTTCGCCCGGTAAGGACGCATTGCCTGCCGGAAGCCGGATTTTGACCGTAACGCCCGGCACAAATACCGAAGTGGTTGCAACCTGGGGGCGGGATTATCCGGCCATCGTCAAGACCGACAAAGGTGCCTTGCTGAATTGGCAATGGGGACGCCAGCTTTCCGATGCGACTAATGCCCTGGCCTTGGCTCAGGTTGCGCCCATGGCAGTTTCGGGGCGGTCCGCTTTGGCTGCGGCTCGGAGAGAAGCTCTGGCAGGCGTGCCGTTCATGGAGGCCCCGAATACAGGCTCGGCGGAAATCCGCCCGGTTCCGGTGAAAGCGGCTCTCAGGCCCTCAACGCTGGGCACTTCGATTATCCGGAAACATCAAATACAGGCGGACATTGCATCCATACCGGCTAACCGCTTGTCAGCGCCAGCCAAGCCCGTGCCAACGCCGGTTCAGGTCATTCCAAAGGCTGAAACGAAGAACACCGCCGTTCCGCTGTCCCCGCTGGTTAGCCCCGAGGGTCAGATGGTACAGTCCCAGCGATATCCCCAACAGGAAATCATTGAGATTATGAGCGCCTTGTCCGCTCCGGATAATAGCTGGAAGCCCGCGCCAACCAGAATCGCGCAGGCTACGGCTCCGTCATCCAAAGTTCAGTCGGCGACCCCGGTCCATGAGGATGACGAGGTCCTCCAGAATATTCTGGGGACATCGCCAGCACCCGCCGCGAAGAGTAAACCGGTCGATCCGACCCTGGATGACAAGCTGGACGCCGTCGAACAAGGTGAACCCAAGCCGAATTCATCCAACGGACGGAAAGGCGAATCCGGACAGAAGCGTTTCAGCTTTTTGGATCCGGAAGCACGCGATTTGCTGGCGCCGGAGTTCGACTATGGCGTGTACTCCATGAACATGCGTGTTCTGGATGACTACCGCAAGCGCATTATGGATGCCCTGGAATCCGGGAAGCAGCTCTCGTTGAATCTTCCCGAGGATAAAGTCCGGGGGTTGCTGCAGGAATCGGACAAACACAAGCGGCAGTTCGAGGCCTTGTATCTGAATAACAAAACCACTGAGGGTCTGGACGAATTCGGGCTGGCCCGCAAGTACACTTTGCAGGCGCTCGCGCTGACCAGTGCTTCTCCGCGTGTGGAGGGGCGGGCCATCTGGCTGGATCGGGGGACCATTGTGGACGCCGTTAATCCTGCCGGGGTCCAAAAGCTGATGCAAAAGCTGCACCGGGCGGGCATCAATGTGGTGTACTTTGAAACGTTGAATGCGGGCTTCCCCATCTACCCCAGCAAGGTCCTGCCCAAGCAGAACCCACTGATTAACGGATGGGATCCCTTGAAAGCCGCTGTCGAGGAAGGACATCGTCTAGGGATGGAAGTGCACGCCTGGGTATGGGTGTTTGCGGTGGGCAACCGTCGGCATAATCCGCTGGTGGGCATGCCGGGAGAATATCCTGGGCCTATTTTGACGGATGGCGGGCTGATGAACGAAGCGCTTCGGAACCAAGAGGGCGGTCTGGGTGTTGACGGGCGGCAAAACGAATTCTGGCTAAGCCCGGCCAGCCCCAAAGCGCGGGATTTCCTGCTGAGTGTGTTCAAAGAGATTGTCTCCAGCTACGATGTAGATGGCTTACAACTGGATTACATCCGCTATCCTTTCCAGACCAGCCACACCCGGATGGGATTCGAGCCCATTGCTCGCGAGCGATTCGCGCAATCGACCGGGGCCTCGGCCGGCGCTTCGGATGACTACAATTCCAAGCTGTGGATTGCGTGGAAAACCTATCAAATTAATTCCTTCGTGCAGCAGGTTTCAGAGACGACCCGGCGCATCAAGCCCCAATTGAAGCTTTCCGCTGCCGTATTCCCCATGAAGCGGGACGCCCGTATTGTGGCCATCCAGCAAGATTGGGAAACCTGGGTGGACAACGGCTGGATTGACGTGCTGAACCCGATGTCCTACACCACCGACCCTGACCGTCTGCAAAGCCTATTTAGTTACGTCCAGTCCTCACCGCAGCGGCATATACTGGTATATCCCGGCGTGGCGCTGCATCGCTTGGATGGCGGTCATCTGGTCCTCCAACTGGAAGCCCTGCGGGAACGGGGCAGCCTGGGCGCCACCCTGTTTGCGGGCGCGCATTTGGATGCCGAAAAAGTGGAAGCCCTGGGCACCGGCCCGTTTAAGGAGAGCAACAGCCTGCCGCCCCACCGCGACGTGGTGAAATCGTTGCAGGTGATTTTGGGCGACTACGAGCAGAAGTTTAATAAGCTGCGCGCCGAGGGTGTTCTCAACGGAGTTCCCGCGTCACAGTCCCAGGCGCTCCAGGACGCGGTTGCCCAATTGGGCGGCACGTTAAAAGGCATGGGAGACGGGAGACCTGTCGCCCAGATTTCCTCCCAAAAACTGCAACTGGCCCGCCAGCAATTCTTGAACCTGCAAAGTGCCCATCAGACTTGGACCGAGCAGGATCGGACCACGCACCCCTTCCGCGCCCAGTACTTCGACAAGATCGTGTTGCTGCTGAACGAGTTGCTGGGCTACCTGAACGACAAGGTCGTGATTGCGGGCAACGGGCACGGCACAGGCCCAACCGCCTTCAAACCGCCCGTTCTTCCTGCAACCGGCGACGCCACGACTCAGCCAATTGGCAGCACACGTCCGGGCTTGTCCGTCAGCCAGCCGGCTCTCGAACCGCCGGATGATCCGGAGCTGAAAGAAATACTGAACTAACCGGCATATTACCGGTTGGATGGCCCGTATTCTAAAGAGTTTTCCCCAATCCGCCTGCTGATGTGATCCGGATTTCCCGTTACTGGCTATTTTAGACCGGCAGCGGCAAATTGCTACTGACCGGGAAGCGTTTTTTGCCGCTGAGCATTTCCAGAATTCCGGCGGCCACGTTGGTGGGGGCGTTGCCCTGGTTGAGTTGGCGGTGAATCTGCTCAAAGCCGAACAGCATGCGGCCCGCTTCGGGAGAAGTCCGGTCCAGCAGCGGAATGACGGCCTTGGCGATGCCGCTGGGATTGGCCGCATCTTGCATCAGTTCCGGGACCACGGGATGGTTGGGGTCCAGCAGGATGTTGGGCAGGCCGATGCAAGGCAGATAGACTAGGTTGAATGCGCGGCCGAACTGGTAGAAAAAGTGGGCGATGGGGTGCAGCTTGTAGACAATCAGCGTAGGGGTTCCGTATAGGGCGGCTTCCAGCGTGACCGTCCCGGAGGCGGCAATCACCGCGTCCGAAGTGCTGAGCATGGCGTGGCTCCGGTTGGGGACCACGGTGATTTTTGGGGTCTGGTCGATGGGAAATTCCAGCATGGCGTCGTTGAGGCGCTCCAGGAAATAATCCGGGTCCAGCGATGCCGCCTGGGACAGCACGAACTGCGCGCCGGGACACTTCCGCAGAATCGCCAGCACGCTATGCACCATGGGCTTCAGCAGATAATCGATTTCCGTCTTGCGGGAACCCGGCAGCAGTCCCACGATTGGCCGGGAAGGATCCAGTCCGAACTCCCGGCAGAACGCGTTCTTATCGGCGGGCGGCGGCAGTTGCCCGACCAACGGGTGCCCCACGTAGGTGACGGGAATCTCCTGGGACTCGTATAGCGCTTGCTCGAAGGGGAAGATGCAGAAGACGTGGTCCACGAAGGCCTTGATCTTGTTAATGCGCCCCTTGCGCGAAGCCCAGAGCTGCGGCGGGATGAAATAAAACACCCGGCAGCCACGCTTTTTCAGCAACGAGGCCATCCACAGGTTGAAGCCCCCGTAATCAACCAGCAGCACGGCATCCGGCTGGAAATTGTCCAGGAATTTCAGGATTTTCCGTCCCAGCAGGAAGTGTTCCGGAATGCTTAAAACGCTGCCCAGCCCCAGCTTTCCCATGCGGGACTGGTCGCTGACCAGTTCAACACCAAGCGACTTCAGGTTGACGCCACCCACGGCGGCAATCTCCATATCCGGCTGCATCCGCCAGAGTTCCCGTGCCACGTTGGCGGCATGCACGTCCCCGGAATAGTCTCCGGTGATGATGAAAAGCTTGTTAATAGTCACCCAGCGTTCCATGCTCCGTGGTTGAGAGGATAACCATTTCGTGGCGGTCGGCAAATTCAACCATTTCCTCGGGTTCCAGGTACAGGGTCTGGCCGGCCTCGGTCACCAGTACGTGTAGCCCGGCATTTCGCATGGTTTTCAGCGTGCGCAAGCCCACGGTGGGAATATCAAACCGTTCATCCTGTTCCGGCTTCGCAATTTTGACCACCACGCCGCCCTTCTTGCCGATGATTTTACCGGCCCGGCGCAGGCACTGATCCGTACCTTCAATGGCCTCGACCGCGATAATCATCCCGGAATGCGCGACAATGGTCTGTCCAATATCCAGGCGGCCCATTTCCTTGGCAATCCTAAAGCCGTAACGGAGATCCCGCAACTCCTGCTCGTCGGGAACCCGGTTGGTGAGCAGCCGCTCCGGAATAAACAGATCCTGCAAGAAGCCGCTTTGGGGCAGGATTCGAATACCACGCTGCTCCAGCAGGTCGATCACCCAAAGCATCACCGCGTCATCGTTGAGCCGGGATATTCTTCGGATTGCCTCGAAGGCGATATCGTCCAGCCGGGGGTCTTTCAGCAGGACCCACTTGTCCACTTTTCCGGCAAAAACAATGTGGCTGATTTTCTCCTGCGCCATGAGGTCCAGCGTGCGCCGCACCAGGCCGGGAACAATCTTGTGTCCCTTGTTGCCGCTGATTTCCTGGACTTTTCGGTTTCTGCCGACAATAAAGGGAACCACATCAAAGCCCCGGATTCGCGCGTTTCGGGCGACCGCTTCGGGCAGTTTTCCTTCTCCCGCAATCAAACCAATGCGTGTGATGGCCGTGGAGTCTATTTTTCCGCTGTGGAGGGGGATCGTGGTGGTAGTGGACATTCCTGTTTCCCGCTTTTCCTAGAACCTATTATAGTCGAACCATTATAGAGCAATTGGGCATGCTGGAGTCGATCCGGAGACGATTGCCACCCCGTGGAGGGAGGGCGCAAGACTCTACTATTTGATAAGGCCGGACCCATGTAAAAATTGTTCCGCATGACGATGCCGAGTGATGGCCAGTGACGCTCCTTCCAAAAGCGGCTTGGGAGTAGGCAAACAGCGGCAAAATTGTCGGCTGCGCCTCCAGCGTTCGAAGGGTTGCGAAGCGCCCCCTCTTGTTCAGCCCGGCGGATGCCTTTACACTAGTAAGATGGATAAAATGACATTTGAAACATACCCTTCCTTAACGGAAAGAACTCCGAGCCCGGATCAAACGATTATCGTTCTGGATACAGAAACCACGGGGTTGGACCATAAAACCGAGAAGCTGATTGAGATTGCCGCCGTCAAAATGGTGAACGGCGAGGCCATTGAGACGTTTACATCGCTGGTGAACCCTCAAAAGCCTATCCGTTACTCCAGCTTCCTCATTCATAATATTTCCGAAGAGATGGTGCAGGACGCCCCCCCCATTGAAGAGGTGCTGCCGAGCTTCCTGGAGTTTGTAGGCGACCATACCTACATTGCCCACAACGCCATCTTCGATTACAGCTTCATCAACGAAGCCATGAAGGCCGTCTACGGCAAGCGTTTTTCCAACAATCGCATTGACACCTTTGAAATGTACCGGTCCGTCTTCCCGGATGAGCACTCTCACGGCCTCAGCTCCCTGTTGAATCGCTTCGGCTTCGACAGTGAAGTGTTGCACCGTGCCTTGGATGACGCCATGTGCCTGGCCAAGGTTTATCCCAAGCTGCGGGAATTGTACGAGCAGAAATTTGCCTGGCAGCTTTCGCAATTGCGGAACGTGCCTTACCTGGTGGAGCGCTACCTGCGGATGCAGAAGGCCAGTCAGTCGCTTCAGGCCGAAATGAGTGATCTGAAGGACATTTTCCGGATGTACTTCCAGAACGGTGGCAGCGCCGTGGAAGCGACCTCCGGTGAGATGATGGTTTCCAACTACCGGCGGTCGTATTCCTACGATGAAAAGCGCATCTGGGATATCGCCACGCGGGCGGGCGTCTGCGAGCGTATCTTCAAGCTGAATCCGCGCGCACTGGACAAGCTGATTGACCATGCCGACATTGATGCGGCGTTCAAGGAGGAGTTCCGGGAGTGCCGTTTATCGATGCACGAGAACCGGAATATCAACTTCCTGAAGCCCCAGATTACCGAGCCCGCTGAAGATTCTGAAGAATCGTAGCGCGAGCCGCATCGCCGGAGCCATATCGTGCGCCGCGCCCGCTATATAACAGGGTGGCCCGGCCCCGATCCACGTAGAAAACCTGCGGGGGTTCGTCGTTGGGAATACTGAGCCCATAGCTTTGGGCTTGCTTGGGGGCGTTCTGGTAATCCACATCGATTTCGGCAAAGCCCAGGTTGTTCTGCTGGGCAATTTCGCGGCTGATCGGTACGATTTCCCGGCAACTGGCACACCAGTTGGCATCAAAGACCACGATAGTACCCCGGTTTGCGGCCATGCCCGCAACCAGGCTGCCGACCACAATGGCACACAGGGCCGTTAAGAAGAGAATTCTCTTCAGGTAGTGAGGCTTTCTCATCGTATTCTTCACTCTGTTCATTGCTAAAATTCCTACAAATCCTGCATGTTGAGGACGTTGCCTCATCATAAAAGTTTCCGGGGCGAGTGTCGAGAAATAACCTGCCGGATTTCTCGGGCGAATTTGGCCTCTCGAAGCCTTTACGATACAATACCGGGAGAGAAGGAGTCAGTATCGTGTCTTCAACCCCCAGAACACTCTACAAAAAGATTTGGGACGCCCATGTGGTGCATGAGGCCGCCGGGTTCCCCACCATTTTATATATCGATCGTCACCTCATCCACGAAGTGACCTCTCCGCAGGCTTTTCAGGGCTTACGAGACAAAGGGCTCAAGCTGCGCCGACCGGACAAGACCTTCGGGACGGTGGATCACAGCATTCCCACCACGGATCGCAGCCTGCCGATTCAGGATCCGGAAGCCGCTGGGCAAATTGCCACCTTCGAGCAAAATTGCCGCGAATGCGAGGTGCAATTCTTTGGGCTGGATAGCGATCAGCAAGGCATCATCCACGTCATCGGGCCGGAGCAGGGCTTGACCCTGCCGGGCATGACCATTGTTTGCGGCGATAGCCATACTTCGACCCACGGGGCGTTTGGGGCCTTGGCCTTCGGCATTGGCACCAGCGAGATTGAGCACGTGTTTGCCACCCAGTGCCTGCTGCAACAGCCATCCAAAACCATGGAAATTCAGGTGGAAGGCGGGTTGTCTCCGCTCATTACCCCCAAAGACATTATTCTGGCGATTATTGCCAAGATCGGCGTGGGGGGCGGCACCGGCTACGTGCTGGAGTATACCGGCAGCGCCATCCGTAATCTTTCCATGGAAGGCCGCATGACGCTCTGCAACATGTCCATCGAGGCTGGAGCACGGGCTGGGATGGTCGCGCCGGATGAAGTGACCTTTGAATATCTGCGCGGTCGCCCGTTTGCCCCGCAGGGCTCGGAATTCGACAAGGCTGTCGAGGTATGGAAAGGCTTACGCACCGATGACGGCGCGCAATACGACGCCACCGTCGTGCTGAAGGCCGAGGATATCGAGCCGATGGTGACGTACGGTACCAACCCCGGTATGGCCATGGGAATTTCCAGGATGGTTCCCAGCCAACAGGATTTTGCCAACGCCGAAGACAAGACTGAACTTTCGGATGCGCTGGAGTACATGATGCTCTCTCCCGGCAAACCCATCGCAGGGACGCCCATCGATGTGGTTTTCATCGGCAGTTGCACCAATTCTCGCATCGAGGATTTACGGGACGCGGCCCGGCTTGCCCAGGGACGAAAAGTCTCGGCCAGCGTGCGCGCATTGGTGGTGCCGGGTTCTTATCCGGTCAAGCGTCAGGCGGAAGCCGAAGGCCTGGATCGCATCTTCCGGGAAGCCGGTTTTGAATGGCGCGAGCCGGGTTGCAGCATGTGCATCGCCATGAACGGGGATCAGATCGAGCCCGGCCAGGCCTGTGCCAGCACCAGCAACCGTAACTTCAAAGGTCGCCAGGGCAAGGGCGGACGAACCTTCCTGGTCAGCCCCCCCATGGCCGTCGCCGCTGCCGTCTCCGGGACGCTGATGGATGTGCGCAAGCTCGGAGAAACAGCAGTCCCAGGGCTTCAGCATGAGAAGGAGCGCGTATAATGCCTGTCCCGACAACGGAAAAAATCACCACCATTACAGATACTTGCGTTCCCCTCAACCTGAACAACGTGGACACGGACCAGATTATCCCGGCCCGTTTCCTCAAAGGCACCACCAAAGCGGGGCTGGGAGAGAAATTATTCTATGATTGGCGCTATGAGGGGGACGGCTCTCCAAAAGCAAATTTTGCGCTGAACAACCCGCGCTACTCCGGCTCTATTCTTGTAGCAGCTCATAACTTCGGCTGCGGCAGTTCCCGCGAGCATGCGCCCTGGGCGCTGAAGGACTACGGTTTTCGGGTGATTATCGCCATTTCTTTCGCGGATATTTTCCGGAATAACGCGCTGAAAAACCAGCTGCTGCCCATTCCCCTGCCGGAGCCGGTTGTGTTGAAACTGCTGGAAGACATCGAGCGGAATCCCGCGCTGGCAGTGACGGTCGATTTGCAGAGCCAGACGGTAAAGATCCCCGGCCAGCCCGACCAGCACTTCGATGTGGACCCCTATCGCAAGCAATGCCTGCTGGAAGGCCTGGACGACATTGGTTACACGCTGAGTCATGCGGAAGCCATTCAGGCTTACGAAACAGCGCACGCATAGTCAGGCAAGGAGAATAAAATGATCCCCATGGAAGATTTGGCAACGCTGATTAAAGGCGGCTTTCCGGATGCCGAAATTGACATCACCGACAAGACCGGGATGCGGGACCATTACAGTATTCGCGTGATCTCTCGGCACTTTGATGGTGTAAACATGCTGGATCGCCACCGGATGGTGATGGCGCAACTTCAACCGGCGATGCAAGATGGCCGCCTTCATGCGGCGGAAATCCAGACAGGCGTGCCGAATTAAGCGGTAACCCGAGGGGCGGAAAAGCCCGAAAAGATGTGCTACGATCACGGAAACGGGGTGTTTTCGCCATGATGGGTCACCGTGTCCGCCATTCGATTTTACAAAGGAGATGAGTGCATGCGTTTTTTCAGCAGAGTGTTGCCGTTCCTCTTCATTGCCCTGATGACGCTCGGGTTGGTCATGCCCGGCGCCAAAGCCGCTTCGGGTGCCGAGGTTGACGTGCGGGTGGACGATGCGTTAAAAGCATTCCGGCAGCAGGTTAAAGGCGCGGATGCCGTGCTGAAGGACGCCAAGGGCGTGCTGGTGATGCCACGGGTCTTCAAGGCAGGCATCGGGCTCGGTGGCGAGTACGGCGAGGGGGGGCTGCGCATCGGCGGCAAAACCGTGGATTATTACAACATTGTGGCCGCCTCCTACGGCTTCCAACTGGGCGCGCAAAAGAAATCCATCATTTTGGTGTTCCTGGATGATAAGGCCTTGCAGAACTTCCGGGACAGCGAAGGCTGGACAGCCGGGGTGGATGCCTCCGTGGCCCTGATTAAAATCGGCAAAGCGGGGGAATTGGACATCGCCCAGCTGAACAAGCCCGTGGTGGCCTTTGTGTTTGGACAAAAGGGGCTGATGTACAACCTGTCCCTGGAAGGCTCCAAGTTTACCCGCATCAAGAAGTAGGTTTTCGATTACTTTTATAAAGCCATCCCGCACATGATGGGGTGGCTTTTTTACAACCCGGCACAAGCTAGCGGTAATCCGCACCCCGACTTGGCGGATTTTGACACTATGCTACACTATGAGTGTCGACGGGCGATTGACTGAAATCCGCCCGACCGATTAGCCGGATTTGTAGCCAGAATTGATCCCAGAGTTTGTCAACGTTATTCATTGAATATTGGGGATACCACCATGATGCAATTGGATCAGGAAACCAAACAACGCGTTCAGCAAGAAATTGAGCGCGAAATCGCCGAGCATAAGATTGTTTTCTACGGCAAGGGCACCAAGGAAGTCCCCTTGTGCGGTTTCACCATTGAAACCTGCCAGTTTTTCGGCGAGCTGGGCTACCCGTTTCACGTCATCGACGTGCTGCACAATGTGGAAAAACGCGCCGTGCTGAGCGAAATGACCAACTGGCCCACCCTGCCCAAGGTCTTTATCAACGGCAAATTCTACGGGGATACCGACATTCTGGGGCCAATGAAAGACAACGGCGAGCTGGAAACATTGTTGAAAGAAGCCTTCCCGGAAGGCCCGAAAGGCTAGAACCGGCCCATGAATACGGATCTGGACGCGTCCGTGCGGGATGCCGTGCTTCAGGTACGGCAAAAAGTTGGGGTTGCCCGGCTTGAAGGCTATGCAATTCTGGAAATTTCCGGCCCGGATGCGCCCGGCTTCCTGCAAAACCGGCTTTCAAACGATGTGCTGGCCCTGGCGCCCGGTCAGGGCCAGATGAATGCCGTCCTGGATCGCCAGGGGAAGATTGAAGGCATTTTTTCCTTGTATCGGAAGGCAGATGGTTTCTTCGCGCTGGTGGAACGGTCTGCCGTGGAGAGCACCTGCAAGGGCATCCTGAAATTTAAAATCATCGAGCAGGTCGACATCACGGATCACTCCGAAACATTGACCGTTCTCTCCTGCCAAGGGCCGATGGCCAAAGCGATGATGTTGAGCGCTGCCGCCCACCCGGAGCACGTGACGTCGCTGGCGGAGAATGCTTTTGTTGATAGCGTCCTGTTCGGGATGCCCGCAAGACTGGTTCGGCGTTCGTTGTCCGGGGAAGATGGTTTCCTGATGCTCGTGACCCCCGAGCACGCCGAGATTGCATGGAGTTGCCTGAAAGAGGAAGCGCAGGCCACCGGAGGTCTGGAAATGAGCCCGGAAGTGCGGGACATTCTGCGGATTGAGGCTGGCTTGCCGTTATTCGGGCGCGATTACGACGCCGGGACGCTGTTGCCTGAAACCGGGCTGGAGCGAGAAGCGGTCAGTTACAGCAAGGGCTGCTACCTGGGCCAGGAGACCATTGCCCGCATCAAGACTTACGGGACGGTCCAGCGCGCGCTGGTGGGGCTGCTGTTTGAGGAGAACGCCACGCTTCCACCGGCGGGCAGCGAATGCCGGATGGACGGGCACTCGGTCGGGGTCATGCAAAGCGGTGCGGATTCGCCCACGCTGGGACGCCCCATTGCGATGGCTTACCTGGGCAAGACTGAGCGAGTGCCAGGGAAAACGCTGGATTTGGAAATCAACGGGCAGACTTATCACGCGATGGTCAAGCTGCTGCCGTTTTATGATGTCCGGATGCGCCACCAAAGTGGTCCAGAGTTGCTGGCGGAAGGATTGAAACTATTCTCCGACGGGTATGACGAGGAGGCCACGCGCGTGCTGCGGCAGGCGATTGATGCGGATCCCACGCTGGTGGACGCCTACGAGGCGCTGGGCGTGATTCTCTCCCGACAGGACCGGTATGATGACGCCATTGCGCTGATGGAGAAGGTGTTGACGCTGGATCCGGATCACGTGCTGGCGCATACCAATTTGTCGGTCTTCTATATGAAGAAGGGCGACAAGGACAAAGCCGAGGACGAGAAGGCCAAGGCCACCATGGCCGCTTTCAGCCGAAAAATGCGGGAATCGGGGCAGGTTTATGATATCGAGGCGGAGCGCCGGCAGAAAGAACAGGTCGCCGAAGAGCGCATTGCGATGTTCCGTGAGGCGTTGAAGTTTGCCCCGGAAGACCCGTTGGGAAATTTCGGGTTGGGTTCCTCTTACCTGGAGCTGAAGCGCTACCCGGAAGCCGTTGAACCCTTTGAACGGGTGGTGAAAGCCCAGCCAAAGCACTCCGTGGCATGGTTGTCGCTCGGCAAGGCGCTGGAGGGGATGGGTGAATTATCCCGCGCTCGGGAGTCCTACGAGAAGGGCATTGAAGTGGCGGCAGCCAAGGGGGATCTGATGCCGCTGCGGGAAATGCAGACCCGCCTGGATCATCTCTCCTTGTAAAAAGAGGGAGATTGTTTGGAGCGTGTCCGCTCACCGCATCATATTACATTTGTGCTCGCAATCTTGACAGTGGAGAGACAGAGCTTACCCACGAAATCCTCCCAATGGATATCAATGTTGAATATTGTTAAGCACTTTTCCTTAAAAATGTATCCAAAAGTCAATTATTGTAAATAAATTGTTTTTATTCTTATTGATATTCAACAATTATTAGCGATTTTTTACGATCCTTCATGAGGTTGGTCATGATCAGAGAGAGTCACAATCTAGCGAATTTTCGATCGGTATCGGTGCCGCTTCCGGCTGCCGAGCCTTCGGATCGGAATGGCAAGAGTGGCCCTGTCTCCTCGTTGGCCAAGGAGGGACAGGCACAAAAGCCCAACCAGGTTCCGGTGGTCAATAAAACGCCCTTCGACCCCACCAACCAGCTCTCAGGCAACTGGGTGAACTTGCAGGGAATGCTACTGATCGGCATGAAGCCGACCACCTCCGTCAGCAAGGCCATCAAGCCTCTGGTGGACCGGAATGACGCATCCGAGGACGCCGAGGAAATCGATCCGGAAACCGGTCAGCCCAAAAAATCAGAATCCGGGTCTGCCCGCCCTGTAGCCGGGGTGTTTCAGCACTATTCACAGAATAATGACGACCCGTTTGACGATCATCTGCACTACCGGTTTTAGGAACAGAACCTGACCGGGGCAATTCCGGTGAGCCCAATGTTTTTATTTTAGTGAGTGGAGTGATTAGCATTGCCATTGTCCTGGCAAAGCAGTTTGGGATGGAGTAGAGAGATGGGAATCGGGTTTCAACCTTTCAATTTTTCGCATCGCCCGCAGGGGTCGCGGAAATCATTAGCGCCCACAGCGCAAAAAGCGCCAGCGCCCCAAGCGCGGCAAGGCCATCTGCATGGGGCAGGCAACCCGTTCTTGGGTAATGGAACAGCTGCTTTAAATAAAAGTTTCCAGCCGCCGGAAAGCAGCCCCAACGGCACTCAATTGGGAATTTACTCAGGAGTCTCCAGGCAGGCAAGGCTGGAAGAAGCCGCATTAACAGGGGATGTATCGGAATCCATGTTCGAAGCGGAACGCCCCACGCGCACCCGCCGCCCGCATTCAGCGGCCTACAGTAACCCATCCGCCTCAACCGGCTTCAACATGCTCGCCTAGCAAAACGCCATGCGTATCTATCAGGCACTGGAATGTGAGAGTCGATTCTCAGGTGTTTTGACTGTCGGACCAGCCCAACAGTGAGATAAAGTTGCCACGCCCATCGGGCTTGACGACACCTTTTCGAACCAGGTAGTTGACCCTTGAAGAGATATCCGTCAATTCCACGGCTTCGAAGCTTTCTCCGCTGGCCGGTTGCCGGATATTGTTTTCCACCAGGAATGCCTTAATGTCTTCGGTGCTGGCTTTGCCGCCCTTGAAAACGATGGCGCGAAACAGTTCGTAGTTGAGCGAGGTGCGTTTTCTCAAGACCGTGTTCACTTCCGTAAAAGCCTGCTCCGGCAAAAAAAGCTCACCCGGATTTGACGACTCTGAAGTCACCCTTGCCGATTGTGAAGTTGAAGTCTTGTTGTTTAGTGGTGGCTTGCTAAACTTTAGCGTTAAGTCATTAATATCTACAGATGTAGCAGCAATTCCATTTGAAGAATGACTAAAGTTAGAAAGAATCGACTTAATACTTAATTTCAGGGTAATCAATTTCTGTTTGGCGAGTTTTAATTCCTTCAATTTATCTAATTGTTTTTCCAGTTTTTCAATTTGCGGCTCAAGACTTGCGAGCTCTGATTCTGTCTCTTCAAGTAATTCTTCAAGGCGGGTTGTGCTTGATATTTTTTTAGGCGCTTTTTCTATTTTTTTCATGAGGAATATCGGCCTCTCTCTCTGCAACATGCTGAAGTATATTTTACGTGATTCTGAAGTATTATGCAAAAGTTTAGTTCTTAAGTGCTTTAGCCAGTGATAAAAATACTAAACTTTAAACTTTAGTACCGCCCACCACCCGAAGCGCACTAAGCTAATACTTAATTACATGACGAGGACTTAAATTACTAATGTAGTAATTATTTTCTGAAATTTTCACCCGAGATCTCAGGAGTTAAAAGCAATATCACCTACATGTGTAGTAAGTCTGGATTGAAAAAATGAACCTCAGCGGGAAGAGAGTTGCTTGCCTTCACTGCTGGATGTCTGAGCATATTCCTTCTCGGACTCGACCAGGCGTTCAATGGCATCCTGGGCGTATTCGTAATCCTCTTCAGCGGTATAACTGTCCGATTGTCCCGCTACCAGCAGGGCTTGCCGGTAGTGACGCATGGCTTCGTCATGCTGATTGAGTAATTCATGGGCAAAGCCAAGCTGGTTTTCCATATTGGTCAGCAGCCCCTGGGTTTCCTCGTCCGGGTATTGCAGCATCAGCCGTTGCGCTTTTTGGAACCAGGCAACTGCCTTGGGGTAGTTGCTCTTGTCCATCGCAATGTCGCCGAGGGCCATGCAGGTATGGTAGGACTCCGGATTTAACGCCAGTGCGCGCGAGGCATACGTTTCCGCCTTGCCGTAATCTTTCATTTGCCGGTAGAGATTGGCCAGTTCGTAATAGCCGGTTTCGGCATCGGGCGCCTCCCGGACGGCTTTTTCATAGAACGACACCGCTTTTGAGAGATCCTCATATTCCCACTGCTGAGCGTCCCCAGCCAGAGTGTAATAACGGGCCATGGGTGTAAGATTAGCCACGCTGCGAGGCATCCGGGTTTTCAGGAGATTCACGGCCTCCATGCGCAACTGGGGGCTCTTGCTGAAATCTCGTGCCTGGAGAACCTCTTCCCTGGCCTTGTCCATTTTTCCATGGGATTGAAAAGCCTTGCCCAGACTCATGTGGAAATCCGCGCGGTCTGGCTCCTCGATGCTCTCACTCATTGCCAGCAGCAAATCGCTTTCCGCCAACTGCGCGATATTACGGATTTGCTTCATTTCATCCAGTGCCTGCTGGCCTTTACCCTGTTCGTAGTAGAGAATCGAAAGTTTTCCGTGCGCATCATCCAGCAACAGGCGGTACATGGCCTGATGATACCAGGATTGCTCCCCTTGCCGGATGGCAGCCTGATAGTGGCTCATGGCCTTTCCTGGCTGCTGTTCCATATTGTAGAGTTCGGCTAAGAGATAATGGGGGATGAGGTCATCATCCTGTGCATTCTTAGAAAGCTTTTCCTGAAGCTCTTTTTCTGCATTGCGAAAGCTGTCAGGCCCCGTAAAAGCCATCAGGCGAATGTTGGAGTCTTCCCATTCCGTCGAATTCAAGGATTCCCAGGTTTCCTCGGGCAGAACATACAGCACGTACCAACTGCTGACAGCCAGAGTCACCAGGGTGCAAAGCCCCACGAAAGCAACAGCCAGAGAAGCGAACAGCTTAAACTGGCTGTTACGCAAATTGGATTGGTCGGGCATTCCTTCGTTGGGAAAAGGCTCTGTCTCAAAATCATCCATAGATTCAATATCGATGGATTCCCTGAAAACTTGAGGGAAAATTCCCCCTGCGTTGCTCCTTCTTTATAATGGCGGTATGCAATTCACATTAGTCACGACCGAGGACGGATCGGTCTCCTGCCTGGATGCGGAGACCGGAGAACTTTGCCATAACCGCGCAGGGGCCTACACAGAGGCGCTCAAGAACTACATCGAGCCTTCAGGGCTGGTAGAACTGGCGCGTCGGACGGGTGAAATCAAATTGCTGGATGCTTGTTACGGGCTTGGCTACAACACATGGGTTTTGGCGAATGAACTGGTCAAACAATTGGATTCACCGTTCGCACTCTCGGTCGTTGCGATTGAAAAGAACCCGGAAATCCTCTCTTTTTTGCCCCATGTTTTGGAACACCCGACCTTCGATCCCCTGAAATTAAAAACAGGCATCAAGGAACATAATATATATTATCGGACGGAAGAGTGTTTCAATCACACCAAGGTTAAGGATGATCACGGTATAGGCATTGTTATTAACGTAGCAAATAACAGTCGGATCGAGATTCGTTTTTTGCTCGAAGATCTAAGGAACGCGGTTCCAAAACTATCCTCCGGGTTTGATGCCATCTTGCATGACCCGTTCTCTCCCCAGAAAATGCCGGAATTATGGACAGCCGACTTGTTTCGCGAATACCATCATTTGCTAAAGCCACGTCAGGGATGCCTGTTAACCTATAGCGCGGCGGCGGCTGTCCGTGGTGGCTTGCAAGAGTCCGGATTTCAGGTCCTCAAGACCATGCCATTGGGACGAAAATCCGGTGGAACCCTCGCTTCAGGAGGGGAACACCCCGGCAATGAGTTTGTTGCCCCACTTTCGAAACAGGAGCAGGATTACATCCTCACGCGAGCCGGAATCCCGTATCGAGATCCTGGATTATCCCAATCCAGAGCGGAGATTCTTCAAACAAGAGCGGAGGAACAAAACAATTCATCCCGTCCTCCAGGCAGTGCATTCAAAAACCTGCTACAAAAGTAGTTAAAAGCCGAACAAACAACGCGCCAGCTGCTCACCTGAATTGAGCTTTCAACTACTTGCGCTGGGAACTGCCGAACATGACCTCAAAAGTATCCGGCTTCTCATGGATTTTCATCTGGTGCGTATGATCGAGGGGCATACTGGGCAATGCAGGGGGCGCTGGCGGCGTTCCCCAGAATTCTGCATTCGGCACGGAGCGGAACCCGATAACATTGTCGGCCTTTTCAAATTTATTCAGCCCGACGAGCGGTCGGTAAGTGAAGTCCAGGATGGTTTGCACCGCTTTATCGAAAGGATGGGAAATCAGCGGAATCAAGCCAAGCGCCAGGGCAACCTGCAACCAGGGAAATACTTTCGGTAACCGCTCAGCCGTTAAGCCGGGAATTTTAGTCAGCAGCTTGACGGCATTCGCTTTAAACATGCCTTTATGGAGGATCCTGGGCTGTTGCGCCTCTGTCGCGGTCTTCAGCGCGCTCAGCGCTTCATCGGTCAAGGCCAGTTTGTCCATCCTGTTGGATGCCCAGTTCAGAAACTTGGGCGCCAGCTTCATGGTGGCAAAATAATGAAAAATTCCGAGACCCGTTAAATCCGTGGCGACTTTCAGTGTGCTCTGGCTGGTGCTATTTCCGCCCTCCTTGGCTTTCCGCCAGCCCTGGAAGGCTCTGGATACCATGTTGAGACCGCAATAGACATAAGCGATTCCGTATCCCAGCGCGGCCGTTAATGAATGGCCATTCCCCAGCAGGGGAATGTTATATCTTTTGAACGCAACTTCACGGGCTTTGTCCTCTTTCATGAACTTGCCCAGGAATTTTGCGATGCGCTCCTTGAACGCTTCGATATTCGTGAAAACTTCACCGACTTCATCGGCATAGCCCAGGTAGCGCCGCTTTCCAATCAGCCAGCGATCTTCCTGGTCTAGTGTTCTGGCGGTTCTGCTCTGCACAGCCAGTCCCGATGCAGGCCGTGTGGAAGATATCTGGCCCAGGTCAGGCGCTGTCAAAGAATATCGGCTCGTCGGCTGCATCCGCTAAACTAATCCCGCCCTGCTACCTGTCTCGTCTATTGAAAACATAATGTGATGAAACATACTACATCCTATTAATACACGAGCATAAAGTCGGTTCAAGCCGATTTGGTGCGCAAAATGCAATATTACTACACAGGTAGTTATTCTGTTGAGATAAAGAAGATTCATCAATAGCTGTTCCTGAAATAGTCAGGCGATGGCCGGCTCTTCGGAGGTATCCGCAGCCGGTGCATATAACGGAATGGTAAACCGAACCTGGAATGTTCCTTCCACGTGAGAAAGCCGGATATCTCCGCCCATGGCCTCGACCAGCCCCCGAGTAATGAACAGGCCCAGGCCGCTACCCCGCGTGGTGCGGATCAGACTGTCATCCAACCGCTTGAACTTCTCAAAGAGTGAATCCAGCTCGTCCAGTTTTTCCATCGGGATGGGATCGCAGATATTCACCACCGAGATGGCGATCCGGCCCGGCAGATTTTCCTCCGGCGCTTCGTCATCCGGCGCGACCAGCACCTGGATGGGCGTATCCGGGAGTGAGTACTTGACCGCGTTATCCAGCAGATTCACCAGAATTTGCTCCAGCCGGTCCGGGTCGGCCAGCACGGAAAGCTCCGCGTCCAGTTCCGGCGCCAGGGAGACGATAAAATCCCGTTGTTCCTTGGCCTGGATGGTATGGATGGCGTTATCCATCAGCGGCGCCAAATCAACCTGATCGGGATAGACCCGCAGGCTGGCCGTTTCCAAATCCGGAATGACCAGCAGGTCCTCCACAAGGCGGCTTAGGCGATCCGCCTGCTGCTTGACCACCTTCAGGCTCTTAATGCGCGCCTCGTCATCCAGCGTGTTGTTGTACCGGATGAGGCGCGAAGTGTAGCCCTTAATACTGGTCAGCGGGGTTCGCAGCTCATGGCTGACCGTATCAATCAGGTTGGACTTGAATTCATCCAGTTTCGCCAGCTTGCGGTTCGCTTCCTGAATGGTTTGCCAGGATTCCGCCGTTTTGCGGGCCATACGGTTGAATTCCAGCGTCAGATAGACAATCTCGTAGGGCGTGAAGAAATTGGTGATGAGCCGAATCCGCCGGTAGTAGTTTCCTTCACCCAGCGCTTTGACGCCTTTAATCAGCTGCCGGAAATTCCGGCTGATGCTCAGGATGTAGGGCACTACCAATAGCAGCATCAGCAGGAGACAACCCAGAATCACCAGCAGCGTGTGCGTGTTGGCGCGCTGGATGTACTTCTGCTTCATGTGGTAAGGCGATTCGATAATGATGCCCCAGTTGATATCCGGCATCTTCACGATGACCTTCTGCAAGGGGGGCTCCTCATCGGCGTCCTTGCCACGCTTGGCGCTCTCAGGCTGTACATCTTGCGCTGCCTGCGAGGTGGACTCGTATTCATGCGTGACGCCTGGCTGGATCTGCAGGAACTCCCGGTAATCCTCCCCGCTGATCTGCTCCCGATGCTCGGCGCCGGCAGGTCCGGCAATGATGAACCCCTTGCTGTCGATTATATAGAAGGCGTCGTAAAGCGAATTATTGGTTCGCACCAGGTTTTGCAGGTACTTGAAATTCTTCTGCTGCAAATAGAAAGCGGCGTTTCCGGGCGCCGAGGTCAGAGGAATGAGTGTCCGCAGGAAGTAAGGGCTGTCTTTCGGATTGCCGGTGTTGAAGTAAATGACCTCAAAGATTGGGACACCAGCCTTTTCCGTGTGGGCCAGCTTGGGCAGCTCTTCCGGCAAACGCAACTCGGGGCTGACCGCTTCGAAATTCCGGTAATTGCCTTGAGCCATCCGGCCACCGCGATCATACAGCCCCACGGCGTCCATCTCCGGATCCAGACCGAGAATCTGTTCCCCGACGGCATTGAGCGTTCTTCCCGTCTTTGCTTCCCCTTCGATGAGCCGGGCCATGACCTGGCTTTGCTGTCTCTGCCATGTCATTTCGGTGCTAAAATCCCGGTACAGGGCCTCTGCGGTGTGCTCAGTGAATCGTCCCAGTTCTTTTTTCAGGGCATACTGATTGATGCTGTGAATAATCAGACTCACGCCCACCAGTGCTGCCACAATCAAGGCAAAGCAGATCAGAATCTGCTGGTAAATGCGGAGTTTTGGCATGTTGAACCGGATCATCGGTCTGGTTCCTGGGTTGGGCTTTTCAAGCGTCTTCCTGCGTGGCGTTCATGCGGTAGCCGACATTGGTGACCGTTTGCAGGTAGCAGGGATGCTTGTGATCCACTTCGATTTTTTGTCGCAGTCCGCCAATATGCACCCGCAACATCCTGACGTCCTCGTCCGCTTCATAACCCCAGACTTCCTGGAGAATCGTGGCCAGAGAAACCGCTTCTCCCACATGCTGCATCAGGCAATACAGTATCTCAAACTCGGTCGGGGTCAGCTTGATTAGCCGACCTTGCACCACGACTTCCAATGAGGAGGGGATCAACTTCAGATCTCCGGCCGCCAGAACTTCGTCTTTCTTGGGGGAGCTGGCTTCCTTGTTTAAGGTCCCGGTGCGGCGGAACAGGGCCCGCATGCGGACCATCAGCTCCTGGAATTCGAAGGGTTTTACCAGGTAATCGTCCGCCCCGGCGTTAAAGCCCCGGATCTTGTCCTCAATGGTGCCTTTGGCGGTCAGCAGGATGACGGGGATCTGGGCGGATGTCCGGTTGGCGCGCACCCGTTTACAGACTTCGAAACCGTCCATCTTGGGCATCATCACATCCAGCACGATGAGGTCGTAAGGCTTGGATTCGGTTTTTTTCAGCGCGTTCATGCCGTCATTGGCGGCATCCACGTTGAATCCCATCAATTCCAGGTCCAGTCGAAGAAGATCGATGATTTCCGGATCATCATCCACCACCAGGATATTAACCATGAATACTTCTCCGCGTTTCAGAATATTGCTACGTTTGTACCATAAATTAGGGGCCGGGCTGGCGTACTGAGTGTTTCAGTGCCGGAAATTGCCTTGCACAGCGGCTTGAAGCTGGCTGCACAGAGGCTGGCGGTCCTCACCGGAGGGAAGTAATCTCCGGAAGCCAAGCAGTCCGGCAGAAGTCTATTCTACCAGAGTTCGCCTATCGCTTCGACACAGGAGCATAAAGCCTGGTTGCACCCGGTTTCATTTCCTGGAAAACTTTTGGACAAGGTGGCAACAAAATCAGGATTCTTGGTTTTATATCTATAAAGACACAAGATTTCTCTCGGGGATGACAGGGGTATCACAGCACATGGGCATGCAAACGCCATTATCCAATTCGCCCGCAGCGGCGCAAGGACAGGGACCACTCTGGGCCCCCGTTTCCAGCGTCACATTGCCGCTGGGTCCTGGCGGGACAGCATCCGCCGGATCGGATCCGGTGCTGTCCGAGCTGCCGTCGCTGCCGCCTCCGCCTTTTATCAACTACCATCCGGGCGCCGAAACCCCGGCATCACCGCCTGCGGTCACCGCACAAAGTCTTCCGGTGGCGGATATTCCTCCGCCCCACATGGCGGCCCCATGGGTCTTTACCCAGATCCCAAAGCCACCGCTGCCACAGGTCATCCAGCAACCGGCTCCGATCCCGCAGCCACAACCGCCTGCGCCTCCACAGCAGCCGACACCGCCGCAACCGCCTCAGCAGCAACAGCAGGCACCGCCACCAGCGAAACCACCCGCCCCACCGCCTCCAAGCGGGCCAACCGAGAAGGTGGATCTTTCGCCGCTGAACGACAAGGTGATCCGCTCGCTGAATGACCGGCTGAACAGTATCGATAACGAGGAAACCCGTGCCTCTGCGGCCATGGATTTCTTCCAGATCATGGATAAGCATCCGGAGCTTGGGGATGACCCGGTGTACAAGCCGTATGTCGACGCCTTCACCCGGAAAATCATGGCCGATACGAGCCCGATGGTCAGAACCGGCGCGGAACTTGCCATGCAGCTCGGTAAGGTCAAGAACCCACCGCCGGAAGTGGTGGCGGAACTCCAGAAGCTCTCCCAGCAAAAGGGCTTTTTTGACTTTGAATCCGGTACGGCGGCCAGCATTCTGGAAAGCCTGAACGGTGCTAATACTATCGAAAACAAGCTAAAGCCCGCTGAGCCGACTCCGCCGGACAATCCCGGCGACGGAGCCGGAGCGAAGCCCGGCGGCAATCCGGCGGCTCCTCAAAAAAGGGCGCAGCCGACAGCTCAGGCCACTCCAAAGACAGCCCAGCCATCCCCTGCTCCCGACCTGCCGCCAACTGGCCCAGGGGACGCCGCACCGGCGAGCCCGGAGAAGCCCGGTCCGGAAAACCTGGATCCTGCCCAGTTGATGCAGATGATGCAGGCCCTAAGTGCTCAGAGAGGCGGTCAAGCGGGTGTTTCTCCCGAGCAGATGGCGCAGATGATGCAATCCTTGGGTGGCCCGGCAAGCTTGAATGCCCCAATGGGCTCAACCACCCCACGTCCGGCAGCGCCCGTCATGCCAAACAGCCGGCCGGGGAACGCGATAGTGCCTCCTGCGGCGCCAGGCACGCGACTGAATACCATCAGCAGGCCCCAACAGGCCAGTGCCCCTCCTCCCGTCCGTATGTCCGGACGGCGTTTGAATTTGCAGGAGGGCGATAGCGCATGAGTTTATTTAATGCCTATGAGCAGTATCTTGCTAAACAGCAGCCCATATTGATGAGCGCACGCAAAAGCATGTTCGGGCTGGCTGGAATTTCAATCGCCGTGGGCGCCGGTATTGCTTATGATTCATTCCGCGGTAAACGGGATATGCGCGAAATGCGCGTGGCGGAGATCAAGGAACACGCCGCCTTGAAAGGACTGGAATTTGAGCAGGGGCGCTGGAGCGGTATGCCGTTCCTGGACCATATGGCCCATAAATTGCATGAATTCATTGAATACGGTCCGATGAACCTGAATATTCGCTGGCAGGAGTTCAAGGTTAACGCTGCAAGCCTGGTGGATTCTATCGGGTCGGCTTTCATGCCGCTCTCGGTCGGATTAGGCGCGCTCTATGCCGGACTGGGACATGAGAAGGTCAGCGAGTACTTCCGGAGAGCGTTCGGTGCGATCAGCAGGGCGACAACACTGTCCGATGGGTTGAAAAACGACCTTAAAGCCATTTTCAAACAGCTCTGGGCGCCCATTCGGGATGGCCTGGGCACGCTTTCCCGGTGGCCACTCAAGAGTGGCGCCAACTTCCTGGTCGCAACAGCGGGCCTGCTGGTGGGGTCTTTTGTGCTGAATAAATTCCGGGATGTCTATACCGAAGAAACCCAGGAAGAGTTATTCCGTCCGGACGTCTTTGAGAAACACATCCACAGCTAACAGTCTGAAGCGCATGCGCCGCACTTAAAAGCCGAAACCGTTGCGCTAAACTGCCAGAGCATGACAGCCGGTTCCGAGAGCTTCCATCCACAGTTGTGGCCTGCCGACACAGAAGCGCAGCGGCAACATGCCTGTGGCCGTGCACTCTAAAGACATAGACCTATGTTCAGAGCACGCCTTAACAACAGGTTTCCTGCACGACCTATGTGAAAGTCGGGTTATAGCCGCGACGTTGCAGTTCCACCTTGATCTTGTCGAGTCCGGACTGAACGATCCGCGAGGTGCGCGAGGGCGAAATATTAAAGGTTTCCCCGATTTCCCGCATTTTCATGTTCTTGAAGAAGCGGGCCTCGATAATTTCCTTCTCCCGGGGCGGCAGCTTGGCGATGGCATCCCGCACCACCTTGGCCATTTCTTTCACTTCGGTGCTTTCCTCGGGAGTATAAGCGCTGTCCTTGATTTCGTGCGGATTCTCCGACTCCATCATGCCGTCAACCGACAGAATGGTTTCATAGACGGCCTCACGGACCTTGCCTTTTTCAGCTTCAAAGCCGGAACCGGCACCCTCGCCACCTTCACCGTCGCCGCTGGCGTCGTCCTGGCTGTTGTCCATGCTGACCTGTTTTAACGAATACCATTTGTACCGGTAGCGCAACTCGTTCCGGATGGCCCATTTGATGGCCGTCGATAGATAAGTCACGTTGAATTCACGGTCCGGATTGGATGTCAGCAGCACGTGAATGGCAATGGCGCCAATATTCACGACCTCGCTGAAATCGATCAGATGGTTCGGTAGCCTGCTGTACTCCACCCGGGCAACGGTCTCGATCAAATCAACATAGTCGTTGACCGTTTTCTTGGGCTTCTTCTCTGGATTTGACGATGACTTGAACGTCATTATCGGTTGTCGCGCCGCCATAGTTTATTCCACTCCTTCATTCTACACTGATCAGTGCAAGAGATGCACCGTCAGAGGCCGAGCCTTTTCTCCCACCAGTTCGACGTTTATTTCCGACTTCAGTCCAATGCGCATCCATGGCTATACCCCGACAAAACCGGATTGATTCCCGGATTTTGGCATGGCACCCGAGTCTGTCATTGGGTCTGATGTCATTCGATCCTCCGAGTTAACGCGTTTATGTAGCCTTTCCCCAAGTTTTGCATCCCAAATGCCTCTTCCAGGTACCCGCGTGAATCAATACCGGTATCTCCCAGCGGGACCTCAGACAGTTCAGGTTTGCTACTCAAATAAAAACAAGCCAAAAGCCAAAATTGATCAGATTTTGAGGTAGGGTTTCAACTTCTCGAATTTCCGGGGCCCAATTCCCTTCACTTCCATGACCTGCTCTACAGTCGCGAAAGCGCCGTGTTCCTTGCGATATTCAATAATCCGAAGCGCCATCTTGGGGCCGATACCCGGAAGCAGCTGTAACTTGGCTGTGCTGGCCGCATTAATATTGGTAATGGGCGGCTTTTCAGGCTTTTTATGCGCATGGCCGAACGCTCTGCGCCGGTGGGATGTGCTTTCTTTATCAGGCGCTTCTACAACCGAGTCGCTCGAAGAAACCTCTGAAGCAGAAGTGCTTTCTGAATGGAATGTCAGTGAATTATCTGCTACGTTTGTCGCTGATGAATGCCCGGCAGTGGGGACCAGTTGCATCATTGCCTGGGGTTGCGGCCACAGCAGGTAGCCTGCCATACAGAAAATAGCCATGGAGACGGCAATCAGAGCAGCCTCTTCCCAGCGATGCCGAAGATTCAGCAGGAAAGTGATCGGCTGGAACGATTTTGGTTCGTCTGGTGGCGTGATTCCCGAATCCATGGCCTAGGCTTTCACCGGTCTATGCTTTCATTAAGGCCTGCGCGTAAAGGCGTTTGAGATCGTCGTCTTCCACACGCTTCTGCTCGTCCGCCAGGTGTTTGAAGGCATCAAACAGCGCCGGTAGTTGCTCATCGGTGACGGTGAAGCCCAGCTTCTCCATGCGGGATTTCAGCGCGGCACGCCCCGAGCGGGGACCCAGCGGCAACAGGGACTCGCTGAGACCAATCCAGGCGGGCTCCATGATTTCATAGGTGGCCCGGCCTTTCAGGAAGCCGTCCTGGTGAATACCCGATTCATGGGCGAACGCGTTCCGGCCAACGATGGCCTTGTTGTACTGCACCGGCATGGAGGTGAGTTCGGAAACCATACGGCTGATTTCGGCAAAATGAGAGGGATCGATATCGGTGTAAACACCTTCGAAGTATTCCGGGCGAACCCGCAGAGCCATCACCACTTCTTCCATGGCCGCGTTTCCGGCACGCTCTCCGATGCCGTTAATCGTGCACTCCACCTGTCGGGCACCGTTCTGGACGCCGGTAATACTGTTGGCGGTGGCCATCCCCAAATCATTGTGGCAGTGAACGGAAATAATAGCCTTGTCCACGTTGGGAACGTTGGTCATGATACCTTTAATCAAGCGACCGAACTCGTCCGGAATGGTGTAGCCCACCGTGTCCGGAATGTTGACGGTCCTGGCGCCCGCATCGATCACAGCTTCAATGACCCGGTACAGGAAAAACGGATCCGTGCGTCCCGCATCCTCGGCGGAAAATTCCACGTCCGGACATTTGGAAGCGGCGTAGGACACCATGTCGCGGGCGATATTCAGGATTTCCTCGCGGGTTTTCTTGAATTTGGCTTGAATATGAATGTCGCTGGTACCGATAAATGTATGAATCCTGGGTTTTTCAGCGCATTTGACCGCATCCCAGGTGGCGTCGATATCCTGCGGAGTGGCGCGGGACAAACCGCAGATCGTTGGCCCCTTAATCTCAGTGGCGATTTGCTTGACGGATTCAAAGTCCCCCGGACTGCTGAAGGGAAAGCCCGCCTCGATGATATCCACATTCAGTGCCGCCAGCTTACGGGCGATTTGCAGTTTTTCGTCATTCCGCAGCGACGCACCCGGACACTGCTCGCCGTCTCGGAGCGTGGTGTCAAAAATGTAGACCTTGTTTTCAGGCAATCTTTTTCTGCTTCTCTCTTCGTCTGATGAGGCCATAGCTTTCAGTCCCTCGATAATCTTGCCGTGCCACGCACCACAAGTTCTACTACAGGGGTGGAAGAGGCATCAGGAAATGTTATGATATCAAAAAAAATATCCCTCCGACAGGAGACGGGGCCGTTTAGTTTTTTGGTAATCCCGGAGGAGACGGCGAATCCACGGTCGGTTCCCCCGGAAAAGATGGGAACAAAAAATCAGAACGTACTTCTTTCCTGATTATGTCCGGTTTTTAGGTAAAGCGTAACCCTGAAGAGGTTTTTTTGATGAAAATCAGAATATTTCCCGGCAGCCGTCGGCTGCGTAGCGTACTCTTAACCCTGTTTTGCCTGCTGGTTGGGTTTTCATCCACGGCTTCAGCCGCCATGCCGGGGCTGCCTGATGAGCTGAAAAAGAATACCCAGGGTCAGATGGTGCTGGTGGATTTCTATTCGCCCATGTGCGGGGCTTGCATGATGATGGAGCCGCACCTCAAGAAACTGGAGAGCAAGACCACGGGCAAAGTGATTGTCAAACGGGTGGATGTCACCCAGCCGGGTAACGAAAAGTACGCGAAAAACTTCAAGGTACTCAGCACGCCGATTTTCATGCTTTTTGACACGTCCGGAAAGCCCGTCTACCGGATGGAAGGCACGATCGCGCCCTCGGTTCTGGAAAAGCAGGTGTTGCGTTCAACCCGCCAACTGAAAAGCATCGCGTTCCCCAAGGGAATCCCTCTCCCAACCGCGGAGGGGGCAGCCCCCCTCCAGTTGCGGGATATGATCCTGGTGTCTCTGGAGAAGCCGGATTGCAAGCCTTGTCAGTCCATGGCCCCGTATCTCAACGGTTTTGAGCTGACTGGACAGGAAGGGCTTCATGTCCTCAGGCTGGATGCCACGACCCAGGACGGCAAAACACTGATGGAGGAGCTTGCCATCAAGAGCGTCCCCGCCTACGTGCTGTTTGATAACCATGTTAATGACCAGGGCCCGGCGGATATCGAGACCGTATCCGCAGAAAATCAGCGCGGTGAGCTTTTCAGGGTAGAGGGCTCGATTAAACCCCGCGCATTGTGGGATATCATCCGCCTTTTCGGCCAGCCGGGCGTTTAACAGTCTGCCGGGTCCGCTCCTGTAGACTGTGAGGGGCAGTGGGTGTACATCATCAACGAGGAGAACAGCCTCTGACACATCTAGGGGGTTGTGGCTGCTATGGGCTCACGCACACACTGGTATCGCCGCCGCTGTTGCAGATAGTATTGGAATCCTGGTGGGTGAGCGTTACTGCCTGTGAATTGGGGGGAAGCGCACCAGAAATTACAGAAGCATCTAGAAACCCGTTGACGGCAAGCTGATTGATCTGTCCGACTTCCAGAGCGATCATGCTTTGCAATTCCGGAGGAAGGCTGTTTGGGTTGGAAGATAGATAATCTGATAACAACTGATGATTTAAATTAAAATCAGCCTGAGTATGTTCGATAGAATCCGACAAGCCAGACAGATTGCTTGTGTAATTGGTGCTGGCACAACATTCGTAGCTTTGAATAAAAGAGGCCTCTGTATTGCCCATGGTGTGCCCCGCATTGGCTATTCTGGTAACCAGAGTTGACACTTGGGGATCTGCATTGGGGTCAGCTTGCAGTTGCAGGGCAATTTGACTGAGGACATCGGCAAACTGGTGGGTCAGCTGTCCTCCGTTGGCTCCTGCTGTAAGGGTGGTGCTATCCACCACGGGAATGTTCACACAGGTGCCGCTTTGGAAGCAGACTTGTTGCTGCCCCGGTCCGGGAGGAGGCAGCATGGAACTCAATCCGCTGGTGCTGCCCGAGGAACCACCCGATGGTGACGTCGTCCCGCCCGGCGGCGCATTAGAGACGACTGCCGTGGAGGGGGCCGCATTGCCACCGTTGATATTGGCCAAACCATCCTGGATGCTGGTACCGAGCATCGTGACAGCCGCAATGCCAAGCAGCGCCACCAAACCGATTACAATGGCATATTCAGACAACGATTGCCCTGGCATCGCGGTTTGACGGTTTTTTCCGGGTATTCTGTGCTTTGGCAAAATTTCTTTCCTTACGACTGGACACTTCTTGCTGGACGACTGGATACGGCTTGCAGGCCCTCAGTTCTTACATGAAAAATATATCGACCGGAAGAACTATTTATAAAGGGTTACAGACACCATCTGTCATAAATCGTTACATCAACCTAATGACAGGTCGGTCTCTCTGCTCCGCCCGAAAACAGACGGACCCCGATTCCGGTCAGATTACTGTCGGCTTAAATGGACTCAGGCTGAAATGCAGTAGGTCAGCCCCTAATCGGAAACCCACTTGAAACTTATTTCCGGCTGTTCAATACCCAGCGTGGCGGCGAGCTTCACCAGCAGCGGTTCCAACTCGAAAGCAACCGCGACTTGCTTATCCCGTGCCTTGTCGCCCCGCACAATACTGAAGCGGCTTTTGGGAATATCCAGCGCATCGGCCAGCAACTTGATGACGGCGGCATTGGCCTTGCCGTCTTCCGGTGGCGCGGAGACTTTCAGCCGGATGGCGGTGTCTCCCTCCTGAAAGGGCAAAACACAATCCCGTCCGCCTTTCGGGGTCACCCGGACCGGCAGCAAAACCTGGTTCCGGCTGCATCGAAGCGTAATCATCGCGGAGCGATGAGTCGCAGACTAGTAATTAAAGCCCGATTTACGCAAGTGAATCATGGGCGCCAGTTCATGGTTCATGTAGGCGCCGTCCATCACTTCGCCGATGAAGAGATGGTGATCAGCCGTTTCAACCTTGGATTTCAGCCGACAGTGAATGACGGCCACCGCTTCGTTCAGTGTGACACCGTACTCGGTTTCGGTCATATCCACGTCGTTGAACTGATCCGGGGAGTAACGGGAAAAGGCTTTCATCAGGTTCATGTTCTCGTTGCTCAGCACATTCACGCTGAAGGTTTGGCTTTCTTCAATCGCGGCGTAAATTTCCCGCTCCGGGCTAACGGCCACCGAGATCATGGGCGGTTCGAAGCCGGTTTGCATCACCCAGGAGCCCAGCATCCCGATTTTTTCATCGCCCCGACGGGCGGTAATCACGAAAACCCCACTGGGAATCCGGCCGATGGCCGCGCCGATGTTCTCTTTGTTCATCACTTGTTCCGCCATAATGACAATCTCCTGGCCGCTGATATTTGCATTATCGTATCCAAAGCCACCCCAAAAATAAACGCCCTGAAAACGACTTATAACTGGGCACAAGCATGCCCAGTTATAGAAACCTCGCTGTTAATTACCCCAGGCCAACCAATTAAGGGGTAGAACCGTCCGACTCCTGGCCAGTGAGAAGTCCCATAACTTCTTCAACTTCTTTTGCTTTTTCGATCGCTCTTGCAATCAAAGATTCCAGGGGTTCCACTTGCCAAAACTTCCAGCCATTAACATTTCTATATACGTTTTTTACTTCAATTCCGGAGGGTAATGAAATGCTGATTCCCGCATACTTTGCAACGCGTTTATATTCCAAATTCTTGACTTTTAAATCTTGAATTTCCTTATCAAATTTGCGGAAAGCCGCATCTACATTTTTGACTTCCTCAGGGCCTTCATATCTCAGAACATTCGGGTGAATTGAGCGGGTTGCTGAAAATTTTAATGTGACAGGCCTGGTTCCAATTTGCATGGCTACTCCTTGTTTCTTCCCAATCTTTTTATATTATTTTTTATTTTAATATATATTATCATCAGAATACGAAAGCACAACATTTTCCATTGTTATGCGCCATACTGAATCCAAAATGCCCTCATGCTTGGATTATGCTGCACGATCAGGCACTTAATACTCAACTTCCGTTTTAATACGAAAATTGGTGACCGGACTTCGCGGAAAATAACCCGTAAACGGGATGCTTCAGGCGTTACCCCCCTTTCCTTCCTCCTTCCATGCGCCTCGTCATCAGAGATTAATCTCTTCTCTTGAATGAACCGCCCCCTCGGAATAAAGTACCTCTATGGGCAAGATCGATTCTACGGAACTCGCTTTGAAGGCTCCGGTTACGCGGGCCAACCTGAAGCATCACGTTTTTGTCTGTACCGGCACGTCTTGCAGCAAGAACGATAGCGAGCAAACCCTGGCAAAATTCTGGGAGGTTTTGGCCGAGCGCGGACTGCTTTACGGCAAGCGCGGTTCGATGGAAGGCTCTGTCATTGTCACCACCTGCGGATCGATTGGACTCTGCCAGATTGGCCCCGCCGTGATGATTTACCCCGAAGGCATTTGGTATTACGGTGTTACGTCCAAGGATGTAACCGAGATTGTGGACGAACACTTGATAAATGGACGAATCGTCGAGCGCTTGCTGGCATACCAGTTCTGATATTTTGATCCTTCACTGAAATTGGCAGAATGAAAGAAGTCCTGGAGAAATGAATGATCTCTCCAGGACTTTAGTTTTATAGGACTTTCAAGCTAGCGCTTGGTGGGTTTTTTGATGGTGCGTTTCTGGGGGCGTCCGCCACGGCGCTTGGAGGCAAGTCCCTCTTTGGCCACGGCGACTGCCGAACCGGAGGCTTCCGCCTCGTCACCCTCATCGTCTTCGGAATCAAGCAGGTCAACGGAATCGTCCGAGTCAAAACGGTTATCATCCTCGTTATCGGACTCGTCGGCATCGTCTTCGTCCACCAGGATATCCATTTCCTGATCGTCCGAGGCGTCTTCCACCTCATCGGCCGGTTGCAGGACTTCCAGGTCGTCTACGCTTTCTTCCTGCTGGCGGCGAGGTTGACGGCCACGGCGAGGGCGCTGCTCCTCCGGAGCATCCGGAACCTCGATTTCCAACACGCCCTGAGTGGCTTCTTCGCCATCATCCTCTACCACGGGAGCGCGGTTGCGGCCATAGCGAGGCCTGCCGTTCACGGCGGCCACGGCCATCTCCGGCTCGGCGTCTTCTTCCGAGCCTTCAGAACCATAGGCGTCGTCACCTTCAAACTCACCGGATTCCATGTCATCCACCTGGTAACGGTGCATCGGCATGCTGGCCGCCGCCTCGATGGAGTGAACCAGCGAGACGATGTCGTTGGCTTTCGGGTTGATGCGCGTCAAAACACTGTTAATGCCGATGGGCATGTACGAAAGCTTTGCAACGCCGGAGAACCGGACTCCAAGTGCCTTCTGGATCTTGTCGCCGAAGGCCTCGGCCATGTTGGTGGCTTCCTGCTCCTGCGGAGCCGGTTGGCCCGGTCTCTGGGGCTTGCGCTCCGCGATGTTCGTCAGCAGGATATTGCCGGGCGTGACGTTCGTCTGCGGGCCTTTGTCCTGCTTGCCATCCACCAGGTTGATGGCGACACGACCACCGCGATCCCGCTTATTGAGCGATGCCGCAGGTTTAGGGACGGGCTGCTGACGGTTGGGCTGACGCATGGGCAGCTTGTTGCGCTGACGTCCGCGATCGCCGCCTTCACTGCCGTTCATCCAGGCGAATTCTTCCAGTGCATGGCCGGTGCCGTTGCAGGTGGTGCAACGACGGGTGAAAATCTCGCTGAGCGACTGCCCTTGGCGGTGACGGGTCATCTCCACCAGTCCCAGATCCGAGAGCTGGCCGATTTGCGGCTTGGCCTTGTCGGGAGCCAACTCGTTCTCGAAGGTCTGCATGACCTGCAACTGGTTGGCCCGCGACTCCATATCGATAAAGTCCACGATGATCATCCCGCCGATGTTGCGCAGGCGCAACTGCCGGGCAATCTCTTTGCAGGCTTCCAGGTTGGTCAGCTTGATGGTCTCCGCCTGGGATTGCAGGCTGGTAAACTTGCCGGAGTTGACGTCAACGACGGTCAACGCCTCGGTCGGCTGGATGTAGAGGTAACCGCCGCTGGGCATGGGAACCTTGGTATTCAGGGCCAGCTTGATTTCCTTGTCCACACCGGTTCCTACCAGAATGGGCTGGTTGCCCTGGTAGTGGGTCACTTTAACGCCCTTGTCCATGTTCCAGTTTTGCAGCAATTGCTGGGCGCGCTGCTGACCGAAGGCGGTATCCACCACGATTTCCACCACATCCTCGGTCACCGCTTCCCGGATCACCCGGTACAGCAAATCCTGATCCCGGTACAACAGGGTTGGCGGGGTGGCGGTATCGGCCATGGAAACAATGTTCTGCCAGCGTTCCAGCAGGGTTTCGAAATCCTCGGTGATGTCGGATTCCTTCTGGGCTTCCGCCTCGGTCCGGATGATCACCCCGACGCCCGGAGGCTTGATGAGGCTGACGATGGACTTCAGGCGGGAGCGCTCGGCAACCTCCTGAATTTTACGGCTGATGCTGATGCCTTTGGATTCGGGCATCATAACCAGGAATCGGCCCGGCAAACTGATATTGGTGCTGACCCGAGGCCCTTTGTGGCCGGTGGGCTCCTTCATGATTTGCACGACTAGCTGCTGCTTCGGTTCAAGACGGTTTTTCAGGTCGCCTTTGCCCGGAACATCGCTCGAATGGAGGAATCCCATCTTGTCGCCGCCCACGTTCACGAATGCCGCGTCGATACTGGGCAAGATGTTTTCAACCGTCGCCAGGTACACATCACCCAGGAGCATGTCTCCCCGGTGAATAATGAACTCAACAGCGCGGTCTTCTTCCATCAGGGCGGCAATGTTGTCATACTCGGAAATGATGATCTTGCGCTTTGCCATGACGTTTATTGTCCTTAAAGATTATGAAACTTATCGTCACATCGACTCAGGTGGCGGCTACCCGCTCCTTGGCCGGTGTCAGTTCTATGTCGGTCCTTGTCAGGGACCAGTGAACGGAAGAATCAATTAAACTCAGTACCCAAGCGGGCTTGATAGACGCGAGCGATTGGTTTTCACAACGTTCATCATCATCTGCTTCTCGAAGACTCGCGTTTTCACAACTTCCTGATTGTCCCTTGCCGTCTTCCTCGCCGATATCGACCCGTTTGCTTCGGTCTGTTTGTTGCGGCAATCGCCGGATCCCGAAAGCAACCGTATCGTCTTCGACGATTTCCAGACTTTCAAGGTATGGTACTAAATCTAAAGCTTTTATCGATTGCCGATCGCCGGGAGGTTTTCCGCCCGCTTTCTGCTTGCTTTCGATTTCGACTGGCAAAATCGTTTGCTTTTTCAGAAATGCGATCCGCTCTGTCATATTAACCTGATCGCCTGCTTCTCCGCAAGTCGTGTTTAAGGAGTAATTTGCCTGGTAACGGATGAGGCTGATGCTCTTGTCGATGCTAGGGGTTCCGATGGGGATGAGCGCTTCATATTGCACCTGGCTTTCGCTCGGCAGGTAGGGGTTGAGTCGTTCTTTCACCCCGGTGACGGGCTCGGTCAGCTCCACGTCCACGTATTCACAAAGGCTTTCCGTAAACAGGGGCAAAGCCGGGCCAAAAGAAATCTTCGGTTTGGGGTTGAAGCCCTGGCTCCAGGCCACCGGCAGCTTGCTACGGCCGACGGCCCGGTAAATCATCCGCAGCCAGTCCAAATGCGAAATAAATTTCAGGTCGCCCTTCTTTTGCATCCGCAACCGCACCTTGCAAGCGGGTTCTTTTTTGGTCTGCGGAATATTTTCAGCGCCCGCCGGAAGTTTATCGCCTTCGTCTTTTCTCTTTTTGGGTGTTTCCGTGAATTTGGGCCAGGTTCCGTAAGAGGCGCAGACCCCGCAGGTGCTGCATTCCTCAAAGCAGGGCGTCGTTCCGGTGGCCTCGGTGGCCCGGCGATATTCGGCTTGCAGCCAGTCTTTTTCCAGGCCCACGTCAATCGGATCCCAGGGTAACGGCTCATTCGGATCGCAGCAACGCTCCCGTGTATAGGCCTCGTAGTCAATCTCATGTTCCTTCAGCGCCTCGAACCACCGATCAAAGTTGCGCAAGTCATCCCACGCATCCAGGTAGGCGCCCTTGCGGTAGGCGGCTTCGATCACATCGGAGAGCTCAGGTCCGCCACGGGAGATAACCGCTTCCATCTTGCTGATTTCCGGGTCGGTAAAATTGAGTTTCACGCCCTTGAAGCCCCGGAATTTTTCCCGCAAATACTGCTTTTTATGGTGCAACTGCGCCATCGAATCCTGCGGGAACCACTGGAACGGCGTGTGCGGCTTGGGCACAAAATTGGACAGCGTCACGTTGATTTCCAGATGATTCTTGATGGACAGCGTCTTGTCGCGCTTGATTTCCGCGCAGGCCTGCTGCATGCGGCGGATGGTGTCCACGATGCCGTCGAGATCCTCGTGGGTTTCGGTCGGCAGCCCGATGATGAAATACAGCTTGACCTTGTTCCAGCCGGACTGGTAAGCGGTAGTAACCGCCTTCATGATTTCGGCGTCGGTCAGGTTCTTGTTGATGACGTTGCGCATGCGCGCCGTGCCCGCTTCCGGGGCGAAGGTCAGGGTGCTTTTGCGAATGCTCTGCACGGCTTCCGCCACTTCCACACTGAAACGATCCGCCCGCTGACTGGGCAGGGACAGCGAAACGTTCTCTTCCTCCAGCGCTTCCGCCACTTCCAGAATGAGCGGCTTGAAGTAGGAGTAGTCCGCAATAGAGAGAGACAGCAGCGAGCATTCCTCGTAGCCGGTTTTTTCAATTTCCTTCAGGGCGGATTTCTTGATGTTCTCGA
>DATNPJ010000040.1:0-58920 GCA_036703295.1 Coleofasciculaceae cyanobacterium | reverse complement strand
ACGGCCATCCCAAGCATTTATAGACGATTTCCTGGCGTTCTGGAAAGTTATTTCCCGGCTCGGGGCCTTCAATTCCCTGTCTCAAACCCTGCTCAAAATAACGTGTCCGGGAGTGCCCGACATCTACCAGGGCACCGAATTCTGGGACTTCAGCCTGGTGGATCCCGATAACCGGCGACTGGTGGATTACGATCAGCGCCGACAGGCCATGGACGAAGCGCTGGCGATACTGGATGAGAAACACCCAAAAACAGCGCAAGCAAACCTGGCCGGGCTACTTTCGAGCCTCCCTGACGGGCGCGTCAAGCAATATGTCATGTCCGCGGTACTGCGTTTCCGCGCCGAACAGCCGGAGGTCTTTCACCAGGGACACTATATCCCCCTGGAACTCACCGGGACTCACGCCGGGCATGGCGTAGCCTTCCTACGGCATTGGGAGGACGTGACCGTTCTGGTGGTGGTTCCCCGCCTCTGTCATGCTTTGGGAATCCGCCGCAATGAACCGCCCTGCGGGAAGCGAATCTGGCGAAATACTGCCATCCTGTTGCCGCCCGCACTGAAGGGGGCTCACTTCGAGAACCTGCTAACCCGCCAAACGCTCAGGCCTGGATTGAAAGATTCGGGCCGAATAGCGATGGCCGAGATCCTGAAGGACCTACCGGTTGGTTTCCTGGTGGCGCACCGGGCGGTTTAGCGGGCTTGCTGCCTCCAGGCTGGAGCTTGAATTCGGGAGAGCCGGGCTTGATGCCCATTTTTTCAAATTCACGTTTCAGGGCGACCATATCCTGTGCCTGCCCCATGAGGCCGGTGGCTTTACCCGCCAGGGATTTATCCTGACCGGAAGGATCATCCGGGGCCAAGGCCGCGTTATAAATCGTCTTGTAGGCTTGCAGGCTGGCTTCTGGGGTTTGGGCGTCCAATCCCGGAAAACTGATGGGAACATGCCCGCCGACGGCGACCCCATTGCCGTCGTAATCGATGACAATCCCGCCGCCATAGGCGCCTGCTGCCGACTGGTGGGCCATCTCGTGGGCCATGATGTCCTTGTATTGACTCTGGCGGATCTGCTTCAGCAGGTCTTGAGAGGTGCCTCCTTGGGCGGGCGTGCAAAGCGTGCAATCGCAAACGCCCTTGTACTGGGCGAGCAGGCCGTTCATTTTGGATTGCTCGTTTTGCCCCTGCCCGTTTTGCTGCCGATCCGGCAATGCCGGCGGCATGAATCCAGGCTGGAAACCAAGACCCGATGTGCTACCCAAGTCGTCTAACCTCTCACTTTTCCAGGATCGCGATTCAATCTGCTACTTTTATAATAGTTTATATGCCTAATAATTGTAAAGACAATCGCTACTGGACTGTTAAGAAGTTTGAACCCGAGCATGGGAATATTTATAAAGGATTTCTAAAATATACGGTCACGTTTGATTCCGCCGAAAAATTGGGATACCATTAATTCAGCTTGGTGTTCTTTTAGCAAAAATTTCTTGGGGCATTTGTGGAGAGGCTATCGGAAAATTTCTATAACCGGCAATGGAGCGCTATCAGCAAACTCCAGGAAATGCTGATAGAAATTTCCGGAAGCGCGGCATTTTATGACTGTGTCCTCGGTGAAAGCCTCGCGTTGACCGAGAGTACCGCAGGCCAGTTATGGGGCGCCCCGGAAGGTGTCAATGGGTCTCAAGTCAGGCCCTCAGAACTGCCGGTTCTGGCTTCCTCCGGATATAATCCGCCATTTTTTAGCGCCCAAAAGATATTGGATCATCAACGGGCGATGTCTCAGAAATTCTGCTGTGAGTTTCTTGAAATTCAGCCGGATGGTGATTCAGGTGAAAACGGAGGGTGCCTGTTGGTGCCTTTATGGGGCAGGGAAGGTCTGGTCGCCGTGCTGGCGCTTTCCGGAAGCCGACGGGACGACTGGTCCGGGTTCTGTGAAATGCTGAACCCTTTTTTCAAAACATGCGCGCAACTCATCCTGTTTCAGCAAAAAAAAGAAGAGCTTTTACGCTTACAGGGACAACTCACCTCGCTTTCCGGTTTGCATGAGCTGATTTTAAAATCGGCGGGAGAAGGCATTTACGGCCTTGATGCTTCGTTCCGAATCATGTTCGTCAACCCGATGGTTGAAAAGCTGCTGGGCTTTGATAAAAGCGAATTACTGGGCAGAAATCCCCACGATATGTTCCATCATAGCAATATCGACGGGACGCCTTATTCCAGTTCGGATTGCCCCGTTTTGGGAGCAGTTTCCAGCGGGAAGACGGAACGGGTTAACAACGTGGTTTTCTGGCGCAAGGACGGCACTTGTTTTCCGGTGGAATACTCGGCCACACCCATCTTGGATCAAGGGAAGCCGACCGGAGCCGTGGTCGTGTTCCGGGATATCTCAGCGGAGTTAAACGTGGCAGCCCAGCTTCGCGAGAAGGAGGAATTATTCCGGGCGGCCTTCTATAACGCGCCCATCGGCAAAACCATCATCCGGTCGGATGGCTGCTACCTGGAAGTGAACCCCGTGTATTGCGAGATGACGGGCTACAGCCGGGAAGAACTGCGGGGACTAAGATGCCAGGATATTATGCACCCCGACGATCGCATTGAAGAAGAAACCCGGGCAATGCTCGAAAGAATGTTGCAGGGAGAGCCGCTGCGGGTCTCGCTGGAAAAACGGTATATTCATAAAGACGGCCATGTGCTCTGGTTTCAGCTGAACATTTCCGTGATTACCGGTCCGTCCGCCGACACAGCCTATTTTATTTCTCAGGTGGAGGACATTACCGAGCGCAAGCGGATGGAACAGACATTGCGCGAAAGCGAGTCCCGCTTCCGAATGATGGCGGATTCCTCCCCCATGATTATCTGGTTGAGTGACGCGGAGGAGAACGTTACCTATTTCAACAAAACAGCGTTACACCTGTTTGGCATGAGTGCGGAAGATTTATTAAAGCAAGGGTGGCAACCCCTAATCCATCCGGAAGATTTACCGGCGGTTTTAAAAGATGTCCATATCGCCTATACGCAGCATGCCCCGTTTAAGTCCGAATTCCGCTGCCGCTTTGCGGATGGCCGTTACCATTGGTTGATATCGGAAGGCGTGCCCCGGCTCAGTCCGGATGGCGAGTTCATCGGCCACATCGGTTCCTGTACCGATATCACCGTTCGCCGGGAAATGGAGCAGGCCCTCCGGGAAAGCGAAGCCCGTTTCCGGAGTGCGTTTGACTATGCCCCTATCGGTATTGGCATAGTGTGTGCCGAAGGACATTTCCTCAAGGTAAACCACGCGTTTTGCAGGATTGTCGGTTACTCGGAAGAGGAACTGCTCGCTCTGACAATCCAGGACATCACGCACCCGGATGATGTAGCATCCAGCCAGGAATTGGTAAACAGAGCGCTTGAGGGAGAGCAGGATTCTTACCAGCTTGAAAAGCGGTATCTCCACAAAGACGGGCATCCGGTCTGGATTCAGTTGAATATCTCCCCGGTTCGGGATGTTCTGGGGCAGACTTTGTACATGATTGGGCAAATCCAGGATATTACGGACCGCAAGATTGCGGAGGAGCAGTTGCGCAGGGCCAAGGAAGCAGCCGAATCCGCAGCCTCCGCCAAATCCGAGTTCCTGGCAACCATGAGCCACGAGATACGCACCCCGATGAATGCCGTACTGGGCATGGCCACGTTGCTGGGAGAAACCAACCTGAGCGAAGAACAGCGGGAACTGGTGGCGACCATCCGAAGCGGCAGCAGCACGCTGCTGGGAATTATCAACGATATTCTCGATTTTTCAAAAGTCGAGTCCGGCCGGATGGAGTTGGATAACCAGCCTATTGAGCTGAAATCCTGTATTGAGGAATCTTTTGCCTTATTCACCCAAAAGGCCGGCGAGAAAGGGGTGAGACTGTCTTTGCGCATCGAACCCGAGGTGCCGATGATGATCATGAGCGATTCCACCCGGCTGCGGCAGATCCTGGTCAACCTGGTGGGGAACGCCATGAAATTTACCGAACAGGGTGAGATTTCCGTTTCCGTTAAAAAGATTATTGAAGCAGAGCAGGACAATGAAATCGAGCTACAGTTCAGTGTATGCGATACCGGCTGTGGTATTCCGGAAGACAAGCTACAGTTAATTTTTGACTCTTTTACCCAGGTGGCTCCCGCCACCTCTCGCAAATATGGCGGTACAGGCTTGGGGTTGGCCATCTGTAACCGGCTGGTACAGCTTATGGGCGGTCGAATCTGGGCGGAAAGCAGCTTTGATGAAGGATCGAGCTTTCATTTTTCCATTCGGACCCAAGTGGTGTACTGGACTCTGGTACAGGTACCGGTAACCCAAGTTGAGCATTCGAGCTTCGCCCGGCAGTATCCTCTTGAGATTGTGGTTGCCGAAGATAATCCAACCAATCAGAAGCTGATCATGCATATCCTGCGACAACTCGGGTACCAACCCGCCCTCGTGGAGAGCGGTCTTGGCGTTCTGGATCTGCAGAACCGGCAAAGTTGCGATTTAATCTTGATGGATGTTCAGATGCCGGAAATGGATGGACTGGAGGCAACCCGGCGTCTGATAGAGCGGACTCCTGATGCTGAAAGCCGTCCGATCATTGTGGCAATGACCGCTTTCGGGATGAGCGAGGATCGGCAAAAGTGCCTCTCCGCAGGCATGGATGATTACATCAGCAAACCTATTTCGACAGAGCAGATTCGGGGGATCTTGTCCAAGTGGTATCGCAAGCAGCAGGCGGGTGCCTCCTCGCAATTCGTGGATGTGACTCTCCTGATGTCCAGGATTAACTATGAGCAGACTATTTTGGGAGAATTGGCAACCCTGTTCTATGAGGACGCGGATAAGTTGCTCAATCAAATGAAAGAGGCTGTCCGGCACCAGGATTTGCCGGCCCTGGCGCGAGCGGCCCACGAACTGAAGGGTGCCAGTCTTGTGGTTGGTGCAACCGGGATGCAGGCTTTGGCCGGAGAATTGGAGCGAAAAGCCAAACAAAATGAGCTGGAAGATTTGGCACCTCTCCTGGAGCATGCCGAAACCATGTTTCATGGCATTATCGCCGAGCTTGAAAGTCTGCTCAGGGTCCCGAAGGAACCATAACCGCCCGAGAGTCCCGTGGCTCTTTGGGTTTCTCCAGAGCCGCCGCCGCCCAATCCGTCAAAACATAGGCCTCACCGGCATCCGCGCCAACAATCCGGATCAGTCTTTTCTTAATCAGCTCATTCAGCATGATCCAAACGGCATCCGGGTCCTGAGGTGCCAGTGCGATTTCCAGTTCCTTCCTGCCTATAAATCCATGGCTGCTAATCATCTTCAGTGTCCGCAAATGCTCGGGCGGCAATTCCAGAAGAACCTGGGCCACGGACATTGAAGTATCACGTTGGACCGGTTCGGCAAGACCGGCTTCAGGCTGTGTTCCGGTGCCCCCTGGCTTGGAGGTCGTTCCGCCAGTTTGGATGGCGGCAGGAGGATTCTTCAGGGTGTGCTTCGGCGGTTCGTACTTAATTTTGGCCGGGACGACACCGACTTTAGACACTTGCTGAGCAGCCGACTGCGGGGTGGGGATGTTGGTTTTCGGGGGTTCCTGCTCCGAGACACGGGTATTGGCAGCCTTGGCGCCTTGTGGACTCCCCTGAACTGTAACCGGATTAGCAGGGCCGGTTTTCTCCAGGGGGACCGGGGAGGCTGGGAGAGGATTGGCCGAGGCCGCTTGTTCGGGATGGGCGATCAGGGCCAGTTGATCATAAAGGGCTTTACTATCCTGCTTGATTTCAGGGATGGCCGGGGGAGGTGTCGCCATACCGGGAGATGGTTGCGCGACAGGTGGCATTCCGGATTGCGGCGGAACAGCTGCCGTTTTTCCATCTTTGTTGTCGGTGGCAGCATTGGGCTGCAACAGATACGGCGAGCCGGGAACTGGATTATTGGCTGTTTCCGGGGTCAGGAATTGGGGGTACTTCTGCTGGATTGCCTCATGAATATACGCCAGGCGCTTGGTGCCTACCGGATGGCTGGAGAAAAACCGGGTGACAGGTCCGGCATCACCAACGCCCTTGGTCAGTACCGTTTCCATGGCCAGTGGATTGTAACCGGCTTTCACCAGGTAATCCAGACCAACCAGATCGGCCCGTTTTTCAAGATCTCGATTAATGGGGGCCTCCATGGCTTTGTAGCCCAATCCGGCAGTCTGACCCAAAGCCTGGGTACCATCCACACCGCCATAGGCCATGGCGATGCCGGCAGCCACAGTGACCAGCCCCAGGCCTAGAGCGACCGGAATGGTGCGAACCGTGTACTTCGTGTTATGGCGATCGATGATATGGGCAATCTCATGCGAGAGAATGGCGGCCAGCTCGTCATCGCTGGAGATGACATCCAGCATATCCTTGTAAACCCGAACGGTATTTGCGGATAAATGGCGCTGAGCGGAGGCGTTTCGGATATCGGTCTGGACATACAGGAAGGTCATTCGCTCCTTGATGCCGTTGGCCGCGAGGATGCGCTGCCCGATGTCGATGAGTTTCTTTTCATAGGAAGGGCGATTCCAAAGCGGATCACTCTCACCTTCCGCGAGGGCGGGCACGGTCCATTGCAGCAGTATGCCCCAAACTAACAACAGCGATATGATGGGAAATTGGCGCATGGGAATCCTATCGACTTCAAACGTGACTGTAATATACCAAACCCAAGGAGTTCAATAAATTAACAAATATTCGGTTTTACATGGGAAAGGGGAAAGGCACCCTAAAATACATAACATAAATAACACAATACTTTGATTTAAACTAAAGATGTGTTTACATATATGAATACAAGCTGTAGTTTATTTCAGATCCGGCAAAAACCATACACACAACACACGAAATTCTTCAGGGGACAGTGAAAGGGGAACAGATGGCGGACTACCGGAACTCCGTTTCTTCCAATCATTCCGGAAATTATTTTCAAGAAATCCAGCAGTTGAATACACTCAGAAAAATGGCCGACTCGGGACCGAATGCCTCCACCGGGGATCTCCTCAGGCAGTTGGACAGTGAGGCCCGGAAATCGGGATTTGAGCCGGTTGGCGCCCTATACACAGGGGTGACCGCAGATTTATTCTTTGGGAATAATTCAAGGGTCATGGAGCTGGAGGGGAAACTTGCCGAGCAGATCGGGCCGCATAACGTAACCGAAGTGTTTGATCTGCTCAAACACATGGACACCTATATTCCCACGAGGACGGTCATTAACGCCTTTTACGCAGGGTTTCAAAAACTTTTCTCCAGGCAGGCCGCCACCCAGGAGAAGAGTGGGCCGGATCCGGCGGAACTGGCCTCGCAACCTTCCCCGTTCAATCAGACTTTGGCGGACGAATAGCCTCCTTTCCGGTATAATGCCGGGTTCAAGGAGGGCAAATCGTCATGCCGAAGATCGAAGCTTTTGAACCGGTGGATGCGGACATGCAAACCATCTGGACCGTGCTACTGGACCGTATCGAGCATCCGGATCGTTATCTGGCGGGGGTGGATTCCTTTAGTTTCCCCGAAGGGAACGAGGATTACGCGCTCCGGGAGGTCGTTTTGCAAGGAATTCCGCTGCGGGAACGCATTACCATCGACGAGCGCCAGGGAGAGATTCGTTACGAACTGGTTGATCACCCGCTGTTCGTCGGAGAGGTTTTCAACGCGCTGGTCCCTCCGGCCAATGATGACCCGAAGGCCAAGCCGGTGGTACAGTTTCGCATGGAGTGGCAACCCCGCACGCTGGAAGCCCGCGCATTGGAGATGGAAACCCAGGCGGAACTGGAGGAATCCATGCGCCATGCCGTGCGCTACGTGAAGGAAATGGCCGAGCACATGGAGAAAACCCAGGCCGGGCAATAGCTCGCCCGTACCAATCACAAAAGCCTGATGGCGCTTACTTTCAGCGCACGCGCAGGTTCAGGGTCGCCATAATGACATGGTTCCAGACATCCGGCGTTGAGCCGTAGCGGCGGATAAACTGCCCGAGATAACCCAGCTCCACGTTGGCATGCGCGTTCAGCGTCCGGTTCATGCCGCCGAAAACACGGTTCTGCTCAAAGCCGCCATGCGGCCCGCCGGAAACGGTATTGAAATTGACGAAAATCTCATCATAGACGACATAGGCCCACTTCCGGCTTTTGCCGAAGGGAACGGAAACCCGAACCTGATGCCGCCCACGAACCGACGTGCCGTCCGTATCCTCGATAAAGCGTTCTTCCAGGCGGGTTCGGTTGGTTAGCTTGAAACGCTTGAATTCGTTCTCCAGGAGAACCTGCTGAAAAATCCGGTTCTCATTCCTGAATTTGGGGACAAAGATGGACGCCCAGGCATAGCCCTGCCAGACTGAGAGGCTCTTGGTGACTTTGTAGCCCAGGGCGGGACGGATGATGAGCGCGGCGGCATCGCGGATATTGTTGCCGGTTCGGGACTGGGCCTCCAAATATCCCAGCACCCTGCCTCCCGGAGAGAGGCGCGAGTTCAGGGTCACCATGTTCCAGCTTTGCAAATCGTCTTCAAGGTAGGAATCCGCATAACCGGCAGGAGACAGCAACGCCGCAACAAAAAACAGCCCCATCAAAACCCAAAAAGGACGACCGAAATGCTTGGCCATGATACACATCCTTTCGGGTCCGATCATAGGGCGAACCCAAGAAGGATGTCCATTACCGGTTCAGAGCCCGCCTCTCAAGCGTTTCGGCGAAGACAGAATTACCGGCGCAGGGCGCTCTTGGGATCGAGGATATCGCGCACCGCGTCGCCAACCACGTTGAAGGACAAAACGGCCAGGAAGATCAGGAAGCCCGGCATCAGCATCAGCGGACGCTCGATGATGTTGCTCACATCCTGTGCCTCTTGCAGCATGTTGCCCCAGCTGGCATCGGGTTGTTGAATCCCCAGCCCGAGGAAGCTAAGGCTTGACTCGGCCAGAATATATCCCGGCACGCTGAGGGTTAATGCCACCAGCAGGTAGCTGGTCGTTTGGGGCAGAATGTGCCGAACAATGATCCAGAACGCATTGAGCCCGATGGCCCGGCTGGACTCCACGAACTCTTCCCGCTTGATGGCCAGCACCATCCCCCGGATCACCCGGCTGATCCCTGCCCAGCCGATAAAGGCCAGAATCACGACAACCAGGCCAAAGCGCTGACTGCTGGGAAGCCCTGGCGGAAGGATGGCCGCCAGACTGATCAGCAGGAAAAAGCTGGGTATCGACATGATAATCTCGGCAAAACGCATCATCAGGTCATCGATACGCCCGCCAAAATAGCCCGCAATGCCGCCGTAAATCATGCCGATAGGGAACACCACGAACAGGGCCAGGAAGCCGATGGTTAATGAAACCTGCCCCCCAAACCACATGCGGGAAAAAATATCCCGGCCGTTGATATCATTGCCCAGCAGGGAAATCTGCCCCGGTTTATCCACCCCGAACAGATGGATATTGCCGGGAATCATGCCAAACAGCCTGTAAGGCTCTCCCTGAACAAAGAAGTGCAGATAGTATTTCTGATCGGTGTTGGGCAAGTACTGCTGGGTAAAAGTCGCCGGATCAAAGCGGCGCTCGTAGCGAAACACATAGGGCCAGCTGGGACTGCCGTTTTCATCCAAAAAATACACCGGGGTTGGCGGGGCCTTGGCCAGCGATCGATCAAACCAGTTCTCGCTGTAAGGCGCCAGAATATCGGCAACGGCAATGGCAACGTACAGACCGACCAGAATAATCAAGGAAATGAAAGTCACCCGATCTTTGTAAATGCGCTTGAAAACGGACCGGAGCATATCCAGTTCCAGGCTTCCTTGTGCGTTATGGTTGCTTGCTTGCTTCACAGGCATCTACTCCAGCTCGATTCGGGGATCGATGACTTTCAACAGGATATCAGCCAGCAGGTTGCCAACGATCAACAGCAGGGCGGCTGTCATCAGGGTCGCCATCACCAGGTTGGTATCGGTTTCAATGGCCGCCTTATAAGCCAACTGGCCCAGGCCGGGGTAATTCAGCACTTTTTCCACCAGGATGGCCCCGCCCAGCAGACCGGCCAATTCATAACCCATCATGGTGACCAGCGGGTTAATCGCGGTGCGCACCGCATGCTTGTAGATGACCTTGTGCTCCGGAAGCCCCTTTGCACGGGCGGTCCGAACATATTCCGCCGCCAGCACGTCCAGCAGGTTGCCGCGCATTTGCCGCTGAATACTCGCCAGTGCGCCAATCGTCAACACAACCGCAGGCAGCGTCAGGTGCTGGGCCACATCGATGATTTTCTGGAAAATATTCAAACTGGCGAAGTGTTCGCTGTATAGTCCGCCCAGCGGAAACAAATTCGTCTGGACGGCAAACACGGCCAAAATCAAGGCCAGTACGAAACTCGGGAACGACATGCCCACTGCCGCCAGCACGGTCATCATGCGATCGGTCATGGAACGCCAGTGCAGGGCCGCATGGATGCCCAAGGGAATAGCAATCAGCCAGGAGAACATCAGCACCACCACGTTCAGCAACAGGGTGTTTCGGCCCCGCTCGATGAGAATATCAATCACATCTTCGCCGGAAAACGTGGTGCCGAGGCTGGGAGTCCAGAAACCGGCAAAACTACCCCTTGCCAACTGTCCGGGGTGAAAATCGAACAGGTTCGTCACCCAGCGCCAGTATTGCACATACATGGGCTGATCCAGCCCCATCATGTGCCGGGCATGGGCTTTGGCCGCTTCAGAAATCTGAGGGTTCCCCTCAATGCCCGCCAGCGGATTGATCGGGTTCTTGATGCGCACCGCGTCCATCAGGTGAATGGCCTGACCGCCGCCGGTCGGAATATCAACCGGCCCGATGGTGAAATCGTAACGCATCATGAAAAAGCTGATCATCGAAATGATGACCATGGTGGGAATCGCTGCGAGCAGGCGTTTGAGAATGTAAATGGGAATCGACATGCAAACCCCAACCTGTTGAAGAACAACCTTAAACCGGATAATATCTGAATCCATTGTAATGCAAACCGGCTTGCGCAAGGAGTTATCTTGAACACATCTCCCGAGTCCGCCCCCCGGCAGGAGGAGCAGTCCGCCTTTACCATCCGACATTTTCGGCGGGCAGAGGCTCCTGAAGATTTTTCCCAGGCCATGGGGTTGCGGACCGAGATCTTTGTGGATGAGCAAGGGGTGCCGCCGGAGTGCGAGCAGGACGAATACGAGGATGACTGCCTGCATTGGCTGATGCTGGACTCGTCAACCGGAGTCCCTGTGGCCACCGGGCGTATGCGCGCCTACCAGGAGGGCTGCCAAATACGTCCGGTCGCCAAATTGGAGCGCATTGCGGTGAATAAAAATTTGCGGGGCCGTAAGCTGGGCGAACGCCTGATGCGGGATATGCTGGCACATATCCGCACCGATGGCTACGAACAGGCCATTCTGGATGCCCAAGTGCCGGTGCTTGGCTTTTATGAGCAGTTCGGCTTCGTGGCCGAAGGCGATGAGTTTATGGATGCCGGTATCCCGCATTACCGCATGCGACTGGTGCTTGAATAAACACAAGCAAACTTTTTGCAAATGACCGGCAATTTTTATTTGGGTTTTGATTTCCTTTAACTGTTACGTCTGCACACATAAGCTGGCCCCATGAACATCCCCCAAAATACCATTCAAATCTTTCAACATCAGAATGCGGATCCTTCCAGGCCGACAGCCCACCGCCCATTGTCCCCTCAGGCAACCCTGGCAGATACCGTCTGCTTCGGCCAGCAGAGAAAAAATGCAACCGGCTTGATGGCGGGTAAGCCAACGATGCCGTTGGTCAACACACCGTCAAACCAGGGCAAGAAATATGTAAATTTGGCCAGCAGGCTACATGCGCACTACCTGAAGCGCATCCTGACATTGACTGAGACCCTCCAGCAATCCGTAGCCGGGATTGAAAGCACTCTTGAAAAATGTCCGAACACCGAAGCGCTTCAACAGCTTTCTGCTGGCCAACGCGAACAACTCAGCGTCCAGTTACTGCAGTATGGGCGGAGAATCCTGGATCAGATGACCGAAGAGCGCTTGAAAATTCATGAGGAGACTTGCTTTTATTCCAGGGCGGAGCTTGAAAAGAGTATCTCCGACCTGAAAGAAACCCTGGCTGCTCTGGAATCCAGGGAATCCGGGCGTGCAGCCGAAAACGTAAAGGGGCACCTGAAGAAAGCCGAAGATATGCTTTCCCGCCTGCCAAGGGCGCCCATCTGGAAAAAATTCCCGGATGAATTTGCCACTGAAGAGCCATTGGCGAACTTAAAAAATGATTTTAAGCCCTTGCATGATCATTTTTCGGAAATTACCAGTCACCGCTGGAATGGTTTTACGCTGAAATTACATATCAACCCCATTGAAGGGATCCGGCATTTCGAGACTATTCTGGAAGAGAAAAATGCCGAGCAGGTAATCCGTTTCTTCCAGGAAGCCAGCCCGAGACTGCGAGAACTCTACGATGAAATTGAGGCGCAAATGAACGTCAGGATTTTTGACAATCCTGAGATCAATGATCCGCAGGCCTTGCATCATCTGCCTGAAAATGAAAAAGGTGAAAAAATATTCAAGCACTGGCATTACGAACATCAACGCCTGGAGTAGTCGCAGACCCTTGCAATCTCCCCGTGGATTCGGGAGGATGTGATTCGAATCGGGACAACCCGCAGGCAACCTGAAGGAGAGAGCACCATGGGCAACTATCTAGCGGAATTCCCCAAGTATCGCAAATGGGCGGTCATCGGCGTTTCAGAGGATCGCGAGAAGTACGGCAACAAGATTTACCGTGATTTGCGGGAGGCCGGATACACGGTGTACGCCGTGAATCCCAAGCTGGAAACCGTGGAAGGCGACCCGTGCTATTCTTCAGTAAAAACATTGCCCGAAACGCCGGATGTGGTGGATTTGGTGGTGCCTCCCAAAGTGGCCGAGCAGGCCATCCGGGATTGTCTGGAGCTGGGTATCAAGCGCGTCTGGTTTCAGCCGGGCTCGGAATCCGACGAAGCCATCCGGCTGGCCAAAGACGGCGACATGGAAGTCGTCCACGACGCCTGCATCATGATCCAGAAGCAAGCCTGGGTGTAAAACATCGATTTTTTGAAGAGTTTATAAGCCTTACTCTTCAAAATTTTCAGTCACGCACCAATTGGGCCTAGGATCCACTGCATTTTGAGTATTGAAGAGCTCTACAAACAAAGAATGACCGAAGATTACAACGAGAACGCTGTAATCAAGGAGTTGTTTGAGAGAGGAGTTTCTCAAAATGTCTCTGCTTGTGTGGTCAGATACTTTCAGGATTGGCTAGGCATCCGGAATTATCCTATCCTGCCAAACGATAAGATCTGTGGCCTATACGGGTGCTGCGAGGAAGATTTAGAAGAAGCTATGCTGGAATTAGGCAAAAGCTGCGCGAAACGGGAACCGATACAGGCTGATATCGATGCCTTTAAACGGCCTATCGAAACCATTGCAGACCTCGCCCTCTTTTTAGAGACTATGGTGTAGTAAACGAACCCGAAAGAATACACGATTTACACCCCGCAATATGGGGGTGGGTTTGGTTTTTTACAGAGTATAATGGCCTGTATCTTTCACCCCTGTGGTGATGTAAACGCCGCCGTAACCGTGGAAAGCCTTGCCGTGAACCCAGAAATGCTCGCCATCGACACCGACTCTCCGAATAATCAAACTCAAAAGATTGAAAAAGTCGCCCTGCTGGATTGCGGCGCGCAGTATACCAAGGTCATTGACCGCCGGGTTCGGGAATTCAATGTGGATACCGAAATCTTTCCGGTGGATGTCCCCGCCGATGCGCTGCGCGGGAATTTCTCCGGCATTATTCTGTCCGGCGGCCCCAACAGCGTTTACGAAACCGGCGCGCCGCAGTGTGATCCGGGCATTTTTGAGCTGGGCCTTCCGGTGCTGGGCATTTGCTACGGCATGCAGATGATGAACAAGCACTTCGGCGGTACGGTGCTGCCGTCTCCCACCAAGGAATACGGCGAAACCGAGGTTCAGGCCGACACCACCTGCCTGCTGTTTGACGGCCTGGACTGCAATCAGCACGTGCTGATGAGCCATGGCGACAGTGTGGGCGACCCGGCCCCCGGATTCCGCGTGGTGGGCCGCTCGGCTTCCACCCATCATCACGAAGTGGTCGCGGCCATCGAGAACGCCGAACGCGGCTTCTACGGCGTGCAGTTCCACCCGGAAGTGGAACTCAGCATCCATGGCGGACAGATGCTGGAGAACTTTTTGTACAAGGTCTGCGGGCTCACGGGCGGCTTTGTGCTGGGTAACCGGCTGGAGGAAGCCCTGGAAAGCATTCGCGCGCGCGTGGGTAACAAGAAAGTGTTCGTGCTGGTCAGCGGTGGCGTTGATTCCAGCGTGACCGCCGCCCTGCTGGCAAAAGCCCTGGAGCCGGATCAAGTCTACGCCGTACACATCGATTCCGGCATGATGCGCCACGAGGAAAGCGATCTTGTCTGCGAGGCGCTGAAAGCCATTGGACTGAAGCACATGGAGCGGGTGGACGCGGAAGAGATCTTCCTGAACGCTACCACGGAGATTGACGGCCCCAACGGATCCAAACTCAAGGTCGGCCCGCTGAACCAAACCACCGACCCCGAACACAAGCGCCGCATCATCGGCGACACCTTCTATCACCTGATTACCGACGCCATCCGCCGCAGTAATCTCGATCTGGATGAAACGTTCATCGCGCAAGGCACCCTGCGCCCGGATTTGATCGAAAGCGGCAACCGGGAAGTCAGCCAATCGGCGCACACCATCAAGACCCACCACAACGATGTGCCGCTGATTCAGGAGCAGCGCAAAAAGGGCCTGATTATCGAGCCCAACCGCGACTGGCACAAGGACGAAGTCCGCAAAGTGGGTCGCATGCTGGGCCTGCCGGAAGATTTGGTCATGCGCCACCCCTTCCCCGGACCTGGGCTGGCGATTCGTACCCTTTGTGCTGATAAGCCCTACATGACCGAATCTCATGCCTGCCTGAACGCCGAACTGCAAGAGCTGGCCGAAGAGGCAGGCATGCAGGCAGTGTTGCTGCCGGTGCAAAGCGTGGGCGTGCAAGGGGATAGCCGCAGCTATAGCTACGTCGCAGCCGTGAAAGCAGACCTGGACAAATTTACCTGGCCTCAGATTCGGGCCATTGCCCAACGCATTCCCAACCGGTTGCACCGCATCAACCGGGTGGCGCTGCTGCTGAATGATTGTAACGGGCGCCCAATGCCCAACAGCGTGGCGGACATCACCCCCACCCGGCTCACCCCGGTGACGCTGGAAAAACTGCGAGTGCTGGACCACATTGTAACTGAGGGCTTCAAGCAGCAAGGCCTTTACAACCATATCAGCCAACTGTTCACGGTGATGATCCCGGTGGATACGGCCCAGGAAGCGGAACGCCCGCCGAAACATTCGTTCGTAATCCGCGCGGTCGTCACCAGCGATTACATGACCGCCCGCCCAGCCGGGCTGTCGCCCAAGGAAAGCCAGCCCGGCATGGAGATCCCGCTGGATTTTCTACGCCGTTTGACGGAAGAACTCGCCGCCCAACCCAATGTAGACTGGATCTTGTACGACATCACCAGTAAGCCCCCGGCCACCGTCGAATGGGAATAAACGCGCGCTAATCCTCCCGTCGACGACCCGCCAAACGGGCAAAGCGTGGAGAGTGATCCTTGATCCGGCATGTCTCGCTAGCGGTTCTACTCAGTATATCCGTCTCTCTGGGCGGTCACTTGGCCTTCGCGGACGACAAATTCCGGGTTTCCCCAAAGATCCCGCCAAGCCGGATGAAGCTGGAACAGCCCAAAACGCAGCCCGCCGAGACGCAACTACCGGAGGATCTGCCAAACTCCTCCGCCGAACCGGGATTCGTGCCTGCCTCATTCGAGCCGCAACCTGAAAGCCTTGCCAGTCCGCCACAGGGCGACGCAACTCCGGAACAGCCCGAGAATCCCACCGAATTTCCCAACTGGAGCGAAGCGCCAATCAGTCCTGCCCATCCGGCAATCGAATCAGAGACAACCGTTCCAGCAAAGCCCTCCCAATCGGCAACGCCTGCAATCAGCCCGCAGCAGGCAGCCAGCAAACCGCAACCAGCGAAAAAAGCCGCCGCCAAACCGGCACCCAAAGATGCGCATCCGGTGGTCAAAGAGCCCATTCCGCTGGTGCCCGACACTCCCGTCCCGGCGGACTGGGTCCAAAAGCCAACCGAATCGGGCAAGACCATGCATAAAACCAGCCAACCGCAACCCGAACCAGGGCAGCAACCCACCGCTTCCAGCAACACTTCCCAGGCTTCAGCCCCGACACAAATGCCTGCCGCTACCGACCCATCGGCTCCTACAACACGGATTGTCGTGACGGATAAAACGGTCATTCCCGAAGTCATTGCGCCTCCGGACGAAACCAAAAAACCGTCCAAGATGCCTGCGAATATCCCCGCGCCAATGCCGGCGCCGGTCTTGGGCAAAGTCGAATTCACCACGGAAGCCCAACCAGCACCAGCCGCCGAACCGGCATCTTCGGAAACTGGTCCGGTCGCTCCATTGGAAACCCAGGCGGCTTTTACGACGACGGAGACCGGACAGCCCGCGCCACAGAATACGGATATAAACGCCACACAACCCGCCGAGGAGACGGTATCCAATTCGACAAACGGCTCTGCAACCGATGCATCAGGGGCACCCGGTCAGGCCAATCCGACCATGCCCACAGAAGCCGCCCGCATTGAATCACCAGAAAATCTACCCAGTGCTGCCACTGCGACAAAGCCGGCTACAAGCCCGGTCGCAAAACAGGCTAGCCAATCGAACCCGGCCAAACCAGGGGCCTCCAAACCAGTTGCAAGCGCCTCGAAAAAAGGAAAGCAAGTGGTTCATTTTCCGGAACTGCCACCGGATGACACCGGTCATCGTAAACATCCGGCCGCTCCACGCAAGGCGGCGGCCAAGGCTTCTGTGTATGCCTGGCCCAAGGACTATAAGCCTTATTTGCCACCTCCGGATGTGAGTCAGCGGGAAATTCATACCCAGGCCGTCCACCATTTCAATCGCGGCAACTATTATGGCCGCAAGAAAAACCTGGAACAGGCCGTAGCTGAGTATCGGCGCGCCGTCGTGCTGAACCCGGCTTTCGCGGATGCCTACGTGGGGCTTTCCAGTGTGCATGTTCTGAAAAATGATTGGGAAAGCGTTTACGAAGAAACCGCAAAAGCGCTCAGTTTAAAGAAGGGCGGATTCATGGATCCGGCAAACATTGTCCAGGCCAAATTTAACCTGACGATGGCCCATTGTGCGAGCGCCGAAAAAGGGGACGCCCTCAAGACCTATCGCCAGGTTAAACTGGCCGGTCATCCGCTCTCCCAACAGCTTTGGATTTATATGCAGCACAGCTGCAAACCCTAAAAGTAAGTCCTGGAGTTCGTGGTTCCATTCATTATCAGGAAGAAATTGGCGCGCGCCCCGTGAATTTCACGGAGCGCGCTGTTTGTAGAATTCATCTGCAATTGAATGATGCCGGCAATGATGTTAAATGCCGTATGCTGATTTTTTTATTATATTGTATGACTCTCTTCCACTGCCCAAAGTGATTTTGCCTGTTTTGGATCTAGAGAAAAAACAGATAGAGAAAATCAGAGAATGCACCTCTCATCCGGTTCAATCCCCGGTGAAAGCGAGAGAGCGGCTTGAATTGCGTCAATTGTTTGACTTGTTCCTTGAAGACACCTTGTACCACAATAATCCCCAGTGTTTTAATCTAACTACTCCGATAATTATAAAAATGAGAGCGCTATAAAAAGTGCGTTGCTACCAGATTCCGTTAATACCGCCGGCTTGAAAATTATTTTGGGCAAGAGCGTTCCGTGCGTTGAAACAGTGTATTTCGCTTTAACCACAGGAACAATTACCTTACCGGATATTATAACGAACTCCAGGTGGCAAGGGAACCATTACAGGCCGTTATTGCCTCAAGATTTTATAAAGATCCAGCATCCGGATGACACCTCGATTAGAATTGCTTTAACATACTATCGGGTAAAGTATACCGCCAATGGTCTAGGCCGAAACCGTTCATGGAATCACCCAATCGCATCCTGTACATCTGTCACGACGGGGATCTTTACGGTTCCCAACAGAGCCTGAACCTGATCGTGAAGTACCTGCCGAAGCAAACCTACCACTGCTTTGTTACCATTGCACGGCCAGGCCCGCTTAAAGCTCTGCTTGAAGCCTACCCGAACGCGACTGTCCTGGCCCACAAACGTTTACAATGGGTCAAGCATGATCCGCGAACGGTTTTGCAACGGATCGGGGATGCATTCAAATTGCTCATCCTCGCGCTTCCCAGAACCCTGCATGTGTTTAATACCATCCGGCGGGAAAAAATAAACCTGGTTCACACCAATTCCACCGTTTCCCTCGAAGGAGCCCTGGGCGCGGCATTGGCGGGTATTCCCCATATCTGGCACATTCGGGAACTTTTTATGGAAAAAAGTCCCAAATTCCACCTGGTCCTTGGATGCAGGATCAGCCGCTGGATCATCGAGCGCTTCTCGGACCGGGTGATTTGTATCTCCGAGGCCGTCCGCAACCAGTTTGGCGAGTACGTGGAAGACGATCCCGACAAGTACCTGGTGATTCACAACGCCCTGGAACTGCCGAACACGGAGGAGCAGATCCCCCTGCTGAATCAATCGCAGAGCGACCTGATGCGGACGCTTTCTCTGGCGGCGCTGAACATGCCGGACAACAAGCTTTTCCGCATCGGTTATATTGGGCGCCTGTCGGAAGGCAAAGGTTTCCATGATCTGCTGGAGGCGCTCAGCATCCTGAAGCAGCGCGGTGTTCATGCAGAATTGGCGGTTGCCGGCAATTTTGTGGATGATGCCTACAAAGCGCGCATTCTGGATGCCATTGATGAAAACCACTTGCGCGATTCCGTGCATCTGCTGGGCTACCGGGAGGATTTGACCCCGCTTTACGAGGTCATCAATGTCCTGGTGGTCCCCTCGCGCAGCGAACCCTTCGGCCGGGTGGTGATTGAAGCCATGGTCCAGGGGGTTCCCTGCATTGGGTCTAATGCGGGCGGCATTCCGGAGATTATCGAGGACCGGCTCACCGGCCTGCTGTACCCTCCCGGAGATACGGAAACCCTGGCCGATTTGATTGAGGAATTGGCGGACGCCTCATGGAAGCGGGAGGCCATTCGTCAAAACGCTGGACGAATGGTCCGTGAACGATTTAACATTGAAGCGCAGATCAGGACGTTGGATGAATGCTATCAATCGGTGATCACCCTCCATCAGTTTTAGCCGCGACCCCCGTCGGGCGTCGTCTTCGTATTGGAATGGTGCTGGATCAGCCCTTCCCGCCGGATGCTCGCGTAGAGCGCGAGGCTACCGCATTGGTGGAAGCCGGTTATGAAGTGCACTTGCTGTGCGCCTTCCGTCCGGAAGATACCCTGAAAGACGAAGCTTATCGCGGGATCTATCTGCACCGGGTAGATCCGGAGGCGGTGACCACCCGCATCCCCTTGCTGGATATTTCAACCCGGCTGCCCTACCGGGGTCTGTTCAAGAACTATTTCCACCATTTCAAAAATATCGATATTGCCTGGCACACGATGATTGACCGTTTTGTGACCGGCTATGGCATTGATATTTTGCACATCCACGACTTGCGATTGGTGCCCACCGGCCTGGATGTCGCCCGTCGGCACCGACTGCCCCTGGTGGCGGACCTGCATGAAAACTACCCGGCCCTGATGCAGATGATGAAGGGCCGAAACAACCCGAAGCGCGGCCTGGCACAGCGTAAGCGCTGGGAAGCGATTGAGCAGGATTGCATTCATCGGGCCGAACAGATCATCGTGGTGGCGGAAGAGGCCAAGAAACGCCTGATGGGCAAGGGCGTACCGGCCAAAAAGATTCTGACGCTGGAAAACACGGTGGATATCGAGAAGTTTGAGGCGGCCCCGATCGACCCGGAGATTGTCCGCCGGTTCAAGGCCGCCTTTCTGCTGTGCTACGTAGGCCACCTGAACGACATGCACCGGGGCATCCAGACTGTGATTGAAGCCATGGGCATCCTGCGGGATGAAATCCCGGAACTTCAGTTCATCGGGGCGGGCGCCATCCGGGAGCCCTACCGTCAAAAGCTGGAGCCCATGATCCAAGGCGCCAAGCTGAGCGAGCGCGTGCATTTTACGGGCTGGTTGGACGAGACCGAGTTCGTTTCCTACATTGAAGCCAGCGATATCTGCCTGTGCCCGCATATCGTGAACGATCACACCAACGCCACTTTTCCCAACAAGGTTTACCTGTATAACCTCTTCAAGCGCCCCATCATTGCCAGCAACGCTGTCCCATTACAGCGATACCTGGAAGAAACCGAGGGCGGGCTGGTGTTTGAATCCGGGAATGCCCAGATGCTGGCCGACCGGATTCGAGAACTGTACTATCAGCCCGAACTCCGCCGAAAAGTGAGCCAGAGCGGCCACGATGCCGTCCGCAAAAAACACAACTGGCAGGAAAGCGCAAAAGGCTTGATTGCAACCTATAACGCCCTCGCCACCGCGCACGGCGCTGTCATCGTTCGATAATACTTATTCTGAAAACGTTCTGACGGCGCAGATGTCCCTCAGAACGCTTTTGTTTCCACGCCCAAAACAGTCCAGCCGAAACCCATAACGAAGGCGAAGGCAATTCCGACCTTTTGGTTGTTTTTATATTAATGAGAGGACAACTAATAGGCTTTTCAGAGAGGCTGTGTTAAGGAGAGTGTTGAATGAACATTGGTTCCATGAACCCATATTTTGGGAACGTCGGCTACAGTTCCGTGCGTTCGAATGCGGCACAACAACCCCAAGCGAACTTCGATGTTGGCACCTGTCCATCACAGGCGCACAATAAAGCTTCAAGTTCACAATCTGGAGACGTCTCGGCCAACCCGGCCGATACCCTGCCCCAAATGTTCCAGCAGCTGCTTTCGCAGATGCTCACGCTGTTCGGAGGAGGCGCTGCCCCAGGTTCGTACCAACCACCAGCAACGGCCAATAACACGCCCGAGAAGGCAGCAGATGCGGGAGCTCCGCCTCAAGCACACTCGCCCCAGGCTCCCAGCAAGGCTGACAAGCTTGAAACTGTTCTGTCAAACGCCTTCAGCAATGCCGATCAGAAAAAAATGGTTGATGATCGGGAATTGGCGCAAGCGGAAGGCGCCGCCCACATCTATTCATCGCTCACCGGCGAGAAGTCCAGACTGAAGGCATTGGACGCGACAGCCTCCGGCCTGTACCAAATCATGTCCAGTCCCGACGCTTCCCTGGAAGATAAATACGACGTCTTGGTTTCGGGTTACAAGGATGGCGACCAGCAAGGGCTGATCAGCCAACCAGAGAAAGATCTCCTGAAGACTACGAACGAAAACCTGTTGGATGACTATAATTTAGCCAAGAGCGATGGCAAGGTCTCCGACGAGGAAAAGGCAATCCTGACCCAAAAGCTTGATGTGGGCGCAGGCAAGTTGTGGAATGCTTTGAAAACCGATTAATTAACCTGCAATCTATACTAGAAACGCCCGCCTGAAACGGTGGGCGTCTTCACGCGCATCAATACGGAACCCATGGCAGCGGCAACCCCGCCAAGGCATCCGCCGATCTCCGTGATGCTTGAAACATGGGGGTGTCCGGTTCTTCTTGGGCTATAATGGGGGGAATGTTTCATTTCCAGAAAGTGGTTGCCCCGTGAAAGTCTCCGGCCCTGAAAACCCCAGCAGTCCCCCCACCTTGCCCCGGACCGGCATGAATTCCACGATGGCTGATGCCGTCGGAACTTCCAAGCCTTTGTTCAACGCCTCCTCCCCAGCGACGCAGGAAGCCGATTTGAAGATAACGCCGGAAGCCGAACTGAAAATGAAGACGCTGGCCTTGGGCTACAAAAACATCTGCGTGATTGGGCTGGGCTACGTGGGATTGCCCACCGCGCTGCTATTCGCCCTGCATGATTTCATCGTCCAGGGCGTGGACATCAGCGAGCGGGTGCTGGACAGCATTGCCCGGTCCCGCGTGGGAGAAGTCTACCCGGAGCTTTCCGGCTGGTGGGAACAAGTGAAGGACAAGCCCGCGTTCAAGGCTTCCCAAAAACCGGAACCGGCGGATGTCTTCCTGATTACGGTCCCCACCCCCGTGCATCCGGAACATAAAACCTGCGATCTCTCGATGGTGCGGGCGGCGGCGGAGTCGATTCTGCCGGTGCTGCGTCCCGGCAACCTGGTGGTGCTGGAATCCACCGTGCCTCCCGGCACCACGCGCCAGATGCTGTTGCCGATGATTGAATCCGAAACCGGATTGAAAGTGGGCCGGGATGTGTTCCTGTGTTTCTCCCCGGAGCGGGTGCTGCCCGGCAACACGACTTACGAGCTGGTTCACAACCACCGGGTCATTGGCGGCACCACCCCGGAATCCGCCATTCTGGGCAAGACGCTGCTCAGCCAAGTGATGCAGGGCGCCATCTACACCACGGATGATATTTCCGCCGAGTTCTGCAAGCTGGCCGAGAACACTTACCGGGATGTGAACATTGCTCTCGCCAACGAGCTGTCGGTGCTGGCCGATCAGTACGGCATCGACATGCTGGAGGCGCGCGAACTCATCAACATGCACCCTCGGGTAAACTTGCTGAAGCCCGGCATCGGGGTTGGCGGACACTGCATTGCCGTGGATCCCTGGTTCTTCGTGGAGCAGTCCCCGGAAATCACCCAGTTGATTGGCACTTCCCGACGGGTGAATGACCGCATGCCCGCCTACACGGTGGAGAAAATCTTAAAAGATGTCGCCGACATCGAGAACCCGCGCATTTGCCTGGTCGGTTTGAGTTACAAGCCGGATGTGGGTGACACCCGCGAAAGCCCCGCCATGCGCGTGGTGGAAATCTTGCAGGAAAAGGGCGTAGACGTTGTGGCCTTTGACCCGCTGCTGCCGGAATGCGCCGGACAGAGCCTGCAAGACATTGTGGAAGACGCGGATTATCTCGCCGTGCTGGTCAATCACACAATGGTCCAGGAAGAATTGCTCGCCCACCGCGATGCCATCCAGGCCCGAATGCGCCACCCCCGGATTCGGGTGTTTTAAGGAGCTGTCTGCCTGAAAAGGCTTCTACAAACCGTCTTTAAGATTTCGGCATTGCAGGGGTCGTTCAGGATGAAGCCGGTTTAAACATTGTAAATGCCGGTTTTGTAGCGACCCAGGGATTTCTCAATCGCCTCGATGGTCAATTCCAGACCTTGGCGGAAAGTGTAGCGGGGTTGCCAGTCCAGCAGTTCGCGGGCTTTTTCGGTATTGGCCAGCAGCAGGCCCACTTCGCTCTTCTCCGGGCGGATGCGCTGCTCCTCGGTCTCCACCGGAATATCCGGCTTGCCCAGAATATCCAAAATCAACTTCAACGTGTCCCCGATGCTCTGGGTCTGCCCGGACCCGACATTCACCACCTCACCCACGCTGTCCTCGCACTCGGCCATCCGGATAAAGCCCTCGGCGGTGTCTTTCGCAAAGGTGAAATCACGCAGCGGGTCGAGCGAGCCCAGCCGGATTGGTTCGCCGGTTTGCTCATGCTTCAGCGCCTGGCTGATGATGGTGGGAATCACCGCGCGGGCGGATTGTCTCGGCCCGAAGGTGTTGAAGGGCCGGATGGTCGCCACCGGCAAACCAAAGGACAAATAGTAGCTTTCAGCCATCTTGTCCGCCGCGATTTTGCTGGCGGAATAGGGCGACTGCCCTTGGAGCGGATGCGCTTCGTCAATCGGGGTGTACAGCGCGGTGCCGTAAGTTTCGCTGGTGGAAGTATGCACCAGCTTCTCGACGCCTTCGGCGCGGCAGGCTTCAAGCACGTTCAGGGTGCCCTGCACGTTTACATTCACGTAGTGCTGAGGCGCAATGTAGGAGTACGGAATGCCAATCAGCGCGGCCAGGTGAAACACCGTGCGGCAGCCCTTCACCGCCTCGCGCACGAAGAAGGGGTCGGTGATATCCCCGGAAATCACTTCAATCACATCCTGCACGGTGCGTGGCAGGCTCTCGATGTTGCCCCAGTCGTTGCGGGAATTGTATTTAATCAACGCCCGAACCCGCACGCCGCGTTCAACCAAGGCTTCCAGCAGGTGGCTACCGATGAAACCACCCGCCCCGGTGACTAATACGGTCTGCTGGCTGATGTCGTTTCCTGTACTCATTGGGCCTGCAATGCTCCCTTGCGTCTCTGATTGCTTCTATTCTCCCTCGACCACGCCAAGTTGCAAAGAGGGCGCTGGAGAGCGCCCAAAATATTCAGTTTGAACCCCATCCCTGACCTTATCCCACTGGGGCGGTTTGGGCAACTTGGGCGCGCCAGTAGTTCAGCTCACGGCGGAGGCCTTCTTCCAGGCTGACTTGCGGGGTCCAGCCTGTGTGCTGACGGATTTTGGAGATATCCGCCCAGCTGATGTCCTCTTTTTGCGTGCCGTGAATGTGCAAGGCCACCTGGTGCAGCTCCTCGCTGTTCAGACGGGTGAGGTCCAGCAACTGATCCAGCACCGTGCTGACTGCGACGGATTCTCCGGCGGCAATATTGTAGATTTGACCGCTCAGCTCCCGGTGCTCATCCATCCGGGACAGGCACAGCAAGGCATCCACCGCGTCGTCAATGTGGATAAAATCCCGTTTGCTGCGCAGGTTCTGCACGTTCACTTCCGAGGGCTCCGGGAAGCGGGCCTCGGCCTGGGCAATCTGGGCCGCCATCGCCGCAATCACCAAATGGCGCTCGGTGTGACCGTAAGCGTTGAAAACCCGCCCGACCACCACCGGCAGATCGTATCGCCGGGCAAAGGCTTGGGCTACCTGGGTTTGTGCCAGCTTGGAGATTCCGTATTCTCCCTCCGGACGGCCAACGGCTTCCTCGTCCACGGGTTCGTCCCGCAGGCCATACTCGGCAGCGGAGCCCACCACCACCACCTTGGGGCGTAGACCGGCATCCACCAGGGCCTGTAACAGACGGCGGGTGCCCTCGGCATTCACCAGCAACTGGCGCTCAAACGGCGCTCTGGGATTGATACCCACGGCGTGAAAAACCACATCCGGCCTGATTTCCTCGAACCAGCGCAGCAGATCGGCGGTGAGAATGTCGCCGGACAGGAAATGTTCCACCGGCAGAACGCCGTCATTCTTGCGATTGAAGCCGAAGATTTCAAGCTTCTTCTGGGCATCCGGCTGAGCCAGCAAGCGCCGTGTGATGTGACGACCAATGTAACCGGTGCTGCCGGTCACCAGATAGCGCACTGTCATGGGTACACCGCCCCTTGCGGCACCGGAGGCGCTTCGTTTGCATGCCCGGAGGGCAAAAGCATGGGGCGGAGCTTCTGGAAGTCATTGACGGCGGTTTCGTAGTCGTCCACCCGCCCGATATCCAGCCAATAGCCGTTGAACGGGAAGGCCCGGATGGGTTGTTCCTGCTGAATAAGCGTTCGCATCAGTTGATCGAAGCCGAAAAAGGTATCCTCAGGGATGAACTCTCGCACCCGGCGGTTGAAAACATAAATTCCCATGCTCACCGAGTGCTCCAGGATAGGCTTTTCGATAAAGTTGTTGATGAGATGGCTCTCGCCGTCGAATTCCAGCACCCCAAAATCAATCTTGGAGGTCCGCCGGTAGACCGCGATGCTGGCCAGCCGGGCCTGCTCCCGGCAATGGAACTCGAACAGCTCCCGGTAGTTGATGTCGGAGACGATATCCGCGTTCATCACCAGGAAATCCTCGGGTAGATCAGTCATGGCTTTCAGCGGACCTGCGGTGCCCAGGGGTTTATCCTCGCGGACGTAGGTGATGCCCACGCCCCACTTGCGGCCGTCGCCAAAGTAGGCTTCAATCAGCTCGGAAAGATGCCCTACCGCCAGCGTCAATTCGGTAAAGCCGTGGCTTTTCAGCTGGCGAATGACCAGCTCCAGCACCGGCATTTCCTCTAAAGGCACCAGCGCTTTGGGAAACAGCGTGGTGTAAGGCTTCAGCCGGGTTCCCTGGCCGCCAGCCAGAATAATCGCTCGATTGTTGGGTGAGGCCATATCTGCTTGGATCGCCAGGTTATGGGCAAGTCGACTAACCTTGTCAATATATCATAAAACGCAAACCGGGCTTCAGTTGCCCCCTTGCGATAATATAAATGTTATCAATCGAGCGCTTTAATCCATTTCTGGGCCAAAGCGCATGATCAGGGCCCCCACTCAAACAGCCTACAAGCAGCATTCCCCACAGTCGGAAGGAGAGCATTCATTCAACCTGTCGAAATCCGTCGGGCACAACCGGAGGAAACCGCCGAACTGAGCGACATGATCCAGGCCATGGCCCTGGAAAGCGAAGGGCGGCAACTGGATCATGCGACTCTTATCGCCGGTATACGAGCTGTTTTCGAAAAGCCTGCCCTGGGAACCTATTGGCTGATGTTGGATGCGGAAAAGCCTATCGGCTGCACGCTGATTACAGTGGAATGGAGCGATTGGCACAACAGCGCCTACTGGTGGATCCAGAGCCTCTTCATTCACCCGGATTACCGGGGACGTGACTGGTTTCAACGCCTGATGAACCACTTGGAGTTGGAGGCCAAGCAGCAGGGCGTCTGTGAAATCCGGCTTTACGTGGAGCGCAACAATGCTCGGGCCATTCGCGCATACGATAAAGCGGGCTTTGAAACCGAGCGCTATCTCTGCATGACCAAAACGCTATAGCAGAGGCCCGCACAGCAACCAATCACGACCGGCAACCTGCTGCCCAAGCACTATAATTCAATCGTTTAGCCCTGAAGATTCATCCCGGCTTTCATCAGAGGGTTCTCTTCAGACTTTCCCAAGCCCGGATGATTGTTTGCCGCAAAAGCCGTTGCCTTGTCCGTCAGCACCCGGCTGACTGCGGAATGCCAGCCTTCAAACAGGCGCTCCTGTGTAGGCGCAGCCATTTTTGGTTCAAAACGCTCGGTTTGCTCCGGCAGCCGGGCAATCGCTTCCGGTGATTCCCAGAAACCCACCGCCAAACCCGCGAGATAGCCCGCCCCTTTGGCGGTCAGTTCGGCGTCATCAGTGCGGACCACCGGCACCTGCAACATATCCGCCAGAAACTGCACCAGGAAGTTCGAGCGGGTTACTCCGCCATCCACTCGCAGCGCTTCCAGGGATAAATGGGCTTCCTGCTGCATGGCGTCCAGCACTTCGCGGGTCTGGTAGGCCATGGCTTCCAGTGCCGCGCGTACCAGATGCGCCTTACCGCTGTCCTGGGTCAATCCAAACAGCCCACCCCGTGCGTCCGCGTCCCAATAGGGTGCGCCCAGCCCGGCAAAGGCAGGCACCATGTAGACGCCCTCGTTATCCGGCAGCGATCCGGCCAGTTGATCGATATCCCGGACGTTTTCAATCACGCCCAGCTTCTTGGTCAGCCACTCCAGCGCCGCCCCGGCGAAAAAGATGGCCCCCTCCAGCGCATAGGCCGGATTGCCCTGGGCATCGGTGGCCAGCGTGGTGAGCAGGCCCTGGTGGGAATGCACATACTCCCGCCCGGTGTTCATCACCAGGAAGGCCCCGGTGCCGTAGGTGCTTTTTGCGGTGCCGGGCGTCCAGCACTTCTGCCCATGCAGCGCGGCCTGCTGATCGCCCGCAATCCCCGCCAGCGGTACTTCCACACCACCCGTGAGACCGGGATCCATCATGCCGTAAACCTGATTAGAAGGTTTCACTTCGGGCAGAATGCTTTCCGGGACGTCGAACAGGCGCATCAAATCCGCATCCCAGCGCCGCTCATGGATGTTAAACAGCATGGTGCGGGAGGCGTTGGTGTAGTCCGTCACGTGCACAGTGCCGCCGCTCAGTTTCCAGAGAATCCAGGTATCCACCGTCCCGAACAGCAAACGGTCCTGGGCTAGCAATTCTTGTGCGCGGGGCACCTGGGTCAGCATCCAGTGAATCTTGGAGCCGGAGAAATAGGCGTCCAGCACCAGGCCGGTTTTCTCGCTGATGACTGGCGCATGTCCCTCGCGCTTGAGACGTTCGCAGAGATCCGCCGTACGCCGACACTGCCACACGATGGCGTTATGCACCGGCTCGCCGGTTTCCTTGTCCCACAGAATGGCGGTTTCCCGCTGGTTGGTGAGGGCCACCGCCGCAATCGCAGGCCAGTCGATTTTCTGCTTCGCCAGCACGTCCCGCGCCACGTCCAGGGTGATCTTCCAGAGGGTGTTGGGCTCATGCTCCACCCAGCCGGGCTTGGGGTAGATCTGCTCGAATTGCTGCTGGCTGCGGGCGACAATTTGCCCCGCATGATCCATCAGGCAAGCCCTGATGCTGGTGGTGCCATGGTCAAAAACAAGAATGTACCGGGTTTTCATGCGCGCTCCCCTAGGCCATCTTCACTCGCTCAAGCCATTTTACACTTAATAACCGTATAGTCGGCGAAGTGCCTCTTTTATTAAATCACTTTGGGTAGAAGCAGGCGTACTGAGTGAGAGTAACTTAATCTTAATTTTATTCTTTTCAAGGTGGTCATGAGCCTGGAACATCACATCGGCCCTGTCCGTGTCCACCACAATACGCTTCAGATGCTGCGGACATTGCCTTGCCAGAAGCTGGCAGGCTATCTTGTCCAGACATGACAGGAACGCCTCATACTCCACTTTGGTCTTTTGCTTTTCAGACAGATTTAAGGAACTGCTGTCAATCTCGAGAGTGTCATGTCCATCCCGGCATTCATAGCGGACCAAGCCTTCGTACTGATTTTTTTGTTGGTAATTAAGCAGGACATTCTTAAAACTGTCCCTCAGGTAGGGGGCCGGTCCTCTGAATGTGGTTCGACCAAAATACAGGGAAGACATCGAAACTTTCCTTCAACTCACCAAACGGCAGCCAGACGGCTCAACCCAATAAAACCCCTCAAGACTAATAATTTCCAAAGATGTGAAAATATCCGTCGCGCCGCTAAGCATCAAACGGGCGGGTGACGCTTTCGCCGTCGGCTTGCAGGGTCTTTACCAGCTCTTCCACACGACCTTGGGCATCGGTGAGCTTGGCCTGGCAAACTTTAATATGTCCCACGCCCTCTTCAAACAAGGCCAGTGCTTCCTCCAGCGGCAGGGACTCGGAGCGGAAACGCTCCACAATTTCGTCCAGCGCTTCGGCGGATTTTGAAAAAGTCGAACTCTCCTGGGTCATGCGATGTCTCCTTACGTTAAAGCCTGATCAACCATGGCAGCCGCTGTTCGGTCCGGCTCTCGCTCGTCCGGCGATGAGGCCACCATCTGTTTGCCGGACACCGTGCATTGCAGGCTGCCATCCGACAGCCGCAGCGACAGCGTATCCCCAACGGAAGCCTGCTGCACGGAGCCCATCACCTTGCCCCGCACATCGGTGGCCACGCCATAGCCTCTCGCCAGCGTGGTCAGCGGATTATACACGTCCAGCGTAGCGGCGGCCTTCGCGACGGCTTGCGCTTGCCGCTGGAAGTACAGCTCAAATTGCGCGTTCATGCGCTCCTGCTTTTGTGCCAGCTTCGACCGGCAGTTTTCAAGATAACTTTCGTGCAGTTCCAGCAACCGGGTGGCCCCGTGATCCAGAGTCTGCTCGCAATACAGGATGGTCTCGCTCATATTTTCAAGCAGATCCCGCACACGGGTTTCATGGGCTTCCAGCAGCAACTGCATATCCGGAACCGCCCAGTCGGCAGCGGCGGTGGGTGTGGATGCCGAGTAATCCGACGCGGCATCCGCCAGTGAAAAATCCGGTTCATGGCCGATACCGGTCACAATCGGGACTCCGCTCTCAAAGACGGCCCGGACCACCGGCTCCTCGCTGAAGCAGAACAGATCCTCGAACGATCCGCCGCCGCGCGCCAGAATCAGCAGATCCAGCTTGTAAGACGAATCGTTTAATTCCCGGATGGCTTGCACAATCTCGTCGGCGGCGCCTTCGCCCTGGACTTTCACCGGGTGCAGCAACACGTGAATCAGCGGGTTTTTGCGCCGGATCACCCGCAACATGTCATGAATCACCGCGCCGGTAGACGACGTGATAATGCCGATGCGTTCCGGAAATTCGGGCAGTTCTTTCTTGAATTCCTCCATAAAGAGGCCTTCAGCTTCCAGTCGGGCCTTGATCTGCTGGAAAGCCAATTGCAACGCGCCGATGCCCACCGGCTCAATTTTAGATCCCACGATGGAATAGCTGCCACTGGGGCGATAAATCTCTAAGCGACCGGTGAGGTAGACCTCCAGCCCATCCTCCATGTCGAAGTTCAACCGGCTGACCGTGCTGGCCCACAGGATACCCCCGATGGCGGCGTCTTCGTCCTTGAGGGTGAAGTACATATGCCCGCGCCCGCTGCGCTTGACGTTGGAGAGTTCGCCCCTCACGATGACCGACCCGCCCAGCACGGGATGCTCGGCAATACTGTCTTCCAGCAGGCGGGTTACTTCGGAGACCGAATAGGACGCTTTTTGCGGCGGCCGCGCGGTTGCAGGCTCTCCAAACACCAGCGTGGAAAAATCCAGCCGCTGCTGCGGATTCTCGCTCTCGGTCTTCTTTCGTCGGGGGCTCATACCCTCATTATGCCAAGGGGTTTCCGCAAAGTCGAAGGATTTTTAATGAATCTCAAGTTTTACCCGTTTAGAGTGAAAGCATAAACGTTTAGCCAGCACTCACCAGAGCTACTGGTTGGATTCGATGTCGCCTTCAAATTTGAAGTCGGAGGCCTTCAGGTTGGTCAGGAAATTGCGGAACTCTTCGGCTTCCTGCTCATCCCGCTCCTGATCCGTTGAAATGGTGCCTTCCGCCACGACATTGCTGGTCGCGAAAATGGGGATCTTGGCTTTCAAGGCCAAGGCGATGGCATCCGATGGCCGTGAATCGATGATGTGCTGGTGGCCGTCCTTATGCACCAAGTAGATGCTGGCATAGTAAGTATCCGAGCTGATATCGTTGATCTCGATCCGGGTAATCGCATAGCCCGTGGTCTCGATGATGCCGTACAGCAGATCATGCGTCATGGGCCGGGCGGACTTGATGTTTTCCAGTTGCCGGATAATCGCGCTGGCCTCGGCCGTACCAATCCAGATTGGCAACGCACGGCGGTTCTCCTGGTCATTCAGGACAACAATCGGCGTGCCCGTGCGAGTATCCAAAGCAATACCCATCACGTACAACTCAATCATCGGAACGCCGTCTGCGTTTAATTCCTCTTTGCTAATGACGATCCCCTTTCCTCTATCATGCCATCATACTGTATTAAAATGCGAGCTTCGGACCTTTGGCAACCCCCGATTGTCGGATTCCGTTCCGGCCATCCGGAGTTGAGCAGGCTTCCAGATAGAGCCGGTGCCGGGCTGGCACCTGACCACTGAACCGGCGGGCGTCGTCATCCGACGACTTGAATTTATCTCTGCGCTTTTTCATGCTGATACGGAGGGCTGGGGAGGGAACCGGCTCGTTCCAGAGGCCAGACACGAAACACCGCGCGGCCAATCACGCGTTCTTGCTCGGCAAATCCCCAATAGCGGCTATCCAGGCTGAGGTTCCGGTTGTCACCCATCATGTAATAATGGCCGGGCGCCACTTTCACCGGACCGCAGGTTGGTATTAAATCCTGCTCGGGGGCGGGCTGGACCATGGTGCAGGTGTTGGCAATCTCGTTCACGTAGGGCTCATCCAGTTTTTGGCCGTTGATAAACACCCCGATGCCGGGGCGAACCTCCACGGTATCGCCGGGCAGCCCAATCAAACGCTTGATGTAGGCCACATCGATGTTCTCTTCCTTCTTGTACATCAACCCGGAAAAACCGGTGAGCCGAAGGAACACGCTCCAGGGATCCTGCTTCAACTGGGTCATGGGCGGGTAGAAAACCAGGATATCGCCCCGCTGATAAGGCCTGACCCAGCGAGTAACCCGTTCGATCACCAGCCGATCCTGAACCTGCAAGCCGGGCACCATGGATTCCGAGGGAATCAGGCGCAGTTCTCCCAGGAAACTCTTGATGAGAATCAGGAAAACCAGTACGAAAACCACCACTTCCGCCAGTTCTTTCAGCAAGAACATGGTGGAACGGCGGGCATGTTTGCTCCGGGCCTGCATCACCGAGGTATCGATGCGGTCGGGAGAGATGCGGTTATCGTTCAATATACGGCTGACCAACGGATCTGCGGACAGGCAGAAAGCCTTCAACAGGTGCTCAAGCTCTACGGTCGTCGCGCCCCGGTCGGCAGTCCCGCCGGCAGAGGCACCGCTGTGGCCGCCTTTGGCAATCAGCTCGGCATTTTTCAACAGATCAGACGTTGGGCCCGGTGGCGGGGCATCTTCGGCATTCTTCAACTGTCCCCGCAGTTGGGGCGCGGAGACCTGCAACTCCCGGAACAGCGAATCCAGGCGGTTGAAGCGGCGGTGAATCTGTAGCAGGCCACCCAGATAATCCCGGTCGCTGACCGCTTGTCGATTGGCTTTACGCGCCAGGCGGGTTGCCAGCGCAATGGCTTCCCTGACATCATCCGAGTAGCGAAAATGTTCCAAATCGAGGGGTTCCTTAACCGGGATAACCATAAAGCTTTTTCAGAAACCTAGTTCAAGGGAAAACAAAGCCTTCCCAATTCTAATATCAGACTCGGGAAATCTCAATGCGGTTGCTGCCTTGAAGACGCGCCTGATGCAAAGCGGCCTCGGCTAGCTTGATGAGTGCGGAGGTATTTTCAATCTCAGGAGAGAGGGCAACCAGGCCACAGCTCACAGTCAGGTTAAGCTGGGCGTCCTGCCACATAAGCGGCGTAGCAGCCACTTGTGCCTGGAAGCGCTCCAAGGCGTTCAGGACCTGATCACCGGGCGTTTTTGGAAAAACCACTGCCAGTTGCTTGCCGCCGAAGCGGGCCGGGATATCAACCGTCCGGAAGCAATTCTCGGCAATGCGGGCCACATGGCGCAAAATTTCATCCCCGCAGGAATGGCCCCACTCGTCGTTGAATTGGCGAAAATTGTCCACACCAATGATTGCCAGTGACAAATCCATTTCATAGCGCTTGGAGGTCTTGAACTCCCGCTGCAAAACCGTCATAAAGTGGCGGTGGTTGAAAAGCGCGGTCAAGCTGTCGGTCACGGCCAGTGTTTCCGCCTGGGAATAGAGGTGCCTGAGCTTCATCAGCAGCCGAATCTCGTCTTCCACCAACTGCACGGGGAAGATACGGGAATAATCGACCTTTTGCTTCGAGTACAGACAGAAAGCGCCAATCGAGCGACCATCCAGATGGACTTCTTTCAGGTAGCGGGTGGCGTATTCCACCGGGGCGGCTTCGTCGTCAAGCACCCCGATGACTTCGGATTCCAGCATCTCGAACGCGGACGGCTGGCTGGCACGCGCCTTGAGCTGGCCGAAAAATTCATCCATCATGCCTTCCACCTGGCTGGTGGGCAGATGCTGGCCTTCGGGCAGATGAAGGGTCATGGCGCGCGGGGCCTTGCCGCTGTCGTTATAGAAGATGGCGGCCGCGTCGTACTCCAGGATGCTTTCCATGAGGCTGAACAGCATGTAATTCAGCAAGCCCACGTCATGAATCAGGTCCGACAAGCTGCGGAACTCCACCATCAGGGTGGACTCCACCAGCGAAGTGTCCAGGATCTGGTTCAGCCGGGTTCGGATGTTGAACGGGTTTTTCTCGTTGCTGGCCTTCAGCAGGCGCTTTTCCTCAATATCGATGCGGTCATAGATTCCCAGCACCATATTGATCTTGCGCAGCAGCTTGGGTGGAATCTCATCTTTCTGCAAGAAGTCATCAGCCCCGGCCTTCACACCCCAGAAGCAATCCATTTTCTCGGCCACATCCGCAATCAGCAGGATTGGAATCTTCCTCATGACCGAATCATTCTTGATCAGGCGGCAGATCTGGTAGCCATTCAGCTCCGGCACGGTGCTTCCGGCCAGAATAACATCCGGAATCTGTTGATAAATCTTGTGGATACCCTCATTGCCGTCCACAGCGGAATCAATCAGGAAGCCGTGCTTGGCCAGCGCGTCCCGGCAAGAGTCCACGACGGCGCTGTCCTGGTGAATCACCAGAACTGTCGGCTTGGCCCCATCTTGAATATTGCTGGTTTCGCCAGCCTGTTCCACTCCAGGTTGTCTCTCTGTTGCCACTGCTCAGCCATTCAAAAAATAGACTTATGCGTCTATCTTAGCCCAATATACTCATTATGTGCGGGTAATTGTAAAAAATTCAACAATTCGGGCGAAAGAAACTCAATATTTTTAAAAAAGTTACGAAACACTTCCTATCGATACACGATTAAAATCCGATTCAAACTCCTCCGGCTGATGGAAGCCAAACGGATCCTGTATTTTCTATGATGAAACAAACTAGGCGGAGCAGCGTTGCGATATCGCGTAAATATATGACTGCATGGTAGAGAAACCAGCAGCGGAGACAGGAAGAAGCCCCGAGCAGAAAGACAGGTAGAAAGCCAAGCCGATGGCGAAAGGTCCCGATAAAATCGAACCGACCCCATTCGTAGAGCAGACATACTACGACTCCATCCAGGGCATGGTCTCGATTGGCGAGCCCTTGGAAGACCTGCGCAACCTGGAAACCATTTTTCCGGAGGAACAGGCCGAAAATGAGCCAGATGTGGATATCAACGATATCGAACAGGCGAATCAGCTTTACGATGCCGGTCTGCTGTACAACTTCAAGAAGGAATACCCCAAGGCCATTGAGGCACTGGAGAAAGCATACGGCATCTACCTCATCCACCGGCAATTCCTGGGCGCTATCCAGTGCCTGATTGAACTGGGCTGGATGAAATACAGCCATGATGGAAATGACGGCCTCTCCAAGGCCGCCCGGCTCTTCTCCGAAGCCGGCAAGATGATTAACGTGCACATGCATGAGCCAGGCATCAACGAGGTTCGCGCCCGACTACTGCACTACCAGGGCCTGGTTCGCTATCGCGAAAAGCAGTATGGCGAGGCGGTCAAGAACTTCATGTATGCAAAGACCCTCTGCAAACCGGACGGAACCGAGGTAGCCCGCATTTATGACAGTCTTGCGGTGCATTACGAGCATACCAACGATTATTACCGGGCCGTCGGCTGCCTGAAAACCGCGCTGGATTTAAAAAAGAAAAACGGCTGCACTTACGAGCAAGCCATTACTTGTCAGATCATGGGCCGCATTTACATCTTGCGGGAGGAATACCCCAAAGCTACCGATTACCTGACGCAAGCCTTGCAGGTTTCCCAGGAACTGGGTGATGTCCGTCGCTGCGCCCGAATCAAGAACGATCTGGTTCGCCTGAGCATCTACCAGAATGACTTTACGCAGGCGGAACAGCTGATTCAGGAAGTGGAGCAGGAGTGCCAGGGCCGTAATTTACGGATTCCATTCGGGATGAGCCAGCTTTACAAGGCGTATCTGCAATATATGCGCGGCGAGCACGAGCCGGCCCAGAAGCTGCTGGAAGAGGACATCCTGCCGACATTCAGAAAAGCCGGTTACAAAAAAGGCTTCGCGATGGGTACCCGACTGCTGGCTTGCATTCACCACCGCAACAACCAGGAAACCCGCGCCATCGAAGAAATGAGCGAGGTGATCGCCATCTTCAAGGAAGAGGGCGCGGTGGCCGAACTTGCCAAAACCTATTACGAATTCGGCAAGGTGTATCTCAGCATCAATGAGCAGAAGCTGGCCCTGGCCAGTTTTATGGAAGCCTTGAGAATCGCCGAGGAAAACGGGCTGAGCTTCATTGTCAGCCACATCGAGGATGAGATCTTCCGGCTGGACGAAAACCAGTGGCAAACCATCGTGGAAAAGCGGGCCCATCACGCGCAGCTTTTTGTGGAAGAGGGCAACCTGATGAACGCGCTCTCTTCGCTCAGCGCCAAAGAAGCTCAAAGCGATGAAAATTCCGGAGACAATCCCAACCGGCGACTGGTTTCGCTCCTTCGCGTCGGCCAGGCGATGGCCGCCGAGCGCGACCTGGACAAGCTGCTCCAGCTCATCAAGAATGAGACCGAGCTGGCCCTGGATACCGACCGATGCACCGTGTTCCTGTACGACCGCGACCGGAACGAATTATGGTCTAAAGTCGCAACGGGCCTGGATACCAGCGAGGAGATCCGCTTCCCGGCGCATCTGGGCCTGGCCGGATACGTGGTGAAAACCGGTGAGGTCCTGAATATCAAGGATGCCTACGAAGATCCTCGCTTCAACAAGGAAATCGACAAGAAAACCGGCTACCGAACACACAACATTCTGTGTATGCCGATGCGGAACCGCAAGATGGAGATCATCGGCGTGTTCCAGGTACTGAACAAGCGCACCTCCAGCTTCGATAAGGTGGATGAAGACCTTTTGACCGCCATCGCTACCAATGCAGGCGTCGCCATCGAGAACGCCACGCTGTCGAAAGAGATGAAAATTTCCTTCGATAGTTTCGTCACAGCGCTATCCAGCACGATTGACGCACGAGACCCCATCACGGCAGGTCATTCCGAGCGGGTGGCCGAATATGCCGTGCTGCTGGGCGAAGAAATGGAAATGCAGGTCAACGATCTGGATGCGCTGAAATACGCATCCCTGCTGCATGACATCGGCAAGATCGGCATCCGGGAAGACATCCTGAAAAAGGATGGCCGTCTGACGGAAAAAGAATACCGCCATATCCAAAAGCACGTGTACTACACGCATGAAATTCTGAAAAACGTCCACTTTGAGCGGCATCTGCGCCTGGTGCCTGAGATTGCCGCTTCTCACCACGAGAAAGTGGACGGCACCGGATACCACCGGGGCCTGAGCGGCAAGGAAATTCATCTCTCCGGGCGTATTCTGGCCATTTCCGACGTATTCGACGCCATTACCTCCCGCCGTCATTACCGTAACCGGATGGCGTTCGATAAGGTACTGGCGATTCTGAAGCGGGACGCCGGCACGCACTTCGATACGGACTGCATCGACAGCTTTTTCAGCATTCCTTTGCATAGGGTCAGCCGCGTGTTGCTGATGGATCGGGGCAAAGAGACCAAGGCAGACGGCCTTAGGATTCTCGGCAAGCTGGATAAGCACGTCACCATCGGCGAATACAACCGCAGCATGAACAAGGAACTCAAAACCAAGGGCGAAGCCGACATCCATCGCATCTTCAACTACCTCTACCACCAGATCGAGATGGTGGAAGGCGAGTAAAGATATTCAGCGACGCCAAAAGTCTCGCCAAAAGCAAACAGGAGCCTCGAATGAAGCTCCTGTCGCTGTGATTTTTTATAAGCACTTGCGAAAACTAGCTGAAGCGTTTGGTCCGGTCGGATTTGCGGCGTTCCCGGCGCTCCGTGTCGGCCGGGGGATGATCGGTGTCCTCGGGCTCCCCGTTGCCTTCAATCAATTGGAGATGCCGCTTGAACTCCACGTAGAAACCGCAATTCTTGACCAGTACGTCCCCCTCCAAATGCGCGACACCAACGGCCAATGCTTCCAGCAATGGGCACATGACGCCCTTCAGGAAGTACTCGCAGGTGTAGCACTGATCCTCTTCTTCAATATGGATTTGTTCGTCAAAAAACATGATGGTCTAACGATTCCTTGGATCGGTTTTTTGGGTCACTGGAGACCGGGTAATCGGCCCCGGATCCGGGTGTATGGGGTAACGGTGACGATGCCTGTATACCTTGCTATTCCACTTTAGTTCAAAAAGTATACCAGCTATTTATTATTATAGATCCGCTTCGATCACATTTAAAGTAGCCGTCTGGAGAAATGCCAAACGAACCTCATCCGCTGGGGAAAATCTCACCCGGAGGCGGACCTTCATCTGAAGGATACGAAAATTCATATTTACATATCTTTACAACTGGTTTAAAAGGCTTGCTCATTGTTACAAATCCTTTATCCATTTGGGCCTGTCACTTGGCCAGGAATCTATTTTTTTACGGCTGTTTTCGGCATAATCATTTCACTCCGTTGTCAACCGTTCAACGACCAGCCGGGTAGGAGCGGACCGTCACAATTAGAGCTGCAGGGGAAGAGATTTGGCATTATGGATATCCTGAATACCACCATTCATACCGGTGATCCCGTTTACCGGGAGAATTACGCGGCAATGGAGGAGCAGGTCGCCTTGCTGCGAAGCCGGGTGGAGGCCGTCTGCGAAGGCGGGGGCAAGACTGCGGTAGAGCGTCACACCAGCCGGGGCAAACTTTTCGTCAGGGACCGGATTGCAGCCCTACTGGATCCTGATACGCCCTTCCTGGAATTCAGCCAGCTGGCCGCCTGGGAAATGTACGGCGACGCGGCGCCCGGCGCGGGGGTTGTCACCGGTATTGGCCGCGTGCAGGGCGTTGAATGCATGATCGTGGCCAACGACGCCACGGTGAAGGGCGGGACTTACTTCCCACTAACCGTCAAAAAACACCTGCGGGCCCAGGAAATCGCCGAGGAGAACCATCTCCCCTGCATCTACCTGGTCGATTCCGGCGGCGCCTTCCTGCCCATGCAAGATGAAGTCTTTCCGGACAAGGAGCATTTCGGTCGAATTTTCTTCAACCAGGCCCGTATGTCGGCTCTGGGCATTCCGCAAATTGCGGCGGTCCTGGGGTCTTGCACGGCGGGTGGTGCTTATGTCCCGGCCATGTGCGACGAAAGCATCATTGTGAAGGCGCAAGGCACCATTTTTTTGGGAGGTCCGCCCCTGGTGAAGGCCGCCACCGGCGAGGAAGTGACCGCCGAGGATCTGGGCGGCGCGGACGTGCACTGCCGCACCTCGGGCGTTACGGATCATTATGCCCTGGACGACCAGGACGCCATCGCCATCACCCGGAATATTGTCCAGAACCTGAACCGGAAGCATCACACGGCCATCAACCAGGACCCGCCGGAAGATCCCCTGTATGATCCGCATGAAATCTACGGCATTATCAACAAAGACATCCGCAAGCCTTACGATGTGCGGGAAATCATCGCCCGCATCGTGGACGGCAGCCGCTTCCACGAATTCAAGGCACTGTACGGCACCACGCTGGTCTGCGGTTTTGCGCGCCTTTGGGGTTATCCGGTGGGCATTATCGCCAACAACGGTGTGTTGTTTTCAGAAAGCGCCCTAAAAGGCACCCATTTCATCGAGTTGTGCAGCCAGCGCGGCATTCCGCTGGTATTTTTGCAGAATATCACCGGCTTTATGGTCGGTCGGCAGTACGAAGCAGGCGGTATCGCCAGAGACGGGGCCAAGATGGTCATGGCGGTTTCTAATGCGGCGGTGCCGAAGTTCACGGTGATTATCGGGGGCTCGTATGGCGCGGGCAATTACGGCATGTGCGGCCGGGCCTTCAGTCCCCGGCAGCTTTGGATGTGGCCCAACGCCCGCATTTCCGTGATGGGTGGAGAGCAGGCCGCCAACGTGCTGCTGACCGTGAAGAAAGACCAGCTGGCCGCCACCCAAAAACCCGCCATGAGCCCGGCGGAGGAGGAGGAATTCAAGCGCCCCACACTGGAAAAATACGCCCAGGAAAGCAGCGCCTATCATTCATCGGCCCGCCTGTGGGATGACGGCATCATCGACCCCGTGGATACCCGGATGGTGCTGGGCCTAGGCATCGCCGCCGCCCTCAATGCCCCCTTCCCCGAGCGCAAGCAAGGCGTTTTCCGGTTTTAGAGGAGGGGCTACCAGGATTCCAGATCGGCCGTTTTCCTGGTAAGCTCTTGTCCAATCAGCATCGAGAGAGGGTGACAGGATGGCGGAATTTGTCCGGGTGCAAATTGACAAGGGTGTGGCGCGGGTTGCCTTGACCCGGTCGGAACTGCACAACGCGTTCAACGAGGTGATGATCGGGGAATTGCGGGAAACATTCACCGCGCTGGGCGATAACAGCCAGGTTCGAGTGATTGTGCTGAGCGGGGAAGGCAAGTCCTTTTGTGCCGGGGCGGATTTGAACTGGATGAAAAAGATGATTGGCTACACGTTCGAGCAGAACGTGGAAGACGCCCATGTACTGGCTGCGATGCTAAAGGCCATTCATGACTGCCCCAAGCCGGTGATTGCCCGCGTGCATGGCGCAGCCTTCGGGGGTGGCGTCGGCTTGATTGCAGCCTGCGACATGGCAGTTGCGACTGAATCCGCAACTTTCAGCCTGAGCGAAGCCAAGCTAGGCTTGCTGCCCGCCGTGATTTCCCCGTTTGTGCTCCAAAAAATCGGCCCCGGCGCCGCGCATCGTTATTTTCTGACCGCCGAACGCTTCAGTGCCGCCGATGCACTGCGGGTTGGTTTGATTTCAGAAGTCGTGCCGGATGTGGAAACCCTGGATACCCGCATCGACGCAGTTATTTCCGCCATTCTCGCCAACGGCCCGGAGGCGGTCACGCTGTGCAAGGTGCTGATTGATGAAATCACGCATTTCGATTGGGATCGCGCCTTCGACATCGCCACCAAGATGATTGCCGAAAAGCGCATTTCTCCCGAGGGACAGGAAGGCATGCGGGCCTTTCTGGAAAAACGCAGTCCCAGCTGGGTTGCCGGAGCGCCCGTGACGCCCTAGCACGCAAGTCCGCCAGGGCATTGCTATTATTCAATCATGCGAAATCAAGAAAAAGGGCTTTAGAGCAGATGTTTAACAAGGTTTTAGTTGCCAATCGCGGGGAAATCGCGGTTCGCATCATGCAAACCCTGCAAGAGATGGGCATTCGGACGGTTGCGTTGGCCTCCGATCCCGACCTGCAAGCCGAACACGTACGCCGGGCGGACGAGGTGATTCATTTGGCCGGGCAAAAACCGGCGGAAACATACCTGCAAGGGGATTTAATCGTAACCCTCGCCAAAGAGCGGGGCGTGGACGCCATCCACCCCGGCTACGGCTTTCTATCGGAGAACGCGGGGTTCGCCCAGGCTTGCGCGGATGCGGGCATCGTCTTCATCGGCCCCAAGCCGGACGTCATCCGGGATATGGGCGACAAAATCACTGCGAAAGCCCTGATGAAAGAGGCGGGTGTTCCCGTAGTCCCCGGCTGGTCCGGGGACGTTATAACATCACCCGGCTGGTCCGGGGACGTTAAGACATCACCGGGCTGGTCGGGCGATCCGCAGGCAGATTTTAAAGTCATCGCCAACGAGGCGGGGGCCATTGGTTACCCTATCCTGGTCAAAGCGGCGGCGGGCGGTGGCGGTAAAGGCATGCGCCTGGTCCAAAAGCCCGAAGATTTGCAGGCCGCCCTCGAAGCGGCAGCCCGCGAGGCCAAAAGCGCTTTCGGCGACGCGCGGGTTTTTTTGGAAAAATACATCACCCGGCCCCGGCACATCGAATTCCAGGTTTTCGGCGACCATCACGGCAACGTGGTGCACATGTTCGAGCGGGAATGCTCGATTCAACGCCGCCACCAGAAGGTGATCGAGGAAACGCCGTCCCCCGCGCTCACTCCGGCGTTGCGCGCGAGCATGGGCGAGGCGGCCGTAAAAGCGGCGAAAGCCATGCGTTACACCAACGCGGGCACCATTGAGTTTATTTTGGGCGAGGATGGCGGGTTCTACTTCCTGGAAGTCAATACCCGCCTGCAAGTGGAGCATCCGGTCACCGAGATGACCATCCACAAGGACCTCGTCCGGTTGCAACTGATGGTGGCGACTGGAGAGCCTCTGCCTTTCACGCAGAAAGACCTTTGCCAGGACGGGCATGCCATCGAGTGCCGCATTTATGCCGAAGATCCGGCCAACAACTTCATGCCGGGCATCGGCAAACTGGCGTTCTACCGGCCACCTTCGGGGCCGGGGATTCGCCTGGACAACGGCGTGCGGGAGGGCGGCGAAGTGACCGTCCATTACGACCCCATGCTGGCCAAGCTGATTGCCTGGGGAGAAAACCGGCAGGCGGCCATCGCTAAAATATCCTGGGCGCTCTCTCGCTACGCCGTTTTAGGCGTGGCCAACAACGTGGAATTCCTGAAGGCGATTGTGGATCATCCCGCTTTTGCCGACGGAAACGTGCACACCCACTTCCTGGAAGAGCATCCCATCCGGCTAAACCGCGAAGTTTCCGTGGAAGCGCTGCTGATTGCGGGGCTCTCTTCACAAATATTAAAGGGACGTCGGGTCGGAGCCGATAACGGGGTACAAGAGCATAAAGGCATTCCCTCATCCCCCTGGACTCTGGGTGGCGCATGGAGACAACTGGCATGTCAAAAATAACACTGCAACTCCCTGATAAGACGGAACCCACCGTTCTGGACTGCCAGGTCAGCGGCAACACGTTTGGGATCACGATTGATGATACCGTTTACGAGGGCACCCTGATGGTCACCAGCCCCGGTGAGGGTTGGATCAATTACCAGGGACGCATTATGCCCTTCTATCTAAGCCAGAAGCAGGACACGCTGATGATTTGGGTGGATGGAAAAACCTATTCGCTGAACCTGGTGACAGCCGGTGCGCGCCGGGCCGGGGCCGTAGCCCACGCCGCCCTGCATGCCGGGGAAATCAAGGCTCCTATGCCTGGGACCGTGCTCAAAGTACCGGTCAAGCCCGGTGATCGGGTGGAGGCTGGCCAACCGCTGGTGATTATGGAATCCATGAAGATGGAAATGACGCTGTCCGCCCCGGAAGACACCACGGTGCAGGAAGTACTCTGCAACGAAGGACAACTGGTGGACATGGGCGCCATGCTGGTAAAATTGGAGACATAATCGTTTTCCGGGGGTGCAACAGGATGGCGAACACGGTCCAGGCGGTTAAAATCGTGGAAGTCGGGCCGAGGGATGGGCTTCAGAATGAGAAAGCCATTATCTCCACTGAGGTGAAGATCGATTTCATCACCAGACTGGCCGATGCCGGGCTGAAATTCATCGAAGTCACTTCATTTGTGCATCCCAAGGCCATTCCGCAGCTCTATGACGCGCTGGATGTGGTGCGCGGGTTGCCGGATCGGCCCGGTGTGCATTACTCGGCACTGGTTCCCAACATGAAAGGCTTGGAACGGGCGCTGGAATCCGGCATCCGGGAAATCGCCGTCTTTACCGCCGCCTCCAACACGTTTACCCGCCACAACATCAACATGACCATCGATGAATCCTTCGAGAACTTCGAGCCGGTGGTTCGCCGGGCGAAGGCGGAAGGCATGTTCGTGCGCGGCTACGTGTCCACTGCCTTTTATTGCCCCTACGAAGGCAAAATTGAGAGCGCCCCCGTCCTGGATGTCACCCGCCGCCTGCTGGAGCTGGGCGTGGAAGAGATTTCCATTGGGGATACCATCGGCCAGGCAACGCCAGAGGACGTTCAGATCACGATGCGGCACATCCTGGAGCATGTTCCGCTGGAAAAAATCGCCATGCACTTCCACGACACCAACGGTCTGGCGTTGGAGAACGTGCAAGCCTCACTGGAGCTGGGGATTTCCATCTACGACTCCTCCGCCGGAGGTCTGGGCGGCTGCCCGTATGCGCCGGGCGCCTCCGGCAACCTGTCAACGGATTTCCTGGTTGCCATGCTGCATGAACAAGGCATCCACACCGGCGTGAATCTTGAAAAACTGCATGAGGCATCCGCCGTGATTCATCGCATCCAGCAAAACACGGACGACATGCTCGTTACCCCGGAAAGCCTCAGCGATGCTATTCAGAATTTAACCGTTACTCCCTACCCCAGCGCCGAATGAATCCACCAGCCTTTAAAATCCTGTGCTATAACAGCCTGGACTCCACCAACGAGGAGGCCAAGCGCCTGCTGAGCGCCGGACGCATTGCAGGCCTGACACTCATCCGCGCCGAACAGCAGACCTCCGGGCGGGGGACACAGGGGAGAACATGGATTTCCCCACCCGGCGCGGGGCTCTACCTGTCTATCATTCATCCCTTTGAACGGCTGGAGAGTACGGATGCCATGCCAGATGTCGCACATATCCCCGTCACACCGATTTTTACCTTGGCGGCCGGGGTGGCCTGCGCGGAAATTTTATTCGAGCTCACCGGCCTGAAAATCCACCTGAAGCCGGTCAACGACCTTTATGTGGCAGGGTGCAAGCTGGGCGGCATCCTCACCGAAGGCCTTCTGGGGCAGGAACAGGGGCGTTCCGTTTGCCGGGCCATTGTTACTGGCATCGGCATCAACATTTACGCGCATGAAGCCGTGGAAACCGGCTGCCAAACCGACACGCGAGCCAATCAGCCCACCAGCCTGCAAGCCTGCATTTCGCCGCAACTCTTTGACCGCTGGCAGGGGGAAGCCATGATGGATGAGCTCTCCCAGGCGCTGATTCGGGCGGTGGATGACCGCTACCGGCAACTGATTGACGGTGACACGCCGGGCATTGTTCGGGACTATCTTCAGTCCAAGCTGCCTGGCATGGAACTGCCTATCGAGATTGCCCGCCTGTTGCCGCCGGGCTGTCTACCGGCCTGCTGATTTTGGAGATTATCGGAAAGAAAGATATCCTTTAGTGTCCTAGCCTGCTTGAGCATGGGGACTTTGGGAGCATCCAACTCATCACCATCCATCTTTTTCCTGGATTTCTGTACGCAAATCTTCCACTGCCTGTGAGGCTTCTTCATCTGTTTTAGAGGAAGATTTGTTGGTTTCCGGTTCCAGCTCATCGGCGGATGGCTCCGGCGGCGGACAAACGGGTGCGGGCACGATCAGCCGCTGCTGGGAATTCTCCCGAACCAGTGCGAAATTATACTCATTTGGGCTGAACGCGTCGACGGTTGCGCCTTCGGGAAAGGTATAGGTAAACGATGGCTTTGATAGGCCGCAACTCAACCAGATTTCCTGAACAACATTCTGATGATCCGGATCCGACCTTTCAATTCGGATCCCTCTCTGGGCTGAATTGTGATTATTGATGCTTACCTTAAAATCCGCCACCACAATACCTCCAATCCCCTACCACTCAGACTGAATAAATAAAAACAATTAAAAAGACAAAGTTGCCTTCCGCTTTGATTCAGATCTGGAAGTTATTGCCGGGAGCGGGATATAGAACCTGTCTGCGGATCTGTTTGACACAAAATCAGCGTGTCTCGGTTTAAATACTGCATCAAGCTCAGGATGGAGATATTTGGTTTGGCAATCAGGCCACCAGCCGTTACGTTTGTTTTGCACGACGCCGGGGAAACCAAGGCAATGCAGCCGGTGATGCAGAATTTGGACAATCAGGGCATCCCATACAGTATTCTGGCGGAAGCGACGGCTAAAAAACTGCTGGAAAACGATCCTCATTTGGTTCCCAGCTCTGGTGACGTGGTGCAGTTAGCGAAAAATAACCCGGCAATCGCGACCATGGCCCAGGCTCGGCTGCAAAATGCGATGCAGGCGCCTTGCACCGTGACCGGGCTGGTTTCCGATTTTCAGAAGCAATGGGCCGGTTTTTTCAAGGCCTCCGGCAAGCGCGTGGTCGGTTACTATGACGCCTTCAGCTTTGATCGTTTTACGAACCGGGCGGAAACCTTCAAAGGCCTGCTGACCCATTTAATCACGCCTACGCTAGACAGCGCCCGGTTTTTCCAGCAGCGTTTCGGCAATATTCCCGTGGTCGCGCTCGGCCAACCCTCGCTGGAAGAATCGACCCGCACCATCCGGCAAGTAAACCGCCCCGTCTTCGCTCAGCAACTGGGCATCGACTTAAACCAGCCGACCTTGCTCTTTGTCGGCAGCTACGGCCCAGGCTATCCAGAGGCTTTTTCCTTATTCCTTGAAACAATCCGCAGATTTCCATATACCAACGTGTTGCTGTCCCTGCACCCCAAGTCGGACGGCCAATACGAGCAAGCCATGCTGCAACAGGCCGGTCTGCAAGACCGTGTTCGCATCGTTCCTCGGGGCATCTCCACCATGGAAACGCTGGCCGTTACCGATGTGGTATTGGCGCATCAATCAACCGTCTCCACCCAGGCACTTTTGCAGGGCAAGCAAGTCATCCAGCTGGGCTCCGTACCGCAATCGGATTTCGACCCAATTCAACAGTACCAGGTAGCTCCTCGCTGTGAGACATCGGCACATCTGGCGCAGGCATTAGCGCAAGCCATCCCGGAAGCAAGGTCGGCTCGGACTGTGCCCCCGGACGAGCACCGGATCAATATGTTGTACCAATTGTTCGGCCTTCCCCGGCAGGCTAGCCAGCGGATAACGCAGTTCCTGCTTCTCCTGGCTGGTCAACAGAACGCCAAAAATCCAAGTCTGGCAGCCTAATGCCTACACTTCACCCATGGAGACCAGCCGATCAAAATCCTGCTTCTTTAGAGGAATGACGGACAGACGGGATTGCTTGATGAGGGGAATCTCGGCCAGCTCAGGCGCGGCCTTGATTTCCGCCAGCGAAACACGACGCTTGAGTGGGCGCACGGGCTTGATATCCACCACCACCCAATCCTGGGTTCCATCTTTCTTGAGCGGATTATCCTTAGGATCTGGGTACTGCTCGCGGGTCACTTCTGCGATGCCCACCAGGGCTTTCTCGGTCACGCTGTGATAAATCAGCACCTGATCGCCTTTTTTCATGGCTTTCAGGTTGTTGCGCGCCTGAAAATTACGCACCCCGTCCCAAACGGTAGAGCCATCCCGCACCAAATCTTCCCAGGAGAACGCCCCCGGCTCCGTTTTGACCATCCAGTATTGCATGTCAGGATTCCTTCGCCCATTTCCACAGCGAACATTGTACCGCTTAAATCGTGCTATGATGAGCCGTGGAGCGACAGGCTCCAGGAATAAGCCTAGTTTGAATCTTCCGGAAACAGTGCCTGAAAATCCGTGCCGCAAACCTTGACCCTCTGCTATGTTGCTGACGCAACCAATATTCACGTCCAACGCTGGCTGGGCTACTTTGTTAATCGCGGCCATCAGGTCTACTGCCTCAGCGATAAACCAGGCACCATCGATGGCGTCACCGTCATCGATCTGCCCAACCGGGACACCCTGCTCGCGGAAGGCCATGGAAAAATCGGCAAAACAGCCGTCATCAAGGCACGGGGCCGAAAAATTCGGCAGATTGTGCGGGAAATAAAGCCCGACATCGTACATGCCATCTTTCTGTACCATCGGGGCTGGTCTGCGGTGATGAGCGGCTTCCACCCGGTCCTGGTCACGCTGCTGGGCTCGGACATCTACCTTCCCAGGCGCAACTACCGCCACCCCTTCCAACTCTGGCGGGATCACCTGCTTAACGCGCTGGCCATCAAGCAGAGCGACATGGTTACCGCTGTTTCCGACGACCTTTCCCAGGTGGCTCACCGTATGGCACTGGGCCTGTGCCCGGTGGAACTGATCCCCATCGGCACCGATCCACAGCTATTCCAGCCGAAGCTGAATACCAGTGCGCTGCGTGAACGATTGGACATCCCGGAGGACAGTTTTGTGGTGCTGAGCCCCCGCCAGATGACCCCGCACTACAACCAGACCACCATCATTGAAAGTTTGCCGCGCGTGTTGGAAGAAGTGCCGAACACGCTGTTCATCATGAAGGACACTTTCTGCAACACGCCGGAGCGCAAAGCTTACGTGCAGTCGCTGAAGGATCTGGCCGACTCGCTGGGCGTGGCTCAGGCGATTCGCTGGGTGGAAGAGGTTCCCATGAGCGAACTGCCGCTTTACTACAATCTTTCGGACGTGGTGGTTTCCGTCCCCAGCACGGACGGCATGCCGGTCACCATTTTCGAGTCCATGGCCTGCCAGAAACCTTTAATTGTGGGGGATTTACCCTCTTATAACGAGGTCATCATCCACGGGCAGACGGGTCTGCGGGTTCCCATCCGCAACAGCCAGGTGCTGGCCAGGGCGATTGTAAAGATGCACCAGAATCCGGCGCTGGCCAAGCGCATGGTGGAGGAATCGCAGATCATCCTGCACCAGTACGGCATTTTCAACGATCAAATGATGCGGATGGAACGCTATTACCACGGGCTAATCAGCCAGGAAATTCCCAGACACCGCAACCTTCGCAAGGTCATCAGCCGTGGTCTTTTCAAGGCATTGATTGCGCTGACTTAAAGGTTTTAGTGGAGGGTCCGAGAGATAGTTCTGCTGTCGAGCCATGCTTGCGGATCTGCTTTCAACAGATCCAGTTCCTCATTGCGGGGGTTCTGCTCGTCGGTCATCAGCACACAGGCAAGGCTCAGTAGAATAGCGTTGAGCAGGGCCTCATCATTCTCGTCCTTCCCCTTACCCAGATTCAGGGCCATTTGGAGCGCTCTCGCAAGTTCCGCCTCGGCTCTCATCGGCGCCCCCATTTCCAGGTATATCTCTCCCCGAGATTCCAGTATCCCGACCGTCAATCTGTCGGCTTCCGGACCCGGTTTTTTCCGGCAAATTTTCAGCGCATCCGCATAATACGCCAGCGCCTCGTCGTAATTTTTTGCCGCCGCTTCCTGATCGTCCCGATCACTGTTGCCCTGCCCATGCTTCATGCTGGCATTGCCAAGATCTTGAAACGTATAGGCGACTTCAATGTCGTCAGGACCCAGGTTCTTTTGCTCAAGTGCCAACCGCTCTAACATCAAGGCTTGGGCTTTCTTAAAAAAATCATCCTTAAGCTGCTGCATTTGACTTTCCAATTCATCAATCCGCACCAACCAATCCTGCGTTTTCCCGGCGGGAGAATCCCCTTTAATATTTTTGTCAAACCGATCCTTCGCGGCGAAATACACCGATGAAGGACGAAAGCCCATTGCCGACCGGTCCGACGGATAAACGCCAAACATGGCACGCGCGAAACCGTTGTTGGATGCAACCCGCATAAAATAACCCCTAGGATTTGCGTAAACCACGGACATGCTAACAGAACCTGCTTTTTTTGGCGCATTCGCAGCTCGGTTGTTTACACATCTCAAACAACAGCAGCGCGGCGGTGGCGGCTATCACATTGAAGAAATCTATACACGGAACCCAGATGCCCCCACCCGCCTCAAGAAAATCTTAATGAACAGTGGAGGGAGGGACCCTGCTGTGGAGCCAAGTCTGTGGATCTTCGTTCAGCATGTCCACTTCCTTTTGACGGGGATTCTTCTCATTAACCAACACATCCAGAAGACCCAAAGTAATCGTGCTGACCGAAGGGTCAAAGTTCTTTTCCACGGTCTCATCCAGGGCCATTTGCAGCGCCCCTGCATATTCCGCCTCGGCGCTCGCCAGATCACCCCGGTCTCTGAAAATCTCTCCCAAAAATTCCATGATCTCGATAGTCAAGCTGTTGGATTCCGGGCCGGGATTTTTTTGGCACACTTTCAAGGCTGCCGTGTAATACTCCAGCGCTTGGTTATCCTCAGTCAACTCCTTGCTGGCATTTCCGAGAAAATCCAGCGTATACGCGGTTTCCATAGCGTCAGGACCCAGGTGCTTTTTCTGAAGCTTCAATTGCTCTAAAAGCAAGCGCTTCGCCTCATCGAAGCGTCCTTCCGAAACCTGTTGCCTGATTTCCGTTCCCAGAGCCTTGAGTTGCACCGACCAATCCGGAGTTTCTTCCACAGCCCCTGCTGGAGAACCACCATCGGTGTTTTTCTCAAACGTATCATTAGCCTGTGCGGCAAAGCGTAACATCGAAAACTGGACGTTCATGGCTGGCCGCCCCGGCTGGTTGGCGCCGAATCCGGTATGAGTGAAATCATTATTAGAGGAAATCCGCATGAGACGGTCCCTTGGATTTGTGTAAAAACACGGACATGGTAACAGACTCTGCTTTTTTTTGCGCGTCCCGCTTAATCAGGCTACTTGCACATCTCAAACAGCAGTACGGCAGTCGCGGCGGCCACATTGAGCGAATCCACCGTGCCGCGCATAGGAATGCGCACCAAAAAGTCGCAGTTTTTGCGGACCAGATCCGAAAGACCCTTGTCCTCGCTGCCCATAATCAGCACCATGGGCATCTTGTAGTCCTGTTTGAAGTAATCGACGGACTGGGGATCGTTGGCGGCCCCGGCTATCCAAAAGTTGGCCGCTTTTAAATCCCGGATGGCATTGTTGAGGTTGGCGACCACGGCCACGTTCACCGTCTCCTCCGCCCCGGATGCCGTTTTGGAGACCGCCGGTCCGAAGCCCGCGCTGTGGTGCTTGGTGACAATCACGCCCTCGATGCCCGCCGCGTCCGCCACCCGCAGAATGGCCCCGAAGTTGCGCGGGTCGGTCACGCCGTCCAGCATCAACAGCCGGGGATGCGCCCCTGCTGCTATCTTTTGCTTGCAGAGTTCAATCAGCTCATGCAGCCCCATCAACGCTCTGGGCGCCACGGAGGCCACAATCCCCTGATGGACCGGTCCCTGATGCTCTGGAGTTTCCTGCCCGTCGGCCTGCTCGGGAGTCTCCATGCTCTTCAGCATCTGGTCCAGCTTCTGGCGGGGAACGACCTGCAACGGGATGCCCCGGTTTCGGACCGTCTCCTGAATGGATTGAATGCGCTTATCGGGCCGAAGGTTCTCAGCCAGAAAGATTTTAAAGACTTTTTCCGGCTGGGTATCCAACAGTGCCTTCACGCTGTTTTTGCCATATACGTATCGTGAGCCGCCCGCCATATCATTCCGCTCCGCCGCTTGCTGTGCCTAGTCATCTAATGACAGGCGCGAACCGGAGTCAAGGGCTGGTCTTTCCGGTGGCCTTGCTTTTGGAGGAACCGAACATCTTTTGCCGGACGGTTGGCTTCGGGTCGGGCTTTGGGGGCACCGGCAGGGCGCTTGGCAGCCAGCCATTGGCGGCCACCGTGGGCGGGACGGTGTCATCCATGGTCAGCAGTTCAGTGCGTTCGGCGTCAAAATCGTATCGCCAGATGCCCAGAAACTTCTTCTCATGCTTGTCATAGGCCCAGGCTTTCAGCAGCACCAGGCTATCGCTGCCCGGCTCCCAGCCCAACGGCTGAATATCCCAGTTGATCTGCTCGATATGCGGCAGATTACCCCGGTTCTGCCAGTAGTGCGTGACGGCCCGGTGAATTTCGGGATAGATGGCCACCGCACCGCGCCCCTCGTCATAGACCAGGATATCGGATGTGCGCAACCCCACGTGCAGAACGCCGCTACGCTGCTTGAACAGCATCCTCTGGCCGCTGGCGGACCAGTCCACGATGGTGAGGGTCTTGAATTCGAAGGGCTTCACCTTGTCATAGCCCACGCTCACCAGGGTCTGGCGAAGCTTCAGGGTCTTATCCGGATTGTAGCTGTCGAAATTCCGGGCCGGATCCGGCTCGGGTTGGGGATACAGCACCTCCTCGCTCGGCAAATGCTCCTGTTGCTGCGTGGGCGGCGGCGTTGAGACCAGGTACATCCGGGCGATCGTCTGGCGCATGTTCGGCATGTACAGGATTTCGCTGTAGGCAAACCGGGATTTGTCGGGAGAAAGCACCGACGGACTACGAACAAAGCGCCGCCCCTCCAGGTTCCAGAGATCCAACTCTCGGGGGTGGGTATTATAGGGCTCGAAGCGGACGTAATTTCGTGCGTTGGCAGGGTTATCGACTGAGAGCGGCGAGGATGAGCCGGGATAGGCGGTGGATGGCCGGGTATCGGGCGTCACCGGTGGTATCGGGCTCAGCGGAATCACATTCTCCCGGTGCCGGGGCTCGATGCCCTCCTCGTAGGTCATCCGGTTGCCGCCGTCCGCCAAAACCGGCCACACCATGGCCAAGCACGGCAGCAACAGCAGCAGAATTGCAAACAAACGCCTCATGCTCTCATTGTGTCACGCCCCAGCCATTTCGCACCTCCAAGGAATTGCCGATTTACCGGGCCTGCCCTTCCAACCCAACAAAAAGCCCCTGCTTACACTGCGCGAATTGATTCCGGAACAGGGCTTAAAATGTTTCAAATTTGTTACAAAAGGCAGAAAGAATGTCAATTTTATATCCTAAGTATTTTTTATTTAGATATAACAAACATTCATTTCTCGTTTCTAATCTCATTTCTACAAACGGCACCTCTCATTCCATTCGCTCATCAAAAGGAACCTCCTCGCCATGTCCACTTTTAAAGGTTTCCCCAACAGCGATTTCCTATCGCCCAACACCATCGCCAAGAGAACCACTCAATTCATCGACAAGAATCTTGGCACGGTGAGTTCCGGCAGCTCCGGCGGCACGGCATTTCCCGGTGAGCCGATCAGCAAGAACGCCAACGCCAAAACGGTTCTTGGGCAGACCAACAACGGCATTGACAATATTTTGAGCCCCGGCTTCGGCTTGGACTTCTTCCCACCCGGAACCCTGCCGACCGACCCGCCATTCGAAGCCAACAACAACCCGCTCACCTGGAAAAACCCGAACGCCTTAAACGTCCTGCTGGGCATCACCCAGGCTCAGGGCAACATTCTGAATGGCACCGGCCTCCCATTCCCGCCGTTCAACCCGTTCCCCAGCCAACAGGCCGTTCAGTTCCCATTCAACCCGTTTCCGGCTTCCGCTGGAGCCACCCCATCCGCCTCACCCCCGCAAGCCTGGGCCATGATGGCGATGGGCGGAGCAGCCTTCCAGGCGGGAAACCCGATGATCGCCCCACCGGGCACAGACGCCATGCCGCCCATGCAAGGCTTCATGTTGATACCGACTCCCGGCCTTAATTTTGGAAATACCGGCAATGCCCCGACAGCCTTCGGCAACGGAGGAATGCCGTCATCCTTGCCCATGCCGCAGCCTTGGCCGATGCAGCAAAATCTTCAACAGAATTTCATCATCAACCAGCAGCAAAGCACCGGATTCAACGGTTACAGCCCGGCTTTCACAAGTTTTCACACCCCCCGCCACCCCATGTTCGAGCCGCTCAGCTTTTTGATGGGCAGCCTGATGAGCAGCATGATGGTGATGCTCGCGGCGGTTTCGCCGGAAGCGGCCGATGCCCCGAGCGGACAGGCGGGTTGACGAACCAGATTCAGTGGAGAGAGGAAAACTAAAATACGAGATGAGACACGGCGGTAGCATTACCGCCTTTTTTTTGTGCGCAAAATGTTTGCCTTCCCCCTACAATATCTGCAAGGAGAAGCACCATCCATGCAACCGGCCCTGCCATCAAGAGCCAATCACCCACCCGAACCGAAACCGCAAGAGCCCCGCGTCATCCTGAACACGGTGGAGGACGGGCGCGAACTTTCGGCAGGAGACGCCCTGCAACTGCTACGAGTGCAAAAAGAAGACGATCTGGCCCTGCTTCGGGAAGCGGCGGATACAGCACGCAAGCGTCAGCGTGGGGATACCATCGGTACCGCTGCCGGATGCTCGCTGTTTTTAACCAACCTGGATGAAATGGAGCCTGTCATCCATCCCTACCCGCGCCGCCCCGGCGACACCGGCGCTTGGACGCTCTCCATCGATGAAATCGACGCCTGCCTGGAGTTGGCCGGATATCGGGAATTGACGCAAATCACCGTGAGCAGCGGCGGCTTCTGGCCGTACCTCCAAATTCCCGGCCTGGAGGCGCCCACACTCCTCAAAACCTATGCCAAGGTGCTCGCCCATATTCGAGGAAAGGCGCCCAACTTGGCCATCACCGGTTTCTCACCGGACGAGCTCGATTTTCTCCGGATCATTTCGGATCGCAGCGAACGCTATGTGCTGGAACTGTTGAAAGACCAAGGCTTGCAAGTCCTGGGCGGACATGGGGCCGAGATTTTAGTCGATACCGTCCGCCGGAAAGTTGCTCCCAAAAAGGCCAAGGTCAAGCGCTGGTTTGAAATCGTTGCCACGACCCACAGCCTGGCGGTGCCCACCGTGCTGAAAATCGAGGCCGGGCATTTTGAAACGCTGCAACAGCGCACTCAGCATCTGGAGCGCGTGCGGGAATTCCTGAAAAAACATCCGGGCGCCTTGAGCATGCTGGTCCCTCAGATGTGGACCGGTAACGCCCCGGAGGAAGCGCGGAACGGGGGGCAGTCTTCCATGCCCGGCGCGGCATATCGCACCGCCAAAGATCAATTCAAGCTCATCGCGGTTTCTCGTCTGTTCTTGGGAGAGCTGCTGCCCGTGCAGCAGGTTTTCTGGCAGCCGGATGGCGTGGAGCAGGCACAGGAGGGTTTGCATTGGGGCGCCGATTTCCTGGGCAGCACCGATAGCCTGGCCTACCCTGCTTTCCTGGCCGGCAGTCGTGAGCGGGTGGATTTTACGCCAGACGAGCTGGCACGGCTGAGCAGGCGCTGACCGGCCTTCCACGCCGGAAGTCCAGTCGAGGACCGAAAACCATGCGGCGAACTCGGCACGTGGAACTGCGGCTCCCGGTTCATTGCGATTCCCGGTGTGAATAGGCTTTGACAAAGGGGCCGCCTAACCGGACAATATGGGAATCACCTAGTTTGCATGAGACAAGTTTGCTTAAGAAGGGTTCTGCAGGATATGTCGAGACGCACCTCGCTTAAAGCGGCTCAGTTCAACGAGTCGGTTATTCGCCAGATGAGCCAGATGGCCCGCAAATACGAGGCTATCAACCTGGCCCAGGGATTCCCGGATTTCCCCTGCCCCGAAGAATTGAAAAAAGCGGCCCATGAGGCCATCTATGACGATGTAAACCAGTACGCCGTCACCTGGGGGGATCCGCAGTTTCGTCTGGCGATTGCCGAAAAAGCGAGCGCATACCTGGGCATCCCCATCAACCCGGACACCGAAATCACCGTCACCTGTGGCGCCACCGAGGCGATGGCCGCCACCATGCTGGCCACCGTGGATCCGGGCGACGAGGTGATTGTATTTGAACCCTACTACGAAAACTACGGGCCGGATGCCGTGATCTCCGGTGCGGTGCCGCGTTACGTGACCCTGCATCCGCCGGCATGGACCTTTGATGAGGCCGAGCTGGCAGCAGCATTCAACGAGAAGACCCGCGCCATCATCATCAACACCCCACACAACCCCACCGGCAAGGTCTTCAGCCGCGAAGAGCTGGAAATTATCGCCAAGTACTGCCAGAAATGGAACGTGCTGGTCTTCACCGACGAGATTTACGAGCACATCCTCTATGATGGCCACGAGCATGTGGCGATGGCCTCCCTGCCCGGGATGAAGGATCTCACCGTCACCATCAACGGCTTATCCAAAACCTACAGCGTGACCGGCTGGCGAATCGGCACCATCATCGCGCCGGAGGACATCACCAACGCCATCCGTAAGATGCACGACTTCCTGACCGTCGGTGCTCCCGCTCCACTGCAACGCGCAGGTGTCACCGCCATGCGGCTTCCCAGCAGTTACTACCGCGATCTGGCGCGCTCTTATGGCGAGAAACGGGAAACCATGCTCAGCATCCTGGATGAAGCGGGCATCAAGTATTTCCGTCCGCAGGGCGCTTACTACGTGTTTACGGATATCGGCAACTTCGGCTACAAGACGGATGTGGAGTTCACCCATTTCCTGGTGAAGGAAATCGGGGTGGCCGTGGTGCCGGGCTCCAGTTTCTTCAGCAAACCGGAGCTGGGCCATCGCTTCGTACGCTTCTGCTTCAGCAAAAAGCCCGATACCCTGAATGCGGCCCGCACCCGCCTGCAAAAGCTGCGCGATACGGTCCGGCTGGGCTTCTCGTCGTAGCCTGAGCGCTCTTCAGCAGCAAAAACAGCACGTCATTCTTCATCTTCTTTAATCACGAAGCGGTTCCGAAACGTCCATGAAAAGCCTGAAAATTCACCCCTTTGCACGCGAAATGGCGGAGACCGCCAACCGGCTGTACGCCAAAGGGCTGGTGCCTGCTCGCGCCGGGAATATCAGCGGCCTGCATGAAGGGCTTCTCTGGGTCACCGCCGCCGGACTCGGCATGCGGGACGTAACCCCGGAAAACCTGGTCATGATCTGGCCGGATGGTCGCGTGGTGGCTGATGAAGGGCTGGCTCCCTCGACCGAATTTGAAATGCACCGGCGTGTTTACGAAGTCCGCCCGGATATCGGGGCCGTGGTGCATGCCCACCCGCCCAAGGCGTCCGCGCTGGCGGTGGCGCATCAGCCGCTGGATGCGCCCATTCTGTCGGAGATGGTGATTTCCCTAGGCGTGGTGCCGGTCGTTGAATATCACCCGCCCGGAACCCCGGCACTGGCCGATGCGGTGGCCGAAGTAATGAAAACCCATGATGCCGCCCTGATGGCCAATCATGGCGTAATCACGGTGGGTAAAACCCTGGCCGATGCTTTTTACAATATGGAACTGGTGGAATCCTTTGCCGAGGTGTATCTCAATGCCCGGCAATTGGGCGCGCTCAATACGCTAACCCCCGAGCAAGTCAAAGCGACGCAAAGCCCCCACCCATAGCAGATGGTTCGCTTTCGCTATCGCGACGAAGCGGATAGATACAGTCAGAATTGGTTTAACCCGCCAAAAGAAAAAGACCTCTGAAAGAGGTCGATCCATTTTTGGTTGGGAGTGAGGGGGAAAGTGAGTGTTTTTGTAGGGATGTTAGTAGTGTTACTAACCGTGGTTAGCAATATACAACTTCAAAAAGACATGGCAAGTATGAAAGCCTAAAATTCTACTCAGCCGTTAAAACTTCGTTACAGAAAGCTAAAATGCCTGATACCTACAGCGATTCCATCCTTCAAAACCTGTTAACCAAACAGTATAATATCTCCAGCAGCATCATTGACCCTGAAACACCGCAAAACCGGAAAATCAGCAAAAAAAAGACCTCTTTACAGAGGTCGATCCAATTTTTAGGTTGGGAGTGAGGGGGAAAGTGAAAGATTTAAGAGTTAGTACAAACTCATTGGGAGCCCTTGGGCGTGTCCCGTTTGCGTTTGTGATAGTAGAGTATCGCTTCAAACGATCCATGCAACCCTTTTCAGCACATTCGCGGGCAGAGTTTACAATTATTTACTTTTAGTGTTGAAAACACACTATATTCGCCTCTGGTGAATTCCAGGGCTATCGCTGCTTTCCGAATGCAATTTCAACACTCGATTAATCCGGACATGATTGACATTCATCCCGGAACGGGTCCGTTCCGAAACCCGTCAACGACCGACTAAGTGTGGCATTGACACGGGTCATGACCGTTTGCGTCCTCGCGCCCGTAGCGAAAGCGCCCGGATTGTTGTACAACGGGAGGGAGAATCCCCACGCCCGACCCAACAGGAGACATTATGGACTTCTCCGGAAAAACCATCGTGATAGGCGTCACTGGCGGCATTGCCGCTTACAAGGCCTGCGATCTCATCCGCGAACTCTACCGCCGTCAGGCAGCGCGGGTTCTGTGTGTCATGACCTCCTCTGCGCAAAATTTCATCACCCCGCTGACCTTGCAGGCGCTCAGCCGGGAGCCCGTGTATACCTCCGAGCTGGCTGTGGATGATTCCGGCACTCCCTTGCACATTACGCTGGCCCAGCAAGCGGATGCCCTGCTGATTCTCCCCGCCACCGCAGACACCGTTGCCAAGCTGGCCGCGGGCTTTGCCGACAATATGGTCACAACGACCGCCATCACCTTCACCGGCAAGCCCATCCTGCTGGCGCCGGCCATGAATACCCGGATGTGGGAAAACCCATTAACCCGCGAGAACCTGGACAAGCTGCGCCAATTGCCCAATTTTACCGTCATCGAACCCAAATCCGGTCATCTGGCCTGCGGGGAAACCGGCGAAGGCCATCTGGCGGATCAGGAGAGCATTCTGCAAGCCCTGTACCAGGCAGTTCATCCGCAGATGGGGCTTTTCAAAGGCATCAAGGCGGTCGTAACCGCTGGCGGCACCACGGAGCCCATTGACCCGGTGCGGGTCATCTCCAATCGCAGTTCCGGAAAAATGGGCTTGGCGCTGGCCGATGAACTGTTCGCCATGGGCGCGGACGTCACGCTGGTAACAACCCGGCCTCCCGGCCCTCGGCCATACAGTATTGTGGCCGTACAGACCGCGACTGAGATGCAGCAGGCGCTGGACAGCCGCTTCGAGAAGACCAACCTGCTGCTGATGGCCGCTGCCGTTTCTGATTTTGCGGTGGAGAACCCGGCCGAGCAGAAGATTAAGCGGGAGAACCAGCCGGAACCGCAGATCAACCTGGTCAGCAACCCGGACATCCTGGCCGAACTGGGCCAACGGAAACGCCCTGGCCAAGTATTGGTAGGCTTTGCGGCGGAGTCCGGCAATCTCATCAAGAATGCCGAGGACAAGCTGCGCCGCAAGCAGGTGGACGCCATCGTGGCCAACGATATCAGCCAGGAAGGCATCGGTATCGGTGCGGACGAAAACGAGGTCACGCTGTTGTTTCCGGGCCAGCCCCCCCAGCCCCTCCCCCGCGCGTCCAAGGGCGAAGTTGCCCGCCAGCTACTGCGGGTGATTCACGATCGCCTGCTGAAACTCCCCTCTGAGCGGATACAGCAGCCCATCACCACGCCCTGAAAATAAAAATCTTGTATACTGAACAGTCCTTTGGCTTTATTAAAAGCTTTATGGTAAAAAAACTGGGTACTTCCTCCACTGAAAGGAGCATCCTGCCATGCTTTCCCTGATGCCCGGTCACCAAAACCCCAAGCTTCAGTTTGGTATTGCCAAGAAAATTTTACGTAGTAAGCCTGAGCCAACAGTTGTTCAAGCCGCCATTGATCAGTTTCAGGCAGCCTCTCATCGCAGGGGTAAATCGAATGCCAAAAAGCCGTTTCGTCTCCTGGACTTTACGCCCGCAGAATTGGCTGCGCCTGATCCGATATCCATTGATGGCTTAACTCGCGCACAAGCCATGGATGCATTCCTCAAGCATTATCAATTTGTACCGGGCAGTAATGAAGATTTTGAGCGCGACTACAGAACTCATGCCAAGAATGATCGCACGAAGAGCTTAACCATCCGATATAACCCTGAAAACGGCCTATTATCCGTTTTCAAAAAAGGTAACAAGCATGGCAATACGCCGTTCTCCCAGGAGCGTAACGCTTTGTATACAATCTTGAGCATTTTACAAATACCACAAGATGCTGAAAGACCTCCGAGAAGGAACCCTAAAAAATAGACATTCAGTCTGATCACTCCTTCGTGACATTCCTTTACGA
>DATNPJ010000025.1:0-6830 GCA_036703295.1 Coleofasciculaceae cyanobacterium | reverse complement strand
AGGAAACCGAGCGGGAAATTCAGGAATGGGTGGACAAGTTTGATTACGGCCCGTTCGATCCGGTTTTCAAAGTGGCCGCCAAAATCCAGAAAGCGCTCGGTCTCTACTAACAGATTGCTACCAGAGCAAGCGGGCACCCCGCCAACCGGGCAGCTTTCTAATGGCTGGCTTTATGCTAGGCTGTCTCCCGAACAGATACTTGATTGAGTAGAAAACATCGGGCTCGGGAGGTTCGGGAGATGGCCGGGTTTGTTCGCAGCAGGGATGCCGTTCGGGTGCAGGCGATGCCCTATGGCACGCAGATTCTGCCGGGCGACGAAGGCACCCTGTTTCGCCTATGGGCGCCGACCGCCCGCACCGTAGAGCTGATGATTGAAAATCAGCCGATCCCGATGCAGCGAACCGGTAGCGGCTGGGTCGCCGCCATCACCCAGGAAGCGGGACATGGCACGTTGTACCGGTTCCGGATTGACGGCGATTTGCAAGTGCCCGATCCGGCCTCGCGTTTTCAGCCCCAGGATGTGCATGGCCCCAGCCAGGTGGTGGATCCCGATCGCTTCGAGTGGCGGGACACCGACTGGTGCGGTCGCCCCTGGCGGGAAGCGGTTATCTACGAGTTGCACGTGGGCGCCTTCAGCCCGGAGGGGACATTCCAGGGTGTGCAAAACAAGCTGGATTACCTGGTTGATTTAGGCGTCACCGCCATTGAGCTGATGCCTGTCGCCGAATTTCCGGGACGGTATAATTGGGGCTATGACGGGGTGATGCTGTTTGCGCCGGACAGCCGTTACGGCACGCCGGATGAATTAAAATCACTGGTGCAGGCTGCCCACCAAAAAGGGCTGATGATCCTGCTGGATGTGGTCTATAACCACTTCGGGCCGGAGGGAAACTACCTGCACGCCTACGCCGAATCCTTTTTCACCCGGCACCACCACACCCCATGGGGCGCGGCCATCAACTTCGAAGGCGCCGGCGAACAGGCCGAGGGCGGACGCGCTGTGCGCGACTTTTTTATCCAGAACGCGCTGTACTGGCTGAACGAGTACCACTTTGACGGGCTTCGCTTCGACGCCGTACACGCCATCCGGGATGAATCGGAAAAACATTTTTTGGAAGAGCTGGCGGAAACCATCCGGCTCAACGTGGACCCGGAGCGGCATATCCACCTAGTGCTGGAAAACGACGACAACACGGCCCGTTTCCTGGCCGGAGATCCGGAGCGTGTTTTTACCGCGCAGTGGAACGATGATTTTCATCATGCGATTCATGTGCTGATTGCAGGCGACACGGACGGCTATTACACCGACTACGCCTGGAAAACCTCGGGCAAATCGCCGGTTGAGCACTTGGCCCGCGCATTGGCAGAAGGCTTTGCCTACCAGGGCGAGGCGTCGCCATACCGGCAAGGGCGGCACCGCGGGGAGCCCAGCACGCAATTGCATCCCATCCGTTTTGTCAATTTCCTGCAAAACCATGACCAGGTTGGTAACCGGGCTTTCGGGGAACGCCTGAACACCTTGGCCCGCAATACCACGGGCGGACCGGAGGCCCTGCGGGCCGTACTCGCCCTATCGATGCTCGGGCCGTCCATTCCGCTCTTATTCATGGGCGAGGAATGGGGCACGGAAACACCGTTTTTGTTCTTCTGCGACTTCAACAAGGAACTGGCCCCACAGGTGGCCGAGGGACGCCGGCGGGAGTTTGCAAAGTTCCCGGCGTTCAGCGATCCGGCAACCCACGAGCGCATTCCGGATCCGTCCCTCTTTAAAACCTTCACCGACTCCTGCCTGGACTGGGATGAGCTGGAAGAGCCGCAGTACGCAGTCTGGCTGCGCTTCTACAAGAATCTCCTGGCCATCCGCGCACAGGATATCATCCCCCTGCTGCCGCTGATTCCGGCCAGTGCCGAGGGTTCGCGCCGTTATGAAATCCTGGGGCCAAACGCGTTGGCCGCGCAATGGAAACTTTCGGATGGCCGGACGCTGATTCTGGCGGCCAACTTGGGCGCGGAACCCTTGACTTTCCATCTTGCTGATCACCATAATTTGAAGCTAATCCAGTTGGAACTCATTTATCAGAGTGAGGATCAGGTGCTGGAACAGCTTCAATCCGGCGGTATGCCGGCGTGGTCAGTGGTATGGTGCTTGAAACAATGATGGAAATGATGACAGAACGGGAAAATACGTTGAAGGGCCTTGCGCAGGCCTGCGGAATTCAGTTGGAATGGCGCGATATCTGGCAGAATGTACACCCGGTTGAGGATGACGTCTGCCGGGCCTTGCTGTCCGCCATGGAAATAAAGGCCGACACCCAGCCTGATATCGATCAGGCCTTTGACCAGCTTCAGCACCAAACGGTGGCCCGCTGGCTGGAATCGGTTATGGTGATTTCCGAGCAGGAAACGACTTTGGAAGTGGCCGTTAATTTGCCCCAGAGCCTGGCGGCGAAAACCTTCCATTGGCAATTGCTGATCGAGGACGGCGAGCGCCGGGAAGGGCAACTGATCGCCGCTGACATGACCCATGTGGATACCGTCGAGCTGTCCACACACCATGAGAAAATCGAGCGTTACCGCTTCCGGGTGGATGGTGTCCCGCCGCAAGGCTACCATCGCCTGATTCTGCAAGAGCCCGAGTCCGGCCAGGAAGTGGATATGCTGCTGGTGGTCACGCCAAGCCGCTGCTATATGCCCTCTATTTTGGAAAACATGCTCCCTGAAGAAAACGGCGCCAAACAAATCAAGGCCGCCAAAGTCTGGGGGCCCGCCGTGCAACTCTACGCCGTCAATTCCCGCCGGAACTGGGGCATGGGTGATTTCACCGATCTCCGCAACATTGTGGACTGGTGTGCCGACCAGGGCGCGGCCATGATTGGACTGAACCCCTTGCATGCCTTGTTCCCGCACAACCCGTCGCATTGCAGCCCATATTCGCCGTCCAGCCGTATTTTCTTCAACGTGCTGTACCTGGATGTGGAAGCCGTTCCGGATTTCTCGGAATCCGAAGAGGCGCGCCAACTGGTGCTGAATCCGGCTTTCCAGGAAGCGCTGGCGAAACTGCGCGAAGAAGTGTTGGTGAATTACGCGGACGCGGGGCGTCGCAAGCTGGAAGCGTTGGAATTGCTGTACCAGAACTTTTGCCGCAGGCATCTCTCCGAAAATTCCGAGCGCGCCCAGGACTTCAAAGAATACATCAGCGAGCATGGCCCGTTACTGGAACGCTTTGCCCTGTTCCATGCCTTGCAGGAGCGCTTTCATCGTGAGAATGCCGGGGTCTGGGGCTGGCCGGTCTGGCCGGAAGCCTACCGGGATCCGGAAAGTCCGGCGGTTCGGGAGTTTGCGGAAGCCAATCGCGAGCGTATCGGGTTCTATCAATACCTGCAATGGCAGGTTGAAGTCCAGTTGCAAGCCATTGGAGAGCGCTGCTGGCAAAAGAACCTGGGCATCGGCTTGTACATGGATATGGCCGTGGGCGTGGATCGTGGCGGCGCGGACGTTTGGAGCAACCAGCACTTGTTTGCCAAGTCCAGCGCCGTGGGCGCCCCGCCGGATGAGTACAACCAGAAGGGCCAGGACTGGGGCCTGCCGCCGCTGATTCCCGAGAAAATGCGGGAAGAGCAGTACCAGTCGTTTATTCAGATTTTGCGCCAGAACATGAAGTTCTCCGGCGCGCTGCGGATCGATCACGTGATGGGACTCTTCCGCCTGTTCTGGATTCCGCCGAACATGCCGCCATCGCAAGGCGCCTACGTGCATTACCCGGTCGATGAGCTGTTCGGGATTCTCGCATTGGAGAGCCAGCGCAACCACTGCATGGTGATTGGCGAAGACATGGGCACCGTGCCGGAAGCGATTCGCCACCGAATGGAGCAATGGGGCGTGTACTCCTACAAGGTGTTCTACTTTGAAAAAGGTGCGGAGGCCTACAAGTCGCCCGAAGAATACCAGGGCACGGCGGCAGTGGCCATCAGCACCCATGACTTGCCCACGCTGGCCGGGTTCTGGGAAGGGCGGGACATCGCCGTGCGCACCGAGCTGGATCTCTATCCCAGCAAGGAGCTGCGCGACCGGCAAATCAAGGACCGCGTCATGGAGCGGGTATCCATTTTGCACCTGCTGGAAAAATTTAACCTGCTGCCCGAAGGCGTGACCACCGATCCGGCGTCCATTCCGGAGGTGACCCCGGCCTTTGCCGAGGCGGTCCACAAGCTGGTAGCCCAGACCGCATCCAAGGTCTTCATGGTGCAGTTTGAGGACATGCTCCTGCAACGGGAGCAAATCAACCTGCCGGGCACCACGGAACCGACCTATCCCAACTGGCGTCGCCGGTTAACCCTGCCGCTGGAGGATCTGTTCGTCGATCCACGCGCGCAGGCCATCGGCAAAGCCCTTCGCGAGGTACGGCCCCGTTTTTTTGTCCAGGGGAACTTGTCTCCGGAACCCTCGAAGTCGAGGAAGCCTCCCACGCGCGCCTGACCATCCCACGGGCCACGTACCGCTTTCAATTCAACCAGCATTTCACCTTCCGCCATGCGGCGGATCTGGTGCCGTATCTCAGCCGGATGGGCATCAGCCACTGCTATGCCTCGCCCTTGCTGAAAGCGCGATCAGGCAGCCCGCATGGCTATGACATTACCAATCACAAGGAATTGAATCCCGAAATTGGCAGCCGCGAGGATTTCGAGCATCTGGTGAATACCCTGCACACCCATGGCATGGGGTTGATATTGGATATCGTCCCCAACCACATGGGCGCCGGACCGGATAATCCCTGGTGGATGGACGTGCTGGAGAACGGCCCATCCTCGTTATACGCGGGTTATTTCGACATCGACTGGCATCCATTGGCGCCGGACCTGCAAAACAAAATTCTGCTGGCTATTTTGGGGGATTCTTACGGAAAGATTCTGGACAACGGGGAATTGAGGCTGCGCTTTGATTCCGAAAGCGGGCGCTTTTGGCTGGATTATTACGAGCATGCCATGCCCATCAATCCCAATTCCTACGGCATCATCCTGTCGCACCGTCTGGATGTGCTGGAAACGCGCCTGGGCGGCAATCAGCCTCCCCTGTTCGAATATCAGAGCATCATGGCCGCATTGGATAATCTGCCGGTGGAAACGGGAGACGATTGGGCACGGAAGGAAGTCCGTACGCGGGAGCGCACCATCGCGCTCAGCCGCCTTGCGATGCTGTGCGGTCAGGCGCCTGAAGTTCAGCACTTCATCGAAGAGAACGTTCAGGATTTCCAACCCCGCCGGGAAGACCCAACCAGCCTGAACCGCCTGCACCGCTTGCTGGAGCAACAGGCGTACCGCCTTTCCAACTGGCGGGTGGCCAGTGACGAGATAAATTATCGGCGCTTTTTTGATGTCAACGATCTGGTCGCGTTGCGGGTGGAAGACCCGCGCGTGTTCAACGACACGCATGAACTCATTATGGAACTGATCGAAAAAGGGCTGGTGAATGGGCTGCGCATTGATCATCCCGACGGCCTCTTCGACCCGGCGGCCTATTTCCAGCGGCTTCAGCAGGAAGCAGCCCGGCGATTAAATATACAGGAAAGCCGGGACTGGAAGCTCAATTCGCCCAATCTGCCCCTGTACGTCATTATCGAGAAAATCCTGGCCCCATTTGAACGCTTGCCCGAGGAATGGGCCATTCACGGCACCACGGGCTACGAGTTCTCCAATACGGTGAATGGCCTGTTCGTACAGCAGGATCACGAGCGCGACTTTACCCGGTTGTATGAAAAGCTGCTGGAGCGCCGGATCAACTTTGAAGACCTGGTGTACCAATGCAAACGGCTAATCATGAAGACTACGCTCAACAGCGAGCTGGGCGTTCTGACGGTTCAGCTGTATCGGATTGCCAAGAAAAACTGGGCCTTCCGGGATTTCACCCTGCAAAACCTCCGCGCCGCACTCATGGAGGTCGTGGCCTGCTTCCCGGTCTACCGGACCTATGTGACCCCCGAGCGCATCAGCACCAAGGACCGGGAATACATCGACTGGGCCATTCGCTTGGCCAAGCGGCGCAGCACAGCCACCGATACCAGCATCTTCGATTTCATCCGGCAGGCGCTGCTGCTGGAGGAGTTGGCCTCCCTGCCTCAGGATCGGTATGGAGAGGTGGAGGTTGCGCCGGACGCGGCGACCGGACGGGAGGCTTCGCCGGAGTCTAGCCTTGGGGCGCAGGAAGTGAACCGGGCCTTGCCGGAGTGGAACAAGGATGCCGCCGATTTTCGGCAGGCGATGATCCGGTTTTCCCTCAAGTTCCAGCAGTACACGGGGCCGGTGATGGCCAAGGGGCTGGAAGACACTTCGTTTTATCGGTACAACCGTCTGGTGTCCCTCAACGATGTGGGCGGCGAGCCCCAACAGTTCGGCATTCCGGCGGCGACTTTCCACCAACGCAATCTTGAGCGTTTGCAGCGGGCACCCCACACCCTGCTGACGACATCTACCCATGACACCAAGCGGTCGGAGGATGTGCGGACGCGAATCAGCGCGCTTTCCGAGATGCCGACCGAATGGCAGAAACATCTGTCCCTGTGGCGTCGCCTGAACCAGCAGCATCGCAGAGTGCTGGAGTTTGGGCAGTCGGCGCCGTCCATCAACGATGAAATCCTGTTCTACCAGAACCTGCTGGGGATATGGCCGGTAACGATGCCGGATCAAGACGGGCTGGAATCCCTGGCCCAACGGCTTGAGGAGTACATGCTGAAAGCCGCCCGAGAGGCCAAAAGCCATACCAGTTGGATTAACCATAACGCTGATTATGAAGCGGCGTTGATGGAATACATCCGAGGGGTACTCTTACGGCCATC
>DATNPJ010000017.1:0-6895 GCA_036703295.1 Coleofasciculaceae cyanobacterium | reverse complement strand
GGTATAATGAGCGCACTGCAGCATATAACGACCGCGAGGCCCCTGATGGCAACCCCTGTATCCGAAAGCATCCCCCAGACGAAATACGAGACGGTGATTGGCTTGGAAGTCCATGTCCAGTTGAAGACGGACTCCAAGCTGTTCGACCCCAGCCCCAACAGCATTGGCGATGAGCCCAATCTCAACCTGAACACCACTAGCTTGGGCTTGCCGGGCGCGTTGCCGGTTTTGAACGAGCGGGCCGTGGAATACGCCATCCGCCTGGGCCTGGCGCTGAACTGCAAAATCGCGGAGGTTACCAAATTCGACCGCAAACAGTATTTCTACCCGGATATGCCCAAGAACTACCAGATTTCCCAGTATGATTTCCCCATCTGCTATGACGGTTTCATGGAACTATCTAATGGGCGGCATGTGCGCATTTTGCGGGCGCACATGGAAGAAGACGCCGGTAAATTGGTGCATGCGGGCGCGGCGGGTCTGGCAGGCTCCGAGTACAGTTTGGTGGACCTCAACCGCTCAGGTTGTCCGCTGCTGGAAGTGGTTTCCGAGCCGGATATGCGCTCCGCCGAAGAAGCCCGCGAGTACATGCAGCAGATTCGCAACATCGTGCGCTACGTGGATGTCAGTGATGCCAACCTGGAAGAGGGCACCCTGCGCTGCGATGCCAACGTGAGCATCCGTCCGGTGGGTTCGGAGACGTTGGGCACCAAGACCGAAATCAAGAATATGAACAGCTTCCGCGCCGTGCAGCGGGCGATTGAGTCCGAAGTGGCCCGGCAAACCGAAGTGCTGGAGTCCGGCGGCAAAATTATCCAGGAAACGCGCCTGTGGGATGACGCCACCCAGTCCACCCGCTCCATGCGCAGCAAGGAGCAAGCGCATGATTACCGCTATTTTCCGGACCCCGATCTCCGTCCGCTGGCCATCTCCCGTGAAATGGTGGCGCAGATCCGCGAGACGCTGCCGGAGTTGCCGCAGCAACGCACCGAGCGTCTGGTGAATGCCTTTGGCCTGAGCGAACAGGATGCCGGTGTGATGGTGGAATTCAAGGAGATGGGTGATTTCTTCCTGCTGGCCGCCGAGCATACCGACAACTACAAGGCGCTGGCCAACTGGATTCAGGGTGATATCACCGGCTATCTCAACACCAACAAGCTTTCCATTTTTGAAACCCGCCTGAAGCCCGAAGCGCTGGCCGGGTTGATACATCTGGTGGACCAGGGCACCATCAGCAGCGCCATTGCCAAAAAACTGCTGCCGGAATTGCTGGAAAAAGGCGGATCGCCTGATGCCATTGTGAAGGAACGCGGCATGGCCCAAGTCTCCGACGAGGGCGCGCTGCGGGCGGCGATCCAGAAGGTGATCGACGCCAACCCGGCGGAAGTGGCAGGCTTCAAGGCAGGCAAAGACAAGCTGATGGGCTTCTTCGTCGGCCAGGTGATGAAGGAAACCAAGGGCTCCGCCAACCCGCAACTGGTCAACGAACTGGTGCGGAAAATGCTGGCCGAATAGGGAAGAGTCCCTGTAACAGGTCATTGAGAGGAGAACGGCGATGAAAAAGACGATTCGTGATATTCAGGACTGGTACAACCAGCGGGCGCTGGTGCGGGAGGATTTCAATGTGCCGTTGGACGCGCAAGGGCGGATTACCGACGACACCCGCATCCGGGAGGCGCTGCCGACGCTGCAATACCTGGTGAACGCCGGGGCGCGGATCGTGATTATGAGTCACCTGGGCCGCCCCAAAGGCAAGGCCTCCCCTGAATTCTCCCTGGAGCCCGTGGCTGCCCACTTGCAGACGCTGATGCCGGACAACACGGTGTATTTTTCCAAAGATGTGTTCTCTGATGCCGTGGTGAACCAAGTCAATGAGATGAAACCGGGCGAAATCCTGCTGCTGGAGAACATGCGCTTTGAGCCCGGCGAAGAGAAAAACGATCCGGAATTCGCTAAAAAGCTGGCCTCGCTGGGCGATGTCTACGTGAATGACGCCTTTGGCACGGCGCACCGGGCGCATGCCTCCACCGAGGGGGTGGCGCATCACCTCCGCCCCAAGGTGGCGGGATTCCTGATGGAAAAGGAAATCAAGGCGCTCTCCACCGTGCTGTCCAGTCGCGAGCCGCTGACGGCCATTATTGGCGGCAGCAAGATTTCCACCAAAATTACGGTGCTGGAAAACCTGCTCCCCAAGGTACGCTACCTGATTATCGGGGGCGGGATGATGTTCTCCTTCCTGCGGGCCGAGGGTTATTCCATTGGCAATTCCCTGGTGGAGGAAGAATACGTCGAGACCGCCCGTCAGCTCCTGCAAAAAGCCAAGGAGATGAATGATGTGACGTTGGTGCTGCCCAATGACGTGGTGATTGCGGACAAATTTGCCGCCGATGCCGCCAGCAAGGTTGTGGATGCTGACGGGATTCCGGATGGCTGGATGGGGTTGGATATTGGTCCTGCTTCGCTCACCCGGATCCGGGCGATTCTGGAGGAAAGCCCGTTGGTTCTCTGGAACGGGCCGCTGGGCGTGTTCGAGTTTCCCCGTTTTGCGGAAGGCACCAAGGAAGTGTCCGAGACGCTGGCTGAATTGACCTCGCAGGGCAAGTGCCAGAGTATTCTGGGCGGGGGCGATACCGTGGCGGCCATTGAGCAGTTTGGCATCAATCCCAAAAACTACACGCACGTCAGCACCGGCGGCGGCGCGAGCCTGGAATTTCTGGAGGGCAAGAGCCTACCAGGCATCGTTATCTTGGATGACGCTAAAGCCGGGGTGTCGGCTTAAGCCTGGACCGGCAGCACGCCGAAGGAACGACTTACCCACCACATGGCGATGCTGCTTGCCTGGGTGCTTTCAGGCGGGATGAGTGTCTTGGGGCGTTGGTTTCCGGTCTGACGCGGTATCAATCGGGATGCTTGATTTTTGCCAGGCTTCGCCCTATGCTGAACATCACAGGGCGGCATAGCCAAGTGGTAAGGCAGGAGTCTGCAAAACTCTCACCCCCAGTTCGAATCTGGGTGCCGCCTCCAAGCTTACACAGCGGGTTTCGGCCCGCTGTTTGTTTTTTAAAGAGTATTTTGCTGCATTGGCCCAGGCGATTTCCTTGGCAGAGCTGGGCAACTTAAAGGGTGGCCACTGTGGGGGGGGGCGAAGGCTCAGGTGGCGGGCAATGGGCATTAGCCGAATCACTCTATGCCGGTGTTGGTAAACAGGGGAATTGTCCCTGGATTCTGTTTTACCTTTAATCAGCGTTTGTCATAACAAGGATATTTCCAGGAACAATAAACGAATTTATTTAAAATATTCGCCGGGCTAATCGGCCTCATTTTCGTTGTTCATCCAGTCAGGGGGTGCAATATGAATCAATCTGCCAAACTGAAAATCTATTATGAAGATCAGTGGTTGCCGCCAAACCCAAAGCGCGCGCACAATTTTCTGGCACCGCTTCTGTTCCAGGGTGAGGATGCGGAGCCTGGCAGCCCGGCTAGTTGGGAAACCGTTGGCACAAACAAAATAGTCCGTATGGAACATCCGGAAGAGGCTGATCTGGTCTGTCTCCCGGATTTGTATTCACGAATTGATCCGACGGCGGTAAAACAGGCCGCATGTTTGGCTGACAGGCATGACAAGCATTTTCTGGCAATGGAGCATTGTGATCACTACGAACCGCCTGCCAAGACTGCAAAGAAAACCCTCCTGTTTCATAGCGATCTTTACAGGAGCCGCCGGCAACCAAACCACTATGTCCACCCGACCTTGCTCATCGCAGACATGCTTCCCACTTTGTATTTACCGGAGAATGGATGGACGCCCTATCCCTGGGAGCGTCGTATCCGGGTGTTCTGGCGCGGGGCCTGCGACCTGTATACTTTGCCCAAGTGGAAGACGGCGATGTTTTACATGATGGACAACTGGCGACGCGTTCGTCACGAAGCGTTGCAGGCATTGCTTTATGGTCCGGATATTACGCTGATATCAACACTTTCCAACCAGTGGTGGAAAAGTGACCCCTCTGATCAATTTACGCGCAAGCGCCTGTTTGTGCAAGAAGCCCTGGATTCCCCTTACGCTTTGATTACTCGTGGCAGCGGCAACTACAGTTTTCGTCTGTATGAAATCATGGCGCTGGGCCGAATTCCGGTCATTATTGATACCGATAGCTGTCTCCCTTGGCCGGACTTGATCCCCTGGTCGGAAATCTGTCTCATTGTGCCTCGCAAAGATATTCCCAAACTTCCCTCCAAAATCAGGGAATTCCATGAAGGGCTGACCTGCGCGGAGTTTGAAGCCTTGCAGTATCGAATCCGTGAAATTTGGCAGACTTATCTTTCCGAAGAGGGCTTTTATACGACCTTGTGCGATCAGCTTTCCGGTTTAATTACAAGACCGGAGGTCTTAACGGCCCACAGCAGGCAATTCGCTCACTAACCTTTAGAAATTTTACCCGCCAAAAAAATAAACGCCGACCCAGCCTTGAGACGGCGCAAAAGCGCAATAATGTGAGTGAGAAGTCTTATCCAGCCTATGTTTGATTTGAATCAACCCTTGTGATTATATAAAAACAATCAATTTTCATCTTGGAACAGTTTATGAAGAAATATAACGCCCTGGCCGCCGAACCTGGCTCATGCTGTCTGCGCGACATCCGGCTGCATCATCCGGATTCGGTAATCCGCTATCACAAGAATTGCTTGAGTGGTTTTTAAAAAATGCAATAATAGAGTTTGACCAAATCCAGGAGGGATTTCAGATGCAAGTGGGACCATCGACATCAACGCCGTATTCTGGTAAGCACACACAGTTTGCCGGTTATCCGGGCTTTATTGGGGAATGGAAGAAAAAGCAGGATAAAGAAAAACTGCGGCGGGAGCAAACTCAACAGATTCCGCTGCAAATCCCGCTGCCGGAACCAGGCTCATACCCACATGAGAAGCCTTCGACCGGAGATAAACCAGAACAAGACGGCGGCTATAATTTTTTCGCCTGACGGATTCTTTCACTGGAACGGGGGCGGTCGTCAAGTTGAAAAACTCACTGAGACGCTCATCGCAATTCGACATGCCGGTCGTCGGGAGTCAATTCGTCGATAGCGGCAGTTTTTATTCTTCATGAGTAGTCAGGCCAGGAAAGAGACTGTCATGTTTCCGATATTGAGTTTTGCAGGCAGTATGGGCATTAGCCTTGGACTCGACGGCGTGGCCGGTGTCCAGCATGCCAACCAGGAGCGCATGGCGCTGGCCAACGGCGTTACCGGCAACGAGTCTCCGGAGCAGATTGTCGGTCTGGCGCAGGCGGATAAAGCGGCCTCCCTCAAGGCAGCCGTCAGCGGTATCAAGGCGGACTATGGCGATGCCTGGGCTGAGCAATCCAAGCGCATGCACAAGAAAAACATGGAGCGGATGCAGCGCTTGAATTTCATGGCTTAAACCCCGGCTGGTCGGTCATCTCTTGCGCGGGTTGGCTTTGTGGTGGGTTTGTTTCCGTATGTTTACCGGCGCCGCCAAAAAAATAAACGCCGACCCAGCCTTGAGACGGCGCAAAAGCGCAATAATGTGAGTGAGAAGTCTTGTCCAGCCTATGTTTGATTTGAATCAACCCTTGTGATTATATAAAAACAATCAATTTTCATCTTGGAACAGTTTGTGAAGAAGGGTTAAGTTTCGCTCCGCAGGAATGAAGGGGTATATTGTTCTGATATCAGAACATTAATTTCAGCTAAAGACTTGGCGCAATTGGGCATGTCCGAACCTCTAAAATTGTTTATAGACATGTAGGTAAGAACGGATTCATTCCAGTTACTCAGCATCTCATTGGATGAGGGCGTATTTAGGAAGAGCAACGATGTTGGACATTACGAATTGGGCCTCTCCTTGCACAGGAGACTATTTTGCCGAGCGTGCGCGAATCATGGCGTTGCGCGACAGCATCAGCCAGTTGCACCCGGCGGCGGCCGATATCATCCGGCAACTGGAAATCGACATGCTTCAAGCCGGCTTCGAGCCGGTAGGCGCCATTGAGCGCTGGGGAAGCATTGACGGCTTCCTGGATCTTCACCCCGAACTGCGCTGCCAGGAAGAACGGTTGGCGGAAAAAATCCGTCCGGAGAATGTGACCGAGGTCCTGGACTTATTGCAGCGGACCGAACACTACAAACCCGGCTCCAGGATCATGAATGCCTTGTTGGACAGCCTGCAAAAACGGCTGGCGCTGAACGAGCCGGAGCTGGCTCAATCGGACGCATCACTGGTGTTGCAGTCTCCGTTCAGTCAGCATTTGCCGGAGAGCGGTCGCAAACAGAAGCCCGGCAAGCAGGCCGCTCCAAAAATGCTGGCTGAAAGTTCGCAAAAACCCTGATTCTAAACTTGAATCGCGAAAGACCAACCGTCATCCAGGATTACTCCGTCGGATCGGTTGGCTTTTTCGCGGCTATAAGTCTTTTCGGTTTGGACCAGGCATGGTTACTTGGCCGGCTGCCGGTGTTGCTCCGGATCGAGGAGTGCTGGCTGCAAACAACCAAGGGTTTCATGCCCCGGCAGCAGCGACTCCCCCGTCCAGGGGAAACCCTGGGGAGGGGCTTCATGGCGGCAACCGATCAGTGATATAATGACGATGTATAACACTGAGCTAATCTTGGTAGGGCTGGCGATCAGCAAATCGAGCGCTTTCAAACATAAACCGATCCCGTGGATGTATTCGACCATCGGGAGCATGTTGGCCAATGCGTTCATCAAGCTTGACCCGATTCACCGTCGGTTGACGGAGTTGGAGATCTCCAATATCCGGGATTTCTTCAACAGCGACTTCATTAGTCCCGAGCGCCGTCGGCAGCTGGACGGCCTGACCGCGTTCCTGATGACTTACATGAATGCTATCCGCAGGACGGCGCAGCTCAGCAAGAAG
>DATNPJ010000046.1:0-72677 GCA_036703295.1 Coleofasciculaceae cyanobacterium | reverse complement strand
GGAAGGCTGCTTATCCGGGCTACTGGCAAAGCGATTCCCTGGTAAATTTAGTTCAAGATCAGGTAGCTTGACCAATGATCCGGGTAAAGCGAAGTATAGAAGCCCATTAGGTGCGCTGATCATGGCCATAAACCCGCCTTTACCGCAGTAAAGTTCTACCTCGTGGGGGCTGGCCGGATCTCGAAGGATGCTCCCCAGCGTTTGTCCGGTCTTGTCATCCAGGATCTCAAACCGGTTTGTGCCGGGATCCTGCTTCAAGCTGAGCCGGTTCGCTTCTGAAACGCAGTTCAGGCGGATCGGGCTGAGGGTCTCTGTCATCATATCTCCGCTTTCTCTGGGCCACCTTCACGGTTATGCAACCGGGTTGAGCATGGGGTGGCGAAGTCTATCATATTATCCTGAAGTTTTTTATCCTGAAAGTTTTTACTGGGCACTGCCCCGTTGAGGTTCCCGGCGACGTTTCTTCCGGTGGGTCGCTCATGGTGTCAGGGGCTTGCGGCATGCCGGCTGGTGATCCGAATGACCGGTGCTCCTGGATTCAAGGCGGGAACGCTTTGTCTGGCGTTTTGAATGGTAATCAGATCCTCCCAAAGCACCATTGCACCGGAAGAATGGACTGTCAGGGGCTGATAAAGCCAGGGTTGGCTCTGGCATCGATACAAGTCCTCAAGGTAATGGGTATGGCTGACAGCCACGTTCCGGTTGGGAGAAAGCTCCAAGGCGAAGCTGGGCCTGCCTGATACAAAACCAAGGGTTAGTACCAACACGATTGAAACCAACACTTTTTTCATCGCCGCATTGTAATTTAAAGAATCCACCTTTGCCAAGCTCACCGGGTCGGTCCTGTCATATTGACGATGGATTTGTTACGCTTTGTTACCCACTGGCCCTGGCAGGGCAATTTGTTCCGCATAGAATTTTTATATAAAGTATATCCTTTAGAAATCCATGACAGCCATGAAGACAGGTCATGGCGCTATCATAGAACTTTTTTCTTTAAGGCCCAAAGAAGGAGAGGCTGCTATGCACTTCCTGAAGAAAGATCCTGAACAGGTGCGGCGGGCACAAATGCTGCGGCTGAAAAGACAGATGCAAAGCGTTCAGAATGAAATTGAATTTGTGGAAATCCTGGCTCAGTTCTGGCCGTTGCCCAATATGGTGGAGAAAATGGAACGCCTGGAGCAGAGAATCCTGACTTTGAACGCGCAGTACCAGCAATTTTCAGGCTTACAGGCGTCTTAGCCCGGTGAAGCCTGCTCAATCACTCCCCCGAATGCGGGAGTGATGTCCGACGGAAATGGACAGGGCGGCCACTATACAGTAAGATCAAATCGTATCGGGATGTAGCGCAGCTTGGTAGCGCATCTGCTTTGGGAGCAGAGGGTCGCAGGTTCGAATCCTGTCATCCCGACCATTTCCACCCTTCCACATCACCGATTTTGAAACGGAAACGCAAATCAATCATCTTTAGCCCGAGTATGCTTGCGTTCCTAATGCATACGCCGTTCTGCGTCAACAGACATGATTGACTGCCGGAGGCGTTGATGTTCTGTCTGCACAGAAGCAACCTACACATACAGCCTGTACCATAACCGGCTTTATTTATTGGCACGGTTCAACTACGTTGGCTTATCGTCATTCTGTGGGGATGTTTTTCATCTGCTCCTAGGGATTCCATCTCTCAGGGGGAGAACTGAGTGAAACTCTCCATTGGCAACTTTCGCTAACCCCATGCTTCTCTTGATGACAAACAGACAAGCACTGAACTGGAGATAGCAGAGCGACCAAACTCGGAAATCACATTTTTAGGGTCGTGGTCGTTGTCCTGAGAGGGGCCAGTCACAGGCGATCATGCGATGGCAATAAATGATTTATGCTTGTTTTATTAAATATAGTGCCCGTATTCAGATTCATGAGTGAAAGCGCAATATTTTACACAGTGATTACAGTCCGATACAGGGCAGGACTTGTAGTGTGCCCTATTAAGAGAACTGAAAACAGGGATAATCAGCCACAATCTACAGAGGAGAGCCTATTCACATGGCCGATTCCGTTAGCCGTTCTTCTGCAAATGCTAAACCTGTATCCAATGTGGCGAAGGAAAGTCCAAAGGCTGATACGCCCAAGGAAAGTTCACCAGTAGGCCCATCCCCATCGAAACCAAGTACTGCAGGTGCAGCGGGCAGCAGCCAAGCCACACAAAAAAAGGGCACTGCTCAAACTCAGGATGGGGCGACCCCGATTCAGGGAAAAACCACCGAGAAAGCCAGCGATCAATTCATGAACTCAAACCAATTGGGTCTAAAAGGTCCGGTATCCAGCGATAACTCGGCTAACAGCGGTGTTGACCGCCAATCGGTCACTGCAACTCCATCTCCAACTGGTACTCAGCCTCCGGCAGGGCAGCCAAAGTCCCAAACCCCAAGTGTAAATTCTCCAGCGGCCACCCAGAAACCATCATCGGTGAAGGCCACTATCATTGATATGTTTGAAAATGAAGGGCATGGCACCTATGTTGAGGCTGTTTTGCAGAATAATAGCAGCGTGCCAGACAAGGATATAAACCGCCACAACGTGCCAAATAGCACATTCATATTGGACTCTGGTGCGCCGGTACCAGGGGTCCCAGTCGGTTCCAAAGAGCGTATGGATAAAACGATTGAATATAGGACCACTAGGATGGTGGATCAGATGACCAACCGTATTGAACAAGAATTGAACACATCCCCTGATGAAGGGGTTATTAATATTTCCATGGGGTTTTCTCGCACGTATATTTACAAAGAGATTAAAAACCTGGTAATGCCAGGTAAGCCACTTGAGATTCCTGCACCAAAACCAAATTCAGCACCCGCAAATCCTGTGAACCTTCCTATACCCACGCCTGCGCTGGTACCCGAAAAGCAGACGTCTCTGCCTGTACCGTTGCCCACTCCGGTACCCTCAAAACATACAGGTCTTCCTGTGCCCACGCTCGCGCCGGTACCCGTAAAGCAGACGACTCTTTCTGTGCCGGTACCCTCAAAACAGACTATACCCTTGCCCGGCTCGACACCCTCCAAACAGACGGCTCTGCCCGCGCCGGAGAGTAAATTTTCGCATGTGGCATCAAAATTGTCCTCATCCTACATTAATCCTTATTCGAAGGAAAATATAGCCAAGAGAGCAGATGTCCAAGCTTTGGGCCTAACAGCCGAAGATTTAAACGACCCTGAAAAAGTCGAGGCAGCCATCGTCAAATATGTGGATGGACGATTGGATCCTGCAAACTCTCCATTCCAGCAATCTCTGAAAGAGTATCAAGCCGTTACAAAGCAAGCGGCTGATAATGGGCAGGTTATTGTGGTTGCTGCCGGTAATGAACATTCTGCTGAGGGCAAGTATGAAACAGCCAAGCCGGGACACGATCTCAACTTCTTGGCTCAAAGCGACAACGTCATTTCGGCAGCTGCCTCCAATGACAATGGCACGTCCGATAATATCGCTGATGACAAGATTGCCGAATTTTCTTCCAGAGGTGGCGGTCAGTATGACCCTACGGTGACGGCTCCAGGAGTCGACGTACCGGTTAAAAATGGAAAGGTAAGCGGGACATCCTTCTCGGCACCAACCGTTTCCGCAGCAATTGTGAATATGCAGGAAAGCAACCCAAGTTTGACGTTTGACCAAATTAAAAGCGTTTTGCAGGAAACTGCCGTTGATACGGCGGCCACAGCAGCGGAAGAAGGTGCCGGCATGCTGGATGCGAAAAAGGCTGTTGAAGTCGCAAAGTCGCTTGATTCTGTTGACGACCAGGGAATAACCGCAGTCTGAAAGCGCCAATGCTTCTGTTCAGCAAGCTCCGTTTCAGCACCAAAAAGGGACCACCTTGGAACCCTCTTGGTGCCTGTCTGGTACCGTTTACAGGGGAACCCTTTATAAGAAGATCGGTGTAGGTTAGTTTTTCCACCTCTTGGATCGTCTATATTTATAATAAGATTGCTTGAGAGAAGCAAGACTTTGGAAATAGCCAGGGAGCTTTTGATCTTCTTCCTACTAATCGGTTCAAAGCTCGTGAGAGAGTCGGCTACCAGATCAAATCAGGGAATGGTATTACTTTTTGGGTTGGGCCAAACCCGAATCCGTCGCTGGAAGGTATTGCCATAACTCGTTGCAGCGATGCTCGATCATCAAACCGTTCCCGATTACCATATAGCTCTCCACTTCCGGGCTAAAAATCAGTCCGGGCGGGTTCAGGGCCACGGGCCCCTTGAAACCCAGCCGATCAAAATATTCCTGGGTGCGCTGTCTGTTTTCGGCCGCCGAGCCATAGACAATGGCCATGCTGATGATATTCGGGTACATTTGGGAAACCCTGGTCAAGTGATAGGCTTGCGGCATGCAGGTGCGGGCGTGTTCATCCTTGCTGATATTGATGACGACGGCCATTCCTTTCGGCGGGATGCGATGGAAATCCGGCTTTCCGTTCAACCACCGTTCAGCCGGAATCGCTGCCAGACGTCCCAGATGCCCCGGCAACGGAACGCCCGATTCCTGAGATGGTTTGGATGTTTGTGGCCGCTGTACCGCTGTGCTTTGCGATGGAACGTTCTTCGGCGTACTCCCTAGCTTGGGCGCCACCGCACAGCCACTCAATTCCTTTCCGCTCACCCGTCGTTGAATAAATTCGCCCATGGTGCAGAAATTGGATGAGGGCAGTCTGTCCCGAATCTCCCAGAGTTCATGATAACGATCCCAGCCATGCCGCGTCTGCGGGGGGCCAGAGGTCGTAATACCCGGCTTGATGGGACGGGCCCACTCGTCAAATCGCCAGTCTCCGGGATATTTGTCCGGATCCAGGTTGGGTTTGGCAGATCGCAGCCATGCATCGATGTAGCCCTGTATTCTGGAATCATTCCAGGGATCGGGCCGATCCAGCGGAGATTTTCCGGATTGAGACGTTTGAGAAGCGGTGCTGGGTTTATTGCCGCTGGTGGAAGGTTGGGCACTGTTTGCTTTATTTTTTATCGGCTTTACCGGGTGTTTGGGTGGAACGACAGCACCCGCATAATGCTCGCAAGTGATAGTCTCACCGTAGTATGCGCCCGGAAAGGAAACCGATTTTTCGTTATGGCCACGAATCACGGCGCACACCGAGGCGAAATCGGAAAACGGACCATACCCCACCGCCGCATAATGGTACATGCCTCCTGTTCCATCTCCAAAATGGATCATGCCTGCCACTGGCGGGGACTTGTAGAGCATCAGCCCTTCGTGCGGTTTCTCTGGAATGGTATCGTTGAGAAAGACAATCACATATGCCGGAAAGGCTTTTTTATTAAACGTGCTATTGTCGTCTTCCAATGATTTTGGCTTCACCGGTTTGGCAGAAGAACGAGTGGGTGGGCAAGAAGCACCCTGGCAACGCTGTGTGCCGGTTGACCCATTCAGCCTGGCTTTGCACTGGCCTTCCATTTCCTGATAACCTTTCCCGAGCGTTCGCTGGGCGGCAATGGCGATGGCCCGAATCTCCCCGGCCTTCTCTTTCTGTTGATTCAAATCGGGAACGGGCTGCCCCAGACAGCTATCATTCAACTTATGATTCAGCGTGCGATCGATATCGGAGAAGGTCTTTGACAGGGAGGTTGCTTCTTTCAAAAGTTGTTCAGCCCTGGCCTTGAGGGCATCCATTGGCGCGGTCAGCTGTTCATCACTTTTTTCCCGGGAATCACCACGCGCCTGCAAACCGTTGATGTAAAGTTGCAGGGTGCCCGTGCACTGCTCCAGCATGTCGGCAGGAACCTTGCCTTGGTATTTTTGCCGGAAAGCTTCCAGACGCTGGGTCAGCTCCCAAATTTGGCCCTGAATGGCATTCTGCTGGTCCGCCGAATCTTCAGCACTCACATCGGAGCCCTGGATGTGTTGAAGCTCGGAAACGGCATTCTCAATGGCCAGCTTCTGGCGAGAAAGATCCATTAAAGATTGCCGGACATCCGCAATTTTGTCCGATTTCAGCGTCAACTCGGCAGCAAGGCGGGTGAGCGAAGGCACCATCGTTAGCACCGAATTCTCCTGCGCGACAATCTTCTGAACCAACTGCTCCGCCTGCTGATAGGCAACCTGTGACTTCTGAAGCATGGCGGGATCCGCGCACCGGCTTGCCAGCTTCTGGGCAGAACCATACAACTGCTCCACCTGATCACCGTCCTGCGCCATCCGGTTCATGATGGCATCCAGGTTTTCCTTTCCCTTCTGAAGCTCCCGGCAAGGCATCACCGAATCATCCGCCAGCTTTTCCAGTTCCAACACCCGTACGGTATTCTCTTTCAGGAATTGCTGGGCATTCCGCAAGCCCTCTTCCTGCTCGTCCAGTTGCCGGTTCATCTGGTCCAACTGTTCTTTCAGCTTGGGTGGCAGGGCCGTATTCCCCTGGCTGATACTGAACACCGTTTTCTGGAAATATTCCCGCTCCGCCTGGCAATCAGCCGAACATTGCGACACCTCCGGCTTTTCCTGGGGAAGCACATCCATCAGAGGATCACCTAGAAACAGCCCAATATCCTTGGCCACTCCCGCTGCCATGAAGTCATAGTCGGTTTTGTCCGGATCGAGTTTGGAAAAGTGAGCTTTTCCACCTGTAGTCTCCGCCCACAGATGATCGCCGACTCTTAAGCCGTTTTCACCCAGCACCACCGAATAACCGTAAGAGATGTCTTTCCAGGAGGCGGCGGTCATCACCGCAAAGATGTGGTACCATTGCCCCATTTTGTCACTGCCATTGGTCGCATAACAACTGCTCCGGCGCAAATTACGCAACTTGGCCGCGACATCTCCCTCCGGCTTCAGATAATCATTCGGATTCTGATAGGTTTTGACTTCGGCAGGTGTGGATTTAGTTTCCATAAATTTCCGGGTGGCCGGATCCAGATAATGGTGATAATTTTCCAGCTTGTTCCGACCAATGTAAGCCACGTTTTTCAGCAAGTTGTGCGCGGTCAGCATGGCCATCGGGTAATTATTATTGGTGACATCCAGGGCCATCCGTGCCACATCGCCTGGCAGCAGGTTGCCGGATGAGGCTAAAATCCGTTGTCTCAAGGCAGCTTCATAACCGCCATGATAAGAGCCTGTCGAAGTGGCAAATTTATTATTTTTGAGACTCGGATGACTGGGTTCTTCTGAACCGACCAGGAGTTTGTAAAAAATGGTGGGGGACGTGCCGACCAGTGCGGCATCCTGCTCACTGAAGCCGGGCGGATAGGTGCGACGGACTTTGGTGGGCCGATCGGTGACCGCTTTGTAGAGATGTTCCCGCACCATTTGCCTGAATTGATCCTGCTCTTCCCGCGAGCGGTTGGTGATTCGATCATCGCGCCCCATAAACCGGATGACGGAGGGGAGAGTCCGGAGGAGTGCATCAGTGGCTTTCAGCCTGAGCCGTACACGTTCCTGGCTGGCGGATGCCAGCGCCAGGGCTTTCATGTAGTTGTCATAGGCATCCTGGACGTCACAAATATCCTGATCGCGGTCCCCTGTTTCTTCCAGCGCCTGGATATTCTCAATCCGTTTGCCGTCTTCCGGTGAGACCGCCCTCTTGGCATCCGCTTGCTCTGGCGTGAGTGACTGCTTTTGCGCTTTGGGGAGCAGGGAACTGCCTTGCAGACCGGAGGCCGAAACGGGCGCCGTTTTTGAGTCTACAGTCCCATGCTTGGAAGCTGTTCCAGATATAGCGGGTGGCGTGCCTGCGTTTGACAGTTCGCGCTTGTGCTTTTGGGCCTCCCCATGTTTGGGGTTCAGGGCCAGGGCTTTCTTTTCCGCCTCAATGCTTTGATCCAGCAGGCCCTTGGCCCGGTATTGATCGCCCAGTTGCGCATAGGCAAACGCCTGGTTCGGATCCAACCGGATGGCTTCAAGATACTCCTGGATGGCTTGATCGGATAAACCTTTCTGGGCATAGCTATACCCCAGGGACGCATGCAGCTCCCCATTTGCAGGATCCAGCGCAATGGCTTCCCGGTATGCCGCAATGGCCTCGTCAGGCATTCCCTTGTGGTAATAACTGTTTGCGAGGAAGATGTGCGCCGATTTATCCTTGGGATGCTGGGCCAGGATCGCTTTGTAAGTCTGGATCGCCTGATCCCATTGGTTCAGCTTGGCATATTGATTGGCTTTCTGGAACAGTACATCCTTTGTCTCGGCAAAGCTCAGGCTCAAAACTCCCAGGTTCATGATCATGAAACCGCTGAGAATAAGGGCCAGATGTTTTTTCATCACTGTTCTCGTTTCAGGGTTGGGCACGGGGGCCTGGTCATTTGTTGAGTGGATTCAAATTATTCCAACCAGGGACGCTTCTGCCGGTACTCATCAATGACTTTGCGAACCCTTGTCAATTTGGACTGAAAGATGTCAGCGGTTTTCTCATCGCCAAATTGGGTAGCCAGCACAAATCCCTCCGTCGCGGTTGCCTTAAGCGCCAAGGCAAGCTGATAGGCGGCATCTTCCTGATGACCATCCAAGGCTGTCCCCAGTGACGTAGATTGGTCAATGCTTTTTTTCAGGATTGGATTGATTTTAGACGTGTACTCGCGGATGCGTTCATCGGCAAGCTGGGTAGTATAGGTCAGTGGGACCAACTCTCCCTGGCGATCCACCACAATCAGCACGGAAGAACCCAGTGGAACCGAGTTCAGGTAGCCATCCACATCATCAATCTTGGAAACCTTCTGGTTATTCAAAAGCTTAAGGATGTCGCCTTTTCGCAGGCCAATTGCCGCCCCGGCGTACCCTGGAGAAACATCCACGATTAACACGCCTTTTGTATTAGGGGGCAGTTGATATTGGTTAATCGTGCCTTGGCCGATATCCGTGATACGAATACCCAAAACCACCTTCGGTCTGCTTTGTACGGTCTGTGGTAGGGCCGGTTCGCCCTGAATCGCCCGTTCGTATTCCCGCTGGGCATCCTGGACCATCCGATCGATATCGGTTTCCGCGCCAGCCCAAGCTGATGCCGACAATAACAGGCAAAAGAAAAATAGCAGAATTTTCACTTGCACCACTCTGATCGAGGCCGTCTGTATACAGATTATCCGAATCCCCAAGATAAAATAGTCCACCTGATGGAGTATCTCTGCGGCCTTGGTTCGATTTGTGGAAGGGCTTGAAAATGGCAGGGCTTAAAAATAAGGATCCTTCCTAAAAACCCGGCTCAAGGATAAACCAAGGATGACATTTTCACATATCGAGTTAACCGCAACCCAGGGGTTTTCCAGAACCTGATCTTTTCTTTCCCTAAAAAACACTACTATAGCGTTCAAACAGAGCTAATATCTTTCACACAGTTGCTTTTAAACGGTCCCCGCTACCGGGCACAGGTCAGAGCTTATATAGGGCTGCTGCTACCGCTATATAGCGGCCCCGCCAATGATGATCTGGGAGACGCAAGCGTTCAATTCCAAACTCATGGCATTATCCGGATTGTTTGCCAGCCAGCGCTGCTTGATAGACTGCATATTACCGCGACTGGTTTTTACCGTGAATCGGTTCTCATGGGTCGACATCACCTGGCAGCAAAGGCTTTTAAAGAGCGCTTGTGCTTTTTCTGCCATTTCATCTGTGCTATGGAAGATGAAGATACCTTTAACCGCTTGAAAAGCTGGGTTTCTCGGATAATTACGATTCAAAATGCACGACTTTCCTGGGGATTGGTATATCTATCTAACAACCCACACTACCATCATCGCACGTTTGAGAAGAGCGAGATAGCCTGTCTGGATAGCTCAGCCAACAAGGGGGTTGTATATTATTGCCATTCAGCCCATACTGCCTAAATGGATTTTTCTGTACGGGTTTGTTTTTTCTATAGCACAAAATCACGGGCCTCATCTTAAAAGTCTAAATTTATTGAATGATTCGAGGTCCGGATTTATGCAAACTACCGATATTACTTGCGCTGCTTGCGGCACCGACTTTTCCTTTTCTCAGGAAGAGCGTGATTTTTATGAATCCAAAGGGTTTCAACCGCCCAGAAAATGCAAGCCCTGCCGGGATACGGCCAAACAAAACCGTGATGGCGGCGGTTATGGTGGCGGTGGCAATCGTGGTGGGTATGGCGGCGGCGGTTATGATCGTCCGCAGCGGACTATGTATGACGCTGTTTGTGCCAGTTGCGGCATGAACACCCAGGTGCCTTTCCAGCCCAACGGTAGCAAGCCCGTCTATTGTCGAGATTGCTTCCAAACTCGCGCTTCCTACTAGGAGGCGCTTGAATGGCAAAGAATAACCAGAAAAACGAGAAAGCGGCCCGTAACCGGGAAAACGCTCGCAAGTACAAGAAAAAGAGTGTAGGACCTGCCCGCGCCAAGCGCCGGTACTAGGGTTTCTGTAGTCTTTACCTTGCGAAAGCTCTCTCTGTCAGAAAATGACAGCTCATTAAAGTTGCATAGAAAGTCAATGATGAATACATTAAATTTAAGCGAAGCGATGCAAAAAGCCATCCAGGAGATGGGTTTTCACACAGCTTCTCCTATTCAAGCCCAAACCATACCATGTCTTCTAGAAGGCAAGGATATTATCGGTCAAGCGCAAACGGGAACCGGAAAAACGGCTGCCTTTGCCATCCCCGTCATTGAACGGGTCCAACCAGGAAGTAGAGACATCCATGCCCTGGTGCTTTGCCCCACTCGCGAATTGGCGCTTCAAGTGACTGCTGAATTTCAGAAACTGGCCAAATACAAGCGAGATCTCACTGTGGTGACCATATATGGCGGTCAACCGATTGAACGGCAGATACGCTCCCTTCAGCAGCGGCCTCAGATCGTGATTGGCACACCAGGGCGAGTCAAGGATATGATCCAGCGCGGTGTCTTGCATCTGCAAAATGTCAAAACGATTGTTCTGGATGAGGCAGATGAAATGCTCAATATGGGCTTTCGCCATGATATTGAACAGATTTTGAAGCAAACCCCATCTAACCGGCAGACCGTGTTCTTTTCAGCCACTATGCCTAAGGCCATTTTGGAATTAACGGTAAAGTACCAGCGGAACGCCTTGCATGTGAAAGTGGCTCAGCATGATCAGCCTCTGGTGAAAATCGAGCAATGCTATTTTGAAGTGCAGAAGACTGAGAAAATGGCCGCCTTGATCCAGCTATTGAAGCATCACCGCTTTGAACTGGCTCTTGTTTTCTGCAATACAAAATGGAAAGTGGATGCTCTGGTGAAGAAACTGAAAAGCGCCGGTTATTCTGCGGACGGGCTGCACGGCGGTAAAACCCAGTCTCAGCGGGATCGCATCATGCAAGGCTTCCGCAAGGGAAACACTCAACTGCTGATTGCAACGGATGTGGCGGCACGCGGGTTGGATGTTGATAACGTGGAAGCCGTCTTTAACTTTGATCTGCCGAAAGACAGTGAATTTTATGTGCACCGCATCGGCCGTACCGGAAGGGCTGGAAAATCCGGCCAAGCGTTCACATTTGTGGAAAATGACGAATTTCCGCAACTTCGAGAGATTCGTAAGTACCCCAATGTCAGCCTCTCAAAGCAGGAACTTCCAGCTTAAGATGCGTTTTTGGCACCCGTCTCACGACCCGGGTAGCTAATCCCAACCATTTGAGGCAACGGATAATCCCGTAGGTCAGATCAAATTCATACCATTTCATGCCCATTCTCGCTAAGCGGGGATGGGCATGATGGTTGTTGTGCCACCCCTCGCCCCAAGTCAGCAGAGCTACCCACCAGTTATTACGGCTGCTATCCGGCGTGTCATACGAGCGGTATCCCCAGATATGGGCTGCTGAGTTGACCAACCAAGTGACGTTCAGTCCATAAATGATTCGTAGAAATCCGCCCCAAACCAGCATCGAAACGGCCAACTCCCAACCACCCCATAAGAATCCAAAACCAAACAAGGCTGCCAGGAACAGGGTATTGATTGCCGTGTAATGATTTTCCAGAAACCGCAGAGCCGGATCATCATAGAGATCCGGAACCAGGCGACGCACACTCTCAGGTGACTCATCCAGCTGCGGATGAGTATAAAACGCCCATAAGAAATGGGACCAGATAATACTTGAGCGGGGCGAATGAGGATCGCCATCCCGGTCCACACGGCTGTGGTGCAGTCGGTGACAAGCCGTCCACCAGATAGGACCTCGCTGGAAGGCCAGACATCCCAGGAAAGCCAGAAAAATGGTGATGGGCTTGGGTAGTAGGTAGCTACGATGTGCAAGCAAGCGGTGATAGCAAAGCGTAATTCCCAGACAAATGGTGATGAAAGACAAGACGATGAACGCGATTAGTCCAGGCCGGCTGAACGTAAAAGGTGCGGCCAGAATGGCCAGATGCAAACAAATATACAGGCTGAGTAAAGGTAGGTTGAGCCGATTACTGGTTGCATATGAGGGAAGTCTATTAATCTTGAGCATAGCTACGCATGGCCTCCAATAGCCCTTGGGCATCTTCGGCGTTCTCAAGAGAAATTGATTTATCTCCATTCATACAGTAAATCGTGCAGCGCATCGGTGCATTTGGTTGATCGTCTGAAGACACAAAATCCACATAAGCGATGGCATCCAGATTGATCACCTTAAAGCAGTGAGTATGATATGAGGAAATAAAATTTCTCATTTAGGAATCTTTCTTGTTAAAGGTTCTTTTTTATGCCAGACAACGCTGTAGAGATCATGCCTGCGATCTTTCAGGTTCATCACCGTACCGGAATGTCTGGCGCGGTTAATATATTCCAACCGCAGGTCTGCAAAAGCCACTGTTTCAACATTGGGTGTGGTGTCAGCAGCAATCCCAACGCGTGCAAAGTAAAAATCACAAGGGGTTAAAATACAACTTTGCGCGTACTGAATATCCATATTGTGAACACGTGGCAGGTTACCTACATTGCCGGACATTACCACGGAACACTGGTTTTCAACCGTTTCTACTTGTTTCAGACGCTTTTTAAGGAGCGGCATGCGCCCTCCAAAGACAATGCCTTTCAGTCGGTAATAACGGCACAGCTTTTTTCGCTCGCTGTACAGGCACTCACCAATCCGAAGACCCCGGTAATCCGGATCCACGAAAATTTCCATGCCATACAGATACTCCCCGGTCGCTAAGTGGGTTGAGCCATATCCCCCACCCGTAATCTGGCACCAGTTATGCGGGGCCAGGGCCACTTCTTCAGAAACCCGGATGGTTGCGCAGTAGCCTACGATCTTTTTATCGTATACGGCTACAAACTGCCCTTCTGGGTAATTATTGAGCTGCCCTCGCAGGACATCTATAGAATAAGGCGGGATATCCGGATAAACTTTTTCAGAAAGCGCCAGAATCTCAATCAAATCAGCCGGGGTTGCATTCCTGAGAATCAGGTTGGCTTTAGTGGATTTATTTTTCATCGGAATCTCATAATCTAAACTGGGGGATGGCGGCATATGGCCCTGGATTAGCTGAATAAGTTAGGACCATCTTGCTATAAAGTTATTGAATATCGTTGCTGGCAAAACTCATGATCAGGAAGTTGCTTCAGTAGCCTTGTCATTGACCTCTTTAAACCGATCAATAGTTTCCTTGCCTTTTTCTTCCAACCGGGTAGACATATCCACCATTACTTCTTTCAGGCCAGCTGCTTTTTTCTTGATGACCTCGGATTTCTCTTGGAGAACTCCTGCCGCTTCCCGACTCTTGGTCTCAACTTCTTGACGAATGATTTTGCGGGTTTCCGCGCCGCTTCGTGGGGCAAACAATAGTCCCATCACTGCACCGACCACTCCACCGATTAAGGCTCCGGTTGCGTATTTTTCGAATGATGAAGTCATAATCAAATCTCCTCTTTTCTGCTCAATCCGACACCGGTAATCAGGATTTTACTTCTGAGCTAAAAGGGAAGATAGCATCATCATACCCTAAGTGGCTGGGATATCCTAATTACTGTATTTTTCAGGCGTTGATAGTTTGAATACCAGATTACTTGGAACTTTTTTCAGGTTTTTCTCGCACTCTTTTCTTTGGCCATGGGTACGTCTCCGCTAAGAAATATTCCGAGAAGTCCTTTTCCCCAGGCTATTCCCAGAGGCTTGAGCTTTGTCAGGGTGCTATAACTCATTGTGACCGAGACAACAGAATCACCTACAAATTCAGTCAGCAAACCTATCTTTTCGTAATAGAAAAAACTGAAGTCGCCCTTAAATTTCCCCGTGCTTGGGGCTCCACCATTTTCCCTTGGATTGGAAGTAAACGGCATCCGAATGCTTTTTGGTCGTTCTGGCCTGGGCGTCCGAGCAGCGCAACAGCAATTTTTCCTGCCCGTTTTTTATATACGAATAAGTCTCCATCGGCTTCTTGCAGACCGGGCAGGGAATCTCAGTCAATTGAGCCTGAGTGGTTTTGCCATCGGCGGATTGCGATCTGGCCTGAGGGACTTCCCACTTCTTCTCCCGCTCGGACCAGAACATCACCAAATCCGGGCACTCATTCGTGCATTTCAGGAAATACCCTTTGGAAACCTTTTTCAGCGGGACTTTGGAGAGCATCTGGTTGCACTGGGGGCAGCGGGTTCTGGATTTCTCCAGATTCTGATCCTTGTTACTGCGATAGAGCCGGTTAGGAAACTTCTGCTTGATGGCTTGGTGCGCCTTCTGGAGTTCCGGCTGCAAATAAGTCCGGTTCCAGCCAATCAGATATTCCTCCCAGGGTTGCTTGCCGTCGGCGATGGCATCCAGCGTGCTTTCCATGGCCGCCGTAAACTCGCTCCGGATAATGTCGGGCAGGACATCCGCCAAAACCTGATCCGTTTCCAGACCTAATGGCGTGGGATGCAGCACTTTCCCTTTTAAATCCAGATAGGCCCGCTCCTTCAGGGTTTTAATGGTGGACGCGTAGGTGGAAGGGCGTCCAATGCCCTTCTTTTCCATCAGTTGGACCAGCCTGGCTTCCGTGTAGCGGGACGGCGGCTGGGTTTGCTTTTGTTCATGACCAGCCTGGATGAGCGTCACCACCTGATCCTGGTGCAACACCGGCAGTTGGGAAGATTTATCCAGGTTGTTCCAATAGAACGTATAACCCGGAAACTCGACCATCATGCCTCGGGCCTCCCAGAAGACCGGGCCGGACTGGGTGACAATCACCGTCTTCATCAGTTTGGCTGGGGCACTCTGGGATGCCACTGCCCGCCGCCAGATCATGGCATACACGCCATATTGCTCCGAGGTTAAATAGGCCTGAATACTTTTGGGAGTGATAAAAACATCGGTGGGGCGGATGGCTTCGTGGGCCGCCTGCGCCGATTCCTTGGTTTTATGCCTGGTTTTCTGGGCGGGCAGGTTTTTGGGGTCTTTTTGCTCCAGGTAGGCTCTGGCCTGCTCGATGAATTCCGGGGACAGCTCCACCGAATCGGTTCGCATATAGGTAATCAGTCCCTTGGGGCCGTCGGCCAGCTCGACCCCTTCATACAAGGATTGGGCGATGGCCATGGTCTTCTCCGGATTCAGCCCCAATTGGGAACCGGCGCTTTGCTGGAGCGAACTGGTAATGAAGGGCGGCGGAGGCGATTTGGTGGTTAGTTTGCCTTCGGCCCGGATAACCTGATGCGGATGCTCCCGCGCCAGTTGCACCAGCCGGTCGGCTTCTTCCAGGCTCAGCACACGGGCGGATTCTGGGGCTTTTGTTTCCTCTTTGGCATCATCATGGGGGGTGTCATCGTTGGGATCGTCATCCGAAGCCTGTTTGCCCGCCTTGGCAGGCAGGCTCTGCCCTTTATAGAAGGCTTTGAATTTTTCCTCAGGCTCAGCCCCTTCATATTCCACAAAGACCGACCAGTAATCCTGGGGGGTGAAGGCCTGAATCTCCCGTTCCCGCGTGCAAACCAAGTGCAGCGTGGCGCTTTGCACCCGCCCGGCGCTTTTGCCCCCGGTGGAATTCCACAGCAAGGGAGACACCCGGTATCCCACCAGCTTATCCAGGCATTGCCGGCACCGCTGGGCATTGATGAGATCCAGGTTGAGCACGGTGGGGGTTTCCAGGGCTTTTTTGACCGCCTGCTCCGTGATCTGGGTATAGACCACCCGCTTGGGGCTGGACAGCTTGAGTTGCTGGGCCAGATGCCAGGCAATGGCTTCTCCTTCGCGGTCAGGGTCAGTGGCCAGGTAGATTTCCTGGGCGTTTTTTGCGGACGCCCGCAATTTCCGGATCACTTCCTGCCCCCGGTCCCCGCGAGGAATGTAGCGGCAGGTGATGGCCGTCTCCCCCAAGTCAAAGCCTAAAGAGTCTTCCCCGTCATGGGCCAGCTCCGTAATATGCCCGACGCTCGGTTGCACGTCCCAGCCCGCCCCCAGGATCTTCCGCAGGGTCTTCAACTTCCCGGGACTCTCTACAATCAGCAGTTTGGCCATTCGGTTTCCAGAACACGTTCCAGTGATGAGGGACAGAGACATTATAGTTGACCCGCAGTCCAGCGGACCCTTCCTGCATCCTAAAATTTACAGACGTTGTTCATCCCGAATGTGTCAAGTGGGTATCAGGGTTGTTGTAGCGGTTAGGAGTCGTCATGATCGTAATGATGCTTCTTGCTTTTGGAAACTTGCTCAATGCCCGCAGAATCCGTGTTGGTATCCGTCGGTTCCGTTTTGTTGATCAGTTTTGGAACCATGGTGACGGACGTGTCCTGGGCATCGGTAATGATTTCCTGGGTGATCGCGGCCACGGTGACTTTTTCTTCCTCGGTCAAAGTGTCCGGTTTTTTCGAGACCACCGCTTCCAGTGCCAGTTTAATTGCAGTCATTTCCCCTGCCGTTTTTGTCAAGCTCACTTTCTTCTCGACTGCGGCAATGCCGTTGGCGTCTTGGGCACTGGACGGTAGCGCCATCACGCCGTCCTGACATTTCTCTTTATCCTGGGCGCAGATATCCCCGAGTTCCGACTGCTCCGATGCCGCGATGTAGCCGGTTTCGGCCAGCATCTGCAGCAAAGTTGCCGTCAGGTTCTCGACTTCCTTGGGCGGCAATTGTTCGGCCGCAAAGCTGATAATATCCATGAACTGCTGCGCGGTCACGTCATTGCCAAGGCTGCCCATGGTTACGACCTTTTCCGACGGGTCAATGTCCACACCCAGGTCGCTCTTTAAGACGCTCATACACATTTTGTTATCGTTGTTCAGGGGCGTGCAAATGAGGACTTGGTGATCCGAGGGGGTGGTTGACGAAGGAATTTCTGTGCTGACCAACATGGCCCCCACTCTCTGCATGGGCTTCCCTGCGGCTGTCGTGGTCATATCGGATTTCAATCCGGCCAGGGCTTTCTGGATGTTTTCGCCCAGCAGGAGTAATGCGCCAATCGATACGGCGATGGTTAAAGAAGCGATAAAAAGATATTCCACCGTGACATTTCCGGCGGATCGAGCTTGCAAAATGTTTCTCATATGTCCTTCCCTCTACTTAATAGAACTATCGGATGATATGTAAAGTTCTAAATGGTCTGGAGGGTATAATTTTACAAAGCGTTACAATATAGGCCCCTGATCCCCGTTTCAACGCTGTTTGAATATCGGGGGCTTGCTCGGAACGATCACATGAAGACTGTTTCCTGGCAGATAGAATAGAGGGAGAGTGCCCGAACCCCATTTTTTTGGCGCCACCCGGATGAGTGGCGCCAAAAAATGGGGTTGATTATTCAAACCGGCTTTCAGGTGTTTTAGCATTTTGCCTGATGTCCGGGCCTGTTGAACATTAGGCGCAGGTAAGGCCAACCGGATGTTTCAAATACCGCTGTTGAACTTTTGGGAAACTTGTTCAAGCCCGGCAGAATCCGTGTTGGTATCCGTCGGCTCCGTTTTATCGATCAATTTCGGAACCATCGTGGCGGACGTATCCTGGGCATCCGTGATGATTTCCTGGGAGATCGCGGCCACGGTGACTTTTTCTTCCGGGGTCAAGGTGTCTGGTTTTTTCGAGACCACCGTTTCCAGGGTCTGTGTAATCATGGCCATTTCCCCTGCCGTTTCCGTCAAGTCTGCTTTCTTTTCGACTGCGGCAATGTCGTTGGCATCCTGGGTGCCGGATTGCTGCGCCATCACACCGTTCTGACATTTGTCTTTATTCTGGGCGCAGATATCCCCGAGTTGGGCTTGCTTTGATGCCGCAGTGTAACCGGTTTCGGCCAGCATCTTTAGCAATGTTGCCGTCAAATTGTCGACTTCCTTGGGCGGCAGGTTCTCCGAAGCAAAAGCGAGTACGTCTTTGAACTGCTGCAAGGTCACGTCATTTCCAAGACTACCGATAGTCATCACCTTTTCCGATGGATCCATGTCTATGCCCAGGTCGTTATTGGAAACGTTCATGCACATTTTGTTAGCGCTGTTCAAGGCGGTGCACAGCAGGGCTTGATTATCCCCGGGAGCGGTTGTTGAGGGAATTTCCTGGCTGACCATCTGGATCGCCATTTTCTGCATTTTTGTGCCCGTTATGCTTGCGGTCATGTCGGATTTTAACCCGGCCAGGGCATTCTGGAGGTTTTCTCCCAGCAGAAATAATGCGCCAATCGCTACGCCAATAGTACAAAGAGCGATAAAGAGATATTCAACCGTGGTATTTCCGGGGGAACGAACCTGAAAAATATTTTTCATAAGGCTTCTGTCTCTTCTCTGTCTCCACTTACTCAGGATTATCGGAAGTTACTCCTAATTCTTGAGAGTCTAGGAGAATAACTGTTACAAAGCGTCACAATTAGTGATTCATCCTATTTTTCAGGACTTATTGATTGAAGTGGGTTGTCTGCTATGGCAAGTGGCGCGGAGGCGGTAATTTTTGCAGGCAATCAATATCCAGGCTCATCGATTGCGTGTATCATTCAGTGCCACCACTGCAACACCCGACACTACGCCAGACAAAAGCGCGGTGAACATTCATGACTCACTATTACAGCCTCTGAATCGTAGCAACAGAGGCTTTTCTGCTCAGCAGCCCTGGATATACCTGGGCTGCGGACTGGGGGTCGGTGCCAATCAGGCTTGATTAATCACGCTAGCATCCATCCACATGATTTCCCAGATGTGCCCGTCCAGATCCTGGAAGCCATGACCGTACATGGCGCCATGGTCCTGCGGCTGGTTATAGGTGGTTCCACCGGCGGCAACGGCCTTTCTGACCATCTCATCCACATTTTCCCGACTTTCAGCCGAAAGGCACAGAAGTACTTCTGTGCTCTGGGTGGCGTCGCAGATCGTTTTGGGCGTGAACGTTTTGAATTTGGGCTCGGTCAGCAGCATGACGAAAATGGTATCGCTCACAATCATGCAGGTTGCGGTTTCGTCGGTAAACTGGGGATTGAATTGGTAGCCCAATTGCGTAAAGAACGCAATCGACTTTTTCAGGTCCTTCACCGGCAAGTTTACAAAAATCCGAGTCATCATGAGCGTATCCTTCATCTGCAAAGCAGAAACCCAACAATATTCTTCCTGTCCGGTTAGGCAGAATGGAGCCGATAGGATCTGAAGCTGCAACCAGGGAACGCTAAGTTGCCTGCCCCACCCCTGAGCCGAATCTCCACACCAAAATGTACCACAAAAAGCAGTATCAAGCAGGTCTCCAAAACGCTCTCTCCCGGATTAATAGGCCAAGTCCAGAAATCGCAAGAGTCCTGCGATAATACGCAATGATATGGCCCTTATCCGGAAACTGCGGAGGCTTGGCTGTTCATGGGCTTATTGGCCACGGCAAAGGGCTTAAGATTTGCTCAGGAGGCCCACTGGGTGAGATCCAGTTCCGAGGACAGGCCCAGCAGATGGCCGGGGATGTCGTTCAGATCATAGACCACCTGCACCTGGGGCAGGCTGCGCTGAATAATCTGTCCATAGCCTTTCTGGCGGATTCGCGGATCCAGGATGGCCACGATGCCCCGGTCCGTTCGGGTGCGAATGAGGCGGCCGAAGCCTTGCTTCAGCTTGATCACCGCCTGGGGCAATACATACCCGCTGAACCAATCCTTCCCCTGCGCCTTAATGTAGTCGGTCATGGCCTGGTTAACCGGGTCTCCCGGCGGGGCGAAGGGGATTTTGTCCATGATGACGCAACTTAGCGACTCGCCCGGAATATCGATGCCCTCCCAGAAGGTGGACGTGGCGAAAATTACGCTGTTGGGTGTCTCCTTGAACCACTCGATGAGCCGGTTGCGGGGGAGATCGCCCTGCACTTTGCAAGGAAAGGGCAGGCGGGAAATCAAGGCCGAACTGACCCGCTGCATGGCGCTGTTGCTGGTAAACAGTACGAAAGCTCGTCCCTGAGAAAGAAAGAGAATATTCTCTATCTCATCGGTAATGGACAGGATGAACTCCTCGCTGTTGGGATCCGGCAAACCCGTGGGCAGATACAGGACGCATTGCTCGTCATACCGGAACGGACTGGGTAGCACCTGATCTGCGGCTTCATCGATGCCCAGATCCCGTTGGACAAAATCCAGGTTGTTGTTCACGGCCAGCGTCGCGCTGGTCAGGATTGCGGTCTTTTCTCCCCACAGGTGGGTGCGCAAGAGTTCCGAGATATTCAATGGCGTTGATTTCAGCTCGTAATAAAGCTTGTCCCGATCCACTTCCACCCAATTCACGCGTTGGCGGGAAAAAGGGTCGTCATCCAGAAAGAACTCCCAGCGGGCAATCAGACCTTGCAGTTGAGAAACTAGCTTTTCCCGCTGGACTTTGGCCCGATCGAGGTCGAGATCGCTCTCCACGATGTGTAATTGATTGACATCCATGGCCGCCAGCCATAATTCCAGGTCTTGCAGCACCTGGATTTGCTTTTTAATCAGGTAAATGAACAGTTCATCGGGATACAGCCGGAAAACCGCCTGGCTGGCCTGACTGTTGGCGCCCTTGGAGCTTTGCCTGAACAGCCACTCAAAGAGCGCCGCTTCCGAATCGCCGATGAGATGATGAAAATGCTCGGGCAGGGGTTGCAGGCGGCGGTGGATCTTGGTGAGCAGCTTCTGGGTTGCGAATTTGCTGATGCGCACGGTAAAAGCGCTCAATGCGTATTGCTTTAGCTGGTGGGCTTCGTCAAAAATCACGATGTCATGTGCGGGCAGCGTGCTTTGTCCGGCGGCCAAATCTTGCAGATACAGCGCATGGTTGGCTATCAGGATGTCCGCCTCGTCCAGATCCTCGCGGGCTTGGCGGAATGGGTTCTGATCATAGAATCGACAACGTCGGCCCAGGCAATCCTCGGTATCCGATGCGATTTCCCGCCAGAGCGCGGGTGGAATCGCCAGCTCCAGGGTGGCAAAGTCTCCATCCCAGCCCTGTTGCAGCTCGGACTTCAGGTAGTTTAGGTGTAGCAGCTCGGTGGAGCCGGGTTTCAACTGCCGTTCCAGCTCGGTCAGCTTCTGGATGCAGAGATAGTTACCACGCCCCTTCACCAAACGCACTTTCAGGTTTTCCAGGCCGGAGGCTTGCGCCAGAAAAGGAATATCCTTTTCCAATAGCTGTTCCTGCAAGGCAATGGTTGCGGTGGAGATGACGATGGGCCGCTTTTTTCCGTTTACTTCCGGTCGCTCAAAGAACAAGGCCGGAATCAGATACCCAAAAGACTTGCCGGAGCCGGTTCCGGCTTCCACCACCAGGTTTTTTTTCGTGCTCAAGCACTCAGAAACCCGGTCGACCATCCGCTCTTGGGCTTCCCGGCGTTCGTATCGGCTGAACTGTTGCAGGATTTCAAAATACTTGGGCAGGATATCCATGAAACCGGCTCTCTCTGTGGGGCTCGCGCTATCGTACTCCTGCCGGCCAGGGGATGGCTTGGGGACTGCGCCAATCGGGACTCGCCAACATGGAAGGGCTCTTGGAGGGCGAATCATCGAAAAAAATTCGCTACCGTAGAATACCACTTTTGCCGATGGCTGTCTGCAAAGTTTCCGGTATCAACCGCCCCCTGGCCGGGTGTGGAGTGGATCAGAGGTTATACTTGTCGCCCAGGTACTGGCGGACCTCTTGGCGCTCGGTTGTGGTGAGCACCCGCTGATAAACAATGATCTCTGCGATATCGCCGGTTATTTTGTTTGTGCTGCCGTCACCAATCGCGCCGATGGCCGCCGCGCTGGAGTTGGCGCCTGTTGTGTTTCCGTCGGTCTGGTACGTGGTGGACGAGGCGACCTGCGTGCCGTTCTTGAAGACCCAAGCGTCACTGTTGGCATAATCGAAGACAAAGGCAAGCACGTGGTAACCGGCGTCATCGGCGGTGGCTTCCGTGACGAATTGTGGGGTATCCGCGTTGAGCCGCCGCCCGCCCAGTTGGTATTTATTGGTAGAAGATTTGTTACAGGACGCCCGGTTGCTGGTGGCGGCACTATCCGTGGAAAAATACGCCATGTGCTGCGTTGTGCCGGTATTGGAGGTTTTTCCCACGATGAACACCGTGAGTCCCCCGATGTTATTGGTGATGTTTTTCGCCCCGACACCGCCGGTCATGAAGTGATTCGTGCCGTCAAAGCGCAGACAAGCATACCCGTTAACACAGTTGCCGATATAGGATGGCTGGTTGGCCTTGGTGGATTGGCTGAAATCGTAGGTGCTGCCGTTACCCGCCTGATTGGCCCATTGGCTGACCGTGGTGCCGGGCGCACCGGTGTCCAGGGTCATGCCCGTATCCGGCTTGAGCCATAGACTTAGGCCGGACAGGACGGACAGCCCCGGCGATTTAAAATACCCGCCGCCGTGTGTACCGGCTCCGAAAAATGCCGCCTGCGCATCCGGAATCCACAAAGAAACGGCGGCCAGCAGCAATAAAAATAATCGCATGCGCATGCTCAACGCTCCTGATTGAACCAAAGCGTAACACCCACGGGCGTGGTCGCGGTGCCTTTCACCAGGCTTAACGCCTCACCGGCGTCGCAACGGAGATACATCGGAAAAATCATCGTATCCAATCCGCTATTTGCGCCCAGGTAAACTTTGGCGGTTTTTTGGGTGGTGCCGCATTTCAGGTAAAAATTATCCGTCCCGGAGCTGGAAAGAATAATTCGGTAAAGCGTGATGGACTGAGCTGTCACTGCGGGAATGAGCGTTACGGTTGCATTGGTGGCGTCTTCCACATAAGAAAGGGCTGTCGTTTTGCTGCCGGCTAAATTGTCCGGGGACTGCGGTGCCGCCACCGCGCTTTCGGAAGTTCCGGCAAACAAAGCCAGCATGGTAAACAGGGCCAGGAAAATTCTGTGCATCGTGTGTTTCCTTTTATGGTTGTTTTACTTATTGTTGTTTTACAATCGGGGACATGAAACCCAATCACCATCGCACGCCGACTTGCGCGTGAATGACGTTTCGATGTTCCTCTCAGAATAGCGATGCTGAAAAAATATGCACAGAGATCATTCTTTATGATTTCCAGCATGAGGACTCCCCGAAAAATTAATCACCGGATGCAGAAAAGGATTCCAACATCAAAAATCTGCTTCTCTTTCCATCCCTGCTGAGATCCGGAACCCCTTGCGCTATGATATCGTTACTGTGAGCTTGGAAAAGATGCTTAATGAGTATGATTGCCCAAACGATTGCGCAAGAGTTGAAAGTCCGGGAGGCCCAGGTGAACGCCACCCTGAAACTGCTGGATGAGGGCGCGACGGTGCCCTTTATCGCCCGTTACCGGAAAGAAGCGACCGGTGGTCTGGATGACGCCCAGCTGAGGGTTCTGGAAGAGCGGGTGCAATACCTTCGGGAGCTGGAGAAACGCCGGGAAAGCATCTTGGAGAGTATTCAGGAACAAGGCAAGCTGACCGATACTCTGCGGCAGGCCATCGTGGCGGCGGATACCAAGACCGCCCTGGAAGATTTATACCTGCCCTACAAGCCCAAACGCCGGACCAAGGCGCAAATCGCCCGCGAGTCCGGGCTGGAGCCCCTGGCGAAAAGCCTGCTGGGCAATCCCAACCAGCAGCCGGAGCAGGCCGCAAAAGCTTATATTAATGCGGAAAAAAGCGTCCCCGATGTGCAAGCCGCCTTGGAAGGCGCCCGGCAGATTCTCGTGGAAGACTTTTCAGAGTCGCCGGAACTGATCGGTACCCTGCGGCAATTTCTGTGGAATACCGGTGTGGTCATTTCGACCGTCGTGAAAGGCAAGCAGGAAGAGGGCAACAAGTTTTCCGATTATTTCGATTACCGGGAGCCGGTGAAAGCCATTCCCTCCCACCGGGCGTTGGCGCTCTTTCGGGGCAAAAAAGAAGGCGCGTTGCGGGTCAGTCTCAAGCCTGCCGTCGGCAAAGAGGAATTAGTGACGGCGACGCTCAATATTGAAGGGCGTATCGCGCGGCATTTCAACATTCGGGACAATCGCCGCCCAGCGGATACCTGGTTGCTGGATTGCGTGAGTGAAGCGTGGTCCGCTAAAATCCTGCCCCACCTGGAAACGGAACTGATGAACCAGCTGAAGGAGCAGGCCGAAGAGGAGGCCATCCAGGTTTTTGCCCGTAATTTGCGGGATTTGCTGCTGGCCGCGCCCGCCGGACCCCGGATTGCCCTGGGTTTGGATCCCGGCTTACGCACCGGGGTCAAGACCGTGGTGATTGACGCCACCGGCAAGGTGCTTCAGACGGCGGTTATTTATCCTCACGTGCCTCAAAACGACTGGCAAAAAAGCATTGGCACGCTTGCAGACCTCATTCGCAAGCACCGGGTGGAACTGGTCAGTATCGGCAACGGCACCGGCTCGCGGGAAACCGATCGGCTGGTCCAGGATCTGATGAAACAGCATCCGGACCTCAAAATAAGCAAAGTGATGGTGTCGGAAGCCGGGGCCTCGGTATATTCCGCATCCGCGCTGGCCTCAAAGGAACTTCCGGAGATGGATGTCTCTCTGCGGGGCGCGGTGTCCATCGCCCGGCGTTTGCAAGACCCGCTGGCAGAGCTGGTCAAAATCGAGCCCAAGGCCATTGGGGTTGGGCAATATCAGCACGATGTCAACCAGTCCCGGTTGGAGCGGATGCTGGAAACGGTGGTGCAGGATTGCGTCAACGCGGTTGGGGTGGATGTCAACACTGCTTCTCCCGCCCTGCTGACCTATATCTCCGGCCTGTCTTCAAGCCTGGCCGGCAGCATCGTGGAGTTCCGCAACCAGAAGGGCCGCTTTACCAGCCGAGACGAACTTAAGAAAGTCCCACGCTTAGGCCCTAAAGCCTTCGAGCAGGCCGCCGGGTTTCTACGCGTCATGAACGGCGCCAACCCCCTGGATGCCTCCGCCGTTCACCCGGAGGCTTACCCGGTGGTGAAGCGGATATTGGCGGCCAGCCAACGCAATGTGCAAACGATGATTGGCGATACGGCGTTTCTGAAATCCCTGAATCCCGCCGATTTTACGGACGATCAATTCGGATTGCCGACCGTGCGGGACATCATCGCCGAATTGGAAAAACCGGGCCGGGATCCCCGCCCGGAGTTCAAAACCGCCACTTTCCAGGAAGGAGTGGAAGCCATCAAGGATCTGAAACCCGGCATGATCCTGGAAGGGGTAGTCACCAACATTACCAATTTTGGGGCTTTTGTGGATGTCGGCGTCCACCAGGACGGGCTGGTGCATATTTCCATGATGGCCGACAAATTCGTGAAAGATCCGCATGCCATCGTCAAAACCGGCGACGTGGTCAAGGTCAAGGTGATGGAAGTGGATGTCCCGCGCAAGCGCATTTCGCTTAGCATGCGGTTAAACGATTAATGGTGATTAATTGCGCCCGGAAAGCGTTACCAAGCATTACCGTCAACTCGGAAAGCGACTGAACCTCATGCAAAAATCACAGCATTTTCCTGTTCCCTTGATCGAAACGGACGCCCTGGAAAAACTTTTGGGCGATCCCCGGCTTCGATTGATCGATGCCACCTATTACATCCCGCCTGCCCCGCGCGATGCGTGTGCCGATTTTCAGGCAAAGCACCTTCCGGGCGCGGTGTTCTTCGATATTGATGCCATCGCGGACACCGGCACGACGCTGCCGCACATGCTGCCCTCCACCGGACTGTTCGAGCAGCGGGTCGGCGCGCTGGGCATTGGAAATGAGGATTACGTGGTGGCCTATGATGCCCATGGCATTATGAGCGCACCGCGTGCCTGGTGGATGTTCCGTTTTTTCGGGCATGACCGGGTGGCCGTACTGAACGGCGGCATGCCCAAGTGGGAACGGGAGGGACGTCCGCTGGAATCCGGCCAGCCACAGACAGTGCCAGTCGCGTTCCAGGCAAAAATTCAGCCATCTCTGGTGATGGATTGGACAAAAGTGCAAGAAAATCTCGCCCAACCAACCCGACCGGTGATTGATCTCCGGTCCGCTGGGCGTTTCCAGGGGTTGGAGCCGGAACCTCGCGCCGGGCTGCGGTCCGGGCACATTCCCGGCAGCCTGAACCTGCCCTGGGCAGCCCTGCTGAATCCGGAGGACAAGACGTTCCTGCCTGCCGAAGCGTTGAAAGCCAGATTCCAGGCCATTGGCGTTGATCCGGATGCTCCCGTGGTTTGTAGTTGCGGATCCGGCATTACGGCCTGCGTTGGCGCCCTGGGCTTGGCGCTGCTGGGCAACCAGCAAGCCGCTGTTTACGATGGCTCCTGGGCAGAATGGGGCAGCCGGGCGGATTTACCGGTTGAAAGTGAATCAACGCGGCTTGCCACTCAGCAACCGGGTTAGCGCCTGATCAAACGCGTTGGCGAATTGTCGCTTTTCTCTCTCGCCAAAGGGTTTCGGACCTCCCGTAACCAGCCCGGCATCCCGCATGTCCTGCATGAAATCCCGCGTGGCCAGTCGGTCACCGATATTGGCAGGCGAAAACAGGGTGCCATAGGGGCTGATTACCACCAATCCCCTCGGAACCAGTTGGGCCGCCAGTGGAATATCCTGGGTGATCGCCAGATCACCCAATTCGCATTCCGAGACGATATGCTGGTCCACGACATCCGGCCCCAACGCGACACGCACGGCTGAGAGCTGCGGCGAGGGCGGCAGCCAGATATCTTTATTGGCGACAAAAACCGCCAGGACCTCACGCTTGAGGGCGGCTTTGATGACGATTTCCTTGATGGCGCCCGGACAGGCGTCCGCGTCGATCCAAATCCGCATTATCAGCGTTAGCGGGGCTTTTTGGGGTAGCCATCACCTTTTTTAGGAGGAAGCTTGCCTTTGGGGCGGCTGGGGCTTTTCTTCTTGCCCGCGAAGCGGTAGGACTGTTCCTGGTCCAAGGTGGCGGGGCCGCCGCTCATTTCCGGGCTTCTGTACCCGCCAGTGGTACGTCCTCGGGGTGCTTCACTGCTACGGCTGCTGGGACGGCTACTGGTACGGGGCGCTCTGGAAGGAGGCCCTTCGCTGCTGCGGGGAGCCGGGCCCTTGGGTTGAGCCGCCATGGCGGATAAAGTCTGGTTCATGCGCTGCAATTCAGCTTGAATGCTGTTTAAAGCCTTCACTAATTCTGATGCAATCTGGTCGTTTTCCATTTCTCGTGAGTCCAATTCTTCCTGAAGACCAGGAAATTATGAGGGAGGGGCATTCCCTTGTATCCCAAAAAAGATGCTCATGCAAGCAGAGGCGGAACACAGGGGCGACCCGGAAACGGCTTTGCGACCGGCAGTCAAGTTGACAAACCCTGACCCGCTCCTTACTGTAAAAGGACAGCGTGCGGAACCCCACTGGATTGACAGCCCTCCCATGACCATTCAGCTTAACGGCATCTCCAAAAGTTATGGCACTCGCAGCCTTTTTGACGAGCTTACGTTGCAAATTGGCGCCAAAAGCCGGATTGGCCTGATTGGCCGTAACGGCTGCGGGAAATCAACCCTGCTGAAAATGATTATGGGCCAGCTGGAACTGGATGCGGGCTCGATTTACCGCGCGCCCGGCTTGCGCGTCAACTACCTCTCGCAAGAGCCCCGCATCACTCCGCACCTAACGCTGGAAGCGGAAATGCGGTCGGTGTTCACGGAGTTGAACCGGCTGGCCGAGGAAGAAGGCGAACTGCTCCACCAGCTGGAAATCGCCGGACAGACCGAGGAGCAGCATATCGCGCTGGCCCGGCGATTAGACTTTGTGCATCGGGAAATGGATCGCCTGGATGCCCGCAGTGTGGATGCCCGGATTGGACGAATTCTGAAGGGCCTTGGCTTTTCGCTCGCGGATCACCAGCGGAAGACCGGCGAGTTCAGCGGCGGCTGGCAGATGCGGATTAACCTGGCCAAGGTGCTGCTGGAAGGCGCGGATATCCTGTTGCTGGACGAACCGACCAACCACCTGGACCTGGAAGCCTGCGAGTGGTTGGAAAGCTTTCTGAAGGAATACCCTGGCGGACTGGTGATTGTCTCCCACGACCGGCGCTTCCTGGATCAAGTCTGTACTGAAATCGCCGAATTGGAAAACGGCAGCCTGCGCGCGTGGACGGGGAATTATTCCGCGCATCTCACCCAAAAAGCCGCAGAGCTGGAACAACTGACTTCCGCTTATGAGCGTCAGCAAAAAGATTTGGCGAAACAAACCGCGTTCGTCGAGCGCTTCCGGGCTAGCGCAACGCGCAGCACGCAAGCCAAAAGCCGGGAAAAGCAACTGGAGAAAATCGAGCGCATCGAACTGCCGGATCATGATCAGCGGCGCATGGCGTTTCGGTTTCCATCGCCACAGCCCAGCGGGCGGCAGGTGATGACCTTGCGCAACGTGAGCAAATCCTTCGGCGATAAAACCCTTTTTACCAAGCTGGATGCCGACCTGCAACGCAACCAGCGTATCTTTCTGCTGGGCGCCAACGGCGCGGGCAAAACCACATTGTTGCGATTGATTCTGGGCTTGGAAACTCTGGACGGCGGGGAAATCCGGCCCGGTCACAACACACTGACGGGCTATTTTTCCCAGAATCAACTGGATACGCTGGAGCCGAATCTCTCCATATTCGACACCCTGCAACAAGCCTGCCCCGATCTGACCAACACGGAACTCCGCACCCTGCTGGGGCGCTTCCTGTTTACGGGGGAGCAGGTTTTCAAGCCGGTCTTGGTTTTAAGCGGGGGCGAGAAAAGCAAGCTGGCGCTGGCCAAACTGATGATGTCCGGCCCCAACACATTGCTGCTGGATGAACCGACCAACCACATGGATATTCCGGCGAAAGAGGTGATGTCCGAGGCCCTGCTGGCGTATGAAGGCAGCATGCTTTGTATTTCGCACGATCGCTATTTTATTCAGGAACTGGCGACTGACATTTGGGAGCTGTACAACGGGCATCTGTTGACGTATTGCGGCGATTACGATTATTACGTTTCCTCGCGGGATATGATGCGTAATAAAGTGGATCGGATCCAAAAGCCGGTGGACGCTCAGACGGTAGCGGCTTCCACTTCCGCTGCGCCGAAGAATAATACTTTCATGGCCCGTAAAGAAATGGAAAAGCAGTTCAAAAAAGTGGAAAAAAACATTCTGACCTTGGAGAACGAAATTGCCGTTTTGGAAACCCAACTGCATGATCCGTCGCTGCAACAGGATTACCAGCAATTGCAGGCTCTCTCCGGTGAAATCGGACAGAAGCAGAAACAGTTGGCCGAACTCAATGAACAATGGGCCGAATTGGCGGAAGGGTTAAGCTGAAGGTTGGAAAATAGGTCATACGGCGGCGTCATCCAGGCGTTATCTTTTGGTGTTTTGTCTGCCGGTTCAACCGATAGCTCGACTGTGCTAAGCTCCCCATCAGCATCGTATTAGCGAGGTTTGGAGAGAGGTTTCCATGAACCGGATTCTGGTCACATTGATGGTGTCCCTGATGTTTTTGCTGCTGCCGGGCGCGAGTTGGTCTGAGGGAAAAACCGAGCTTACCTGGTACGGCCACGCGGCCTTCAAGGTGGTAACCCCGCAAGGGCATGTCCTGTTTCTCGATCCCTGGCTGGTGAACCCCGTCAATCCAGACGGCCAGGAGGATGTGAACAAGATTACCAAGGCGGATTTGATTCTGGTCAGTCATGGTCATTTCGATCACGTGGGCAATGCCGTGGAAATCGCCAAAAAGACTCAGGCCCGGCTGGTCACTACCTTCGATCTCGGCAATGCTCTGGCCGCTTATGGCGACTATCCCAAGGCGCAGATGGGTTATGATTCGCTGGGCAATTTCGGCGGAACTGTGAGCTTTTTCAATGGAGATATCACCATTGCCTTTATCCCGGCGGTGCACAGTTCATCCGTGAATCCCAAGGATTTGCAGGCGGGCACCCGGCAGGACTTGCCGGAGTATGCCGGTAATCCGGGTGGTTTTCTGATCATCATCAAAGACGGCCCCACCATTTATCACACCGGCGACACCGACCTCTTCGGGGATATGGCGCTGATTCCTCAGCATCACCCGGTGGATATCATGCTGGCCTGCATCGGGGATCACTTCACGATGGGCCCTGCCCGTGCCGCCGAAGCCGTCGCGCTGGTGAAGCCAACGCGTGTCATTCCCATGCACTACGGCACGTTTCCTACTATTTTGACCGGAACGCTCGCGGATTTCCAAGCGGCCTTAAAGGCTAAAAAACTGGAGCAAAAGCTGGTGCCCCTGTCCCTGGAACAACCGATGGCTTTCTAATTTTCCAGATTAAATCCCATTCTCGATCTGGGAATAGAAGATGGGGAGTGGTGGCGGACTGCAGACAAATTGCCACTCCTCTTCAGCTACGGTATCCGGCAGGATGGGGTGCCACGAGGAAGGGTAATCCTGGACGACGATGGCCTGATCGTTCGTGTTGTAGATCGTGTCCCGCATGAACCGGATGGTCTTTTGCTTGCAATTAATCTGGTTTCTTTCCACCAGGTAATCGGCATTCTGCAAGATTGACGACTCTTCCGTCAGTTGCTGAACGTAGTTCGGCAACACCTTGTATTTGCCCCAATAAGTGACCGTTTCGCCATGGCGTTGAAGGTTCGCCAGATCAATATAGTAATCCTGGTCGGGCTCGACCATAATCCACTTGGAAACCGCGGCAGTCGGGATTATGGTGAGCAAGCCCAGGCAAAAGGCACAGCATGCCCCCCTGAAGGCACCCATATTCTCCCTCTTTTCTTGGATCTTGTTTCTCCCAACCCTGTCAGAATAGCAAATCACCCGGTGATTTGGCATTGCCCACCTGTCTGGAACCAATCGGAGATCTTCCACCGCCTTGCCTACCGGGCAATGACCCTGCATGGCAGACTTGCTCCTTCGTTGCGATAGCCTGATCTGTTATTTCATCCACTCCAAACCCTGTGTTCGGGTCGGATGTGAATGAATCATGCCGTGTTGCATTGAATGCTGTCTGATTTCATCTCATCCGTTATCGAAACAGTATCTGATTGATATCCATTTTACTTTTTCCTCATAGCATTCAGCATCCAATTTCGTCAGTCCCAAATGCTTTCCCTGTCTGCTCGAAACGTAAAATTTCATTCGATCGGCTATGTAAATATTTTTGGTTTGAATGGCAGAAGCGGTCAATTTCTGCAAGCTGGTCCGTTTTTATTTTTTTAAGATTTATATATTTGATTGTCGATCCCTTGAACCATGTTCCCTTGTGTGTGTAATTGCATTTTTTGCAGGAGAGAGAGCGCGATATGGCATTTCCCAACATTGGGTCGCCTGCATTGGCGGCACAAAACCCATTTACTGCTGGCAGTGCTGGAAGCAATCCAAACTCATCGATCGGGTTTCTGAATTCGTTCAATCCCGGAGGGCCCACTGGTAGCTCGTTCGGCCAGGGGTTCGGCGGAAGCTCGTCCCCGTTTGGCGGTGGCCAGACTCCCCAGATGAATACCGGCGCCAATGGTTTCGTCCCTCAATCCAGCCCCTTTGGTGGCGGGCTTAGCGTTCAAGACGCAGCCCTGGCCCAACTATTTGGCGGACAGGGCGCTTCCGGGCCGGGAGGCTTCGGCGGTCAACAGAATCAGTTCGCACAACCGCTCGGTAATCCCGGCACTCAAAATGGTTTTGGCGGTCAGCAAAACCCACTGGCCCAACTGCTAGGTAATTCTGGCGGACAAAATGGTTTCGGTGGTCAGCAGAACCCGCTGGCCCAACTCCAGGGATTCGGTAGCAGCCAGGGCGGTACACAAAACGGTTTCGGCGGCCAGCCGCACCCATTCGCTCAGCTGTTTGGTGGCGGTAATACCCCAGGTGCTCCAGGGAACCCGCCGGCAGGCCAGAACGGGCTCGGTAACGGCTCCCCATTTGGTGCCGACCCACGAGCCAGACTGCTTGCGGCTCTGCTTGGCAATCAGGCCGGACAAATCCCCGGCCAGACTCCAGGACAAATCCCCGGCCAGACTCCAGGGCAAATCCCAGGCCAGATTCCAGGGCAAACCCCAAGTCAGATTCCTGGCCAAACGCCAGAGCAGGTTCCCGGTCAGGATCCGCTGGTTGGCGGTAACCTGAACTTGAACAGCAACAACGGCAACATGATTGGCAATACTTTCAATGTCAATAACTTCAACTTTCTGATTGCCTTGATGAATCCGGCGGCAGCTCAGCAAACTCCGGGCGGCACCCCAAATCCGCTTAGTCCGGCGGGCACGCCGTCTACGGGCAACCCGATGGAGCAGACCTTGAAAGACACCCAGGGCGTTGGCAATCCGATGGCTCAAACGCCACCGCAGACCACTGGGACCGTTCAGGGAAATCAGGATGACTCCCTGATGCGGGAACTGGTTCAGGTGTTTACGAAAATCCTGAATTCTATGGGTAACCAGGGTGCTGCTACGGTTCAGGACAAGGAAGGCAGTACTGCTCCGCAACAATATCAGGCTCCGGTTACGCCGACGGCCCAGGACACCAGTCCGGCTCTCCAGCCGAGTGATGTTCCTCCGCCACCTGCCTATTAACGGCGGAGAGTCCGGCTCAGGACATGAGCTTATATAAGAAGAACACAAAAACATTCGGCGGCGGTGCATCACCCCGCCGAATGTTTTTGGCGTCTTTTTCAGCGGGCACCTTCATTTGCTAAAATAGGCGACACAGATAATGGGGGGACAACCTTGGCGGATCTGAGCCGGATTCCACGGGAATGGCTGTATCCGGCCTCATTGGCGGAGGCGGCCGCAGTGCAACGCATGCTGTCGGCGCGAGTCAGCCAGGAGGACGTACTGCCGCCCATCCAGAGAATCCATCGCGTTGCGGGGACCGATGTCAGCAATAATCCCCGTGATCCACAAGACATCATCTATGCGGCGCTGGCCCTAATCTCGTACCCGGATTTAAAAGTGGTGGAAACAAGCTGCGTCTCGGCGAAGAGCCATTTTTCCTACGTGCCGGGCTTCCTGGCCTTTCGGGAAACTCCCGTGCTGGTGGCTGCTTTTGCCCGGTTGTTGGAAATTCCGGATGCGCGACCGGATGTGTTGATGGTCGATGGGCATGGTATCAGCCATCCGCGCGGGCTGGGTATTGCCAGTCATTTGGGCGTGTTGTTGGATTGGCCCACCATCGGGGTGGCAAAATCCATCCTGGTCGGGCATCCGGAGGGCGAGCCGGGAAACAGTCCGGGCGATCATGTGCCGCTGGTCTGGCGCGGAAAACAGTTGGGCGTTGTGTTGCGCACCCGAAAAAACGTGCAACCGGTCTATGTTTCAGTCGGGCACAAGGTTAGCCTGGAAACCGCTATCCGCCTGGTCGTCGATTGCCTGACCCGATACCGGCTCCCCGAACCGACCCGTCAGGCCCATATCGCGGCCAATATCTGCCGACGGGAGATGCTGGTGCCTGAGCAGGAGTCTCTCAGTCCTGTTTTCGATAAAACCTAGACAGACTGGGAATAGCCGACAGAGACCGCTTGGTCAAAAATAAGGGAAGTAAAAAATAAGAGGCGTATTGAAATTCACGCCATGGGGAGAATGGTCATGGGAGATCATCACGATTACAAACTGGACAAGGATACCCCGGAAAGTATTCAGCAGTTGACGGAGCAATATGCGGATTCCGCCCCGAAAAGCCAGCGCGGGCTGCCTGCCGGGGACCGGCTGGATAACTACCTTGAGCCGGATGAGACCTTTCCATTGCAAACTGATTTGCCTCCCGGTGAAGCCGCCACCCGGTTTCCCGCTTATGGCGGCGATGCCGACAGGCCGGCAAAATCTTCATTTCATACCAAGGAAGGCAGTCGCAGGAAATAAGGAATACGGACATGAAGGGATACGGACATGGTTAAAAAGCAGAGCAAAAATCCGAACCGGAATATCGCGCCACCGGAAGAGACAGGCGTTCCTCCCGTCGAGCGAGAGCGCTCCGGTCGTGATAAATTCCCGTCAGAATCCGAGCGTAACCGGGAATACCTGGCCCAGGATTGCGCAGGTCATCGGGTGGGTATTCCTATTGAAACGGAGCCTCCTTCCGAGATACCGCCCGGCCTGGATATCACCGATTTCCTGAATAACGAACCCCATCTGCCACCGCGTGCGGGAGGAGATTTTACCGAAGACGTGTCCGATGTCGATCAGGTTGGGGATAACGGCGCTTCCTGGATGCGGAACGCCTCCTATGACAGGGGTGCTGAAGTTAAAGCTCCCAGCTATAAGATCAATGAAGGAGGACGACGCATGGGGGGGCCTACGGGAGGAGATTTCATTGGTGGTGGCGGAGGACCGGAAATTGGAGAAACGCATTCCGCCACGGATGAGGATGTGCTGAAAATCGGTTCGCCGCAAGAAACCCAGGCGGCTCTGGAACACAAAGTGGCCAGCGAAAATTATCGCCAGCAAAAACAAAAGCGCTAAAGTGATTGATTCTTGAGATCAAACCGGTTCGATCAAGCTGATCGATTACCTGTTTTTGCATGGCTTTCTGTTGGGTTGTTTTCGCGTGAGGGTGCGGATTGATGGGTACCACGATTTAACCTGTCGCGGGGATTTTTGGCTCACCAATGGAATGAGCAAAATATCCCCCAATGGTCTAATTTCTTCAAGGTTGAGTTTGTGTGGAAAAGAAATGATTGGTAATATATTTTCCAAAGTCGAGACCGCTCTCAACCTGAGCTGGTATGCGTTGTTAAGGAACGTTAGAGAAACAGGATAAATTTAAAGGTGAATCGTAGGTGAGACTGCGAAGCCTCGATGAATTGTTAGAGAGTTGAACCCCCAATAAAAACACAAGGCCGGAAAGGCTCCCCTTACGCTTAACGGTGCTTTGGTGGCGGCTTTTGAACGCCTGGGTTTTCACGCGAGTCAAACGAGTGATCGCCGTGGAAACCGATGTGAAGTCATCAAAATACATGGAGAGTACAATGAGAATGAAATTCAAGTACCTGCCCGTCGCTGCGCTGGCGCTTCTGCTTCAGCAGTCCGTCCCCGCCTTGATGCCGGCGGCGCATGCCTACTCGCTGGATGCCGCCAATCACAAGATTACGGTATCACCGACCGGCGACTACACCAAGGACATCCGCAGCGCCATCAGCTACCTGGTGAACCGTTCGGACAAATCCACCAAGTGGACGCTGAACTTCAATCCAGGCAAATATTCGCTGTACGCGCCGATGTACTCGGTGGGTCTGCAGAATGTTGACCTGATTTCCGATCCGGCCAACCCGGCGGTTCTGGTGAAAGGACCCAACTTCTCCGGGAACGAATACATCTTCTTCACCCGGATGAGCAGTAACATCACCATGCGCGGTCTGACATTCTATGGAAAGACGACTTTCGCCAGCGACAACAATCCCGTCTGGCCGGATCAAGGCGTGTATTTCGGTTCTTCCCGCTACATCACCGTGGATAACAACAAGTTCTACAACATCGGGAACGCGGCCCTGCGGGTAACTACCGACAACGCCGACCCGGTTGCGGGCGTAAACAGCTTCGACACCAAAGTGACCAACAACACGTTCAACAATGTGTACCAGGTCTCCACCACGTCCAACGATCAGATCCATGGCGCGACCGCTCGATACCTGTTTGAAGGCAACACGCTCACCAACCTGCATGCTTCGCTGAAGTTCGCGACCCGCACAACCGGAGCGAAAGATGTGTGGATTCGCAACAACAACATCAACGGCAGCGACATCTACGGCATCGAAATGGACAACTACTCCAACTTCGAAGTGACGGGCAACACCTTCCAGAACATCAAGAGCGTCGCTGTCACGATGTACACCAACCCGCGCGCACCGAAGGGTTTCCAATGGGGTGACAACATCACTTTCAAGGGCAACACCTTTAAAAACGTCAACCGGGGTATCCGCTTCAGCAATGATCCCTTTGAAGACGGCTACGTGGCAGTGCCGAAGAACCTGGTGTTCGACAACAATACCTTCACCGGCGTGACGACCACCTCGACTTCTTACCCGACTATTTCCCTCTTGAACCGAAAGATCGATGGCGTGAAGATTAACTATAACAAGTTCAACCAGATCGCCAACAAGAAATACATCGGGACAGGCCCGGCGGTGAATGTTACCCAGCTTGGCAACATGGTGGATGGCGTTGCCTACGGTCCGCAGCCGAGCAGCCCGCCGGTCGCCACCGAACCCGCTCCGGCACCGTCTCCGACGCCTGCTCCTGCGCCGACAACGGGCAGCACGCCTGCCGTGCCCTCGGGTATGGCCGCCACGTTTGACGGCAGCACGAAGGTCCGGTTGACCTGGAAAGACAACGCCACCAACGAAACCTCCGAGGAAGTCTGGGTGCGCCCGGAAGGCGGCAAAGCCCAGTTGCTGGCCAAACTGTATGCCGACAGCACGCTGTTTACCCACACGCTGAGTGGCAGCAAGCCGAGCATCCCCTACTACTACGCGGTGCGTGCCATCAACAGCACGGGCGCCTCGGCCCTCAGCCCGGAAGTCAAAATGACCTTCCAGACTGCCACCGCGCCTGCTCCCGCGCCGACAACGGGCAGCACGCCTGCCGTGCCCTCGGGTATGGCTGCCACATTTGACGGCAGCACGAAGGTCCGGTTGACCTGGAAAGACAACGCCACCAACGAAACCTCCGAGGAAGTCTGGGTGCGCCCGGAAGGCGGTAAAGCCCAGTTGCTGGCCAAACTGTATGCTGACAGCACGCTGTTTACCCACACGCTGAGTGGCAGTAAGCCGAGCATCCCCTACTACTACGCGGTGCGTGCCATCAACAGCACGGGCGCCTCGGCCCTCAGCCCGGAAGTAAAAACGATCTTCTAGGCTGGCAGCCTCCATATTCCAACAGCATAGAAATTTCTCCCTAATCCTCATCTCATGCTGATTCAAACCCGGCCAACCATTGGCCGGGTTTTATTTTGCGGGTTCGGTGGGAACAACTTCCAACGGGTCATGCAATTCGTTCAAGCATGACTGACGAGATTGGCGCATCTTCATGCGGACATCCGAAGTTTGGATTCCATTGCATTTTGTAAATTTTTTAAAACCGTCCAGATCGCGGACCGAGCCAGAGTACACAAACAATCACCTTTGTTGAGGCCATATAAAACGGCTTCTGGCGGGTGTTTTTGTGCGTCAGACTCATGTATATTCTTTCCATGTCGTTTGAATGCGGTATTTTTCCTTGCGAACCTCAACTGAAAGACCTGTTACAATCTCCGTGTAGAGATATTTGTTGTTTTCAACCACGTACGTTTGCTCGCGGAGTGACACTCTCAGAAGATTGCTTGCCCTGGCAGCCTAAGTGACATCAGCCTGGGGTTTGTCTGCAAATTGCGTGTGGTCGCGAATCTTTAATAGCTCTCTGAATCTCTTCTTCTCATCATTTCCAAGCCGCCGACATCCGGCAAAAAGAAAAACCTTGCCCTGAAGCTGAGTATTCAGCTAACGGGCAAGGTTTTATTCCATTGTCCCCCCAATAAATTTTGCTTTGCGATTTGCCTGGCTGTGCTTTCGCTCTTGAAGCTTGCCGGTTCCGGAATTCCAGAAGTTGCGATTTCAGGATAACTTCAAAGGTGCGATGGCCATGGATGGCGTCAAAGCCTTCAGTCCCTTCCATTGAACTTATATAAGCGCGATTGGTGCGAGCAGCCGGACAAATTCCCAATGCCTCCTTTCCGGATGGCCTCCTGTGGAATCAACGATATGATAACTCTCGCTCAAAAGCTCTTCAATCGCTCCTTTGGGTATCGGACGGAGTAATTTTCAAGGGTGTGACATTATCCTCTCAGGTACCCTGCGGGCACCTCAAGTATTCACCAATCAGGGTCTGCTGCTGGAAACGCTGCGGGGAAGGTAGGGAGCCTGCATGGGATTGCGCATGTGATAGTTCTCCGGGAGCAGATCGGAGCGGACACCGAAATGAATGCGAGCCGTGGGTTGAGACAGGGGCTCGACGGCATCCCGGTTGTTCAGCCCGAAACCGAAATCCAGAAAACCCTGCATGTAACGGGAAAGCTGGGCTCGAAACCCAAATCCCGCACTTTGCAAAAAAGTTCGGCTGGGCAGATTGGACTGGCCGGAGACAAACACCGGGTTGCTCTTGTCCAGCCAGACCCGGCCGACATCGTAAAACCAGGCACCCCGCAGATGATCATCCAGCCAAGGGTTCACCCGTTTGAGTCCCGGAATGGGAAACTGGTGCTCAATGCCCAGATTCACGCCGCGATCGCCAATCAGCAAGCCCTCCGTGTATCCGCGTACGCTGGATGCGCCGCCTATCTGAAATTGTTCGGCGGCAGGCAGCGCATCAGGCGTGATCTGCCCGTAAGCTTTCAGGATGATCAGATTGCGTTTGGGCAATACGAACACGCGGTTGAAATAGTTTTCCAGTTTCCAGAACTTGGAGTCGGCGTTCATCACGCCGACTCCGAGAGTGCTCTGCAAGCGGTTGTAGGTGCGCCCCCATCGATCGGAATGGTTGTAACTGAGTCCGGTTGTCAGCGATCGGATTTCCGTGCCCTGGGTGTGATCCCCTTCAAAATAGGTATCGATTGACCGCCAGTTGGCTCCGGCATCCAAGGTCCAATGACGTTCCCGATCCAGGGGCTGACTCAGGGAAAGGCCGTAGGCGTACGCCTTTCCGATGATTTCCGGTGGGTTTTTCACGCCCAAATCCACATTGACCCGGCTAAAGCTGAAGTTGGCGCCCAGTTCGGTTCCGTGTTTATTCAGCGGTATGCTATAGGAACCCATCGCAATCTGCGTTCCGGAGGCTCCCAGCCATCGCGCGTAAAGACGATCCGCCCTGCCGGTGAGGCTGTCGTTCCGGAATTCCATCCCTTGCCGATACATCCCGATAAAAGGCCGTCCCTGGTTGTCATAACTGGGTGAAATCTGGAAAGGCTGCCGCTCCGCAACCTGGATGTTCACATCCGTTTCACCCGGCAATGCTCCGGCCACCAGCTTGGCCCTGAGCTTATAGCCTGGGGCCAGCCGGTTGCTCCGGTTCAGATCGTTCTCCAACTCCCGAATATTCAGCATGTCTCCCGCATCCTGAGCCAGTGCGCGGGTAATGATTCCGGTCCGGTAGAACCGGTTGCCCTCAATCCCGATGCGCCCGATACGACCTTCCTGGACCCGGATGTTCAACCGGCCGTCCACGATATCCTGCGGCGGGATATAGGCCTGCGTGGTCAGGTAGCCTTTTTCCCGGTAATTCCGGTTCAGTGTCTCCACCAGCGTGTTGAGCCGCGTCAGTGTTTGATTCCGCCCTTCATAACCGCGCACGGACATTCGCAGTTCTTCCGGGGAAAACAACGTGGATCCTTCCACCTCGATCCGCGTGACGAAGAATCCGGTTGTTTCCGGACTATCCGGCAGCACCGCGTGGTAATCCGTCGTTTCCGGGCCCATCGTATCCGGATCGGATGTTTTCAATCCATGGTTTTTTAAATCTTCAAGTTTTGGTGCGTCATTTTTTGCTGGGTTGTTGGTTGGCTCATCCATGTGCACTTCATCCAGGATCACCGGTTCCTTGGGTTGTTTTCTGATCGCTTGTTTCCGGGATAGCACCTCCGTGGAGGGCGCGGTCAGGAGGCCGGGATTCTGCTGGGTCGGCAGGGCCTGAGACGCCTGTCCCCAAGCCGGGCTGGCAGATATCATCAGGAACACGGTTCCCGCAAGGAGAAATAATAATCGCGTATTGCCGGATAGCCCGGCCTCAAGCCGCTTGCCTCTCACGATCTCATCCCCGTCTTGCTTGCTAACTCAGCCACATCGGAATTTGCTTCGCAATTTTACATGATTGCAGCGGCCAAATCTAAAGTGCTTTGTTTCGTTATCTTTTCCCAAAAATAGCTCAGCTTGAATTACAGAGCTGGACAATATAATGCCCGCAAGCTAGACACGTGATTAGTAATCATCTGGTGAATGGAATTTGGCCACCTTTCTTGCAACAGTTCTAGCGAATCGAGCAGCGGCTCAGTTTCTACCAAACGGCACATATTTCAATGTATTTGGGTTTTGGCAGGATGTAGAGGCAGAGTAAAAAAACTTCCATCATACCTGGCCGCTTGAAAACATGAACCCTTAACGACCCATTACCAGGCAATTAATGACCGTCACTATAATTGAATAAATAGGAGATGAATCACATGAGAGGCCATCAGGGGAGAACCTTTACGCGCTTTGTTGCGCCCGTTTCGCTGGCAGTCAGCATTACGGTTTTAACATCATCATTGGCTACGGCTGCGCCGGGAGATCTGAACTCCACGAATAATGGGGAGGTAGTCCAATCCGGCACCTACTTTAACACCCCCGGATCCCGCACCACGTTTACCAATACCGGGGGCGGGCTGCATGTGCAATCAGGTAGCCTGGTTCGCGGGCTGGAATCGGACCCCAACAAATTACCCAACGGCAACGGCGGGACCTTCTATTTCCGCGCCCCCGGCAACGTGATCCGAATCGACGGCACGGTTGATGTGAGCGCGTTGAAAAACGGCAGCACCTACCTGGGTAACGGAGGCAAGGCCTTCTTTGATTCCGCCTATCTCTTCCAGAACGGCAACATCTTTGCCAATGGTTTCAATGGCGGCTTGGTGCAATTCAACGTCGGCGGCATGACCGTCGGACCCAACGCGCGCACTACGGCCCAGGGCTTCGGCGGCAACGGCGGCGCCATTAATATCAACTCGCCGGGCGTGGTGGATATCCAGGCGGGGGCCATTCTGGATTCCTCCGGGAAAGTCGTCGGCACCTTCGATACCAACGTGATCAATATCGAAGGCGGCGTGGTCAACAACGCGGGGATTCTACGCGCCAATGGCTTGGCCACGACCGATTTCAAAACCAACAGCGACAGCTCGCTCATCGCCCTGAACCCCAACGTGGTCAATAACCCACCGCCCGGACAAATTGTCGGTGGCCAGGGTGACGGCACCATCATGGGCCCCGGCGCCGACTTTACGCCACCTGGCCCCACAACCAACCGGGGTGGTCTGGTCCGGCTGGTTTCCACCGGGCAAGCCTACTCGACGACTGACGCCGTCAACGGGGCCAGCAGCACCCTTCTCTCCGCCACGGAAAAATCCAACATCAACAGCCGGAACAGCGGCCTCATTGCCAGCAATAACGGGGACGTGGTCAACAACGGAACCATTGAGGCCAACGGGGCCCTTGAACAGAATGGCGGCACCGTGCTGATCGCATCCGCACGCGATATCAACAACTTCGGAATGATCCGGGCCAATGGCGCGGATGCCCGAGATGGCGTGTTTACCGGCAACGGCAACGGTCTGAACGGTGGCAGTGGCGGAACGGTCTCCCTGAATGCCTTGCGGAATATCAGTAACCGCTCCCTGATTGATGCCAGCGGCGGACGCGGCGGGCGGGCAAATAGCCTGACCGTGGCCACCGGCCAGGGGCGCGATGCTAATGCGGTCGTGACGACTGTGGCCGGAAGAGGCGGCAATGGCGGCTTGATTGCACTGAGCTACCAGCTACTGGATAACCGATCTAGCATCCGGGTCAATGGCGGCGTCGGTGGTGTGGGCGGCAGCGCCAACACCTTCGATCAGGAGTTCGGCAGCGCCAGCAATCCCAATCCGACCGCGAACGCCAATTCCATTGGTGGGCAAGGCGGCCTGGGTGGTCAGGGCGGTCTGATCGTCCTTAGCGGCAACTTTAACGCGGGAGGCGGCGGTGCCTTGCGCGTCGATGGCGGACAGGGCGGTCGCGGCGGCAATGCGACAGCTGGAGCTGAAGCGTTCTCCAATTTTGGAGCCCCTAACCCTCAAGCTGACGCAACGGCAGGAGCTGGCGGGCTTGGAGGCGCTGCCGGTACGGTTGTGGTGCCTTCACCGGGTACACTCAGTCAGTCCCAAAACTTCTTCGCCAGGAGAGGCGGGGTCGGTGATAGCGGCACCGCCACTGCCAGAGAAACCAGCTTCACGAATGGCGTTGCCGTAACCGTCACCGGCAGTACTCCCGTTACACCAGGCTCCGTGACGACAGGTAACAATAATGCACCTCTGGCCACCACCCGGAACGAGCTGCTGATCCACCAGGAAAACGCTATTTTGCTATCTCAGCAGGGTGGCACCGGAAGCAACCAGCAGGATCTCAGCCAGCGGTTGGCTTCGGCAACTATCCGTTCCGTGGCGCAACCAGGTGGTATTACCAATGTTTCAGGGCTGGATGCCGCCAAGCATGCCGTCAACTTCGTGGTCAGCAGCACAACTGCAGGCAACACGTTGCATAACGACATTCCCAACGGAAATACCAACCCAATCTTCACCCGGCTCCATACGCTGACCATGCTGAACAACGGGGACATCGTCAACGACATGCACTGGTCGCCGGGTGTTTCGCAAATCGGTCCGGGCTTCCATGACAGCACCGAATCCGTGGGCGGCGGGAAACTGAGTTTCCTGAGCAACGGCTCCATCACCAACAATGGGTTCCTGTTGAGCCGAGGCTTGTGGACGGGCGGTTCCATTAATCTCGCGGCAACGCAGAATATCACGAACAACAACGTGATTCTGAATACCGCCTTCAACAAGCACACGGCAACCGGATACGTCCGCAATGCCAATTACATTTCCTCGCATTCGGGCAGCACCATCCTGAAGGCGCTCGGAAACATCAACAACAACGATAAACTGAACACCGGCCTGGGCTTCTTTGAGATCCACCCGGCGTTGGATACCAATCCGCGTCCGTCCTGGGTTCCGTTCCTGAACGCGGCTCAGATGGGCTCCACCATATATCTGTTGGCTGGCGGCAATATCACCAACGCAAGCACTGGGGTGATTGGAGCCGAGGCGCTGACCTACCGAGACACCACGGTGGATGGCGGCGTCAGCAATCCGGGTAACGCCATCGGAGGCATCCTCAATGTAAAAGCCGGGGGCAACTTCGTCAATGATGGAGCCGCGTCGGTGAACGGTCGTTCTCTCCAGGGTTCAACCGGAAACTTCAGATTCGGAACCACCGCTGGACTCACCTTCGTGAACAGCACGGATGGAGACATTATCGAGGAGTAGAATCGAAGCACATACAAAAGAGGCCATCCTCTCCGGGTGGCCTCTTTTTGATTGGCGTCATGCATATTGGTTTTCAATGCAGAGGGCGGCCCGCAGGGAAACAGCACAACAAAAAGCAGGACGCCCGTTTGGTTATGGACGTCCTGCTTTGTTTAAGAGTATTCCGCCGGAAAACCTCCAACAGCGGTTAGCCGAAGGCTGCGGCTGCCGGGAGCATATCCGCCGTGCCCGTCCATCCGCAGTGTTGGCATTCAAATTCAGTCACTTGCTGCCGGGAGGAAATAGTCATGTTGAAGACATTGATCCGTCGGATCTCTATTTCTTTGGTTGCCAAGTTATTGCTACCGCAGTAGCGGCAAAATACAATTGCCATCTCTCAGTAACCTCAACCTATGTGACTATAAACAGACTTTCTAATGATTGGTATTGTGGATAAAAAAACACGGCAGTAACATTAGCCGATAGACTAAATTTAAAATTTGTAAACCATACTATGCATAAAACAATATTAATGATACCGCGCAACAATATTGCTTATTTGCAATAGAGCCGGTTGCGCTCCCACCGCCATGCGGTGCGGATGATTGCTTCCAGGCTGTATTTCGCCTTCCACCTCAAAACCTGGTTTGCCTTGTCCACGCCTGCCACCAGAATGGGTGGGTCTCCGTCGCGGCGGGGGGCGATTTCCTCGTGAATTTCCTGGCCGGTAATGCTCCGGCAGAGATCCAGGACTTCCCGGACGGAGTTCCCCTTGCCGGTTCCCAGGTTACAGGCCATTCCGGTGCCGGGATGCTCCCCCAGGTAATCCAGCGCGGCAATATGGGCGTCGGCCAGATCGTTCACATGGATGTAATCACGGATGCAGGTGCCGTCCTCGGTAGGGTAGTCGTTGCCATATATCTTGATGCTCGCGCGCTTGCCATTAGCCGCCTGGAGAATGATGGGAATCAGGTGGGTTTCTTCATGGTGGCCTTCGCCGATCAGTCCGCTTTCATCCGCGCCGGCCGCATTGAAATAGCGCAGCGCGACATAGGAAAGCATCCCCCGCTCATGGAGCAGGGACAGCATCTCTTCCACCATTAGCTTGGTTTTCCCGTACACGTTTACGGGTACCTTCGACACGTCCTCCCTGATAAGCTCCGTATCCGGCGTACCGTACACCGCCGCCGTGGAGGAGAACACCATGTTGTGAACCCCCGCGTTCGTCATGGCTTCCAGCAGGAGGACCGTTTCTCCGACGTTATTGCGCAGATACCCCATCGGGTCGCGCTGGGAATGGGCGACGGATGCGCTGGCCGCGAAATGAACCACGGCCCGAACCGGGTGGGTTGAAAATGCCTCCTGGATGGGAGAATTTCCGATCTTGGAGTGGTAGAAGCGAATGCGCTCCGGAAAACGTTTGCTTAACACATCCACCGCTTCACGGTTGCCTTCGCTGAGGTCGTCCACTATGATAACCTGTCCCTCCGAGCGCTGCTCCAGGTATCGGTTCACAAAGTGGCTGCCGATGTATCCCGCGCCACCGGTCACCAGAAGCCATGGCTGATGGTTATCGGATACCCGTTGCATAGACGCTGACCCTCTTCTCCTTTTGCAGCAGCATCGTGATATAAAAATTTGCGTAATGCAATGCGCACCCTCAACATGCGGTTCAATGATGCGATTCAGTGCCGCTGGGGGTGCGCACGCGTTCCACGTTTTAACACTCTTCTTTGGAAGGGCCCCGGATCAATGCCGGGTCGAAAGACTTAAATTAATGATCCAAATGAATGATTCATACTATTCAATGGGTGGCGGAGGCGGCGGAGGCGGTTCTGCCCCGCCGAAGGCATCGCTTGCTTGCGCCATGGGCTCTTCGGTTTGCACAGATATAGGACCATCCGGGGTTGGTACGGTCACATCGGCCTCATTGCCCCCCTCCTGCGAAGAAGTATTCCACTCTGGCGGAGGCGGCGGTTCCTGTTGCCAATCGGACGGAGGCTGCGGAATTTCCACCTGATTGACTTCTATGACCTGTTCATCCTTATGCCTGGCGTGCCGCTCGCTCATTTTTTTAACGCCGAGCTTCGCACCTGGAATCAACACATCCTTGACCAGGGGTTTCAGGATATCCGACCATTCGCTGGCTGCGTGGGCGTCCTGCGGCGTGTAAGCTAGGGAGCCTCCCAGCAGCGCCATTGCTGTGGATATTGCTAAGAATGTCCTGCGTTCAAAAATAAAACGACTCATCATCAATTTTCCTGTCTCGCACTCTCCGGAAGCACGGTCTCTCTAACAAATAAACCGTCCAAACTACCCAACTGGGGTAGCCAACCTGGGGAATTCAGTGGTGAGTATGATAAAAACTTTCAGTTAATTTGACAAGCTCAGCCATACAGAGAAAGAATTGGATTAAACATTGAAAGTCTTAATTTAGAAGCCTTTCCTGAAAAGCCAGAATCCTTTGTTAATCAAGCGAGTACTGTTTTTTATCCGGTGAGAAGCTCTACCATTTTCAGAGTGATAGACCACTTGAAAGCAGGGTACACCGGAGCGCTATATTTATATTAGACGATCAGGCTATTTTTTGCATTTTGTTCTTCATTCAGGACAAAAGGATAAACGGCGGAATGCTTCTCTACTCAGCTATTTACAGGCTTTCAAAAAACGCGGAATTGTTCAGCTTCCATGTCGAAAATTTTTACTGCGGAGCTTGCTTTAATCAGTTCGAATTTTTATGATAACTCAAGTGTGGTTTCTCCTCCACTGGTCCGAAAGTACTGGCGGGGGAATAAAAGCTTGTGGGTATTCCTTTAATTTACTGAAAAGAGTGGAGTGGAAATTTTAAGATGTCTCAACTTCGAATTTTAAAGAAGAGCATTTCTTGCGCTGCCATCGGAATCTTAGTCTTCTCTGCCATGGGTGCGCCAATACCGGGTAAAATCAATGCTCTTCCGGCCAATGCCGCCACTACGCCTTACGTTTTGGATGCCGCCAATCACATCATTACGGTATCCCCCAATGTTACCGATGTGACGTCTGCCGTCAGCAGTGCGCTGAACTATTTAGTGCAACGACCGGATAAAAGTACCCGTTGGAAACTGAAATTCACCGGCGGCAAGTACAGTCTCACTCGGGCAGTACGGGCGGACAATCTGCAAAATGTGGACCTGGTTTCCGATCGCAGCAACCCGGCTGTCTTTGTGAAGGCGTCCGGCAACCCGAGCGAGTACTTACTCTATTTTCGATTTGCAAAAAGCATCAGCATGGCTGGCTTTACGTTTTACGGGAAAACAAGTTTCGCGACCAATGTCGATCCCGTATGGCCCGATCAGGGCGTCTATTTTGGATCGTGTGACGGGGTAAAGGTTGACTGGAACAAGTTCTATAATTTTGGAAACGCGGCCTTGCGCGTGACCACCGACAACTACGATCCGGTGCAGGGCGTGCACAGCTTTAACACGACGGTCACCAACAATATCTTCAACAACATCTACCAGATTTCCACTACCTCGAATGACGACATCCATGGTGCCACGGCCAATTACCTGTTTCAATACAATACCGTTGCCAACCTGCGTGGGGCGGTCAAATTTGCCAGCCGTACCGAAGGTGCCAAAAACGTGAGGGTTTTATACAATATCTTCAATGGTGGCGATCATTATGGCCTGGAGGTCAACAATTTCACCGATTTCTACATCTCCAGCAACACTTTCCAGAACATCAAGAGCGTTGCGGTCAATGCTTACACCAACGAGCGAGCCAGTACCACCGGGTTTCCGTGGGGAAACAACTTTTCCATCGTGAAAAACAAGATTATAAACTGCGGACGCGGTATCCGCTTCAGCCCCAACCCCTACGCAAGCGGTTATACGTTCACGCCTAAAGCCGTGACCATCACTGATAACACTATCTCAGGCATTACGGAAACAGATCCGTATATTCCGGCAATCGGTGTTTTCAAGGGAAACATTGATGGGCTGACCATCAGCAACAACAAACTGAGCAAGATTTCTAACGGAAAAGCCATTGGCCACACTAAGGGTTGCACCAACGTAACAGTTTCCGCTAACACGTTGGACGACCAGAATTATATTGCTATTACCTACTAAACGATAACCCTCATTCTCTACAAGGCGATCTCCCGGCACGGAGATCGCCTTTTTTCTATTTTTATAGAATGACGTTTTTTCGATATCCCAATGACTAGTGTTCTATAAACACATAGGTGATTCACTGCCCTGAATATTTTTCATACGCTTAAACACTACTAAATTACGAAACAATCTCATGATGTTCATCTGTTCCGGAAAAATCCGTCCATAAACGGCAGATACTATTTCCGGCCATGAAATCACCTGAGTAATGTCATTAATCCAAAGGCGGAGTTTGGCAGTTAGAGGCCCAGGGGAATATCTCCCCGGTCGATTGGTGTGCCTGGAAACGCATGGAGGAGAGCGAGCGTGTCTTCACATAGCATCTCATCATCCCAATTACCCAGTGTTGAAGATAATTTTCTGGAAAGCTTCTCGGACTTGGGCAGGCCCGATCCCATATTTCTGGCAGAGAGTTATGACCTGAGCAAGCGAAAACCAATCCAGTGGTTTTGCAAAAGAACCGTTGATATCTGTTGCAGTTTGCTGGGTCTGTTGATTCTGGCTCCTTTCATGCTGACCGTTGCCTTGCTGATTCGCCTGGAAACTCCGGGGCCGATCATCTTCAAGCAACGAAGAATCGGCCTGAAAGGCAGGGAATTTGAAATGTATAAGTTCCGGAGTATGCGCCAGGACGCCGATCGGCAAATTGTTCATCTGATGGCTCACAACGAGGCGGGGAACGGCATGTTCAAGATGTCCAATGATCCAAGAGTCACGCGGATCGGAAAATTTATCCGAAAATACAGCATTGATGAGCTACCCCAGCTTTTTAACGTCCTGAAAGGAGATATGAGTCTGGTCGGACCGCGTCCACCCATTCCACGTGAACTTCAATTCTATAAAAACTGGCATTATCTCCGCTTTGCCACCTTGCCTGGGTTAACCGGCCTGTGGCAGGTTAGTGGCCGCTCGCGCATCAAAGAGTTTGATCACGTCGTGAAACTGGACTATCGATACATTAACGACTGGAACCTGATACTGGATTTCAAGCTGATCCTGAAAACTTTTCCGGTTGTATTGGGGGGAATGGATACCGCCTAAACCGTTTTTTCTGCAAATCCAAACGAAGGGGCAAAACTACGAGGGGTCAACGCCTGTCTGGATTTCCAGACAGGTTTAACTTTAGCAACGGTAGGCCGTGGTTCGGAAGCGTCAGATTTTGGAAATCTTCAGCGCTTTATCTCAGACAAGTGGACAGCGCGTAAAACATCCAGGCTTGCCCCCAACGCATGTACGGAATCCGGTTCCAGCTTTTTTCGGTCTGTTGATGATAAAAATATCCCTCTGTTGTATCCTGGAACCGCGAGAGGAGATCCCGCAGCGCCCTTTCGATTGTGACCATCCGGTCGGCATCCGGAATCAGGCAGTGCTCACGAAACAAATTCAACAGAACGATGGCCTCGGCAATCACGTGCACATCGATCGGATAAAGCCGATCATGATAATACTTGGGCAACCCCTCTGCTGTGAAAAGCTGCCGGAGGTAATACTTCGACGCCAAGCCCAAAACAGGCCGGAACTCATCCGTATCCAGGATATCGGAGATACGCAACAGGCATTCCAGGTTGAATGCAGTATGGAAATTATCCACCCAGCGGTGAAAAGGCATGGTTCCGTATGGCCAGGAGCCATCCAGAGCAATATCCGCCACCGAAAAACGAACCGCTTTCAGGATTTTGGTCTTTAACTCAGGGATCCAGTGGACCGGCTGGTAAGGCAGTGTTTCCGCCAGATAGGCCGCTCCCAGGAGATTGGCGTTGTGGACCTCCGCCTCCCGTCCGGGAATATAAGTAAAACAGAGTGAATCTGCACTCTCAAATTTGATCATCTCCCGAAGAATGAATACGGAAACCGCCAAGGCCATTTCCAATGCGGTATCATCACTGAAGACCCGGTAGTATTCCAGCAGAGTCCTACCCACATAAACCGACGTGACCAGGTTGGGTGTCCCCAACGGTACGTAGAATGCCCTGGCCTGCCAGTCAAAATTGTATCCCCAGGCCACGCCATGCTCGCGGGGAATCACCGTTCGCTTGAGGCGCTGAAACAGAAGGTAGGCTTCATTGGAGTACACTTCTTTGTGCGTGTGGCGAAACAGATTCAGGTAACCCATCAGGAACAGGGCCCCTCCCTTGGGGTTGAAGCCCTTGGGAACCATTAATAACGATCGAAGGTTCACCGGCGATCGTTTGCAAAGCTGAATCAGGCCCAGGCGGAACCAACTTGAGCGGTAAAGCGGCATGGGTTTGAACAGCCGACTGTTAAGCCCATCATATAAGTCCCAGCCCTCGTAAGCCTGTTGCCGAACATAGCCCATCAACCGCTCCAGGGGGGCCATGGTTGTCGGTCCGGATAAAACGGAAGGAGGCAATTGCTCCATTTGCAAATCCGGAAAAACACTTGTTTCAGTGTGGTGTCTACTGCCTGGCAAGCTCGTCATAGAGTGACTCCAGTTGTTCGATAATGACGGATAGTGCAAATTTGCGGGCTGCTAACTGATAACCGGATTGGCCCATCCGGCTGCGCAACTCGGAAGATGAGGCGAGACGATCGATGCTTTCCGCCAGGCGGTCACAATCGCCGGGATGGATGAGGTATCCGTTGACACCGTCTTCGATTGCCTCCGGAATACCCCCAACTTCGCTGGCCACCACCGGCATGCCATAAGCCATCGCTTCCAACACAGAAATCGGCAACCCCTCGTTGTAGGAGGGCAGGAGCAAAACATGCGCCCGGCGGAAAGTTTCATCCTTCAGGTTGCCGTCAATCCAGCCACAAACCTGAACCTTGTCTTCCACCCCGGCTGCCGACACACGCGAGCGAACGTTGTCGATCTCTCCATCGCCATAAAGGCTGATCTTCACGTTGGCAACCTTCAACCGGCGTGCCGATTCGATAATATCATACACGCCCTTGCGTTTACCCAAGCGTCCCATGAATAGAAAATTCACGGCGTCACTATCTCTGGCGTGGTCCGTACTTTGCGGCTCGCGAAGAATGGTCGGATTATAAATTACGCGGATATCCGGATTTTGGGAAATGCTGTAAAGTCTGTCTTGCCATTGTTGTGAGAGCGCGATAATGACATCGCAGGAGCGCAGCATCTTTCTGATGATCCCTTGCGCATATGCCGGCATTTTGGAATAGAACAGGTGGAATTCAGCCCCATGCACGTGCAGAATCACCTTACGTCCTGTTGCCTTGGCAAGCGCGACTACGATTGATTTTCTGAGGCAACTGCCGTAAGAGGCGATGTGAACATGGGCGATCTGAATTGCCGGTTGTGTTAACAAAGTCCAGCAATATCTCGCCATAAAAATCGGAAAAAACGAGATATTTTTGAAAAGCCCGCCACCTTTGTAAGAGGCCAGAAAAAATACCTTGCTCCGGAACAGTCCTGTGGCTTCATACATGCGAATAACGGAGGAGATACCTCCCTTGGCTGCGGGATTGGTCCCGATCATCATCACGGTTGGTTTTTTTGTTCCGGCTTTCATGTCACTCGACGACCTGCTTGGATGAGAACTTAACCGGATGAGGTGAGCCAATACCATCTACCCCATCCATCATATTGATGATGTTGACGAACTTGCCATTGGCTCCTCTGGGAATGCTGTTGACCTCTTTCACAATCACATTCATGTGCGGCGAAGTGTGCTTCCGGGTATTCTGAATCAGCCGTTCCCGATCACTTTCCGTGAAGTGACCGTTTGTCAGTACTTTCAGAACAACCTCTCCCGGCCGATCTTGGTAAAACTGGGTTTCGATAACGCTGTCGACCCCGACCGGGATATGGGCGGTGATCGCGATGTGAAAGCCTTCCGGAGTTAGCAGGTAGCCGTAAGTTCGGCCCAATATGCGTTCAATGCACCGAAAAGAACTTCCGCAAGGACAAACAAAGCCCTCCGGCTTCATATCGATAAAATCCTGCGTTCGATAACGCAGCAAAGGCATTACATAATTGAAAAGCTGAGTGCCTACCAGTTCCATGCTGCTATCATCATCACTTGGCAGCAGTTCCACAATCGAATAATCTTCCTGGATGTGATAGGTGCCATGCCGACATTCGCCGATAGCGGCCACCCGCTCGGCCTGACCGTACCAGTCGTGGATATGGGTATCAAATGTGCCCTCGATAAACTTTCGGACCTCGGGCTCCAGGGATTCGGAGGAAGTGAAAACGGTATCGAACCGATAATCGATTCCGTTGTACCTGAAGAACTTGGCCAGAACATACCCCATTGAGGGGCCGCAATAGAGTACTTTAGGCTGAAAGTTCAGAATCTTTCGGATGTAGTGGATACTGTTGGCCTGCGAAAGATGATAGCTGGACAACTGGAGTTCCCGGTTGGCTGGATTGTACCGCCAAAACGGAGGATGATTCTGCGAGGCCGGGACAATGATATCCCCCCGCAGGGAAATGCGTTTTTTGCCATTGTCACCGGCATTGTGCCAGTGGCGCCAGACAATGGCATGCTCGAAATTGATGGCATCGAAGTCTCGGACAAATTTGCCGGGCATTCCGGTTGTCCCGCTGGTGGTCCCCATGTTGCACAGGTAATTGTAGTGTTTTCTGGAAAGCAGCTTCTCGAAGTTGTCCTTGATGGTTTTTTTGTCCAGCAGTGGCAGTTTCTGAAGGTCCTGCCGGGTTTGTATGTCCTCGGGTTTTAAATGCAGCTTGCGAAACAAGTCCTGGTAGAAAGGTACGCTTTGATAGCAGTGCAGGATCATCTTTCGGAGCATGGAATCCTGGTAGGCTTCGATTTCGGCTTGCGCATAGCATCCGGTTTCCCGTAGTCGACGAGAATATTGATGAAACCGAGGGCCTCGTCGGTATAGCCTCTTCAGCCAGCAATTCAAAGCGAACATGTTTGCCATGATCAGTTCATCGACTCCAGTTTATTGACGATACTGATGAATTTTCCATTGGGCCCCCTTGGTAGTTCATTCACTTCCTTCACAATAACTTTCATACTGGGTGAAGTGTGCTTCAACGTGTTTTTGACCAGCAATGCCCTGTCCTGCTCGGTGAAGTGTCCGTTCGTGAGCACCCGCAGTATGACTTCGCCCGGTTTGTCTTGATAAAACTGAGTCTCAATCAGATTCTTAACTCCGCGTGGAATATGATTGATAATTGAAATCCGGTATCCTTCCGGCGTCACAATGTAGTTGTAGTTTCTGCCCAGAATTTTTTCCACCGTGCGGAAAGACGATCCACACGCGCAACCGCTCGTCTCCGCCTGGATATAATCCCCTGTCCGGTACCGAAGAAGCGGCATGACCAGATTAAAGAGATGCGTTCCCACCAATTCCTGACCGTTCTCGGTTTCATCCAGCTCAACCAGGGAATAATCTTCCAGAATATGGTAGGTGCCCTGTGCGCATTGACTGATAGCCGCCACCCGCTCGGCCTGACCGTACCAGTCATAAATGCAACTGTCGAAGGTTTCCTCGATAAACTGGCGAACATCCGGATCCAGTGATTCGGAAGAGGTGAAAATCGCTTCAAAATGATATTTTATCCCGTGATACCTGAAGAACTTTGCCAACAGGTAGGCTGTTGACGGATAGCAATACAGCACCTCGGGGCCAACTTCCAGAATCTGGTCAATATAAGCCCTGCTGTTTTCAAGCGACAAATGATAACCGGACATCAGCCATTCCCGATTGGCCGGATTATATCGCCAGAATGGCGGGTGATTCTGGGCAACAGGTATGATAATATCGCCGCGAATCGTTACCCGCTTTTTGCCGTTATCGCCAGCATTGTGCCAATGGCGCCATACGGCGGCATTCTCAAAATTGATGGCATGGTAATCACGCAAAAATTTCCCCGGTGTTCCCGTGCTGCCGCTGGTCGATCCTATCCGGCAGAGAACGTTCATATATTTGCGGGCTATCAGACGATCGAAGTTTTCCCGGACGGTGTGCTTATCCATGTACGGTAGCTTTTTCAGGTCGTTGCGCGTCTGAAAATCATCCGGCTTTAATCCATTCTTTCGGAAAAGCTCCTGATAATAAGGCACGTTTCGATAACAGTGCCAGATGACCCTTTGGAGGTGCTGGGTATGATAGTGCTCCAACTGAAGCGCGCTGAATTGACCGGTCATCTCCAGCCTGTTAAGCAGGAGTTTGAAATGCAGCCCCTGCCGGTACATTCGCCTCAACCAGCATTCCAGTTCAAACAGATGGCTCATGACCCAGCCTCCCTGCGCCTGCTTGCCGCCACCCTTGCAGAATAATCCTCTCCCGATTTTCACGCGACAGAGTCAGATATTCGTAGAGTTGATGATATTGCTGTTTCATGATTTCGATATCAAACTGTTTTACAAAACGGAGTGCATTCTGCCCGACTCGATCCGCCTCATCAGGGTTACGGCAGACATTTCGGATTTTCTCTGATAAGTCGACCGCGCTACCTTTCTCAAACAGCCAACCGGTTTCACCGTCTGAAATCAACTCGCTCGGTCCATCAATCCGGCTCGCAATGACCGGCACTCCAGCTGCCATTGCTTCCAGAATGACCAACCCCAGTCCTTCAGAGCGTGAAGGCAACACGAAAAGATCGGCTCGGGCCAGCATGTCCGATACGTCCGTGCGATTGGCCAGAAACTGAATATGCTCCTGCAGTCCATAGTGATTCACCTGGCGTTGCAGCTCCATAAATGAAGTGCAACTGTATTCGTATACACCGCCCATTAGGCGTGCCTCGACGTTTAAGCCCATTTCTCGACAGTGATGAATCGCCTCAATCAGGATATCCTGCCCCTTGGTCTTGGCGTCCATCCGTCCAACATGGAGAATTTGCAATGCTTCCTTGTGCAACGGCCTCTGTTTAATGCGTCCCTGCAAGCTGAGCCGGTTCGAGTTCTCGAACTCTCTAAGCGGGATGCCGTTATAAATTTGCTGATAATTGTAGACACCTCGTTGTTCGCAAAGCGTGGCCACTGTTTTAGAGATGGCGATATGGCAGTCAATGACATGCCGGTGGCAGAGAATATCCAGCATGCCCAGTCTCGGCATCATGAAGGTGTCATGAATTGTAAACACCATCTTGATGCCCGGAGTCAGCACCTTGCATAAAATGGCCCACATCTTGCTGCCGTAATTATGGGCATGCACAATTTTGATTTGGTGCCGGTGAATAATATCCAGCAGATCGATCAGATATTTGGGATGAAGATGCCCCTGCGGACGGTTGAAATAATACACAGGCATTCCCAGGCTATCCATCCATTCCCGCATCTCGGGGTTCATACTCCGGTTCATTACTACCACAATGTACTGCACGTTATCTCCAAGCCGACTGGCCGATAACAATTCCAGCAAGAGTTTTTCTGAACCTCCTACTTCAAGCGAGGAGATCAATTGCAATACATTGACTGCCCTTTCTGTCACTATATGGCCCTCGCAATTTCTGTAGAAGTACTGCCGAATTCCGAGGCCTTCTCAATCTGGCGGTAGAAATATCGTATACCCAGCAAGTAGAGCATTCGACCGATTAAAGACGTTAATGCCGCTCCGTAAATCCCGAAGAGTGGTATGGCGATGAAATTGACGGCAATTATTAGTCCTAATTGCGCATATCGGCACATGCTCAGGAACTTGGGTTTTCCAAGCGAATACAAAGCCTGTTCGTAGGGCATGCACATCAGGCTTCCTATAAATGCCAGCAATAATATCTGAAGCACGATAACGGAATCGGTATACTCCTTGCCAAGAAGAATGGGTACGACCCAGGCGCTGAAAGGAATCAGCAAGAGTGCCCCCAAGCTGACCATAGTCGTTACGCGAATAATTCTCCCGGTGGTCAGAAAGATGGCCTCTTCTTTCAATTCCGCGAGGGTTGGCAGCAATACTTTTCCAAGGACAAGCGGCAAAAAGGAAACGATGGCACACAACTGAAACGCTGCGTTGTAAATTCCCAACTGATGAAATCCGACCCAGAATCCAAGCATGAAGAAATCAATGCGACTCATTAGATTGTTGGCGATGGAGAAGATGAACATCCACTGTTCATATCGGGCTATCTCGGCTATCTGTGCCGCCTTCAGCTTGTCTCGAAACAGAGACCGGATAAACGCACAGTATTTTCCGAGAAATATGCAGGAGAAAAGCAATGGAATCAGGTACATGTAAAATACTAAATTCAGCATCGTCCAGCCGGAAGTCGCCAGAATCCAGATGTATAACAACGAAATCGCATACCGCGAAATATTCAGAATCGCCCGCATCTGGAACCGTTGATTGGCTTGGAGATACGTATCATTTACGAAGAACAGGGACTCGCCAATCAACCCCATAATCAGGAACGGCATATACTCGCTGACATCCCCTTTGTGCATGCTCGAAAAGAACCATTCTCCGGCAACCAGGAAGAATAGCACCAAATTCAGCAGCGTGAAAAGTTTGACGACTAGGTACAAGCCGAAAATAGCCTGCTTTTTCTCCTTGTCGCGTGCTACAAAGCGTACCGCCGTGTTCTCCATACCGAAGTCAAACAGCGCGCTTGTCAGAGCCACCGTCACAAAAACCAGAGAGTATTTCCCGTATTCCTCCGGCCCTAGCATGCGGGTCAACAATAGGATAATCAGGAAGCTCATGCCCTTGGTAACTACCTGCTCAATGAAGGTAATGCCCAGGTTTCTAATGAGCGAGTTGGGTTTACGACTCGACTTGGAATCGCTGTCCGTTGGATGGTCGTTTGACATAAAGCAATCCTAAAATCAAAAAGAGGAACACTTTGAAGTGAGGTGCCGCGAACGTGTGGTCGAAGATGCTGACGAAGAAGACCGTTACCAACGCCACGCTTATCGAGAGGCTATAGACGCTCATGAAGCCATGCCACATTTTGTATTTTCTCCAGGTATCAATCCACAACCAGATCAAAAAACCGAAGAATATAATGGCCCCGATCACTCCCACTTCCACTACGGTCAGCAAATAGAAATTGTGGGCGAACCAGTTTTGGAATTGTTCCGGAGGCACCCATGCGGGAATATAGGGCCAGGCCGCCACACTGTATGAATTCAGCCCCGATCCCAGCCAGAAGGCTTTATCGCTGCTGGTAATGGCTGCAATCGGAACCTGCCAGATGTAGAGGCGATCATTGAAGCCTACCGTTTCTACATATGAAGAATTACTGAAGAACAGAACAACCGGCATGACTAACAGGATGAACGCGCCGACAAATAGTATGGCTCGCTTCCAGTCCGACTGAACTGCGGCCAGAAAAAAAATGACGCCGGAAGCAAGCCCGAGCAGACTACCCCGTGAATAGGTGGTAATCAGCCCCAGCATGATAATCCCTCCCAGAAATAAACCCCATTTCTTCCGTTTGACGAGATACAGATAGATGGGCATGAAAATCAACAGGTTCGTGGCCAGGAAATTCCCCAGTGTATTAAAGTGCCAGGTGGTGCCGCGTCCATGCCAAACGCTGCTGGAACCGAGCCCCAGGTAACCAAGATAACCCCGGTTTGAATGAAAGTTTGCCCCGATTCCGGTCAAAGATTGAAAAATGCCCAGTAGCGCCTGTGACAAAGTGGTGATTAGCAATGCCTTAATGACCGTGGCACGGGTAATCTGGTGGGTTCTGATGAGCCAGACCGCCAGGTAATACATGATGATACCTTCAAAAATCTTGAAGAATCCCAGTAGGCCCGAATCTGATTCGGAAAAATATCCCGCCAGGAAAAACATAATCGTCAACACCACCAGCCAAGCGTCAAGGCCGGTCCTTAGGCTGGCCCACCGACGACGTAATACCATGTGCAGGAAACACACGACCGCGCAATACAAAATAACCAGTTCGTTTAACGAAAAACTAATGGGAAGCACACGCACCCGATCGGTGAATGGAATGGTGAATATTGCGAGATAAAAAACCTTGTCCGGGTTGAGGGCCAGATAGCCCAATGCGACGAGCCCTATTAGGGCCGCCATTACCCAGTAGGCCGGAATCACCATTAAGCCTAACCCCAGCAGGGCGGAGACGAGCAGGAAGATTCCTACCCATCTCCAGTCCTGAGATCTGTTCCGAAGCGAAACTGGTTCCGCAATCATAGTTGTCATCTGTGGCCTAGCCATTGGCGGCTCTCATTCCAATCATAAACCCCAACCGGCTGCTGATTAACTGGGTACCTAACGCCCAGCCGTATTGCGTATTAGTGACCAGGTATCGTTTCCACATGCGACCCGGCTCTTGGCTAAATCGGTAGAACCATTCCAGTCCCGCGGACTGCATCCAGCGCGGTGCGCGGCGAACTTTGCCGGCGACCACATCAAAGCTGCCGCCGACCCCCATGACGAAGGGTACATTCATCTCATTCATATATTGATTGATGAACTTTTCCTTACTCGGTGAGCTCATCCCGACAAACAGGATATCGGGGCGCGCATCACGGATCTGCGAAACCACCTCCAGTTCATCCGCCGGTTTAAAGTAACCGTTCCGGTAGCCGCAGATATGTAGTTCGGGATAACGATGTTTATATGCCGTCACCACATCCCTGATCACATTCTCCTGCGCACCCAGGAAATAAATTCGGTACCCACGCTGGTTTGCGACATTGATCAGTTCCTGCATCAGGTCAATGCCGGTCACACGTTCCGGAATGTCTAGTCCGAGCAGATTTGCACCCATGACGACTCCCGCTCCATCCGCATTGATGAGCCCGCTGCCATTCACGATCTCCCGAAGCTGGGGATCCTGCTGCATGCTCATCAGCTTGGCTACGTTAACAACGACATGCTGTACTTTTTCTCGGCGCTGAATAATCTGCTCGATCCGCTCCAGGGTTTCTTCCATGGACAGGGCATCGATCCGTGCGCCCATAAACTCTACCCGTCTGGAGGGAATGACCGAGCCATCGACGGTTGCCACTGCGCCGCCGCCGCCTCGGTGTCCCCGCCAGTTGGCGTATTCCGTATGATCCCGTTCCAATTGCGGGTTGCTTTCGCGAATCACGGTTCCGAGCAACGGAATCTGGGTGTCCCGAATCTTGCGGGCAATTTGCCGCAAGGTGGAAAAAGTGGCCAGTCGATCGGCAAACAGAACGACCCCGTCGGACATCTGCGCAATTGCTACGAACTCGGGTGCGATGGCTGCTGATGGCGTATCGATAAACACCCAGTCGAACTGCTCTTTCAGCAGGTTGATGATGTGACGGAAACCCCGGCTGGCAAAGTAGTCATAGGCATGATCCAGTTCGTGACGGCTTAACGCAAGATGCACACCGTTACTGTCCATGCGTAACCCGGTCAGGATTTCTTCGGGGTAAACCGGATGTCCCTTGCGCAGCTTCACATCCACATCCATGATCAAATCACTGAGGTCCATGCCAAGGCCCATGTTCTGGCCCTCCGCCGATTCCGATAGGAATTGAAACAGGTTGGATGGACGGAAGTCCGCATCGATCAACACCACCGAATGTCCCAGACGAGTCAGGCGACGGGCTAGCTGATAAGCCGTACTGATTTTCGGTTTTTTCAGCGATGATGAGGTAAAGGCAATCACTTCGGCATCGCTTTTTGAAGCTTCCAGCCGCAAATTGGAAACCAGATGCTTATATGCCACATCATTGATGGATCGCACGTTGTCATCTGTAGACCGGGCCACGGGACGGGCCAGCCAGGGGATAATTCCCAGGATTTTCCCGCGTGTGGCCTCGGCAACCGATTCCGGACCTTCCGCCAGATCTTCGGCATAGGTTTTCAGGGTTGAAAGCCCCAGCCCCGCGATTAATCCCAGCAGGAGGGATAGCGCCAAAACATGCTTGCTGGTGGGGAAGGATGCCCGTTCCGGCAGGGTGGGCGCATCCACGATAAACACGTTGCTTGGCGTTTCGGCTTCTTTAATGCTTGCGTCAATCTGCTTGCGGCGCAGTTCATTGAAAGCATCGGCGAGTGTCTTTTCTTCTTCCTGGAGGTTCGCCAACATGAACCGGCTTTGGGGGATTGCGCGCAATGCCGCGTCGACACGGCTAATCGACGATCTCAGGCTGGCGGCCTCGGAACCGAGACCACTGGTCCGTGTCCGGGCAGAGGTGAGATCCTGTACCAGTTGACTGCGCACGCTATCATAAATGCGCGGTCCGTTGGCGCCTGATTTTCCCACTGTTTGCCGTATCTCCTCGTTAATCTGAGACTCCAGCGCCTGGATTTGGCTTTTCATTGCAATCAATTGGGGATTGGTCGAGGCCAGGCGAATGCTGTCATGCGCAGCCTGCTGTTTCAGCACGGCAAGATCGCTGCGCAATTTGACCAGGTTTTCATTGCCGGAACCCAACGCGACAGCCGTCAATGCAGCGCGGGGTGACATTCTGAGGTGATGCTGAAGGGCACTGGCATAGCTGGAATTATTGCTTCTGGCCGCTATTGTGGATTCCATCTGGGCGACCAGTTGCGAGCGCAAACGCACCAACTCCTGGGTTTGGGTTTCGACATCCACTGCCATCCGGCTGGACTGGTAGTCCTTGATTTTGTTGCGGATCGCGACCAGTCTGTTTTCAATATCCGCAATACGATTATCAAGGTAAGCCCGCTTTTTGGTATAAATTTCCCGATTGATCCGCAGGTTGGCCTCATCGAATCTTCGCAGAGCCTCATTCAACATGTCGCGGGCCATAACCGGATCCGACCAGTTGAGCTTGACCTGGATGATATCGTTGTTCGGCTCGGTTTTAATCTTCATGACTTTCCGGGTATTCGGCTTCCGGTCACCTTTATATTGGTTAGGCACCTTGCCACCGTTTTTTTGGGTTTCGCGCTGTTTCACAAAATCGGCCAGAGCGTCCTCCATCTCGTTGGAGTTCAAAATCTCGATCTGGGCCATCACCGGGTTGCTGACCGTGCTTAGTGGTTGCAGGTAACTGGGCCCATCGGAACTGGACGAAAGATAACTGGCCGTGGAGGTGTCCTTAATCCAGACTTTGGCTTCCGATGTGAATGACGGCTTGTAGATCAGTCCGACATAGATCGACGCGAAAACCAGGATGAGCCCTGACGAACCGAGAATCAGCCAGCGATCGCGCACAAAATTACGAACGAAGCGATTTTGCTTAAGTTCTTCTATTTGCATACTTGTCTCTTTCCTCTCGATTTGACGGTAATCGGGGGTTACTAACGGATACCGGCGTTCACGTTGAAACGGGTGGGATCAAAAAGCAACGACCACGCATTGGCCCCGCTGCCAATCGCCGCAAGAGGCGATATGATGCGCGCCACGTAATCGAAGGCGCGTCCGACTTTCGGGATTGTCTTGCTGGGAACGTATACGATATCGTTCGGACGGAGGGTCATGTCATCCTTGCGCGGATCAACGGTGGTGGTGGCCATGTGGCCGCTTCCATCCACGCGGCTGATATAAATCTTGCTGGGTGAATAGGCGGAATCGAAATTGGGCGTGCTGAGATATCCGCCGGCCGCCCCGATCGCAGAATTAAGATTGGCGGACTGTGCTGCGTCCAGCATGATCAGGCCGGGCCGGTTGACGAATCCATAAACCTTGACCGGAATTTCTTTTTGAAAGAAAGACGCCCCCAGCATGGCCTTGTATTTATTTTCATCCACGGCGTATGGCGAGGACAAATGAGGGACCTCTACGCTGTCCCCGGCGATCAGATACATATCCTGGTCGCTGTTTCCAGTCATCGCGAGATCCAGCAGGTTGACCTCGTAACTGGAGTTGTCGAACTTATTGTGGACTTTCACGTGTTCCAGGTCGGCATCGTACCGAAGCCCGCCCGTTGCCACCAGCACATTGGAAAGCAGCGGGGACACACGCTGCAGAATGACGCCCGGCGCCGTGTTGCTGAGCATCTGGTTACGGGAAATATCGGTCATCAATTCATAAGAGCCGGGCCTCAAAACTGCACCGGAAACATACACATTAAACGGCTTGGTTTTTTCCAGCTTCACTGTTACGAGCGGACTGTTCAGGTAGGTCCTCAGTCGTTCTGTCAGATCATTTTGCAGATCATCGATGGTCATTCCGGCCACGTTGAGAGAACCAAACGGATTCACGTTGATGTTGCCGTCCGGCATGATCAACACATTGTCCTGTGAGAATTCCGGCGAGTCGTAAACCGCGACGCCGATCACATCATTGGGCCCCAGGCGATATTTGCGGCCGGTATAGTTCTGGATAATCCGGGCATTCAATTGTTGCTGCGAGTCGGACGAGCCAGCATCCGGTGCGTTGGCCTGGATGAACAGGTGATCCTGATCCGTGTTTGCTTTTGGGTCGACTCCGGCCGCGCTTGCAGAGCCAAGCATCAGCACGCAGAACAAAAGAAACGGAACAAAAGGTGTCTTTGGCATCAGAACGTTTACCCCATCGTTGGCTCAACGGAACCCCATCATTAAGCCCCCAAAATGCAGCCCGCTCAATTGGACGGACTGCTATTCAAGGGGTAGCCAACCGAACTACCGCAGATAGCCGGTTGTCTATGTGAATCCACGCCACACTAAATCTTGCAGCTCAAAGATCCATTGAGCAACCCGCTTGTATACATACGGGCAGGCTGACCAATCAACACTCGGGATTACAGTTTAATGCAATATTCTGTTGTCTCTGACTCGAGGAGAATCCTGGCTTTTTGGCGCTAGAATACGGATTTCCTTAACCTCGTCCGGCACTTCCTTGTCCCAATCCAAAGACAGGTTAATTGCAACCCATTCATACCACTTTAGGGCATCTTCCACTTTTTTTTTCTCGATATTGCCATGATCGAGCTTGCAGGTGTATTGGTCTTGAGCATTTTTGTTTGGTTTCGGTTCATGGAGAAACGCATTGATCCGTTTGCAGTAGTCTCTCATTTTTTGGCGCACATCGTAGGAAACCGGTTTCTTCAGCGTGATTTCCGCAATTTTTCCCGTAAATTTGAAGGTGCCATCACCTCCCGTAGCAGGAGGCGACGCTGCGTAAAGCAAAGATGCCAACACTACTCCGGCGGCGGGGTACTTTTTGCCAAACTGCAAGGAAGTCTCCGGGTGTCTCTGGCTGATTGGAAATATAGAACCTGAGATGTTCACAAAATCGTTCTCAAATTACTTCGCGCACTAAAAAGAGACTCCCTTGTCTACTGGCGGGGTGAGCGCCTGTAGAGGCTTTACGAACGTAAAATATAATTTTTTCAGAAATCCCACCTCGGCTTTTGCCGCAGGTGGGACAGGCAGTTTATCCATATCCAGTCGATCATTCCCTGCTTGGGGAGTGCACTCAAAAACATCAGAAACTTTCGAAGCGAGCCCCTTGTCAATAGGGCCCTTGAACTCGCCACCTGCACTTTTACATGTATTAACCGCAAAGTTGTAGGCAATCACGTTTGTAGCTGGTTGGTTAATATGGGCCGTCATGGTATTCGGTTCAGCGGCCGCGCTTTGTTCTTGAGAATCGGAAGCAGTCCCGCAGCCAGCCAGCAGCGAGGCTAAAGCACAAACTGCTTTGGAGGGCATCTTCAGCCCAAATGCCACTTTGGAGTCTGCCTCGGATTTACCAGGATAACCGGTCCCAACTGAATGGCCCATCATTCTCATTGCAAAGTCCCTTCCTCAACATGGTGAGTGGTGAATATTAAGAGAAACCCAATCTACATTCTTTTTATAATAAGAGTCGCCTCAAGTAAATCTTTTGTGAACAATGTACGCTATTGCGGCTCTTTCAAGGCTTGCGTGACGACCGAACTGGTGGCTGGGCCGACAATGCGGGGATCACTGCTGCCCAAAGACCCGCCGATCCCGGCGGGTCTTTGGGAGTCCTTATGCGGACCAGCGCTATAGCATGGCCGGGATGCGCTCAAACGCCTGCCGTTCGGGCAGATGCACGCCTTGCAGGGCAGTGAACTGATCACTGAAATCCCGCCCCAGCAGTCGGTACCGAAATCCGGCTTCTTCCCACTCCAGGCGCCGCAAAGCGTTCCGGGTGTCGATGACATTGATGGACCGCATTAATTTAGCGACCTGGCGCGGGTTGATATACTTGAACTCGGCATGATCCACCGTCACCAGGATGCAATCGGCGTCCCGAAAGGCTTCCTCGAAGCCGGACATCTCGTAGTCGAAGCGTTTGACATGCGGATCGTAGATGGAAAGCTGCATGTTCGGGTTTTGGGCAATCATTTCGATGATCTTCAGCGCCGGGGATTCCCGCACATCATCCACATCCGGCTTATAGGTTACTCCCAGCAGGGCAATCTTGGGGTTTTCAATGTCCTTCACCGTATCCAACAGCATCCGATAGGTAAATTCGGGCATGGAATCATTAATCCGGCGGGCCTGGTGAATGATTTTCGCCGTGTCCGGGAACAATTCCACCACGAACCAGGGATCCACCGAGATGCAGTGGCCACCCACCCCCGGTCCCGGTGTGTGGATATTCACCCGAGGGTGCAGGTTGGCGAATTGAATCACCTCCCAGGCGTTGATATCGAGTTGCGGCGCAATCCGGGCCAGCTCGTTGGCCAGCGCAATGTTCACGTCGCGATAGGTATTTTCCATGATTTTGACCATCTCGGCGGTGGTGGCATCCGTCAGGTGGATGTCTCCCTCCACGAACGACAGGTAAATCTCACGGGCCTTTTGTGCGGACGCCTGGTTGACGCCACCGATCACCCGCATATTCTGGATCAGCTCCTTGATGATCTTGCCCGGCAGCACCCGCTCCGGACAGTGGGCCACGAACAGATCCTCTCCCGGTTGCAAGCCGGATGCGGTCAGCAGCGGGCACAGGAAATTGAGCGTGGTTCCTGGTGGCGAGGTGGACTCCAGAATGACCAGGTCCCCTTTTTTCAGCAGCGGCGCGATGGATCGGGCGGCGGCGGCCACGCAGCTCAAATCGGCCTGCTTCTCCTCGGTGATGGGGGTCGGGACGGCAATAATATAGACATCCGCCGGTTGGGGCTGATTGAAGGCCTTCAAATTGCCGGAGTTCACGGCGGCCTGCACCAGGGTTTTCAGGCCGGGTTCTTCGATATGGATGCCGCCTTGGTTAATAATTTCAACCACTTGCGGAGAGATATCCACTCCGGTGACGGCGTAGCCGTTGGTGGCCAAGATGCTGGCGGTGGGCAAACCAATATAGCCCAGACCCAAAACGGTAATCTGTTTCATGCGCTCTAACCTCTATCCTTCTTTATAAATCAGCTTTTGAACGGTCCGGATCGAGCCTGATCGAACCATTGCCCGATCACCGGCTCGAATCCGGGGTAAACGGCCAATTGCCTTCAGCGTTGCAAAAAGTGGTTTTCATTATGGAAAGCTCAAGAACGCTTGTAAACCCGCCCATCGGGCAGGTCCGTCCCAGCCATTCCCCCAAACCGGGTAATTGCCACCATTGCATCTTTCGCCCAACTGTGGTCCTGGTGAAAAGTACTTAACCCAATTTTGGCAGTGAGAGTGTCCTTTCAGTCAATCGATGAACGACACAAGCCCTTCTGAAACCAGGGGCTCTTCATCCCATCAATCGCCTCAAAAGACACTCTCGTTATATTATTTTTTACGACCCTAACCGCACCAGCAGGCGCTTACCGGTAGAAGTAGTCCATGCGTTCTGACCCTCATTGACGATGCTCCAATAGCCCTCGTCATAGCCCCGGTGTTCATAATGAGTTGGTATCACCTGAGAATCGCCTCCTCCCGAAGCGTCCGGATAAACCTCACGTGGACAATATTCCTTATATGAAGCTTCAAGCAGCTTGGCGTCTACAAACACCGTAAACGCTTTTTTGTAGGCCTTGCGTTCTGTATCAGACAGGCTATCTAGGAACTCATGAGATTTTGACGTCTCTGGGTTCTTTAAAATATCCAGCGCTGTGAATGTGATCGGCTTGCCGTCTTTAGTGCGAGTGGCAATCACTGTATCCAGGAGGTGACGCTTCTCATTCATAAAGCTTGCCACCGTCCGCCTCTCTTTGCTCTTGGTGGTTCTTAGAGCGACGGCTTTTTTGAGCGCATCTGCACGCTCCCGGGCCTCCTGTTCAGCTTTCCGCTTAGCTTCGGCTTCCACCTTCTTGGCTTTGTCTTCCTCTGCTCGAGTTTGCACAGCTACCCGTATAAACTCATCCACGCTGCCAAACTTTAGGGCGGCTTGCGCAAGAGGCTTTTGAGCCTGTATGCCAAACGGTTTGGATACTTGGGCATTGAAAATATTCTGGGTGCTATTAACCATGTTCAAATTTCCCCTTCTCTATAAACATGATGACTTCTCACCCGCGAACCGGAACATAATTTGCTGGCAATACATAGTTCGCAGGCTCATTTGCCAGCACATCCCCATGCTTTTTAATTAAACCCACTTGCCACTTGATATTTCGGAAAATGTTTAATTATTGAATAAAGTCTAGTGTACACATTGAAGGCAAATAATTGTCAACCTTGAATCAATTTATTTACAAATTTTCACCGTCTACTCATCCGAAGCTGTTTTCTTCGGTGAGTCGTGACTTCACCTAACGGTTCACGCATCTCTTGAACCACAGCCTTGGCAGAATTAACGCGCGTGAAGTTCCTCGGGAACGGTATCGAATTCTGCGGCAAGTTGGTTTCCGTTGCCGCTTCTGCGCTTGACCAGATCGTACATCAGGGGAATCACGTATAGTGTCAGGAAAGTGGCCAGGAACATGCCGCCCACAATCACTGCACCGAGGGGCTTTCTGCCGTCCACACCCGCACCCAAGCCTACCGCGATGGGAATGGCCCCGAAAATGGTTGCCACCGAAGTCATGACAATCGGGCGGAAGCGAATGCGACTGGCCTCAATCACGGCCTGGGTCACGCTTTTTTCCGGGTGCTGCCCACGAATCTGGTTGGCGAATTCCACAATTAAAATCCCGTTTTTGGTCACCAATCCCACCAGCATCACCAGGCCAATCTGGCTGTAAACGTTCAAGCTGTAGCTCACCGTCTCCCACTGGGCAAACGGCGGAATCATGCGGATGAGCATCGGCACATAGGAGAGCACGAACAGCGTTACCACCGCCCCCGCGATGGCCAGCGGCACCGTCAAAATCACGATGAGCGGATCCTGGAAACTCTCGAATTGCGCGGCCAGCACCAGGAACACAATGACCACGGCCAACAGGAAGGCAAAGTAAGTTGCCGTGCCTGCGTCATAAAATTCCTTGGCCTCGCCCTTCCAGGCCAGCCGCATATCGGGCGCCATTTCCTGCTCCGCCACGGCTTTCAGCTTGTCCAGCACCGGTCCCAGACTGACGCCCGGAATCGGCAGCAGCGCGCCGCTGATGGTCGCTGCCCGCATCCGGTTATAGTGGTTCAGTTCCTTGGGCATCACCGCTTCTTTGTATTCAATCAGGTTGGAAAGCGGAATCAGCATGTCATCCCGTCCGCTCACGTAGATGGTTTCCAACTGGTCCGGGGTCATGCGCAGATTGGGGAAGGCTTGCACCATCACGTCGTACCGCTTGCCGTTGTACTGGAAGCTGGAAATATCCAGGCCGGTCAGCAGAATCTGCATGCTGCGGGCAATATCCGATACGCTGACGCCCAGCAGTGAGGCTTTTTCCCGGTTAATACCCACTTCCAGTTGGGGCTTGTTCAGTTTTAAATCGCTATCCACGTTCATGAGGCCGAAAATTTCGGTGGAAGCCCGCTGCTTGATTTTATCCGCCACTTCGGCCAGTTGGGTGATATCGCCCGTGGACTGGATGGCCATCTCGATGGGTTTACCAAAACCCTGCACCGGGCTGGAAGGCGGGTTGATGGGGAAAACCAGGGCTTCCGGAATACCCATGAACTGCGGCATCAAGGAGGCCACAATCTGCTGCTGCTTGCGCGATCGTTCTTCTCTCGGTTTCAGACTGGTAAACATCACGCCGCTGTTCACCTGGCCAGGACCCGCCATTCCCAGGGCCACCGCCGCGAACATGGTGCGGACTTCGGGAGTTTTTCGATAGACGGCTTCCGCCTGTTGGACCGCCTTGTCCGTGTAGCCCATGGTGGCCCCTTCCGGCGCGGAGATAAAGGTCATGATGGTGCCCCGGTCTTCGGTGGGCAGAAACTCTCTCGGCAGCAGTACGAACATGCCCGCCGTCAGCACAACCAGTGCGGCCACGCCCCCAAAGACCCACTTCTTACGGCGCATCAGCCCGGTCAAGGTGCGCTGGAAGTGATCCGCGACCGCTTCCACCAGGGCATAGAAAAAATTCAGCAGACTGCCCAGCGGACCCCGTCCGGTGTTGGTTTCATGTTTCAGCATCCGGGCGCAAAGCATAGGCGTGAGTGTCAGGGAGACAAAGCCGGAGATCATCACGGAACCGGCCACCACGACCGCGAATTCCTTCAGGATGCGGCCCAGCATCCCGCCCATAAACAGGATGGGCAGGAATACCGCCACCAGCACGACCGTGGTGGCAATGACCGCGAAACCGATTTCCTGCGTTCCTTTAAAAGCCGCTTCCATGGGCTTTTCGCCCAGCTCAATCCGGCGGTAGATGTTCTCCAGAACCACGATGGTGTCATCCACCACCAGCCCGATGGCCAGGGTCAGCCCCAGCAGGGTGATGGTGTTGATGGTGTAACCCAGAAAGTGCATCATGGTAAAGGTGGAAATGAGTGAAATGGGGATGGAGATGGCCGGGATGAGGGTCGCCCGCCCGTTGCGCAGGAAGGCGAAAATCACCAGCACCACCAGCCCGAAGGCCACAAAGAGAGATTCGGTCACCTCATCGATTGAGCGCTGAATGAAAACGGAGCTGTCGAAAGCCGTATCCATGGCCAACCCCGGCGGCAGGGTCTTGCGGATTTCGGCCATCTTTTTCTTCACGTCGCGAGCCACATCCAGCGTGTTGGCCTTGGACTGCTTCACAATCCCCAGCCCCACCGCAGGCAACCCGTTGAAACGCACCAGCGAACGATCGTCGCGGGGGCCGATTTCCGCCTTGCCGATGTCTTCCAGGTAAACCGGCTTGCCGTCCACCCGGTTGACAATCAGGCGGTTGAATTCATCCGGGGTTTTCATCTCGCCGAGTGTACGGATGGTGAATTCCCGGTTGACGCTTTCCACCCGCCCCGAGGGAATTTCCACGTTTTCGGAGCGCAGGGCTTTTTCCACATCCAGCACGGTGGTCTGCCGGGCGGCCATGCGGGCCGGGTCCAGCCAGACGCGCATGGAGTACTCGCGCGCGCCACCGATAATCACGTTCCCCACACCGTCTACGGTCTGAAGCTGGTCCTTGATAAAGCGATCCGCGTAATCCGTCACCTGTAACGAAGACCAGTTTTGACCGCGCAGACCGATCCACATAATCGCGCTGGCGTCGGTATCCTGTTTGGAAATCACCGGTTCTTCGATTTCATTCGGCAGACGGCCCCGAGCGCGGGAAACCCGGTCGCGTACATCTTGCGCGGCGGTGTCCACGTTCCGTTCCAGCTCGAATTCAATCACGATGCTGCTGGCGCCTTCGCGACTGACCGAGTTTAAGCTGCGAATCCCCTCAATCCCGATCAGCTCATCTTCCAATAGCTCGGTCACGGTGGTTTCGAGAATCTCCGCATTTGCGCCGGGATAAACCGTGGTCACCGAAATCACCGGCGGATCGATGTCCGGGTACTCGCGGATGGACAAGAAGCTCAAGCTGACCAGCCCGAAGAGAATCAAGACGATTGACATGACGGTCGCCAGCACGGGACGTTTGATGGAGAGAGCGGAAATCCACATGATTAGTGACCTTTCGGGGTTTGGCCTGCCGGTTCGGACTGCATCTCGCTTTTCAGCACCACCGGCGTATTATCGTTCACCTTCTGCAGGCCGCCGGTAACCACTTCCTCGCCCGGCGCCAGCCCCGAGCTGACCTGGGCCAGACCCGCTTCCCGGTGCTCAACCGCCACTTCGCGCATGTGGGCCACGGTGGCCAGCTTGTCATCGGCTTTTTGGTTCTTTTCAGCCGGGGGGGCCTTCTCGCCGGGCGCCAGCTTGGGCTTGTAAACTTCGCGGACGACCACGTAAACAAAGGTCTTCTCGCCCTGGGGCACAATGGCCTCTTCCGGAATCACCACGGCATTGGGGATCATCCCCAGCGCCAGCGAGACGGTGCCGAATAAGCCATGCCGGAGCTTCCCGCCGCCGGGCAGTATCGCCTTCACCATCACCGTATGGGCGTTGGGATCGACAACCGGATCGATGAAATTCACCTTTCCGCTGAAAGCGGTATCTCCCAAGCCTTCAAACTTGGTTGTTACCATCATGCCCGAATGCAGGCGATCCAGGTAGCGCTCCGGTACATTGAACTGGATTTTAAAGGTGGAGGGATCCACCAGCGTGATCAATTTTTCGGTAGGCGCCACGTAATCGCCGGGATCGACGTACTTCTGGCCGACAATGCCCGAAAACGGCGCCCGGATCACCGTGTCCTGGGCGAGGGCCACATTGTACCGGTAACCGGACTTGGCCTGCGCCAGCGTGGAAGTGGCCTGGTTATAACGAGATCTCGCCGAAGAGAGCGCCTGTTCGGCTTCCTGATAGGTGGCCAGGGCCGTATCATAGTTGGTTTGCCGCTGATCCAGTTCCAGTTGCGAGATAAACTGATCGGCATGCAATTTTTCAAAACGCCGCAGTTCCGATTGGGCCTGTTCTTTCCGTCGACGCGCGCTATCCAAGCGGGCTTCGGCCTGCCGGATATCCGATTTCTGTTGCTCCAGGTTGCCGAGAACGGATTCAACACCCGCCACCGACTGCTCCACTTGGGCCACTTGCTTATCCGCCTGCAAGCGCATCAGCACCTGCCCGCGACGCACGGTATCACCCTCTTCCACTAGAATGCGGCTGATGACACCTGGGGTTTCGGTGTTGAGATCGACTTTGTTACCGGCTTCCAAGGTGCCCGTGGTGGTGTAGGTAATGGTCCAGGGGCGTTGCAGGGCGGTTGATGTTTCAATCACCGGCGGGGGCATCTTCCAGCCGCCTTGCTGACCGCAGCCGCCCAGCAGCATGCTCAGCCCGACCAGCAGTGCCAGGGCGCTTTTTTGGGGATGAGTGGATTTTAGGCAGTTCATGACAATTACTTCCGGTACTATTGAATACTGTCGCTTAAGGCGCCGGGTTCGGAGGCGTCGTTAATGGTGTTGCCGACGGCTGTGGCAATGGCTTGGACGTAGGGGCCAGCGGGGTCGGCTGGATATTCGCCAGGCCGTTCAGCAGGCTTTCGGCGGTCACATCGCCCATGGCCTGCACCAGGTTCACCTGTGAGCGGTTGAAGCCTAGAATGGCAGAGGTTACGTTCACGCGGGCCAAGTTCAGGGCCGTCTGGGCGTTTAAAACGTCCAAAGCAATCCCCAAGCCGGCCCGGACGCGCCCAATTGCCAGGCGGTAGGCTTCCTGGGCGGAAGCCAATTCTATCTGGGAGGCCAGAATCCCCTGCGCATTGGCTCGGCTGTCCAGGTAAGCCGCAATCACCTGGCTCTGGATATCGCGCAGCAGGGCCTGCCGTTGCACCGTTTGCTGTTTCATGCGCAGGCGGCGGTTCCGGTAATCCAACGGAATCCGGGTGCCCAAGTTGTCCAGCAGGTTGGTCTGGACCGTAAAGCCGCCGAAGGTTCCGATACCCAGCTGATCATAATCAGGGCCGGTCCTCTGCCGATAGGTTTCCAGGGTCACCGCAGGCACGATATCCGAAGCCACAGCCCAGGATTCGGATTTCAATGCCTGTATTTCTGCGTCAATTGCTTGCAGGGACGGATTTTGCCGGGCCGCGCGAGCCACCAGTTGGTCCGTGTTCCAGGTCAAAGGCACCAGCGGCTGGGGCCGGGCCGTCGTACCCGTGGGAACCAGCGAAATATCGGGATCCAAATTCAACCGGTTCAGCAGGGATTGCTCTGCCTGTCCCACCGCGTTCTGGAAGTCAATCCGCAATCGCTCCTGGCGGGCCAGCTGGGTGCGCGAACGCATCACGTCGAGGCGAGTGCCGATACCGGCCCGAAAACGAGCCTCGTCGAAAGCCAGCTGGCTTTTGGACTCTTCAATGCCCAGCCGGGAGTTTTCCACCTGAACCAGGGCTTCCAGCAGGTTGTAATAATCATTGGCTGCCGCTGCCAACTGTTGCTGTTTCGTCCCGTTCAGCAGGGACTGGGAGCCCTGGTAACGCTGCCGGGCAGCCAGGGCTTCAAACACGGTGCGACCACCCGGATAAATGGTCCAAACAGCCCGAATTTGCGGGGTAATCCGGTCCTGCTTGACGTTAATCGTGTTATTCCCAAAGATTTGCAAGGTTCCGTCAAAGCGGGACTGGGTGTATGTGCCGGTGATATCGGGCAAAAGATCGGAGAGCGAGCGGTAAAACGTGTTGTTCCGAATCCGGGTTTCCAGGATATCCCGGTCGATCAGCAAGTTGCGCTGTTCGATCAGCTTCAGAACGGTTTCCAGGGTGATGGGATACTCCTGGACTTTGGTCACCGAGGCGGTCAGGACCCTGTTCAGCAAGCCCGCTTCAACCCTCGGCTCTTCCACCAGCGTGACCGGGGGAAGTTCTTTTGGCGCTTCAGGGGCGCCGGATGTTTCCGCCCCCCCCTGAACTCTCGGCAGTTTCTGATCAGATGGTAAAACCTCAGTCGGGCTACTTCCACCCATTTCCAAGAGAGGAATGCGGGGGCTGATGGATTCCGAGGGGGGGATTGCCGGGGTGGTCGGCAATGGCAGCGGGCTTTCCACGGGTGGCGGGGATAGTTGCGGGCGGATGGGCACGCCCAAATTTGGGGCGCTTTCCGAACCAGGGAGGCCGGGAACGGTCTGCCGGCCATAAGGATTGTTGATGTCGCTGGGCAGATTCTGCGCATAAGCGGAACCCAGCGTCATGCTGGCCGCAAGGCTCAGGCACACCCAGGCTAACAGCGGGTGACCGGGAGGGCATTTCAATAATTTCGGCAATGACATGGCTGATTCTAGCTTGAGTTCAGGGAGCGAACTGTTCCATTGTCGCCGATGGCCATGCGAAACTCAATGCAAAAGGTTTAATGAAGGGTTTTCTGCTCGGATTGATGCAGCCGATCCAGGTATTGGCTCAGGGCGTAAGCCAGCTCGCCGCGTGTCATCGGTTGTAGCGGGCGGATTTTCTCTCCACGTCCGGCATCCACAAAGCCTGCTTTCAAGGATGTCGCCATGGATTTTCGTGCCCAAGCCGGTATCTGGTTGGCATCCGGGTGTTGGGAAAGGATGGTATCCACCGTGGCATCATCAAATTGATACACCCCATATGCCTGCGCGAAGATGGCCAGTGCTTCTGCCCGGCTGACGTGGTGGTTGGGATAGAACTG
>DATNPJ010000015.1:0-255628 GCA_036703295.1 Coleofasciculaceae cyanobacterium | reverse complement strand
TACTACAACCGTTTCTTCTCATTTTTTACGACGAGATTTGCAAGTGGATCATTTTTTGATCGCCGAAGTGGATCACTTTTTCCTTGCCATTTGCACCGGTGACTAGTCTGGCCCCCGTATAACCCGAGAAGACGTCTAAATACACCTCGGGTAACTTTGAAGAACACGTTGAAAAGACTAATTTCTATAAGATTGAATGGATGAAAGGCGTAGAGGCTAGACAGTTTATTAATGAGCAGACCCAGTATCCTTAATTATTACGAGCATTCTTTGGGAAGTCTATTGATTATAAGGGCTTAATACCATTGAGTCAGTAATAATAGTAATTGATTTTACGCCTCTCGTTAGAGCTACATAAAGGTTATTTTTCTCTTTAAAAGATTGGGCTTCAAGAATTATTGAATGATCAAATTCTAGTCCTTTTACTAAGTGAGTACTTCCCATACAGCATCGCCAGGTTCTTCTACCAGCCTGCCTTGTAATATTGCGTACAGCATGCGCTGCCTCTCTTGGATTTTCATACCTACCACTTGAAAATTCTTGTAATGCTTTAATCATGTCAAAATAAAGCTCTCGTCTATAAAGGATTGCATCAGGCACATTTAGCAACACTCTTAAAAGCTGAATTACTTCATTTGGACTGTTATGTTCTTTCACTCTAATACAGCAATACGTTTGTTCTGCCAAACCTTTCCGTTTAGGCACTTTGTTTTTCTCTAAGCCTTCTATAACTGGCTTCATTGTATTTATCTGAGTTACACAGAGAGATGCGAATTCTATAACAGCTTTAACACGTTCAATACCTTGGTTGGTTAGTATTGGCTCAATATTATCAGCAAGATCTGGGGCTTCAACACTTTCAATCATTGAGTAGAGTCCCCCCAGCTTCTTGCAGAAAAAGGCGCTAACTGCTGGCACATCATGGATAGCAATAACTTTACCAGACTGTTTAGCTGTTTCTCTGCAAGTTTTTAAGACACGGTTAAGGTAAATGGCATACCCCTTAGGATCAATTTTGGGTATGGGTTTCTTCATTAGGATTACTGAAACATGTTCTGAAGGCGCATTGCTTAAATCAATGGCTTGATTAGAGTCAATAAGATCTCTAACCTCATCTACCCAATCTCCTAAGGCTCTGCTATTCTCATACCACCTCCAAGGAATGGTTAAAGTAGGAATAGGCTCAAATTCCTTAAAATCCTCTATCCAATTAACAGGTACCTCTGACCGAAAGTTAAAAATCGCTTGTAAAGGATCTCCTAGAATCCTACAAGGAATGATACTGCTCAACTTGGTTATTGCTTGGTGTTGGATATCTGTACAATCCTGATATTCATCGATAAACGCTCCGGAATAAGAGACTCTGATAATGTCTTGAATAGCCTTTTTATTTAATAGCTTTAAGAATGATCGGTATATATCGGCCCATTCTTGATCGGTAGTGGGTTCAGGATGCTTGAGGTCAGATAAAACCGGGAAAGAGCATGTATACTTCTTCATCCAACCAGCGATGGTCTCAATATGGTACTTTTGGCTGCTAGCCATTTCTTTAAGACGATCCCGGATGACTCCAACACCAGCATGAGTGTGAGTCAAAATGAGCTGCTTGCCTTCGGAGTGATGCGCTACAGCATTAGCAATAGTATGGGTTTTGCCATACCCAGCAGGAGCCACAAGGATACTATTTGCTAGCTTGGCAATAGCCTCAACTTGGCTCACCTTCATCTACCCATGCTCTAATAGCTATCACTTTATGATGTAGATCAGTATCTGGAATACTAGGTAAATAGGTGAGTACAATCTGGGCTAACTCTTCACCTGGTTCAATATTTTTAAACCAGCCCTTGTCTCCCTTTTTACTACTCCCTTTTGCGGCATTAGCGATGGCTTGTCTAAGCCTAAATTCTTCAATGCCTAAAGAAGGCCATTGGCTTGGTTCATCAGGAAGTATGACATCTATTCCTTGAGCCTTAAGCCTTGTATTTATACGGGAAACCGCTTCAATCCCAACTAAATCAATAGCATAGTCTACTACTTTTAGAACACCCTCAAAGGGCAAATCATTAATTATTCTTTCCTCAGTAGAGTTACAGCCTTCCCACTGTATTAAATGGACCCCAGCCGCAACAGCCTCTTCTATATCAGACTGAATACTTGGATTATCAGAGTCAATGAAAAGGGCGGTTTTAAAGCCCAGTTCCTTTAATGCCTTGGCTCTTTTAGGTGTCACAGAGCCGTCTCCAGATGACGTCGTAACAGGTACTACACCACGAAGAGCGAAAGAAGGAAAAGGAATCTTTTGTTTATAGGCCCAACCAAAATCTAAACCTCTGCAAAGCCCTGCCTCTGTTCTTCCTTCACAGACAATAAGTTTTTTGCCTAAAAAGGCTTCTGGGGCTCTTCTAACTATCTCTTGAAGGTCTGCGGGAATTTGAACTATTTGTGTATTACCGGCATTAGACCTAACAATATGAATATTTTTTGCATGTAACTCTCTTAGTACAACTGGAGAATGGCTTGTCATAAGTACCTGACAGGTAAGAGGTGGGATCACCTGTTCCTCTTCAGAGGTGCATGCATCAGTGCCTTCAGTTTTTAGATATTTAAGGAGGTTTCTGATCCTATGAGGCTCGAGTCCATGTTCCACTTCATCGATTAACGTAATTCCACCTTGCTTTGCAGATTCTTTTTGTAGCGCGATAGTAAACAAGCGTCTTGAGCCAAATCCAGAATTACGTAAGGGTACATCTCCATGGTGTAACGTAATACATCCAAGACCGATGTTTATCGCACCTAAGTCCAGCTTAGGATGGTAACTATCTGTATAAGTTACGCCAGCTCCTGAAGCCCAAGTCCTAGCACTATTTGCTACTTCTGCTAATTTTGAAGGCAAGGTAGCAGGAGATAATGCATTTCGGGCCTGTCTGCCTGCCTCAGCCATGATGCCCGGTACAGAGAGTTTGCCCGTAATTTTAGATAGCAAAGAACCCTTTCCCCATCCAAGGTGCCTTTCGATTTCTGATCCAAGCCGCTGGGTACCAAATAGTTCGCGCTCCTTGGATGAGATAGCTTTTCCGTCCAGATCTCTAGCATTAACGACAGCCCAATGTGGTTCTAGGCTTTTATCTACTGTCAACTTTACAGTCAAAACCTTTTCATAATCATCATCTGGCTCATCAACCAGTCCAGAAACGGTATCCCATCCCCGTATGTAAAGGCCAAATTTGCTATCAGTAATGAGTTCCGTAGACAGCTGGCCAACTGTAACACTTATTTCTATTGGAGAGTCAGTATTTGCTTGATAGAAGTCTGAATCGTCAAATGGTATATTCCAGCGGTTTGATAGCGTACGTTCTACTGCTTCTAAAATAGTTGTTTTGGTTGAGTCTCCAGGACCGACCAGGCAAACAAAGGGATCGGCAACATTCCAGGTCAAATCTTTTATTCCCCGGAATCCCTTAATAGCTATTTGACGGATTTGCATACCCGTATTTGTTCCACGCGTAAACAGCACTTGAAAGACTCACCTTATCATGGAGATGAGTTGAAATATATTGCTGAGATTTGAAGGGAACTGTCCCATCAATGTCCCAAATCAACTCTCCCCAAAACCCTAATCGCCGAAAACTTGTGAAAAAGAGTGGGCCCAGCAGGATTCGAACCTTCAACCAAGGGATTATGAGTACTATACACTTGAGTTCTCGTTTCATCAAGGCTGACAGATTCTCTGATTAATTCTTGATACTCGGCGATTAAATCTTTGCTTGTCTGATATATGCGGCCTGGATGACTGGAATAGTCCACGGATGGTGAAGCTGACTAGCTCTTTTTCCCCCTTTGAGCTATCTTTGTAAGGTTGCCGCATATAGTGGCAGCCGGGGCCTAGTAACCCCGCTTAGGATGGTCCGCATCGACCAGGACTGATGCCGTTTCCGGCTTTGCCGGGAGCTGGCAGCACATGTCCAGAGCCTCGGCTTAAAAGTTGCCAGGGCCGTTCCTAAGCGGTTTACTAACTCCCGGCTCCCTATTTGGGAGCTTTTTAATAGGGAATTGACCGCTAGATGACCCTGAAACCTTTTTTATTATTGGCCTTTGTCCTGCTTAACTCCTCGCTTGCTTTAGTTGAGCGGGTAATCTCGGTTCATGATGGGGATACTTTAACGATAGAAGACGGCCAGCGGATTCGACTTTATGGCATCGACGCTCCTGAACTTTCCCAACCACTGGGCAAGACCGCACGAGACTACCTGAAAGCCCAGGTTTTGAACCACTCTATCACCCTAGAATGTCGAGACCAGAGTTATAAACGCCAAATCTGTGTCGTATGGCGGGACATGGAGGATATGGCTCAAGCCATGGTTAGGCAAGGCTGGGCTTTTGACTACAAACACTATTTTCACGACTGCTACCTGAACGACCCGGATCATGCTAAAGCGGAACAACTCGGCGTGTGGCAATTGCCGGATGGGGGCGAGCGCCCTTGGGTTTACCACCATCGGCTACGGCATAAGCTGCGGGTTTTGTGGGACAGCATTTGGAGTTGGAAAGGAGTGGGGTAGGCAATGGTTGAAAGTCGTTTTAGCAGCGTGTTGACAGTCAATGGGAGGTGCGTATGAGTAGTCATTCCCAAGGGAGCCCGGAAGCATGGTTTTATGCCCAAAACGAACATCAACAAGGCCCTGTTTCCTTTGAACAACTCCAAACGCTAGCGGGGGAGGGACACCTCCGTAGAGAGACCCTGATTTGGAAGGAGGGCATGGCGGAGTGGATTCCCGGCTCCAAAATTCCTGGACTCTTTACAGGTCCGCCACCGCTACCGACCCAAAGCCATAAATCCACACCGCCCCCATCGCTACCCCCGGTACAGAACTCTGAACGAGGAACGAAGCATTCTTCGTTGAGCGTCTCCAGCCAACCTCCATATCAGGGACCTGAGATGGATCGTCCCTATCTAAAGCCATCTCAGTTATTGGTTTTCTGTACCAGTTGCCATTACTTGGGCATTCCCAAGCTGAAACGGAGGGGCAACTTTTTCGTAAACTGGATTCTGATGATCTTCCTGGTGCTGCCGGGCATTGTGTACTTGCTTTGGCGGCTTTGTTCCAGTCGTCTCCAATTTTGTCCACAATGCGGCTCACAGAATGTCATTCCAGCCAGAAGCCTAGCGGCCAAAAAAGTAGTCGAACGACTGACGGATGAAGAAATCGACCGGCTGAATGCTGCGGTTAAGAAGGAAGAAGCTAGGCTGCAAGGGGAACTGACTGCCATGTTGCTCATCATCTTTGTTCCGATTTGCTTGGTGGTGATCCTCCTATTCGTCATTGTCGGAGGGAGTCATTAATTATGAGCAACAAGCAAGAAATAGACTGGTACTATGGCGTCGAAGGCCAAGCTCAGGGACCGGTGGGTTTTACGGAATTAAAACATCTAGCGACCCGAGGAGTGCTTCGTCCTGAGACTCTGGTGTGGAATGACGGACTGGACGACTGGCAGGAGGCGCGAAGCATTGAGGGATTAGTGTTTGAATCGCCTCTGGCACTCACTGCCGACACCCCCGAAAACAAGCAGTCAGAGAAACCACAGCCTGTTATGAATGGATATAGAGAGAACGAAAACAGTCTGCTGACAGCCTTCCGCAATAATCCCGGTTGGTTGTTGGGTGCTTTGGCTTCAGGAGTGTTCTTGGTGTTGTTTGGGCTTGCGGTAGTGGCTGGTATGTCCCACCCGGAGAGCAACGATGTAGCGTCAGAAACGCTCACCATGAATGAACCTATGGATGAGGATGGTTTTTCTGGGGAGTCATCCCAGGTCCCAGTCGAATCTCCCTCGGTCTCCCTGATTTGTGCCAATTACGCCACCAAGGAAAGCAGCCAGAAAACTAACTTGCTGGAGGTCTCCTTCCGCTTCCAGAACCACACTAACGCGCCTGTGAGAGTGGATTATGAGCAATTCAGCCTATCAGATGGCCAGAACACATATGAATCCACGAGCGATTACCATACTTACTTCGAGTATCCCCGCTATGCCACCGTGAATCCCAACACGGCCAAAAACTTCTCGGTCATGTTTGAAATCCCGCACCCTGGCCAATATTTTTTCAACACCCCTGATATTCAGCCAATCGCGCTGAATCCCCAAAAGAACTGTCTGGCCGAGGGCATCCAACAAGCCGCTGATGACATGGGCTGGGAATCCAACGAGACAGAAAGCGAGAAACCGACGGAGGCCTCGAAACCCATCGCCAAAACCAAAGCGTCTGATAGGCAAACAATGACTACGAGCCCGGATGATTCTTTGTACTCCCTCGATCCCCCTCGTTCTGTCATTCCCCGGATGTCCCACCCACGAGTCCAGCCCGAAGCAGTGCCGATTCCTATCCCAATGTCTCCTACCAAAGCACCGGACTGGAACGGCTACATAAATGCGATCACACCCAAAATGATGGCGTGGCATCCCCCAGAGATAGCGGAAAGCTCCTCCGTGACTGTGACCATGCAGATTGCAAAAGATGGAACCCTGCTCCGCTCTGAGGTGAAGACACCGTCCGGCAATCCGCAGATTGATGACGCAGCAATGCAGGCAGTCCAGGTGGCCTCTCCCTTTCCACCCCTACCGGCTGGATACCAACAAGACTCGGCTTCCATTGATTATCGGTTCGACTACTTCGGAAGCGCTCCCAAGTCCCGGAAGAAACGCTGAGTATCAACGAACCTACCTAAACCCTCCAGAAATCAGGCGTTTTTGATGGATATGGAGATGACTATACTCCAAGATTTCCCATCGCTCTAGGAATAGAGCAAACAGAATTTAGTTCCAGTCAAAGAATGTAACGATCTCCTGGATCCTTGTTACCGTCTTTCCTTGCGAAATGTGCTTTCAAGCTCATTTCGCTTTCTGAAACTGCGAGTTATGCTTGGCTCGTTGGATGACCGTGAAAGGAAGACGCAATGACCACCAAGGCACTCGCGTATTTGAGAATTAGTACTCAGGAGCAGATCCAAGGACACGGGCTTGAGGCTCAGAAAATGGCCATTGAAGCCTATTGCCAACAACACAATATTGAGATTCTGGGATTTTACACGGACATTGCCAGTGGCACCCGTAAGAATCGGACTGGGATGACACAACTCCTAGCCGACTTAGCCACCAGTGAAGCAGATGCCATTGTGACAGCGCATACGGATCGTATCAGCAGGCAGCTTTCCAGTTTGCTCTCTATTCTGGAAATCGTGGGAAAGCTGAACAAACGAATCATCTCAGTCCACCAGCCTGAACTCCGAACGGATTCTGCTCATGGCAAATTATTGTGCTCCATTTTGGGGGCCATCGCCGAATTTGAACTCCATGCCATCACGTCGAGGCTTTATGGAGGTAGGATGGTGGTCCGAAAGCAGTTCGAAGACGGGGTCAGCAATCGGAATTGGGGAAGAAGGCCCAGACTGCATGAGAGAAAAAATTGGACCATCGAGCCGGATGGGTCCATCACCAAGACCATTGTGGAAGATGAGTCGATGAAGCCGGTAGTCGATCTAATCAGGAGGCACCGCCGATCTGGGAAATCCTTCTTCGCAATCACCAAGTACATGAACGAAAAAGGGATCCCCAACAAAACTGGTCGCCCCTGGAATCATGTTTCTGTTAAGCGCTTATGCACAGGGCTTTTCAGATAGTTTGTTTTAAATAATTATAGAAAGTATAGCCATTTCGGGTTCTTGCACCACTGTAGAGGATGAAGCGCGTTTGAGGTTTTCGGAACTTTCAACTTCAGTGCTTCATGAATGCCCCATTTAGGATGGGGCTCTTACCCCTTTCAAATCCATAATATTGGGAGTGGTAGCGCATACCATTCTGGTTATTCATTGTTATGGAAGGTTCTCCCGCATCCATTCTTTGTATTTCACCAACAGGATGGGCTTTTAGCAACTTTAGCAGTCCCCCATCCCTATCCAGAATATTAAGAAAGGTTACAGAAATTGTAACAACTTTCAGACATTCATTGTTATTTTTTCCATTTTTTAACCGTTACGACAGTAGCATATCTTGCCCTGATCTGATCGGAGCTTTGTTTTTTATATCATGATGATGTGATTGTTAGGTATTGGATATATCAAGGCAGGGCTAAATTTTGGGCGGTAACTAATTTCGCTTCAAAATCCGTTTCTAAAAATCGAAACTTTTACATCAGATTTGGAGGGGGGTTTAAATTTTGATGAGTTCGCATTACCTTCAGAACATACACAAACAGCACCTGCGAAACACCTATAGAAAGCGAGGATCCCTAATGACCAGTAATCCCAAATTTGGTTTGAAAATCCGAATGGATTTCTGAAGACTCGTTACGTTCATTCACTCTGAGTTGGGAGCGGAACTACAGTCGTAATTGACGAGAGTAGTATTTCGGCCTTTACCTTACAGGTGGAGGATTGTAGTCGAACGTCTTTACCCCGGAGTGGCAGGCCAGCATCTAAACCTCTATTCAACCTCATATCCCCTGCCACTCCGTCTTTTTCTTTCTGAATTTTACCCCAAATCCACGCCCGTAAGACCACCATCTTGCCGGGATAGTCTTAACACGTCTTTGACCCCCAGGAGGAATATTCTGTCATGCCCGAAGAAAAACGCACGAGAGTCAGCCTCTACCTGAGCAAGGCGATGCTTGCCGAGCTGGATCAGTATTGCATTGCCTTGGGCAACGAATCCAGGAACACGGTGATTCGGGCGTCCCTGCGCCAATACTTCCAAAATAAAAAACGCCTCAGCAAGATGCTGGAAGGCGAGTCCTAGTGTGATAACGAAATGAGGCAATTGTTTTGAGCTGATTGCGCCGTCGCCATGCTCTTACCCCGCGACTGAACAACAGGGTCGGCAATTTTATTAGAATCTTTCAATATAAAGGATATATCATGTCTGTAATTTTCAGTGCAATTGATTTTCTGAATCGAAACGTGGACTACGACGAACTCCTCTGGCTCCATACGTATTCCCAATGGACTGGGAGCAACCAAACCAGCCGCTTTAAAGATCGTTTTCTGGGTAAGGACAGTCCCTATCGGGAAATCATTCAACCCATTCTGCAAAACCCGGAAAATGCAGAAGGACTAGCTAGCGAGCTGAATGATCATGTGGAATCCATTCAGCGCGAATTGTGTCTCTGGGAGCACCAAGAAAATCCTCGCTATGCCAGGGTAATGGAGCATGCCACCAACTTCTTGAACAGAGTTATCACTGACTGCAAGGAGGACCCTGAATTGGGGGCGGCCACGACAATGGCTTACCTCACAAATGAAACACCCATGGGGGAAATTCTGGTCCAACTAGAGATCGAGTACGGGATGATTACGCCCCATTACAACATCCAGTTTCCCGATGGCACCTTCTCCTGCCTAGCTCCTGATGATGAGAGTGTATCGGCGTACAAGCGATTTGGTCTCGCGAAAATTCAGGGTTATGCCAGATTGCGGCAATACCAGCAAGCGGGATGGGATTTTGTCAACATGGAGCTATTCATGACCAAACCACTCCGAATCCCTGGCTGTAGGAAACCCAAGCTCACTGGGTTTGATAAAAATGGATATCTGATGTTCGAATATGAGGCCCTGAAGTCCATGAGCACCGCCAAAAAGCAGCAGCTTCTGTCTCTTTTTGAGAACCGGCCTTCTGCTGAAAAGGTCGCCTCGCATGCCAGTGCTGACAAGGATACCGTCGAAGACGATCACCCTGTCCGTCCTGGTTTCGAGCGAGCCTATTAATACTGGTTCTGTCCTGGGTTGAGAGCTGTGGCCAAGTTTGGCCCTCTCTCTTCCCGGAGGGACGAAAATGCCGTCGTCCACTGAAACCAGTCTAGCAACACAGCAATTCTATCTAAAATCCAACGCTTGTCCATCTTGAAAATCGCCTTAGCGCAATGCTAACCGGCGAGTCCTAACCTGCTGTCGAAAGGAGGCAAATCCCTTGAGCTGATAATGATGTCGCAGATTCCGCCCGGCGACTGAGAAACAGGGCCGAAAACCTAACGTTTTATTTAATTTGATAAGGATGAACATCATGCCAAAAACGGCAAAAAGACCCAAGAGTGGGGTATCGTCTCTAGTCCTGAAAATCCAGGAATACCGGGAAAAATTCGGGTTTGTCAGCACAATCACAGCGTCCCACCGACATGCTTTTCTGAATCCGGAAGGTCCTCTCCATCGGGCATTCTGGAGGATTCGTGAAAATGCTGAGAATACCGCTGGTCTGATGATGCTGTTGGACGCCCTGCGAGAACATGCGATGCATGAGTCGCGGGATTTCGAAGGCGCAAAAGACCCGGAATATGTCCAGGCAATGGCCTATCTGGAAGCGGTCTTGGCCGGTTTGATTGAAGAGCTGGAAGCCGACGATGACAATGCCGATAGTCTGACAACCGACGTTCTGACCAGGGGAACCCCAGTTGGGACGCTGATTGGGGATCTGTTGGCCCCCATCCGGAAGATCGATGTGGTTTCGGAAATTCCACAATTCGACGGCTACTCGATTTTCTTGAAGGCGAGGGCCGAAGAGTCCTATCTGACGGAGTTTAAACTGGCTCAGATCCATGGATTCGGTGAGATGCGGAGCTACCAGCAGGAGGGCTGGAAGCATACCTGTCGCGAACTGCTTTCGTCGGAGATTCTGTCCCTGCCTGGGTATACCGAGCCTGTGGTGACCGGGTTTAACGCCAATGGCCAACTGGTGCTTCAGTATAACGTACCGGACCCCAGCGAAGCCATGTATGAGCATGGACTGCTGGACCTGTTCGATTTCTGGTCGACCGAAGACTCTCTGGAATCGGAAGCTGAGGACGATTCGGACGACGAGGATGATAGTGAAGAAGAGGAGGATGATGAGACCGATACCCTAGACGACTCGGAAGACGAGGACTAGGGTTCGGTTCGGGTGATTTTTGAGAGGGGGCCTTCGGGTCTCCTCTCACCCCGTGCCTGAATTTGACGACTTTCGGTTATTTCTGCTTTCTACCCGTTTGTTTTGAGGAGTGACCAAATGCGACACCACGAGAATGAATATTTTCTGCGCAAACACCCGGATCTGTTATCGATGATGATTTTCCTGAAAAACCATGGTTGTCGCAGCATTAGCGTCAGCAAGGGCAATCTGAAGTGCACTTGCCCTTTCCACCCGGATAAAACCCCGTCTTTTAGCATCAAGCTCTATGGCTACAACATGTGCTACCACTGTTTCGGGTGTGGGGCTTCCGGGACCATCCAGGATCTGATCCGGCGGCTGGAAGGGGAGAATGCGGATGTTAAAGCCATACTGCGGAACATTGATCCCAAATACCAGGATGAATGGGCCTACAAGATCGCGAACGAGCCATACTACCAGATTCGACATGTTTATGAGGGGACTCTGGAAACCTACCAAACGCCGTCTTCCTATCTGAGGGACCGTGGCATTACGGATGAGACCATGGCCCGGTTCCAAGTGGGCTGTGCTGCTTTGACTCCGTTCATAGTGGCGTTTCCGGTTCGCCGGGTGGATACCCGGACCTTAATCGGCATGTGTTTCCGGGAATGCGATACCGCACCCGATTATCCCCAAGAGCGCAGACTGCGCTTGAACCGTGGGGATTTGAGCAAATACCACTTCGAGGCCGGGGTACAAAAGGATTTTTCGTTGTTTGGGGTGGAGCTGATCCAGGATTTTGACTCGGTCCATCTCTTTGAGGGCCCCATTGACGCCATGAATTTCGCCCAACGCCATGGGACTCAAGTGCTGGCGTGTTGGGGCAAATCCGTCTCGGAGCCGCAGTTGGAATATCTCCGCCGGTTTCGGCAAATCCACATCGTGGTGGATAAGGATTACAACCGGGCAGGATTGATAGGGATGTCGGAAGCGGAAAAAGCCCTGCGGAAGAGCGTTCGTGTCGATTTATGGATGATTGAAGGCCCCTGGAAGGATTACACGGAAGCCCTAAATTTGGGGCTCACTTACCCCCTCGTTGGTGTGTTTGGAACGCGCTCTGGGGGACAGGAACGCGGTTCTGAAGCGTCTTTACAAGCAGTTGCCTAAACAGAAAGAAGGTCGCTAATGGCGAAGAAACAAGAGTCGCAGTTTACCTGGGGTGGTGTCCATGCCGAAGCCCAGAAGTTTTTACCAAAACCCTCGTCCTATCTGGAGCGGGACAACGATTATGCGTATGGCTTCGATTTGTCGCTGGTCGAAAACAAAGTGAGCTTTTCCCTCCAAAAGCTGCTATGGCAACATCTTTCGCAAGGCAAGTGTCGCTGGTTGTTGCACAGGCAGGAAGAAACCGGTCTTTATTTTCCCTTTCAGACGCCTCGTATTGAGCTGAAGAAGGCGGATTTGCTTCGGGCTTACGGGTTGAAGAAGCGAGAATGGGTGAGTAAAGCGACCGGGAAAACGGTGCAGGAATTTAAATCCACCCAGGCCAGAGTATTTTGGAAAGCGTTTGAGAGGCTTACCGAACAGAGATTTCTCGTCAGATATCGATGCCAGGAACCCAATCCCGAAACCGGGGAGTTGAACAGCGTGGTGGAGTACCGTGAGCCTTTGTTTTCTTATGATAGTGAGGGTAAGTTTCTGGATTTCGGGTTGGTGATGGTGCATGAATTGGAGCGCTACGGGTTTCCGAAGCCGATCGATTACCTGGAGCGGGCAGAGCTGGCGTTAGAGAAAATGGGAATTAGCAAGGCGAGCAAGTACCACATCCGATTCTTGGAGTGGCTGATGCTACGGGCTTGGCAAAATGGGGGACGGGAGTTGTCGATTAGCCCGGAGCAGTTGGTTTACACGTTGAGAATGTATGAGAAGTACTGGTTGAGCGGGAAAAAGAAAGCGGCGGAGAACTTGATTGGCCAAGGCATCCAGATGGCGGAGGAGATGGGGTATCTGAAGGCTTACACCGAGCATGGCGGCAAGGACGGAACTTGCTTTGTTTTTAATCCCAACAACGAGGTGTTGAGACCCAAAAAGGACAAGAGCAGCGGGAAGAAAGCGAGGGGATCAAAAACAGGGTGATGAAAACCCGTTGAGTCTAACTTGGAGTATGGAGCTTTGAACCCAGGTGATTGAGTGGATACCCTATTGAAATAACAACCTTGAGATGACTTGATTGCTTGAGAGTATACCTTGATCGAGGTCAGGATTACTGTTTGAAAACAGAGACGTTTTTAACTTTGGGTTTGATTTTGATTTTGTTGATGAAACATGACCCGTTCCCCGTTGCCGGGGGTATAGAGCCCGCCGCTGCGCGCCGCGTAATTTTCACACGTTCCCCCTCTCTTTTTTCCCAGTTCACAGAGCGACGGTCACGTCGCGATACCGTTAGAGAGATTGCTTTTAGAGAGTTTTAGAGAATTATTTTTAAACATTTTAGACTTTTCTTCAACCCGGCTTTCCCCTTGTCCTCTCTGCTTTACCCATTCAGCACTCCCACCGGATGGGAGCTGTTTTATTTCCGTTAAGGCAGGGGGCATCCCTCCGGAAGGGCAGGGGTTTATTTCCGTTAAGGCAGGGGTGGTTCCGCCGGAAAGGCAGTGGTTTTCCTCCGTTAAGGGGCCGGTTTTTCTCCGTTAAGGGGCCGGTTTTTCTCCGTTTAGGGAGCGTTGGTTTTCGCATCTGAAACCGCCGTATGCCCTTGTTCCAGCAGGTTATCCAACCAGAAGGAGAGAAACGAGTCCAAACGTAGCTTCAGGCCAGCCTTAAAGACTCCCTCTTGGATGTAAACTTGGTCATATCGGTAGAGATCTTGGTAGGTGAGCACCTCTACCCGTTTTTCCTCTGGGAATACACGCAACTGCATGTCCGGATCGGGTATCATATCGGACGACCTGGGGTCCAGATAATAATGGGAAAGGGCGATAATCCAATTGTCCTTGTTTTTCTCCAGGATATCGACACCCAAATCCATAAACCCAGGGCTTTTAAGCTTCTGATAGTCGCGGATCTCCAACAGGTTCGGTATTAAACGAAGGAGTTTTTCGTAATTCTTACCTCCACCTCGCGATTAACCGGCTTGGGATTAGTCATGACTGAGGACCTCCACCGTGTGCTTGGCTTGCTCCCATTCCTGGGGATGGTGAGTGGCCAGATAGACCTCCTCATAGCTGGGACGGGCATAGGCTTCCGCCAACTTCCGGGGAAATGCCCAAGTGATCCCTTCGGTCAGGTAAGCGAAAATCTGCCACGCAGTGGGTGTATCAAACCCTTTCCGCTCGGCAGCGGCTAAAAACCGTTCCTTATCCTTAGGGCTGTAATAGTGGTAATGCCGATCCGTACGTCCCACGAGGTTATACACTTCGCTAATGTCGAAGTCGGTCACGGCTTGGACGATTTCCACGGCCTGCTCTTTAAAGACCAGTTGTCCGTATGTGTCTTCCAAGATGGGGAGCAACACAGGATGGGGTAGTTGGATGGTATCGGGATGGTGTTTGCCATTGACCAGCGCCTTAAACGAGGAAAGATGGTGGTACAGCTTACCGGTCCGGTTATAGGCCACCAGTGTGACCAGATCTTGGAAATGGTCGGGTTGAAGCTGGCGCAACAACCAACCCGATATCTCGGACCCAAACAATAACAGCGGATATGAGCCTTCCCGAATCGCCGACATGGTCTTTAAATCGTCGACTGGGATGATGATTTCGCTACCCATCCTCTCTGCGAGAAGGGATTTGGCTTTGCGAATGATGCTTTCCTGCTTTTCAACGTAACCTTGCCATAGGTCTCGGTTCAAATCTGTTATGGGCTCTGAATAAGACATACATCCTCCTCTCATGATTCACATTTAAGTTATAAAGTGAACCTTGAAAAAAGGATAGTTTTTCGATGGCTGATTAATCAGGACTGATAAGCATTTATGGCATATTGATCACAGAAACCTCTGCTGAGTATTTGATAGACAGGTAACGCTACGACTGACATTCAGATCTTGCCCGAACCTTTCCCCGCCGGAAGATAGAAACATCGCTTGCTGGTCCTGCTGGATAGGGCAGGGATAACGAAAACGAGGATGGCGGTTTACCCATCCAACGGTTTCCCATCCCGGAGGATCATGGTGCGGCAGTATCGACCACGCTGGGGAGGAATGGGATCTCCTTCCCGGAAGTAGCGATCCCCAATCCCGTGGACTTTGACAATGCAACTTTTGACCCAGGCAGTGCCGTATTGCTTACAGAGCTTATAGAGCAACCCTGGTTCCATGCCCCAATCTTGCGCCAATAGAAAGCTCGGATCGCTGTGGATCAGCAGATAAAGCCCTCGGTAATCCTTATAAGTCTTATCAGTCTTATGATTTTCTGGATTTGAAATTTTAGAATTATGATTTTTATGAGTTTTATGGGGAGAAAGGGCTTCTCCCGTGTCGGGATGGACGCCAGCCGAATACGAACGAAGGCGACGCATCATTTCTTCAAACGAGCGCATCATCAACTCCAGTAAAGACAGCCATTCCGCCAGCATGCAAAGCGTGGTAAGCTCTCTTTATAACTACTTTTTACACCTTGCTCCGCCACAACGGAGCATTTTTATTAGTCTTTTTGCCGACTGGTCTCCAGCATCAACTACAACGCAGCAATTATAACGGCCATTCCCGGAAAAAGCCGGTCTTTCTCCCAGGAATCCTGGGGTTAGAACCCATCGTTGAAGATCAGAAAGTCGGGATTCGCTTGAGCAGAGGGTGATAGCACTGGTTGTGGCGCTGGCGTTTTCTCTGTTTCCGGTTCCGGTTGCTTGGGCGTGACGGGTGTGCCGGTACCCATATTAAAGAAGGAATTCTGCACCCAGTCGAACAGGTGTTTCTCGTCAAGCATCATATAGCCTTGGGTGGTTTTGAGATCCTCGTGACCCAGCATGCGTTGGATGAGGTTGGCGGGCATGCCCTGGTATGCAGAAATGGTGGCGCAACTCCGACGAAGGGCATGGGGCGAAATCTTGGCCATCTTGGGATATTTTTCTTTGAAACGCATGAAACGGTCATTGATAGCACTCTCAGTTAACTGGATTCCGTCATACGTGGGGATAAACCACTCGCTTTCCGTCCGCCGTTTGGTCATCCAGTGGTCAATATGCTCCCGCAGGATGGGGAGAATGGGAACCAGGCGCTCTTTGCTCCACTTGCCATAAACATGCAGGTAGCTGCGGCCTCCTTCGTCCAAGTGGACCTGTTTTAAGCTGAGGTTAGCGGCTTCCATCTTCCGCAGTCCGGCAAAAGCATAGAGGGCTATCAGAATATCCAGGGCGTGGATGTCATATTCCCGACGACCATGAGTCCATTCCCGATTCAGCCGGATAGCTTCTTGCACTTCGTCCAGCTCCAGGAATCCCTTCTTCAGCTTGAAGGTCTTGCGGGGTAGGAATTCGGTAATGGCTTGCCGATCCAAGGCGGTTTTATAACCCTCCCGAATCAGGATCTTCATGAACCCGGTCACTGCCTTATAGATGTGCATTTTGGTGGAGTAGAAGTCCTGCTTCTTTTTGAAATCGGCTTCAAAGCTGGCCATAACGGTCTTGAAGTTGGAGGCACTAATACCAGCAGCCGTGGGCTTCTCTCCCAAAACCTTCCAGTAGCGTTCCAGACACTTTTCCATGTCCTTTACATGCTTGGCGGTCAGGGGCCTGCCGCTATAAACACCGGAGCGCATCTCGCTTAGGTAGACCGCGAGCAGGCCCTCGTAATCGTCCCCCTTCTGCTCGGAAGTGAGGGATTGCAAAACCTGAGGCGTAATGGCCCAAACCGTCCGTTTCCCCTTGGTGATCTTAACCCCTGAAAGTTGGCCTCGATTGAGCTGGGTACGGAGTGTGTTGGCTGGAATCCCGGTGAGGGTGCTGGCTTCGTCGAGTGAATAGTAAATTTTCTCAGTCATAGAAACGCATTATACCGTAAAAGTGGCATTTGCGTTTCAATTTGCGTTTCCGTTTCAAATTTTGTGGTGAGAAGGGGTTAAATGGAGCGGAGGACGGGGCTCGAACCCGCAACCTTCTGCTTGGAAGGCAGAAGCTCTACCAATTGAGCTACCTCCGCATAGGATCTGGTCGTTTCGGGGCCTCTGAGATCCGTTTGGATGGCGGCTTGCCCGCAGAAAACCGAAAACGACACTTGACCAGCTTAATGTAAAACCCGGGGAGAGGCAACCCCCAGCCGCATGGCTTGGAGCCCGCTTCGTCACTTCAGGTGAGTACCGAGAACTTAATGACTCACGCCTGCCGGACGGTGCCAAGCGAGTCAGGCTTGTTTCAACCAGGAAGCGCCCTTCTGGTGGGAAACCACCTCCACAAACTCGGAAACGATTGTCCGATCTTCCTCTTTGGTGGCGATGTCCGCCTCCGAGATAATCCCCACACACAAATTGTTCTGGTCGACCACCGGAATGCGCCGAACCATACGTTGTTCCATTTTTCGGACCACCGAATCCATGGGTTCATCCAGATTGCAGGTAATCGGACCGTGAGTCATCACCGCCTGCAGCCGTGTTTTCTCGGGATCCAAGTGACGAGACACCACCCGCAGGCAAACATCGCGATCCGTGATCATTCCCACGCAATGCCCCTCATGATCAATCACCGGCACTGCCCCGCAATCTTCACCCGCCATTACTTCCACGGCTTCCATCACCGTGCTCTCCGGCAGGCAGCAATGCGGGTTCTGCGTCATCAACTCGCTGGCTTTCTGCATATCACCCTCCCCCTGCTGTCAGGCACCATTGTACTGATGTCCCGATGAAATTGAATTAGCCGAATGAGCAATCGCCGTGCCCTGCCCGAGCTGCTGGACTACCGGCTCAGGAACGCAAGCACCTTCTCAAATACGTCATCCCGGTCATAATCCATCGTGATGACATGATTAGAGCGGTTGAGCCAGTGGATTTCCTTGTCGGCAGATCCCAAGTGATTTATCAGGAAGCGGGCGCCGCTCGGATCCACCACCTCGTCCGTCTCGGACTGGATGATGAGCGTGGGATTCTGGATGGTCGGCGCCACGGCCTTCACTTGCCGGATCAGATCGAGTGCGCTGCGTAATGCGCTGACGTTAAAGCTCTTCAGCCAAGCATATTGCCAGACGTACCGAGCCATCTCCGGATCGCGGATGTCCGGCCCCTTGCGCTGGATAACCGGGCGAAGCTTTTCCATCAGCGGGCCGAAAATTTCGGTGGGCACGCGCAATGTCCGCAGGATCCAATGGTCTTTCAGTTTCAAAAATGGGCTGAGCAGTATCAGCTTACCCACCGGCTCGTTGTGGGCCAGCCACAAGGCCAGTGGGCAACCGGTGGACAGCCCGATGACCGATACTTTGTCATGCCGGCTTTTCAGCGCCCGGAAGGCTTCGGCAATGTGCCCGTACCACTGTTCCCAGGTGCACAGCGGCATGGCGTCCGCCGGTTGATCATGGCCGGGGTAGTTGAGGGTCTGGACGGTGAAGCCCCGCTCGTTCAGGTGTTCGGCTAGCCAGAGCATCTCATGCGCCCCGCCCCCGAAACCATGCAGGAAAAGACAGGCCTGGTTGTTCGTCCCTGCCCGGTAGAACGGTTCATTATGCAGGGGGCGACGGATGGAAATGTTCTGTGAAGTGAGCATGGCTCTATTGTATCGCGTTATCTGGCTTGTGTCGGAGGAGTCGCGCCGTCCCGCGTGGCGTCCTCAAGCACCCGACTGAAGGTAAAGCGTTGATCCAACTCCTGATCCGAGAGCACTTCATAGGCCTGCAAGTCTTTTAACGCCTGGAGGGCCGCCGGTTCAAACCGCACGGCGTACAAGCTGAGAATCTCCTGCTCGAAATCAAGCCAATAGGCATCATCCAGCGAAGCCTGAAAATTGATCCACCAGGTCTGCTGCGGCATGACCGGGTCCGGCTCGGCCAGCAAGTCAATCGGAATCCGCACCAGCGGCGCTCGGCGGGCCTCTAAATAAGCCGCTTGAATGCGGCCGGTGTATCCGATAAAAACCACTGGGACTCCAAACAGGCGGTTCCTCTTGAGAATCCCCGGCAATGAACGGCCGGCCAACCGGTTCAGCCTGCCCTCGCCCTTGCTCTGGAAGCAAAAAACGCCCTTGGCCTTGTAATGCTCCGAGCAAAGCAGTTGATGCAGGCTTTTTTTGTAATGGTACGGCTCGATTTCCAACTGGACTTCCGGTTGCGGGACACCGCCCGTAGATGGGGGATACGACGCTGTGGGATGGGCTGGAATCGCGGGGGCGGCGGCCATGGTGGCCGGGGTTGCGCTCACGAGCAGGAAGCCACACAGGAAATGAATCAAGGGGGATATTCTGGCAATGTTCGATTTCATGAGAGGGAGCGCATCCGCTTAACCTGACCTTCAGCCAGTGTACCACCGGCAAACCGGGTTGCCTCCGTTTGTCCGTCGTTTGTAAAGTTGCCTGGGTAAGGGGCTTGAACGGCTTGCAGGTGCAGCCGCATTTGACCGCGTCAAACTCCTCGGTATAATCGAGATCCCAACCCTGATGGAGATCCTCCCATGACTCAAACCGCTGTGAAAGCCGCCATACTGGGCGCCACCGGCTACACCGGGGAAGAGCTGGCGCGCTTGCTGGCCCGGCATCCCCAGGCCGAGCTGGTGAGCTTGACCTCGCACTCGCATGTCGGCAAGGCTTACAGCGAAGTGTATCCTCACATGCGCGGTATTGTGGATCAAATCTGCGAGGAGGAGGATATCGGCGCGCTGGCTGAGCGTGCGGATGTGATATTTATCGCCCTGCCCCACGGCCACGCGGCCCAAAAAGTGAGCACTAAACTGCTGGAGCGTGTCAAAATCATCGATCTGGGTGCGGATTACCGCTTGAAGGAGCAGAGTTCCTATGAACACTGGTATGGTGTGGCCCATGCCAGTCCGGAGCTGCTGCCGGAAGCCGTATACGGTTTGTCCGAATGGAACCGGGAGGCTGTCCAAGGTGCTCGGCTGTTGGCCAATCCGGGCTGTTACCCCACTTGCAGCGCGCTTTCGATAGCGCCACTGCTGAAAGCCGGGCTGATTGAACCCGATAGCATCATCATCGACGCCAAATCCGGCGTGACCGGGGCCGGACGCGCGATCAAACAAGACTTGCACTACGTTGAATGCAGCGAGTCCATCAAGGCTTACGGGCTGGTCACACATCGCCACACCCCGGAAATCGAGCAAAGCCTCGGCAGTATCAGCGGGCAGGCGGTTTCGCTCACGTTCACCCCGCACCTGGTGCCCATGAGCCGGGGCATTCTGGTCACCGCCTACGCGCGGCTCACCCGCAGTATCCGGGAAGAGGCGTTGCGGGATGTCTACCTGAACACCTACCGGAGCGAGCCCTTTGTCCGGCTGTGCCCGCCTGGAACGATACCGGAAACCCGCTGGGTGAAAGGCTCTAATTTCTGCGATATCGGTTTCCGGGTTGATGAGCGCAATCAGCGCGTGATCGTGGTCGGCGCCATCGATAACCTTCTGAAAGGCGCTTCCGGCCAAGCCGTGCAGAACATGAACCTGATGTTTGGCCTGGAGGAGACTTTGGGGCTGCTTGATGCCCCATTATTCCCCGGCTAAGCAAAAAAGTTTCTTGACAGGCCTTTTTGTCTTTGATTAAGTGGTGCGCGTCATCACCTCAACAAAAATTTGAGATTTGAAGATTTAGGTTTGAAAGTTTTTATGATCGTCGTTTTCAACAGCAATACCCAATCCCGTCGTCGCCGCAGCCGCCGAAACCCGGCCGGGGCGAACATTGCTGTAGCAAAATAAAAAACGACCAACCCGTTTTACAGACAGCAAAACCCCCGGCAACAATTTCCCCGCCGGGGGTTTTCTGCATTCAATCTAAAAGGAAATCATCATGTCATCCATCCTCAACCCACCCGAATCGAAAGCAATCACAAGCGTCCTGCCGCATCCGGTAAGCGGTGGGGTGACCGCCGCCCAGGGCTTCAATGCCGCAGGCGATTTTGTGGGCATCAAGAAAGCCAAAAAAGACCTGGCCTTGATTGTGAGCGACCGGCCCGCCGTGGCTGCCGCATCACTCACCACCAACGTGGTGAAGGCCGCGCCCATTCTGTGGTGCCGGGCCGTGATTGACGGAGGGCATCCGGTCCGGGGCATCGTGGTGAACAGTGGCAACGCCAACGCCTGCACCGGGGAACTGGGCGTGCTGCATACCGAGCAGATGGCCCAGGCCGCCGCAAAAAACCTGGGCTGCCAGCCGAACGAAATTCTGGTGGCTTCCACCGGGGTGATTGGGGTTCCGCTGCCCATTGAAACCATTGTGAACGGCATTCAAACGGTGTCCGCGCAAATCGAGAACACCCTGGAAGCCGGGCATCTTGCGGCGGAAGCCATCATGACCACCGATACTTTTTCCAAGGAAACGGCAGTTACGGTGGAGATTGGCGGAAAAACCGTGACCATTGGCGGCATGGCCAAGGGGTCTGGGATGATTCACCCCAACATGGCGACCATGCTGGCCTTCATCACCACTGATGCGGCCATTAGCGCCGAAATGCTGCAAAAAGCCCTGAAAGACAGCACCGAGGACAGCTACAACATGATCTCCGTCGATGGTGATACCAGCACCAACGACATGGTGACTGTTCTGGCCAACGGCTTGGCGGGTAATCCCCTGATTGAAGATGAGGATGAAAATTACGACCTCTTCAAGCAGGCGCTGAATCACGTCAATCAAACGCTGGCGCAGGCCATTGCGAGGGACGGGGAAGGCGCCACCAAGTTTCTGAGCGCCCACGTGCAAAACGCCGCGAGCAAAACCGTGGCGCGCACTTTGGCCAAATCCATTATTTCCTCCAGCTTGGTGAAATCCGCTTTCTACGGCGAAGACGCCAACTGGGGCCGGATTTTGGCGGCAATGGGCTATGCGGGTGTGGATTTTGATCCGGCCAAAGTGGATCTCTCGCTGGTCAGCCCGGCGGGTGGCCTCGAAATGTTGAAAGCGGGCCAGCCGGTGCCATTTGACGAAGGCGTCGCCAAAGCTATTTTGCAAGAGAAGGACATCGACATCCAGGTGAATCTGCATGCGGGCAGTGCCGCCGCCACTGCCTGGGGCTGCGATCTCTCTCACGATTACGTCAGCATCAACGCAAGCTACAGGACCTGAATTCATGCCCGTGACCGAACTTTCTTCCCTCCAAACCAATCTTGAGACAACGCTGAGCCAGGCGATTCACAAGGCCAAAATCCTGACCGAGGCCTTGCCGTATATTCAGCGTTTCCACCAGAAAACTTTCGTCATTAAATATGGCGGAAGCACCATGAGCACGGAATCCCAGGCGATTCTCAGCGATATTGCCTTGCTGAAATCCGTGGGCATTAACGCGGTCATCGTGCATGGCGGCGGGGCGGCGATTAATCACACGCTCAAGCAGTTGGGCAAGGAGCCGGTGTTTAAAAACGGCCTGCGGGTGACGGATGATGAAACCATGACCGTGGTGGAAATGGTGCTGGCCGGTCAGATCAACAAGGGTATCGTCAGCGCGTTGCAGCGGCTGGGTATCCAGGCGCTGGGCGTTTCCGGAAAAGACATGGATTTATTGCAGGCCGAAAAAAAACTGGTGGATGGCGTGGATGTAGGTCATGTCGGCCACATTCAACAGGTCAATAGCGAGTTTCTGGTGGGCTTGCTCGCACAAGGAATCACCCCGGTCATTGCCCCCATCGGCACGGATGACGCCGGGCAAAGTTACAACATCAACGCCGATGATGCGGCCATTGCCATCGCCGCCGCGCTGAAGGCGGAGAAGCTGGTTTTCCTCACCGATGTCCCCGGCGTGATGCGCGACCTCAACGATCCCGCTTCCCTGCTCTCCCGGCTCTCGGTGCAAGAGGCCGAAAGCTTCATCCTGCAAGGCGTGATCCAGGGTGGCATGATTCCCAAAGTGACCTCGGCCATCGGGGGCATCCGGGAAGGCATCGGTTCGGTGCATATTCTGGACGGTCGGGTGCTGCATACCTTGCTGTTGGAAATCTTCACCGATCAGGGGGTCGGCACGATGCTGGTGCAAGAATAGGCTGGTCGCGAAATAAACGACGAAGCACCGCGCCTTATTTACCACTTAGTAGGCACTTCTCGCATAGTTGACTAAAAAGGTGATCAAAATGTCCGAATCATCCACTCTAAAATCTCAAACTGAAACCTGGATTGAACGGGGCCAGGCTTCCGTGATGAATACTTACAATCGCTTTCCGGTGGCGCTGAAACGCGGTGCCGGGTGCCAAATGTGGGATGTAGACGGCAAGCGTTACCTGGATTTTTTGTCCGGAATTGCGGTCAATAGTTTGGGGCATGGACATGAGAAACTGGTCAGTGCGTTGAATGCCCAAATGGCTGATCTGATGCATTGTTCCAACTTGTACTGGATTCCGGCGCAAATCGAGTTGGCAGAACTGCTGGTAAAAAACAGTCCGTTTGATAAAGCGTTTTTCTGCAACAGCGGCGCGGAAGCGGTGGAATCCGCCTTGAAGCTGGCCCGCAAGTACGGCAAAACCAAGCACAATGCAACGCGCACCAAAGTCATCGCCATGACCAACAGTTTTCATGGGCGCACTTACGGGGCCATGACGCTCACCGGACAAGCCAAATACCAGGCGGATTTCACCCCGCTGGTGCCGGATGTGATCCATGTGCCGTTCAACGATTTTGTCGCCCTCCAGGCAGCAATGACTCCGGAAATTTGTGCGATTATCCTGGAGCCCATCCAGGGCGAAGGCGGTATTCAACCAGCGGATCCGGCATACCTGAAACAAGTCCGGACGCTGTGTGATGCGCAAGATATCGTGCTGATTTTTGATGAAGTGCAGACTGGGATCGGGCGCACGGGCAAATTATTCAGCTTCCAGCATGCCGGTGTGCAACCGGATGTGATCGCGCTGGCCAAGGGGTTGGGCGGGGGCTTCCCCATCGGGGCCATGCTGGCTGTGGACAAAGTGGCCGCTGCCTTCCAGCCGGGCGATCATGCTTCTACTTTTGGCGGCAACCCGATGGCCTGCACCGCCGGAAAAATCGTATTGGAAGCCTTGTTGCAGGATGGTTTGTTGTCTCATGCCGCTGAAATGGGCACCTATTTGCAAATGCGTTTGCAGGAATTGCAACAGCAATTTCCCGCCATCCAAAATGTTCGCGGCCTTGGCCTGATGCAGGGCATTGAGCTGAATCAGCCAGTGGCGGACATCGTGAAAGAGTGCCTGGAAAACGGCCTCTTGCTGGTCGGCGCGGGCGCGAATGTGATCCGCTTCGTGCCGCCGTTGACTGTCGGTAAAGTGGAGATCGACGAAGCGCTCCAAATTTTATCCAATCTGCTCCGACGACGATAATTGCCCTGCCTTCCTCCACACCCAAGTTTTAGAGTTTTATTCATCACCCAGAAAGGACTTTTGCACTATGAAAGAAAAGATCATTTTGGCTTACTCCGGCGGCTTGGATACCACCACCATCATTCCCTGGTTGAAGGAAAATTACGATTACGACATTATCGCCGTTTGCATTGAAGTGGGTCTGGGCGCGGAAGATACAGCGACGCTGGAGCAGCGCGCGCTTTCTTCGGGCGCAAGCAAAGTGCATATCATCGATGCGCAAGCGGAATTCATCACCGATTATGTCTATCCCTGCCTGAAAGCGGGCGCGATGTACGAGGGTGTTTATCTCCTGGGCACCGCCATGGCCCGTCCGCTGATTGCCGAAAAACTGGTGGAGGTCGCCCGTGAAGAAGGCGCCAACATCATCTGTCATGGCGCCACCGGCAAGGGCAACGATCAGGTGCGTTTTGAACTCGCGATCAAAGCTTTGGCGCCGGATTTTAAAATCATCGCTCCGTGGCGGCTGTGGAGCATTCAATCGCGGGAAGACGCCATGGCGTATCTCGCGGAGCGCGGTATTCCGTTTACCAAGAAAAAAGAGGAAAGCTACAGCCGGGATCGCAACATCTGGCATCTCAGCCATGAAGGGCTGGAATTGGAAGACCCGGCTAACGCGCCCGATTACGATCGGCTGCTGCAACTCTCCGTTTCGCCTCAAAAGGCGCCGGATACCGAGAAACAGATCACGCTGACCTTTGAGCAGGGTTTGCCCACTCACCTGGACGGGCAGGCGCTGGGTCCCGTTGAAATGTTGGAGACCCTGAACGCTATTGGGGGCCAGTACGGTATCGGTATTGTGGATATGGTGGAGAACCGGGTGGTGGGCATGAAATCGCGCGGGATTTATGAAAATCCGGGCGGCGCGATTTTGTACAAAGCGCATGAATTGCTGGAGCAACTGTGCCTGGATGCCAAAACCAAGAGCACGAAACAGCAATTGGCGCTTCAATACGCCGAGTTGGTTTACGGCGGCTTGTGGTTTACCCCGTTGCGGGAAGCGCTGGACGCTTTCATGACCGAAACGCAAAAAAACGTCACCGGCACGGTCACACTGACGCTTTACAAAGGCAACATCATCCCGGCGGGCATGACGTCGCCCTACTCGCTTTACAGCGAGGCGCTGGCCAGTTTCACCACGGGCGAGCTGTACGATCATGCGGATGCTCAAGGATTCATCACCCTGTACGGGTTACCCTCCAAAGTGCGGGCGCTGGTGATGCAACAAGCCGAAAACGGGAAGTGCAAAACCCCGGCGGGAGTATCGTAAAATGCTTTTGAACGTCAGTTTGGCACAGCCTGGGAATGCCCACTTCCCGGCCATGGCAGGAGAATAATCATGTCCGGAAAACTCTGGCAGGGACGGCAATCGGGCGCGCTGGACGCCGTGACCGAAGCCCTCAACCGATCGATTCGTTTTGATCAGCGACTGTACCCCTACGATATCCGGGGCAGTATCGCGCATGCCGAAATGCTGGGTCAGCAAGGCATCATCACTCAAGATGAGGCCGATGCCATCGTAGACGGGCTGAAGGCGATTTTGGGCGATCTGAAATCCGGTGCGCTCACGATTGATTTAACCGCCGAAGACATCCATAGTTTCGTGGAGACAGAACTCACCCGGCGCATCGGCGAGGCGGGCAAAAAACTGCACACCGGCCGCAGTCGGAACGATCAGGTGACGACGGATTTTCGGCTGCTCTTGCAGGATGAAATTCAGGCGCTGATCGGATTGCTGCAAGGGTTGCAGATGGCTTTGAAAACCCAGGCCGACGCGCATGCCGAAACCATCATGCCGGGTTACACGCACTTGCAACGGGCGCAGCCGGTGACGTTCGGGCGCCACCTGATGGCTTATCACGCCATGCTGGATCGGGATATTTTCCGTTTGCAGGATGCAGAAACCCGCATGATGCAATGTCCGCTGGGCGCGGGTGCGCTGGCCGGAACCACGTTTCCGGTGAATCGATTTGCCGTGGCCGAAGCGCTGGGTTTTCGGGGCGTGATGGAAAACACGCTGGATGCGGTGTCCGATCGGGATTACGTGCTGGAATTTTTGGGCGCGGCGTCGATTGTCATGACGCACCTCAGCCGACTGTGCGAGGAAAGCATTCTCTGGTGCAGCCAGGAGTTTCAATTCGTAACGCTGGCCGACGCCTACACCACCGGCAGCAGCATGATGCCCCAGAAGAAAAACCCCGATGTCGCCGAGCTGGTTCGCGGCAAGACCGGGCGGGTTTATGGGCACCTGATGGGCATGCTGACCGTGATGAAAGGCCTCCCGCTGGCCTACAACAAAGATATGCAAGAGGACAAAGAGGCCGTCTTTGACACAGTCGATACACTGAAGCTGTCGTTGCAGGCGCTGACCCCCATGATCGCCACCATGCAGGCGCACCCGGAACGGATGTTGCAAGCCGCCCATGGCGGTTTCCTCAACGCGACGGATCTGGCCGATTACCTGGTGCGCAAGGGCGTGGCCTTCCGGGATGCTTACGCGCTGGTCGGTCGCGCGGTGCAGCACGCCGTTGAGCAAGGCGTGAGACTGGAGGAAATTCCGCTGGAAACCTACCGGGAATTTTCCCCGCAGTTTGATGACGATCTCTACGCCGCCATCGATTTACATGCCGCCGTGAAAGCTCGCGAAAAGATTATCGGATAGATAGTCCCCATTCGATGATCAACAACCCTATGGCTTGTTTCGTCCAAGTGTTATAGGCAGCTTTTTCGGAATGACGGTGGTGTGCGCTAGCGGGAATTTTTGCCGGGTTTGGGGCGCTTCTTGCCCAGCTTTTGGGCGCTGTCATCCCGTTGGGAGTGATCCGGGTTGGAGTTGAAATCGGTTTCCACCTGTACCACCATGTCCACCGGAGCCGAAGGTAGCTGGTCCAGCGCTACCGCGTGTTCAAACAGTTGCGGGTTGAAGGGCACGAAGCCCTGAGTGGGCGCGTAAGGAAGCCACTGAGGCACAATCAGCCGGGGCAGGATTCGGGGCTCCGGGCCCTTGGGCTTGAACTTGTCCCGAATCGCCAGTGTCTGCTCCCATTCGGCAATCCGCATTTGTTCCATGCCCAGCCTCACCTGGGCAAAGTCCAGCATCAGCTTGGCATCATCCGGCTCACCATGAGTGACCAGTTGTTTGGCCAATTGCTCCAGGGCACGGACATCCACCGGGCGTTCGGGTTCATGGGCCACCGGCAATTTTCCGGCTTGTTGCAGTTCTGTAACGAGGTCCCGAATCGGGGCAGGCTTGGTCTTTTTCAGTTCTTGCAGGATCTGCTCCAGAAAAGTGTTATAGGCTTTCTCGGCTTCCTGCACTTCTCCCTGTCGCATCAAGGCCCACTTCATCTCGTACATCACCGGGAGATGGGTGGCCCAGACCTGCGTGAGCGAGCCCAGCCGTGTGCCATACAGGCGAATGTAATTGAAAAAGTCCCGGTAGTGCTTGATGGCGGTGTCGTATTGCCCTAGCCAGAAGCACCGCCGGGCGTACATCAGGATGTAATTCATCCGATCCATGGCCCAGGGCATCGGGTTGTCGGGCTGAATGGCGTGGGCGCGGTAGGTTTGCGCTCCCGTCGTACCTGTCGTTCCCGTTGTGTCGGGGGCTTTTCCAGTCTGTTTGCGACGCGTTTCTTCTTGTTCCGCCAGCCAGTGCAGCATCGACGGGTTTTCAGCGCCGTAAGACGGGTGGATGGGATCGATTGAATCCATAAGTTGTACTTTCCTTAAACGTTAATGCTTCATGCTGATCGATGGATCCAGCGTATAATTCCAGCGAAGCTCGTTCAGCAAGTGGCTGGTTCGATCCTCGGTCATCCCGATCAGGCAATCCCGGTACAGCAGCGGTTGCAGTTTGTCATCCCGGGAGTAATCCGTCGCGAAATCGCATTCGGCCTCGCTGAATTTTTTCCAGGCGACCTGGGAGGTTTGCAGCTTCTGCTTGCCATCCCGGTCCAGCAGTTTGGCCAGGCGGTCGTAGGCCATGTTCATCTTGTCGACGGATTCATCATGGTGGTCCATCGCCACTTTAAACATGTGGGTATGGGTCACTTTGCCTTCCAAGGCTTCCTGCGCGTTGGCGCTGAACCACAGGGCTATCGTGGCAGATAGGGCGATTACAAGAAAAGCTTTCATTGGTTGGTTCCCTCAAGTTGCGAAACACCTCTTCAGAATCCAATGTGACACGCATGCTTGCTGAAATGATCCGCCATTGTCTTAACACGAGCTTACCCATTTAGCTATTGGAAAAAATGCCAACTTATTTTTTCTGCCTGTGGTCTTGTGATATATTTATTGAGCCACGTCGGAAGGGGTAATAGGGGATCTGTCTATCCTGGAATGCAGATGGCTTGGCATCCGGTTCCACAGAGTGGCGTGACAACAGCCAGAGTGGCATTGGGGTCTCCTGGATGCCACGCTCACTGCCGCTCTCCAGAAGGACCTAGACGCCAAATAAGGATGCAAGGGACAAGGTTATTCTCTCAGGAGCAGTTAATTATCAACAAATTCTGAAGGTGGTCCATTGATGCTCGTCATATCCGCACCATTCGTAAATTTCCAAAAAGTTGTCAAACAGCCTATCAGATATACTGGTCTCCAGTTTTCAGCTGGTAATCGAGAAGAGAGGGCACGGTTACAAAAACTGAATAGCTGGAAAAGGCCACCCTTGCTGGTGCGCACCTGGAATCGGTGTTATCGGTTGTTGTCTCTTCTCCCCATTCTCAGCTCTTTAGGACTTACTCAGGCAGATGGGAAACTGGGACCGTTAATGCATCAACAGACCGACGGCCCCACTCAAAGCCGGGCAGTATCAACTTCTGCATCGTCAAATCAACCTGCCGCACAGTCCACCGTGGAGCCGGAGCCATCCGAGATGCGGCGGCACGTCGAGGCGTTAAGTCGGTTGCTCAGAAACCCGGCGCATATGGAGCAGTTGAATCAGGCCGCTGACTATATTCGGAGAGAGTGGGAAAAAATGGGATTTACCGTTACCGAACAGCCTGTTCGGTATGAGGGAAAGGATTTCAAAAACTTACTGGTGTCATATGGGCCGCCACAGGCCGAACGTATTGTGATTGGAGCCCATTACGACGCATTCGGCGATCAGCCGGGCGCCGACGATAATGCCAGCGGTATCGCTGGTATTTTGGAGTTGTCCCGCCTCCTGTCACAATACCGTCCCGCACTCAAAAACCGGATTGACCTTGTCGCTTACACCCTGGAGGAGCTTCGTCCGGAAGCGATGGGCAGCAAAACCCATGCTGAAAGCCTTGTACAAGAAAAAGCACAGGTGCGCGGAATGATTTCCGTGGAGATGATCGGGTATTATGACGACAGACCGGGCTCGCAAACTTACCCGTTGAAGCAGCTGCATTGGGTGTATCCGAATACCGGCGATTTTATTGGACTGGTTGGATACGGCAACTCATTCGGCTGGATGCGGCAAGTGCGCGCCTCCTTCCTGCAGAATTTTGAAAAGACCGGGATTCTGCCGACCCGCATGCTTTATGTGCCTTTCAATACAATTGGCGTGGATCGCTCCGATCATAGCAGCTACAGCCGGCTTGGCATTCCGGCGATGATGGTGACTGACACCTCCAACTTCCGGAATCCAAACTATCACAGCCGGTCCGATACCCTGCAAACCCTGGATTTTCAAAGGGCAGCCGAGGTCGTTAAGATGCTGTACAATTTTGCGGTGGGAGAGTCTTCACATTCAAGGACAGACTTTAATTAACGCCGATGGCTTTCTCCCCTGAAACGGCCAATAGCCATTACGGCAATGGAAAGTCTGCGCATAATGCGCCAGAATAAGGTTACGATTCGGCCGCAAGCAGGCAATTTGAAAAGAGGGACCTATGTTTCGACGAGGGATTCCGCTGTTCAACATGTTCGGCTTCAAGGTCCGATTAGATGCCAGCTGGTTTTTCCTGGCGCTGCTCATCACCTGGACCCTGGCCACCGGCTTCTTCCCGTTTACTTATCCGGGCTTGAGCTACGGCGGCTATCTCTGGATGGGGCTGTCGGTCGCGGTGGGGCTGTTTTTCTCCATCATTGTGCATGAATTTGCCCACTCCTGGGTGGCGCGCCGCTTCGGAATGCCTATGGGCGGCATTACCCTGTTTCTGTTCGGCGGCGTGGCGGAGATGGAGCACGAGGCGACCAGCCCGAAAATGGAATTCTGGATGGCCCTGGCCGGTCCGGCAACCAGCGTTCTGGTGATGCTGCTTTTTGGGGGCGTGACCCTGCTGGGACTTCGGGCGGGATGGCCGACTCCGGTGACCGGCGTTACCTCTTACCTGTCCACCTTGAACGGGATATTGGCCGTGTTCAACATGGTTCCGGCCTTTCCGCTGGATGGCGGGCGGGTGCTGCGTTCGGCGCTGTGGCAGTGGAAAAAGAACTTGCAATGGGCCACTCGCATTACCTCCAACCTGGGCTCTTGGTTCGGGGTTTTTCTGATTGTGATGGGGATTTTGCGCATGCTGGAGGGTGCTTTTATCGGCGGCCTGTGGTCTGTCCTCATCGGCTTGTTTCTGCGGGGGGCGGCGGGTGCTTCTTACCGGCAGCTCATCATGCAGCGAGAACTGGAAGGCGAACCCGTGCGCCGTTTCATGCAGACCGAAGTCATCACGGTTCCGCCTTCGTTGCCACTTCCTGAGCTGATTAACAGCCACTTCTACCGGAGTTATCACAAGCGCTATCCGGTCACGCAGGAAGGTCGCCTGGCCGGTTACGTGGATCTTGACCAGGTCCGCCGCACGCCCCAGCAGGAGTGGGCGTATTTACAGGTTGGCGATATTGCCACTCCGGCCAACCCTGAAAGCACGATTGAGGCCGACGCGGACGCCATGAGCGCGCTCAAGCGGCTCAGTCGGGATGGCGGCGCCGAACCTCTGATGGTGGTGCAAAACAATCAATTGGTGGGGCTTTTGTCCTTGCAGGATTTGCAACGGTTTCTTTCGATGAAAATGAAGCTGGAAGGAGAGCCGGGCTAGATGGCAGACTTGAAGAAGGCGGTCCCGGAGAATGTGGGTGGCGAATTTTTCGTCGATACCACCTGCATCGATTGCGATACCTGTCGGCAAGTGGCCCCCGAGACTTTTGATGACGCGGGGGAATATTCCTATGTGCATCAGCAGCCGGAAAACGAAGCCCAAAACCGGCTGGCCCTGCAAGCGTTACTCTCCTGCCCGACGGGCTCCATCGGCACCCGCGCCGCCAACCGGGCGAAGCAAGTCATGGATGATTTTCCGTTGCTGGTAGATGACCCCGTTTATTATTGTGGTTTCACCTCTCCCAAGTCCTTTGGGGGCAGCAGCTACTTAATCCGGCACCCGGCGGGTAACTGGCTGGTGGATTCTCCCAAATTTCTTCCCAATCTGGTGCGGAAATTCAAGGAAGCGGGCGGCCTGGCCTATATCTTTCTCACGCACAGCGATGATGTGGGTGATGTGCACCGGTATGCGGAAGAATTCGGCGCCAAGCGCATTATCCACCGGGAGGAGCTTTGGTCCCAGCCGGACAGTGAGATCGTCATCGACGGCTTTGAACCGGCGCGCATCCAGCCGGAGTTTTTAGTCATCCCCACTCCCGGCCACTCGAAGGGCCATTGCAGCCTGCTGTACGCCGATCGATACTTGTTCACCGGCGATCATCTCTGGTGGGAGCGGAAGGATCAGCGCCTGGGCATGCCCAGTTATTACTTTTGGGATAAAGCCGAGATGGCCCGCTCTGCGGAAAAATTGCTGAATTATACGTTTGAATGGATACTGCCCGGCCATGGCCAGCGCGTTCACCTGCCCGCCGCGCAGATGCGTGTGGCGCTGGAGACATTGGTCACTCGCAGCGGACACCTCATGAGCCGATGATTTTTCAACCCGGAAAGCTTGCGCACAAAACGCCGGGGTGAGCCCGGCGTTTTGCTGGTCGTATCGTGGGGTCGGATGATCCGGTTTCCGGAATCAGCGGTGCTCTCGTGGGCCGCTGCCCCGAGATTCGCCGCCCTTGCGTCCGATTTCAGACATGTGTTCCCGATCCTTGGAGACGGTCTCGCCGCCCTTCTGCCCGATTTCCGAGTAGAACTCGGGACCGTATTTTTCTTTCACGGCTTCTCCGCCCTTCCGGCCCAATTCTTGGTAGCCCGCGTGTCCCAATTCCTGGGAACGGGCTTCTCCGCCTTTATGGCCGATTTCCTGGTAGAACTCGCGCCCGTGGGTTTCAGCGGTGCGCTCCCCGCCTTTCTTACCCAGTTCGGAATAACCCTCCGGACCCAGCTCCTCCTTGCGTTTTTCGCCGCCCATACGTCCGGCTTCCTGGACAGTCATGCCTTTTTGCTGCTGTCCTTTTTGCTGACGATCCTTTGGCATAATTTTCCCTCCCCCAAATGTTGAGTTTCGTGTTTTTTTTACTGCGTTCAGTTTCAATTCATTCAAAATGTAGCGTTCAGATAAGCCCTTGAGTTTTTTCAATGCTCCTGAAATACGGGGCCAATCCTAAATACTGGAATTTATCCTGCAGTTTATGGAAGTTCATATCCTAAATCAAATTCCGGTCACTTCAATTGGACAATCAGCTAAAGAGAAACTGAAGTGTTAAATCAGACCTTTGGGGACTGGACAGGGCATGCAGCCCTCCGGCAGCGTTACCGGTTATTTCAGGCAGTGCAATCTTTACCGCTTTGTCTCCCGTTTGCCCGCTTCTTGTCGGTTGGAATAAATAGTGGATCCTACCTGCCTCCCGTCGCAATCACAGTCGTCGCCCCACCTTCAGGCGAGCAAAAAAATTAAAAGCCCGGTGGATGTTCCGCCGGGCTACGATCGTATGCAACGAGTGAAGTTTGATCGTCCTGAGAGAAGAGAAGTAAAAAGAGAAGAGAAGTAAAATCTGTTTTGCGGGAGTTTATCCTGCCTGCAAATGCATTCGGCCGCTTTCCGCAAAAATTTAGAAAATTCCGCAAAACTTGAAGTTTTGTGACAAGTATTTTCAGCATTTCTGAATGCTGAATGAGGCGCTTTTCCCCTCTGGGCGCTCCGTTTAGCCGTGGGATGATTCCGAGAGGACCAACCGTTCAAAGCTGTCCTGACGGGTGGCCAGCAGTCCGGTGATGCTCTCCCGAACCTTGGAAAGCCAATCCTGCACCGTCCGGCTCCGGGACGTGACCAGGATATCGGTATAGCCGATGGCATCCAGATAGTCCTCAATGGCCGCCTCCCGGCGATCCCGCGCGTTGGCCAGAAAACGGGCAAGCTTCAGAATCATGGAATAACTGCCCCCCAGCCGGAAGTACGTTCTTATAAAATCCTCGCCCTGGCAAAAGAGATGCCGGTTTTTCAGCAGGTGCAGGTAATACCTTTTTAGTGCGGCCTGCAATTCCGGATGGTGTTCGTTAATGCGAACCGTGCGGGCCTGCACCAGATCGACCGCTTGCGGGAAATCCCAGAGCATTAGCGATCCCTGGTCCTGAATCATGCGCAGCAACTGACCGATATAGACAAAGCGGAAATTGTTCTCCGGTTTGCCTGCCGCCTGATGGGCCAAGTGTAGCGGCTCGCTGGCCAACGCCATCAATTCCATCGATAAAATCACCCGTCCAATCAGAGGGCGCTCCGGAATGTCCGGTAATACCTGTTCTGATAATTGTCGGGAGAATGCGGCTGCTGTTTCTTCAATGCTCTGTCGACTCACCGATGCCTGCCCCAGGTTGGCGGCGATGATCTCCCATAGCAGTTGCCTGCCTGCAAGCAACGCCTGGGCCACCGACAGATCCGGGCGCGTGAACAAGGCTTCCAGGGTATCGGCCAGCGCCAGGTAAGCATCCTTCGGTAAGACAAACCCACCCATTGGGATGCTGTCAGGCAGGCTCGGTATGGTACGGCCCTCTTGCCACTGCTGGAACCGGGCCTCGATCGTTTCATTCATTGGAGTGCCGTAATTGTGCAGGATGGAGGGGCAGAAGTAGCTGGTCGCGCTGTAGACCGCCTGATCGCCATCGGTAACGAATGAAAAGGGATAATCCTGGCACGTCTTGGGGATGGCTGCATGCCCCTCTTGTTTTTGGATGGCGCAGAGATTATCCGCATCCAGAAAAGCGCAGGCCTGCCCGCCCTCGGGCCATGACACGCGGGGCAGATTGTATCCCGTCTGGTCATCACCGATAAAATCCACACCGGCTGCTTTCAGGCGCTCGGCAACCCACGAGATGGCCCGCAGGTTAGCCGTTTCTTTCACCGTGACCGGAATCTTCCAGGGGTTGCGGCAGCATTTGGCCTTGCAATCGGTACAGGCATAGCGCTGATTGGTATCAAACGCCACCCCGGTTTTCTGTTGCTGTTCAATCATTTGCACTCTGCCTCTTGCGTTATTTTTGGGTCTGCTCGACAGTCAACATCGAGCCAGCTAAAAGAGTCCCGGTATCATCCGGTAGCGGACCTGCTCCAGGTATGTCGCGTACGCCGGATCCTTTCGCAGCAGGCTTTCTTCATCCCGCATGCGCAAAATCTGGCAGCCAATCTGGGTCAGGAACAGGACCGCGTTAAATGGCGATAAATTTTGCAGGATCAGCGAAAAGAACCATAATGCCTCGCCCATATACAGTGGGTGGCGAATGAATCGGTACATCCCATGGGTCTTAATCTCCCGGTTGGCGGCCACCACCCCGAAGCCTCGCCCCAGACTGGCGAGCGCCATCACGGAGAAAACCGCCCCAGTCAGTTCAAAGGGCAAAGAAATGCCCACCAGGGTTGGGTTGGGATCCGGATTGAACTGAATGGCGAGCGTCAGAAAAGTCCCGCCCAGGGCCACCAGAAAATGTCCCGGCTGGGTGATGGCCTCCTTGCTGGGTTTTCTCAGCAGGAACAGGATGAGTAAAAGCAGGTAAAACGCCATGCTGCCCGACGCGCTGAGCCAGTGACCGGCCAGAAAAATCTTCAGCGACTGGTTCAGGGCCAGCACAATCAGAATCACCGCCAAGGTGTTGATGAACGCGTCTATCAGGCTTCGTTTCAAAAATGCCCACTCCCAATTCGGTCCACTCCGCTTTCCATTATAAAAGGAGCCTCATGCGGGCGTGCGGCAGGAATGAGTGAAAATCCCCCAGATAGCCGATCAGATGACCGAGCCGTTAGACCGCATTCACCGGCAGGCTGGGGCGGTGGAAAAACTGGTTCAGCTCGGATTTGGAAATGGTATGGGCAATCGGGCGCCCATGCGGGCAAGTCCAGGGCAGTTGGCAGGTCAGCCACTGCGCCACCACCGAGTGCATTTCGGGGATGGCCAAGGTATCCCCAGCCCGCACCGCACTGTGGCAAGACAGCGTGGCAATCAGATGATCCAAATCCGGCTTCATCTCGCCGGTTTCTTCCAGTTGGGCCAGCAAATTCTCAAACAGCCCGCCGGATTCGAACATGCGGTCCCGTCCAGTGTAAATCAGCGGGAAGCCGGTGAGTTGCACCGCCCCGTCCTCCAGGCTGTATAAAAAGCCCAGTTTGGCAAATTCCGCTTGATCCCGCATCAGCAACTCCCGTTGCAAGGGGCTGACCGCCAGTGGTTGCGCCGTGACCAGATGCTGGATGGCCGGTTCCTCCGCCCGCAGGTTCAGGGTCAGCGCCTCAAAGAAGGTCCGTTCGCTGGCGATGTGCTGATCCACCACCATCAGGCCCTGGATGGTTTCCAGCAGGATGTAAGTGTTGAACAGTTGTCCGATGACCTTGAAACGCTCCGGTGCTTCCGTGGAATACAATGTGTCCACCGGGGGTGCTGTAGATGCGGGAAACTGCGCCGCACCGGGCTGATAAAAATTCAGTGCCGCCTGTACCGAGCGTTCGTGGGGAATGCCCGGCTGATAATCGGAGGGGCCGGAGGCCCGGTAGGCGGGCATAGGCGCGCCGGGCCGAAACAATGGCGCATGCGAGTAACCGGAGAACACGGGCGGTTGGGAGTAACCAGAGCCCGCCATGGATATTGGCGCTTCCGGGGTAGGTGGGGGCTCGAAGGAAATGCCTTGTGCCGACAAAGACTCCCGGATGCCGCTGCGCACGAAGCCGAAAATGCTGTTTGCGGCGGCATAGCGCACTTCCCGCTTGGTGGGGTGAACGTTCACATCCACCTCGGTCGGCGGCAGGTTCACGAACAGCACGCACAACGGGTACTTGTCATGGGGCAGAAGAGATTCGTACGCTGCCTCGATGGCTTTCAGCAGAATAGAGCAGCGCACGGTGCGGTTGTTCACGAAGGTCAACATCCAGCGCTTGCTGGTGCGCATCACGCCGGGCTCGGACGCAAAACCGGCCAGCGAAAATCCCGCCTCCGGATCGGATGCCGTAATGGGCAGCAGTCGAATGTTTTCGCGCTTCAGATTGAACACTTCCTCCATGGTCCGGCGCAGCTCACCGGTCCCGGAGGTCTTCAGCACCTGCCGCTCGTTAAGGGTGAGGGAAAACTGCACCTCCGGATGTGAAAGCGCCAGATGCTGCACGGTTTCTTCGATGTGTCCCATCTCGGTGGCGGCGCGCTTCAAAAATTTCAGCCGGGCGGGTGTGTTGTAGAAGAGATCCGCAATCTCCATGATGGTGCCCGGCGCGCAGCCCGCATCCGTCAGCACCGGTTCGCCCCGTTCATCCAGGGCAACTTTGGTGCCTTTGGGGGCATCCGAGGTACGGGTCAGGCAGGTCAGCTTGGCAATCGAGCCGATACTGGCCAGCGCCTCGCCTCGGAAGCCTAAAGTGGCGATGCGATCCAGATCGTCCGTATCCCGGATTTTGCTGGTGGCGTGGTTGTAGAAGGCCAGCGCCGCGTCTTCGGGCGCCATGCCGCTGCCGTTGTCCGCCACCCGGATCGTCCGCCCCGCCGCGCTGGCCATAATGTCAATGCGGGTTGCGCCCGCGTCCAGCGCGTTTTCCACCAGCTCCTTCACCACGGAGGCAGGCCGCTCGACGACTTCGCCCGCCGCGATGCGGTTGACGATATGGGGCGGCAAAATGCGAATCTGCCGGGGTGGGTTAGCCTCTGGGGGCACGGCGCTCAAGTCCTCTCTGTGTGAATCCGGGGATGCCAACATGGTCCCTATTATGCCAGACGCCCCGCCCCCGCGAGAGTTTCCTGAAGCGGTTGTTACAAACTGGCAAGAAAAATTTTTCAGGGCTTTCCTAGCGTATAGCGTGAGCATTTGTATCTTCTAACAAGAAAGGTTATTGCTAAATGACTGTATCGACCCGCCTCCTAACCTTCGGCAGCTCCTATAAACTGTTGATTCCCCATGAACTTGTAGCAGGAGATTACCCACGAACAAGATCACATGAAGTGAGAGGAATGATAAACACTGCTTTGATGGATAAAGGTCGCTTTAGCAGCAATTCTCCTGGATCCAAAGTGGACATCTATTATGGCCATAGTGGACCACGGAACGACGACCCGATTGTCCTGGGTGTATTTACCAATGACACTATAGGAAGTATTGAGAAGAGTTTCGAACTAGCTGATCGGGATAAAAAAAGCAGATCAGTTGCGCTGAGTAATTATTTTATCCATACTCCTCGTGAGAACATCTTTAGCATTAAAAATAATGTTGACTTGGCAAATTTCATCAAGCAATTGTTCAAGGATTTAAAAATTCAAGGTCCTGAGGACCCTAGTGAAGCCTGGGTGCTTCTTGAAGTAAAAGATGGGAAAAAAAAATATTATTAAGCTTAAGACAGCCATCTGGCGGAACTCATAAGCTATGCTCTCATTTAAGAGCTGTTCCAAGCAGGGCTTTTAACTCCTGGTAAAGCTCTTTTTCCCGTTCGCTGGGGTGTTCGGGGATGACGGCTTTGGGGCGGACCAGGAGATCTCCGGTGTGTTTGCCGTCTTTTTTGGAGGGCAGGCCCTGGCCTTTCAGGCGCATCAGGCGGCCGGGCTGGGTGCCGGGGGGGATTTTCATCATCACTTCGCCGTGCTGGAGGGTGGGCACTTTAATCTCCGCGCCCAGGACCAAATCAGGCACGGGGACGGGCGCTTCATAAACCAGATTATCCTCTTCCACCTTGAACTGGGGGTGTTTGCGATAATGCACCACCAGCAGCAAGTCGCCCCGGCCCATGGGGCTTTGTTGCCCTTCCCCGGCCAGGCGGATTTTCGCGCCCTCGCTGACGCCTTTGGGGATGTTCACGGTCACCCGCTTGCCGCTGGGTGTGACCACTTCTTTCCGGACACCGGCGGCGACTTCTTCCAGGTCCAGGTATAAATCCTCTTCCACGTTTAGTTGTTCCGGCGCATAGGCTTGCCCGCGTCCGCCAGTTCGGCTCCGGGCGCCCCGGTGGGCTTGCGGCCCGCCGAACATTTCCTCGTACATGCCGCCGCCCCCGCCGGGGAATCCGTAAGCCTGCCCGCCTTGTGCGCCCATGCCGCCGAAAATGGCTTCAAAGAAGCTGGAGAAACCACCCATGCCACCTAAGTCGCCCATGTTGATGGTTTGGAAGCCTTCAAAGCCGGGTGGCGGCGTGAAGTTTTGCCCCTGGCGCCAGTTGGCCCCCAGATTATCGTACATTTTGCGTTTTTCGGGATCCTTCAGGACCTCGTAGGCTTCGTTGATGTCCTTGAACTTCTCAGCCGCGCCGGGGTTGACGTCCGGGTGATACTCACGGGCCAGCTTGCGGAAAGCGGTGCGAATCTCCTTCTCCGTGGCGTTCCGGGACACCCCGAGGATGTTATAGTAGTCCTTGTACTCGACACTCATGGGCGGCTGAGTCCTTCAATGGTCATCAATACTCTGCGATTGGCGGCAACTGCCGGTCATTCTCCATTATAAGACCGCCCGCCCACGCAATCCGATTTTTTTAAGCATGAATTAATGAATTTTTCCGACCGTGCGTCGGGTGAGCAGGCGGCAGGGAGCAGCGGAGGAAGCATGGAATCCGGAATCATCAATGGGTTGGATACACGGGAGCCTGTTTGGCAAAGCGCAGATGGGCTGATGGAGGCGGGGAACGCTCGGCTGTCGACAATACCACTGCAGTACAGCAGTTTAGGAGACCGGTTGCTCACTTTGGCAGATATCCAGGGCTTACTGGGCTTTTTTAAGCACCTGGACCCGGCTCGTCCCTTGCTGCTGATTTCGTGCTGTCCCGGCTTCAGCGCGACTCCGGAGGAAGAAGCCGGTGGACTGGTCTTTCAGGCGGGTGAATTGCGGCGATGCCAGCAGATTTTCAAACAGCATGGCGGGCGGATTGTTTCGATGCTGCACCGGATGGCCGTGGGTGGAGTGTACCTGATGCATGGGCTGTCCGCCCAACAACGCCTGGCCTTGGAAGACACCGTTTTTCACGATACCGTGCCCTCCCGGCCAGCGGTTCCATTGCATCGGGCGCTTGAACGCGGTCTGCTGAATGAAATTGTTCCGGCGGAAAATCTCCTGCCTCGGCTGAAAGCCCTGTTATTAGAGGATTTTGGTGTCGAAACTCATCATTAAATACACAAGGGTGGCATGGGTAGGCTTAACAATATTTGTTCATTCCCATGGTTCCCGATACAATAAACCCAAGTACGTCTGTAGCAGACAGGTGTTTCTCTTTTAGGAGGCGTAGAGGCTTATGAAACGAATTAATTCGCAACGGAAAACGGCAATCGCGCTGTCGCTTGTGATTCTGGTTGGCCTGGGTGGTCTGATGCCCGGCTTTGCTGAAGAAAAAAACATGTGGAACCCCAAAAGCTGGTTTGTTGCCGAACCCACCGCTGAGGGTAGCGCTGCGGAAGCCATGCGTCGGGCTGATGAAGCTCAGAAGGCAGCGGAGCTGGCCGAGAAGGCTGCGCGTGAGGCCAGAATCATGGCCGACAAAGCCCGCCAGAATGCCGAGTCTGTTCGGTCCGTTCAATCTATTCAGGCTGAGCAAATCAAGACGGCCCCCAAAAAACCCATCGTCATGCAACCGGAAGTCAAGCCGTCGGAAGCCGGAATCGGCGTTGCGCCTGCGTTTATCACCAACAAGACCGGTAAAGAGACCACCCCCAACTTCAGCGAGGAAGCCCAGCAGGCTGAGGCCAAGCCGGGTATCTTTGAGCGCATCAAGGGCGGCGGTTGGAATCCGATGAGCCTGCTGCTCAAGCAGAACGAGGGCGCAGAGGCCGTCCAGGCGCAAGCCGCAATTGAAGACCCTAAGGAAGCACGTCAACCGGTGGAAAAGCCAACGCGCCAATCGGAAGAGACGCCGGTGGTGCGCCAAGCGGTTTACAAGCAGGAAGTCCCCAAGGCCGAGGCGCTGGAATCCGGCAAGACTGAGACTCCGGCCTCGACTGAAGCCAAAAGCAACGGCTGGGCCTTGGTGGATCTCTTCAAACGGACCGAGGAGAAAACCGAGACGCATCAGCAGGCCGCCATTGAGAAGACGGAAGTCGCCAACCCGAGTGAGCCAACGCTGAAAACCAAGGCCATCCTGGTGGAAACCGAGAAGGGCAACATTGCCTTCGAATTGTATCCGGATGAAGCGCCTTTGACGGTGGCCAATTTCGTCAAGCTGGTGAATGAAGGCTTTTACAACCGTTACAACATGAAGTTTCACCGGGTAATTCCGGGCTTCGTGGTCCAGACGGGCGACCCGACCAGCACTGGCGCGGGCGGTTCCAAGGAGCGCGTTCCGCTGGAAGCCAAGAATAAGCTGACCCATAACGCCAAAGGCGTGGTGGCCATGGCTCGCGGCGCGGACCCTAACAGCGCCACCAGTCAGTTCTACATCACCCTGGCCCCGCAATCCTCGCTGGATGGCAAATACGCCATCTTTGGCCGGGTGATCAGCGGTATGGACGCGCTGGAGAAAATCGAAAAAGACGACATGCTCTATGGCGTCCGCCTGGTCGAGCTCTCCTCCGTGAAGCGTGACGCCGAGCCGGACAAGAAAAACCTATTCTCCAAGTTGTTTTAGAGCAACGAAATATCAAATTCAAAAGGGAGCCTCCATTTGGAAGCTCCCTTTTCGCAGAGGAAATAAAGTTTGTTTAGCTGCAACAGAGGGGACAATACGCCTTTGTTGGTTAGCGCCGACGGCCCAAATTCTTTAGGAAGTCGACAGCGGTGGCTCCGTGCCGATTTCCGAGGTTCTCTAAATAACGGGCAAATCCTGTAGCTCTGAGAGCAAAAACGACTGCGAAACCTACCAGACCGCATTCCAAAAAGGACCCTAGCGTGTTGGGAATCGTATCTCCTGGAATCAAAGGCAGGGCCGTCGAAATTGCTAGAGCGGGTTTATCATTGTGAGCTACTTCACTGGCTACCTTCTTGATGCGGTCCTTGACGCCGGAAAACTGAACTGGGGTTTGGTTGTGAATTGGGGAAATGTTCATAACGGTTTTCTCTCCTGTTAAACACAACTTGCTCAATTAGCAATAATTTGGAAAAAGCCGTGAAGAAATTGAATTGCGGGGGGCAACAAAAATTTACAGAAGACTGAATATGAATGACAGGTGCCTGGAAATAAAGAGTATTTTTTATGCGAGGCATAAGCGCTCAGGTGTTTAAGGGATATCAATCTATTTCTTCTTCCCGTAAAGGCTCATTGCGCCGCTCTTTGAAAAAAGAACGAAGCAATTCACTGCATTCCTCTTCCAAGATGCCGCCCAACACCGGCACCTCTGGGCTATCGACCAGCAGGGCGTGTTTGGAGCCGCAGGCACCGGCCAGGGGGTCGTAGGCACCGAAAACCACCTTGCTCACTCGGGCCTGCTGGATGGCGGCGGCGCACATGGGGCAGGGTTCCAGGGTGACGTACAGCGTGGTGCCGGTCAGGCGCCAATCGCCCAGTTTTGCGGCAGCTTCTTGTAACACCAGCATTTCGGCATGGGCCACCGGGTTGCGGTCTACTTCGCGCCGGTTGCAGGCTTTTGCAATGACTTGCCCGTCCTTGATCAGCAGGGCTCCCACCGGGACATCCCTCGGCAGGGCCTGTTCGGCTACCGATAGCGCCTGCTGCATCCAGGCTTGGTGCATGTTTTGCTTCTCATTCATACAGATGATTTTACGCCCGATTCCATGGCTGTGCTTGCAAGATTTACTACAATAGTTACTATTCCGATAGAGCTTATTTGGGTTTTTTGAGAGTCAGCAACCCCCCATAGCAAGGTGTGGAAAGGGATGGAAAGACCGATGAATCAGTTTCAGTATATCAGCCGGAGTCCGCAAACGGTGCCTGGTTTGAAAGTGGCCTACGGCAGCGCGGCCAGCCCCTTCAGCTATGCAGCGTCCGATGAGGAACCCCTGGCGCGGAAAGGCTTTTTTGCCCGCCTGAAGGACGCCGTCTTCAATCTGGTGACCGAAGAGGCTGAAAATGACCGCCCAATCGGAATTTCCCAGATTTCCCGCCGGACCTTTCAGGCATCGGAAACCGTCTCGGGGCAGACGATTGTACGCAGCGACCGAGGCACCCAAGACTACCGCTTCAGCCAGCTGGTGGAACCACAGCGGTAGAACCCTTCACTAATCGTACTCGTACAAGTATTTGCGCCACAGCTCGTATTCATGCCGGCTGACGTGGTTCTGCTTGGATAATTCAAAGTGGATGAAATTAAACGGACGGCAGGGCTTCGTGCGAAGCTCCATCTCTGCCTCGCGGGGGGTCCGACTGCCTTTCACCACGTTGCAGCGTAGACAGGCCACCACCACGTTGTCCCAGGTGTCTTTTCCGCCTCGCGAACGCGGGATGATGTGATCGATGGTCAAATCCGATTTTTTCCCGCAATACTGACACGTATAATTGTCCCGGTGCATGATGTTGCGCCGGGTCAGCGGGATATCCTTGTGGGGGATTTTCACGTAATAAAGCAGCCGAATGACCAGCGGAAGATGCCACCCGCTGCCCAGGTTCTTGCCGTTTCTCTCGACGGTTTCCGCCTTGCCTTTGATGAGTAGAATAAGGGCTCTTCTCCAGCTGCAGACGTGCAAAGGCTCGTACGAAGAATTTAGAAGCAGGACTTTGCTCAATGGACAGCCCCTCAGCTATCATTCTTATATATACATAAAAATCATAAACTTTTTTAAAGAAAAAGTCTACAGTTTTACACTTTAAAAAGTAAAGAATAGTTACAATAACGGGTTTTTGAGCTATCCTTTATTTCGGTGTTATATGCACTGTTAAGGTGTGTAAAAACTGACCGTCTCCAGGCTCAAGAAACCTGGAAGTTCGCCGATGCTGCTCAGGTTGGGGCGCCGGAAGGCTGGCAACCCGCCCGTCATTCCAGTGAGCGATGAGGTTCGTGAAATGTCCGTAGAATTGAGCAACAATCCCAAGTCCCAGTCGAGAGCGGTTGGGCAAGGCGTGGTTGAATATAGCGGTGCCGTGATCGTGGCGGTACTTTTGGTTGCCTCCGCGATGGGTGGCGGCGTGGACGGCCTGTCCAATCTCTTTGCGGAAATTATCACCGCCACGCACAACCTGTTGGGTGGCCACTTACCCGCCTGAGTCCGGTATGCGCCTACCTGCCGGGGGATCCGGCAATTGCCACGTCAATCGTTCTGATGCAGCTGCTGAGTTGGATGAATAGCCCAGGCATCCTGATGTAACAGCTGCTTAACATTTAACATTTTTCTCAACAGTTTTACCAAGCTCTGCCGACTCTTTTTAAAAGCGAGCAATATTCACGCGTTGAAAGAGCAGGGTGAGTATATGGATAAAGTTTTTCAACATTTCAATAAAGGCGAAGTCATTATTCCGGAAGGGTCCCCGGGCGATCGCAGTTTTAAAATCATCTCCGGGAATGTGCTGATCTGCAAAAAAAATAACCAGGGCAAAATGATTCCGATTGCCCGGCTTGGCCCGAGCGAGATTTTTGGTGAAATGTACCTGTTCGAGCAATCGGGCGTGCGCTCCGCTACTGCCATTGCCGCCAATGACGTTAAGGTGGAAGTCTTCTTCAAGGATCAGATCCAGGATGAAATTTCGCAAGCCGCGCCCGAAGTGCGGCAGATGCTAAGCGCTTTCCATCACCGTTTGCGGAACACCACCGGCAACTTTGCCAGTCTCTTCAAGGAAAAAGTGATTGTCGAGCTGCCGGATGGCACCATGCGCGTCATTGACAACAAGCATGGCTGATTGAAGCAACAGACTTTTTAAGTGCTGAGCCCTTCGGATTTGTCAATCCCTCTACAGTCTACCCCTGAAATCGCGCCATCGCGTGATGATTCATGTTGAGGTTGATTGCTAGGATATCCCCAGAAAGTCGAAAATTATAGCGATATTGGGGATTTGATCATGGGATTCAACCGACTGCTCTGTTTAGCTTTGACCACCGGGCTGCTGACCGGCACGCTGGCTGTATCCGCGCCCGAGGCCCAGGCCCGGCATTGCTGGTATGACAAGCACGGGCGGACCCATTGCGACAACGGTCTGCACAAAGGCCACGCCCGGCGTTACAGCCGCGACGGCCGCTACTACTATGATGATTCCCGTCGCTCCTGGTTTAATACCCGTACCGGAAAAATCGTCAAAGGCGGACTGGTTGGCGCGGGCATCGGTGCGGGCGCCGGATATCTGCTGGATCGTCCGGTGGGCAAAAGCGCGGTTCTGGGGGCTGGCATTGGCGCCGGGGTCCAGGCCACACGCTACAGTCCCTATATGCGTCGGCACCCAATTGTGAAAACCGCTACTTACGGCGCACTGGCCGGAGCGGGTACCTCAGCCGTCCTCAAACGCGAGGGAGATCCGGTTAAAGGGGCGCTCTGGGGCGCAGCCATCGGGACCGGGGTCGGTGCCTTGAAGCACATGGACGACTAGCCAACTTTATTGATCTGCTAACTTTCGCAATACACAATTTTCCCCCGCAAGCTTCCTATCCTTGCGGGCTTATTTTTTGTATGAATAGGCTGAAAAGTCGTTCCCAAAGGATGTAGCCGTGTTGTGTCGGTCTCGCTCCGTCATTGACTGCGTGACGGTTGTCAGGCGGGTTGCGATTTCTCTCACCGTCCTGGAATCTGTACACTTTGCTCAAGTGTTACAGTCTGAGCCATGGCATGACCGGGAACAAGTTATCATATTCAGCATCCGGATATTTACGAGGGAGGCGACCCCGATGCTGAGCAACGAGCCTTACTACCTGAAAGCGGGAATGGACAGCGACGAAGCGTTCCTGATGCTGCATGGCCTGGGTGGCGGCGTCTACGAAATGTCTCCGCTGGCTCGGGAGTTGCATGCCGCGGGTCATAGCGTGATGGCCTTCAACTATCCCGGTCATGACGTTCCCGCCCAGCGCATGCCGGATTCTCAATGGCAAGACTGGTACGGCAGCGCCGAAACCGCCTACCGAGAGCTGGCCGCCCAGCACCAGCATGTTTCTATCATCGGATTTTCAACCGGGTGTGTGCTGGGCCTGCGTCTGGCTTCGGAATTCATGCGGCACCAGCCCGTGCATCGGCTGATTCTGCTCAGCCCCTTCCTGAAGGTTCGGATGCAATGGTATTACCTGCTGACGCCGGAGTTTTACGTCCGCCGTTTCGGGCGGATGCTCCGGGATGTCCCGCGTTCCCGGCTGCCCATCAACGATCCCGAGATGGAGCGGCTGGCCCGGCGGTCCTGCTATTTCCAGACCTTTAATCTCCCGTCCGTGCTGAGCGCTTTGGACCTGATTGAGGAAGTCCACCCGGAACTGCCTCGTATCGACACGCCCACGCTGATTGTTCAATCCCGCCGGGACCGGATTGTATGTCCGTCCGGCGCGGAAACCCTGATGCAACGCCTGGGGTCCGTGCATAAGCAGGTGCATTGGTTGGAAAACTCAGATCATGTGTTGCTGTTGGATACCGAGCGGGAAACCGTGACCCGGCATATCCGGAATTTCATCGACGATACCCGGCCGGAAATCCTTTCTGCCGTCGAATCTGCGTAAAGCGGCTTGAATCAGTAGATTGGGCATTTCGCTGGACGTACCGGGAAAAATGATTCGGTTACTTTTCGCCGCACGTTGCCTGACCTATAATCAGGTCATGAATTGTTGAACATGACGGAGCGTTGGAGCGGACCATGGTATTTGATTTTCTGAAAAGTCTGTTCTCTCGCCCGAAAAGGAGATCTGCATCCATGAGCGAAACACGTCAATACGATCCGACCGTCCCGTTTGAAGTGCGGGCCAGTCACCTGCTGGTTCCCAGCCAACAGGACGCCCAAGAATGCCGTAAGGAGATCCTGGAAGGAAAAAGCTTTGCTGAAGTGGCTCAGCGGGTTTCCAGTTGTCCTTCGGGCGCCAAAGGTGGCGATTTGGGTTATTTCACCCGTGGCCAGATGGTGCCTCAATTCGACAAGGCCGCCTTCGAGTTGCCGGTGGGCGAGTTGAGCGAGCCGGTGCAAACCCAGTTTGGCTGGCACCTCATCACCGTTACCGATCGCCGGTAGAGAACACCCAATATTTCCCTTTACCCGTCAAGCGATAAAGTGACCCTTGCCGGACGTGGGTTTTTCCTGTGGTGGTTGTTTCCGGACGCCCAGTAGCTTGACGGCGCGGGTGATCAGTGTGTTGAGCAATCCCGGTTTCCCTGGCTTCGTTGCCTTGGACGCGTTCAAGGAGTTGAGTTCATCGATGCCGTTGTGGCGAACTTTTTCAGGCTTCGAGGGTGGTTTAACTTCATTGGTCGGGATGGGCACGAGACCCTTATTTTTATTTGCGTGAGGTCCATTGTTTCCTTCGGAGCCTGGAAAGCCTGGCAGTCCAGGAAGAAAACCAAACTGCACAGCAGGCTGAGGGCGGTGTGGCCTTTGAAATCCGGTAACTGCCGGAGCTGAAACAAGCGGAATGCTCATCCAAAAATCCCCAAATTGTGTATAAAACCACTGTATGAAGGCGAAACCCATTCGCAATGCTTGACTTTCTGATTAGAACCAGTCAAGGCAATAAAACTGCTCAGCCATTCTAGAACAATCCTGTCGGAATGTCCAGTTTTATCTTGGGGATTCCTGCGAGCACGAGGTGGCAGGAACGGTTCGAACGCCTGTTTCCACGAGTGTTTACAAGCTAATGCTTGCTTCGGCAGGCTCGGCAGGGCTTGGTAGTGCCAGCAGGCTGGGGAAAGGGTTGGCGATCGGGCGGATTTCGCAGGGAAACTCCCCGAATATGGCGCCACCCGGCGCGCAGGGGTAGGCGCCGCCATGCGTGGTCATATCCTGCTCGATCAGCACGCGCATCTCCGCGATACTGAGCCCCAGTGTTTTGTATTTGCCGAGGATCGGAGTCACCGCGACCGCGGAGAACGATGTAGAACCCCCTTCCGCCCGCATGTTGCCCGGCCCCGATTCCTCCCGGAGCTGCCCGTTGTCGGTGGACTGCACTACAAACGCATTGCCGTCCGCCAAGGTGTTCCAGGCCTCCGGCCCCCGGTTGCCTGCGGCCACCGCGACCGGGATACCCATGGTCAGCAGCTCCCGCGTCTTTTCCCGGACCAGCCAGGCATTGGGTGTTTCATCAAAATCCTGCAAGGAAATATTCACCACATCCACCGAGGCCGGATCCGCCTGGGCTTTGGCGATGATGACATCCAGCACGGCTGCAATCTTGCCTGCCCAGGTGTCCGTCTGCACCAGCAAATCCCCTTCGGGGAAGCCCACGTTGTAACGATGCACGACTACCCGGCCCTGCAAAGCGGGATCCGCACCACCGGCTTCAATCTTACGGCTCCCGGTTTCACCGTGATTGAACTGATCGTCGTTGGGATCGGGCGTAAAATTATCGATGGCATGCGCATGAATCAGGTTGTCGGGCTTGTGGGCCGGTTGCCCGCTGATCCAGTCGACCTGTTCCAGGTTGAAAGATTCCGGGGAAAGCGGATGGGTTGCATAGCCATGCTTCAGAGCGCCTGGCTCGTGGGGGCTTGGTGAATCTGGCGGCAATTTCCGGCGCATAGCGTCCCCTGTCACATAAGACGTTTTGATTTTCATCGGTATAAACACGACACCAACCGGGAAGTTGCCAGTCGGTTTTGCGATCATATCGAAAAAATCATCCGGCCACATGCAAATTCAAATCAGGCTGACAGGGCGCCATTCGGGTGGAAATCTCTAGAGAACCCCTATTCTGGGCTCCACTAACGGGCTGTGATTGTTGATTTCCTGCCGGTATCCGGGCGTGAGCGGCCGCAGTTCGGTGGGGAAATCGCCGAAAACATCCTCGCCTCTGGCTGGCGGCAAAGTGTCACCCCAGAGAGTCATTTCCCGCTGGATCCGTTGCCGGATCTCCGACAGGCTTTTGCCTTCCGCGCGCGCGCGGGCCAGCAAAGGTGTCACCGCCGCCGTGGCAAAAGACGTGGAGCGTCCCTCGGCCCGGACGTTTCCTTTTCCGGATTCAGGCCGGAGCGCGCCGCCTTCGGTGGATGAGACCACGAACGCGTTACGGGCCATCAGGGTGTTTCGAGCTTCCGGCCCCAGATTGCCAGCCGCCACCGCAACCGGAATCCCCATCAATAGCAGTTCATTGATGCGTTTGCGCACCCGGCGGGCATTGGGAGTGTCATCAAAGTCCTGCAACGAGACATTCACGGCGTCCACCGATGCGGGGTTCAGCCGGGCCTTGGCAATGATGGTTTCCAGCACCAGGGCTATTTTTCCGGCCCAATCGTCGGTCTGCCATGGCAGGCTGCCTGCCGGTTGCCCCACGTTATAACGATGAATCACCATTTTACCCACCAGTGACGTATCCGTACTGCCGCTCAAGATCATCCCCGACGTGGTTTCCCCGTGGTTGAAGTTGCGATCGGCGGTATTGGGCGTAAAAATATCGATGACATGAATCTGAATCGGTCGCCCCGCATAAGTATCCCCTTCAGGGCTTGCTATCGGCTCCCGCTTCCAGAGCCAGGCCATGGCCGTGGAAACGCCTGATGCCGGTAATCCGGCTACGAAACCGGCATGCCCAAAAAAACGATGCCAAAAAACTTCTCTATCCATTCCTTCCACACTCCCAAGCAAAAAACGAACACTCCTACCTACAGAAATAAAAACAGGAGCGCGCTGAAAATTGATCTTGCCTCACGAGTGTTTCAACCCCGGCAGGATCCGTTTCCGATCTTGAATATTTGGATACTCTGCTTAAACCCGTTAGTGCCTGGGGAAAGTGTGATCATGCTTCGGCTTGAGGGTCGAACATCTCCCGAAGGCCATCGCCCAGGAGATTCAACGCCATCATGGCCGCCAGAATCATGAGGGCCGGAAAAAACAGCATGTGCGGGGCCACGCGCACCAGTTGCCAGCCTTCCCCGGCCAGCGTGCCCCAACTGCTCAGCGGAGGCTCCACCCCCAGGCCGATAAAGCTGAGCGTGGATTCGGTAAGAATGGCCCGTGGTACGGTTATGGTCGCGGTGAGAATAATCAGCCCCATCGTGTTGGGAATGAAATGCCGTCCAATCAGCCTCGGCAGGCTGCCGCCAATGCTGTGAAAGGCCTCCACGAACTCCTCTCGCTTCAGCCCGAGTATCCGCCCCCGGATGATGCGGGCGGTATCCGGCCAGCTGAACAACGCGAGCGCCAGCACCAGCGCGGGAATTCCGCGCCCCATGAACACGCTGAACAGAATCACGATCATCAGCCCCGGCAACGCGTAGATGATGTCAATCAAGCGCATCATCAGCGTATCCGTCCGGCCCTCGGACAGCGCGGCGATGGTTCCGTACAGCGTCCCAATCACCACCGCGACCACAGCGGTTGAAAAACCAATCAGCAGGGAAATCCGGGCGCCCACCGCCACCCGGCTCAGCAGATCCCGCCCGAGATCATCGGTCCCGAACCAATGCCCGCTAACGGCTCCGGCCAGTGGCCATGGCGGTATTGTGGGCAAATCCGGATTCATGGCTGTTGGATCGGGTCCTATAATAGGACCGATAAACGCCAATAGCAGAATGAACGCTAGAAAGCTCAAGCTGGTCAGTATTTTAGGCTGGGTCCAGGCTGATCCTTTTGGTTTTGCAGGCAAGGCCGTTCCCGGTTCAGGTACAACGCCGCCCGCTGCCAAAACCGGCTTTGATAGACTCATCGTTCGGGATCCTCCCGCAGTCTCGGGTCCAGCAGGCCATAAACGATATCCGTGAGCGTGTTGAAGAGGATCAGCGCCAGTCCGTAAACGATGGTAATCCCCATGACCAGCGTGTAATCCCGGTTGGTGACGGCGGTAATAAAGTGTCTCCCCAGTCCCGGCACGGCAAAAATATATTCCACTGCGAAGGATCCGGTAATAATGGCCGCAGCCACCGGGCCCAGAATGGAAACCAGGGGAACCATCGAATTCCGAAGGATATGCCGGACGGCAATCGTGGATTCTGCAAGTCCCTGGCTGCGCTTGATCAGCACATGGGGTTGCAGGCGAACCTCTTTCACCGTGGTGCGAATCAGCAGGAAGGCGTAGGCAAACGGCAGCAACGCCAGCGCCGCCACCGGCAAAATATAGTGGCTCGGTGTTTCCAGGGTCGCGGCGGGCAGCCAGTTCAGGCTGAGCGAAAACACCAGCACCAGGAAGCCCCCAAAAATAAACAACGGCGTAGAAATGCCCACCACGCCCAGCAGGCTCAGCAGGGTATCCAGAAGACGGGAACGGGTCAGCCCGGCGATGGCTCCCAGCGCCAAGCCCAAGCCCGTTCCAAACACCAGCGCCATAATGCCCAGTTTGAAGGAAGTGGCCGTGGCTTCTCCCACAATGTCCGTCACGGTGCGGGATTTGTATTTGTAAGAGGGCCCCAAATCCCCGCGCAGAATTCCGCCCATGTAAAGTGCATATTGCCGCCAGAGCGGTTCATTCAGATGATAGCGGGCCTCCATGTTCGCCTTGATGGCCGGTGGCACCTGGCGATCGCTATCAAACGGCCCGCCCGGCATCACCCGCAACAACAAGAACGTCAGGCTGATCACCACCCACAGGGTGAGAAACCCGATCAGCACTCTGCGGATTATTAGTTGCAGCATGGGTGCCTCGGTGTCATCAGCGGGTATAAGTCTTGGGCAGGCGGACCCGGAGGCCGCACATGATTTCATATTCGATGGTGTTGGCTTTTTTGGCCCAGTCATCCAGCCACACGGCAGGACCAGCGGGATTATCGCAGCCGATCAGCGTGATGGCATCGCCGATCATGGCTTCCGGGACCTCGGTCACATCAAACATCATCTGGTCCATGGTAATGTTGCCCACTTGCCGGATGCGTTGCCCAGCCAGCAGCCCCTCGATTTGGTTGGAAAGCACCCGTTGCACCCCGTCGGCATATCCCAGCGGGATGGTGGCTACTCGACGGGCTTCTCCCGGCGGGGTGATGTAGGTGTAGCCGTAACTAATACCCGTTCCCGGAGAAACTTCCTGGATATGCATGATACGGGCTTTCACACTCATGGCGGGTTTCAGTTTCACCTCTTGCCGCTCCGGGTGGTTGCCGTAGCCAAAAAAGCCAATCCCCAGTCGCGCCAGGTTGTTTGTCACTCCCTGCCCTTCGGTTTCCGGCTCAAAAGCCCCCGGCATCAAGGCATGACCCGAGTTGGAAATGTGCACATATCGCGGCAGCGGCTCGATTTCAGCGCAAAGCTGGTTCCAGCGCTCCAGCTGCACTGCGCTGAGTGCCCGGTCATGGCTGTCCGCCAGGTGGCTGAAAATCCCTTCCACGTGGACAAAGTCCAGCGTTTGGCATTCCTGGATAAAGCTGACCGTCTGCTTCCAGGGTAATCCAATCCGGTGCATGCCGGTATCTACTTTTATATGCACCTTGAAGGGTTTTCGAATCTGGGGAAAGGCTTTCTGAAGGCTGTCCAGATGGTGCGGCGCGAAAATTGTCAGCTGGATATCGTGCTGGGCGGCATATTGCACGGCCCAATCCGGCACCACCCCAATCACCAGAATCGGCATGCGAATGCCCGATTGCCTGAGATGAATGGCCTCATCCATTGAGGCGACCCCGGCCATCTTCACCCCGGAGGCTTCCAGCGTCGGTAAGACCATGGTGGCCCCGTGTCCATAGGCGTCTGCTTTCACAATGGCCATCAAGTCCACCCACTCCGGGATGGCCCGTCGGATGGCGCGGGCGTTTTCCTCAATAGCGCCCAGGTTAACCTCCACCCAGGCGTCGCGGCGGGGCTGGAGCGGCAGGTTTCGCAAAGTTTTCATGGGGGTCCTTGGTACCGGCAAAGCTTTTGTTTTATTCTAATACAGAGCACCTTCGTTGCGGCCTTCAACAGTGCCCCTTTTTACTCACCGACCGGTAAATCGTGCCCTCCATAACCCGCCAACCCCATCCGTGCCATGAGAAACACCCGGTTTCCAATGTCCGGGCTATAATGGAAGAATTATGACCGACCCTTTTGAAATGGACAGCATCTCCCAGGAGAAAATCGCCGTGATCGGCTGCGGCAACTGGGGCCGGAACTTGGTCCGCAACTTCTATAATCTGGGCTTCCTGTACAAGGTCTGCGATCTCAACCAGGAAACCTTGCAGGGGCTCCAGAAGCAGTACAAAAATGTGCAGCTCACCACCCGCTTTGATGATGTCTTCAAGGATCCTCGGGTGGATGGGGTGGTTATTTCCACGCCCAGCTTTACCCACTACGAACTGGCCCGCGAGGCCCTGCTGAACGGCAAGCATGTCTACGTGGAAAAGCCGGTTGCCACCAGCGCCGACCAAACCCTGGAGCTGTTTGCCTTGGCCCAGGAAGTGAACCGGGTGCTGATGGTGGGACACCTGCTGCTGTTCCATCCGGCGGTCAACCGCCTGCGCCAGCTAATCCGCGAAGGCTACCTGGGAGAAATCCAGAGTGTCTCCAGCGACCGCCTGAACACCAATAAGCTGCGTCCGGATAAGAGTGTTATCTGGGATTTGGCCCCGCATGATGTTTCCATGCTGGCCTACCTGCTCGATCGGGAGCCGGAAGACATTGTTTCGGTCATTGGCTACCAGAGCCGGGAGGATGGCCTGGTGGATGATGCCCATATTCACCTGGTTTTCCCGGAGGATGTGCCGGGTCATATCCACATCAGCTGGGTGCACCCGGTCAAGCAGGTCAAGCTGGTGGTGCGCGGCACTGAACGGACCGCCATGATCGACGACACCCAGGGCGAAAACAAGCTGCATATCTTCAACAAGGACGGCGCGTCGCATACGCCCCACGATGTCATCGATGAGTTTCCGGAATACCTGGATATCGAGCCGCTGAAGCTGGAGTGCCAACACTTCATCAACTGTATCCGCCACGGTTACGAGCCCAAGACCGACGGACTGAACGGCTATCATGTGGTCCGGGTGCTGGAGTTGGCCGAGCGGAAAATGGAGCTGATTCCGGTTTGAGTCCGGCAGGAAAACTGTCCGGATTTCCAGTTGTTAACGGGTGGGATCCAAGGCTCTTGCATTCGAACGCGCCCTTTGGTAGGCTTCTAAATCGAGAGTCCGGTTACAAAAAGATCCTCACTGCGAATACACCTTGATTTTTCCTCTTTTTCCCTTATAGTATCGATACTGACTCGGATGCGGGAGTAATTCAGTGGTAGAATGCTTCCTTGCCAAGGAAGATGTCGCGAGTTCGAATCTCGTCTCCCGCTCCACTTATCTTTTGAGTAGCTGTACGCGCTATCCGACAGATTTATGCAAGATCCCCGGTGCCTCTCTGGACCGAGAATTGTAGTCGGCAGGCAGGTGTCATTCAGGGGCCGGAAAAGCCAAGCAAGCTTTTATACCCCTTTCCAGGATAACCGGATTGCGCGGTGGCACGGAATAGTTCCCTCGTTGATGTCAAGGAATGGGTTTAAGCGTCGCAATGAAAGTCGAAGTTGAAAAACAGGAAGAACAGCATCTCGCGAAGATTTCGCTCGAGATTCCGGCTGAGCAAGCCGGCCAGGAATACAACAAGGCATGGAAACGCCTCGGTCAGCGCCTGAACATACCGGGCTTCCGTCGCGGCAAGGCCCCTCGCTCCATCGTGGAGAAGACCGTTGGCGTCGAGCGTATCAAGCAAGAAGCCATGGATCGCCTGTTCCCGCATCTATTTGCCGATGCCATCAGTGAGCACCAGTTGGATATCGTGGCCCCGCCCCAAATTGAAGCTTTGAAGTTCGATCTGGCCGAAGGGATTGCCGTAAAAGCGACCGTGGAACTGCGTCCGGATGCCAAACTGCCGGATCTCAGCAACATGACCGTGGAAGTGCCCGAGTTCAAGCTGCCGGAAGATGCCGAGCAGAAGGAACTCAGCGCGATTATCGAGCGTTTGACGACTCTGGAGCCCGTGATTGACCGCGCTTCCGAGAAAACGGACATCGTGAACATCGATTTCACCGGTTCGGTGAACGGCGAGCCCATCAAGGGCGGCACCGCCAAGAACTACCGCCTGGATTTGAGCGATAACAACTTCATCGAAGGCTTCGCGGATCAACTGGTGGGACATCGGATTGGCGAAGAGTGCACCATCAACGTGACCTTCCCCGAGAACTACCACGACAACACGCTGGCCGGCAAACCTGCCGAGTTCAAGGTGAAGATTAATGATATTGCCCGCAAAGCGGTGCCCGAGCTGACCGATGAAGTGGCCAAGAAAGTCGGTCCCTTCGAAAGCGTCGAGCAGCTGAAGGAAGAAGTCCGTCGCCTGCTGAAGCAGAGCGAAGAGCAGGAAAACACCTTCCGCAAGCAGAAAGCGGTTGTGGATTACATTCTGCAGCACGCCGAAGTTGAAATTCCGGATGCCATGGTCAACCGGGAAGCCAAGCTGCTGATGGAAGAAGTTCAGCAACGCCTCCGCAGCCAGGGTATGTCCTGGGAGAAGTTCCTGGATGCCGAAGGGCACGAAAGCACTTGGGACAACCTGCGTGATGAAGCCCGCAAGCGCATCAAAACCAGCCTGATCTTCGGTGCGATTGCCAAGCAGGAAGGCATGGCGGTCAACGAAGACGAATTCTCCGGCATGGTGCAAGAGCTTTCCGCAATGCGCGGTGTGGACGAGAAACAGATCATGCGCCAGCTGGGTAACAACTTTGCTGCGGCCCAGGCCCTGTCCGATCAGATCCTCAGCCAGAAAATCGTCGATTTCCTGTGCGAGCGGTCCAAGTTCAACTTTGTGCCTGAAGAAGCGGCCTCTGCCAAGAAAGAGAAGCCCGAGGGCGGAAAACAAGCGGCCAATGAGCCTGCTTCCGTTGCTGCGGCCATTGAAGGCGAAGAGTTTGACGTTTTAGAAGACGAAGATTAGACTATTGAAACGAGTCTTCTCTTGAGATTTTCCCGGAAATTTCCCGGCCCGCTGGGAAATTTCCGGAGAAACCGTCTACAATAGGAATATTCAATCTATTTTGTGCTGAAGTGAAAGAGGCAAAGAGATGTTGTACCAACCGAGTAACCCGTCAGCCTACATGCCCGTCGTTATCGAGCAGTCGAGCCGTGGGGAGCGTTCTTTTGATATTTTCTCCCGCCTGCTGAGAGAACGGATTATCTTCCTGGGTACCCCGATTGATGACATGGTGGCCAACCTGATTGTGGCGCAGTTGCTGTTGCTCGATTCCGAGAACCCTGAAAAAGACATCATGCTGTATATCAACAGCCCTGGGGGCTCGGTGACGGCCGGTTTTGCCATCTACGACACCATGAAGCACATCCGTGCCGACGTGGCGACCATTTGCCTGGGCCAGGCGGCCAGTATGGGTGCTTTCCTGCTGTCTTCCGGTACTCCGGGCAAGCGGATGGCGTTGCCTCACTCGCGCGTCCTAATTCACCAGCCTTTGGGCGGCGCGCAGGGCCAAGCCACCGATATCGAGATTCAAGCAGCCGAAATCAACCGCATGAAAAAGCTGTTGAACGAGATTCTGGCTTCCAACACCGGCCAATCCATCAAGAAAATTGAGCGCGATACGGATCGTGACTACATCATGTCCGCCGAAGAAGCCGTTGCCTATGGCATGGTGGACAAGGTCATCACGAAGGCCGAAGAAGCCCACACAAACAAGTAGTATAATGACATGGAATGGTGGACCCTGGTCTTAATCTATTGGGCATCGGGTTCATTCAAACTCAATTGGAGGGCTAGTGAATGGCCAAGCATGAAGACAGCCGCCTGAAGTGTTCCTTCTGCGGTAAAAGCCAGGATCAGGTCAAAAAGCTTATTGCGGGGCCTGAGGTGTATATCTGCGACGAATGCGTCGATCTCTGCAATGAAATCCTGGATGAGGAATTCTTTGAAGCTGAGGAAGGCGAGAAAAGTACGGCGCTGCCCGAGATTTCCAAGGTTCCCAAGCCACTTGAGATCAAATCATTCCTCGATGATCACATTGTCGGGCAGGATGATGCCAAGCGAATTCTGTCCGTTGCGGTTTACAACCATTACAAACGGGTCAACCACAACCTGAGCAACAAGGACAAGGAAGACAAGGATGTGGTTGAGATCCAGAAGAGCAACATCCTGCTGATTGGTCCGACCGGTTGCGGCAAGACCCTGCTCGCCCAGACGCTGGCCAAGTTCCTGGAAGTGCCGTTTGCCGTTGCAGATGCAACCACCCTGACGGAAGCCGGATACGTGGGTGACGACGTGGAGAACATCCTGCTTCGCCTGTACCAGGCTGCCGACTATGACGCGGCCAAAGCCGAGCGCGGTATTGTCTACATCGATGAAATCGACAAGATTGCCCGTAAATCCGAGAATCCCAGCATTACGCGGGACGTTTCCGGTGAAGGCGTGCAGCAGGCCCTGCTGAAGATGATTGAAGGGACGGTTGCCAACGTGCCCCCGCAAGGTGGTCGCAAGCACCCGCACCAGGAATTCATCCAGATCGACACCGGCAACATCCTGTTTATCTGCGGTGGCGCGTTTATCGGGCTCGACAAGATTGTTGAAGGCCGGGTGAACTCGGGCAAATCGGTTGGCTTTGGCGCCACGGCTCCTAAAACGCAGTACGAGCGCGAAATGGAAGCCGCCCGCCTGATGAAGCAGCTTCAGCCGGACGATCTCATCAAGTTCGGGATGATTCCGGAGTTCATTGGCCGGGTGCCGGTGACTGCGGTCCTCGATCCGCTGGATGAAGCGGCGCTGATCCTGATTCTCACGGAACCCAAGAATGCTATTTTCAAGCAGTACCGGGAACTGATGGCAATGGACGACGTGGAGTTGGTCTTTGCCACGGGTGTGGCGGAAGCCATCGCCAAAGAGGCCATCAAGCGCAAGACCGGAGCCCGCGCCCTGCGGAGCATCGTGGAAGAGCTGATGCTGCCCATTATGTTCGAGGCGCCGTCGCGGGATGACCTCAAGGTGTTCGAATTGACCCCCGAAATGGTGGAAAAGAAGAACGCTGCGGAAGTCATCCAGCTTCCCGACAAGAAACCCAAGACCGAGATTGCCTGAGGTCTATCAGAATCCGAAAAAAGCATCCGCTCCTGCGGGTGCTTTTTTCTTGCAATGCTGTTTTGTCGCATTTGTAGTGCCTTGAGTCCGGATCTTGCGGCAAGAACTGCAAAGCCCTTTGCCGGAGCAGTACTCTTCCCCTAAAATAAAAGAGTCATGAAAGGTTTTGCGGTGTTTGACAACAGAACTTCCGAGACCTCGCTGTTCGGCTTCCCCATCCATCTGGTTAACAGTAACGAGGCCCGCGCGGCTGTGGAGCAGGCCTTGTTACGGGAGCAGAATCTGCATGTGGTCACGCTGAATCCCGAAATGCTGATGCAGGGCGAGGCTGATCCCGAGCTGGGCGATATCCTGCGCTCGGCTGGGCTGGTTTTACCGGATGGGGCTGGGGTGGTTTGGGCTCTCAGGCGCCGTGGGCATGATATCAAACGGCTGCCGGGAATCGAGTTCTCCGAAGCCCTGTTGAAATGGGCCGCCCGGCTGGGTTACAAAGTGGCCCTGATCGGCGCTACGCAGGAGGCCCTCGATTTGGCCCTGCATACTCTGCGAGAACGCAACCCCGGATTGAATATCGTCTACAGCCATCACGGATTCTTCCAACCGGGCGAGGAAGAGGAGCAAATCGTGCGGGAATGCGCCGCCACGAAGCCGCAGATCCTGCTAGTGGCGCTTGGAGTGCCCCGCCAGGAAAAATTTATTGCCAAGTATCAGCACCTGTTCCAGGGGACCACCTTGATCGGCATCGGCGGCAGCCTGGATGTCTGGAGCGGCAAGACTCAACGTGCGCCCGGCCTCATGCGGAAGTTGAACCTGGAGTGGATGTACCGGATTACGTCCGAGCCCTGGCGAATCAAGCGAACCTATAAAACCTTGCCTATGTTTGTTGTAAAAGTATTGATGTCCCGTGGTCAATCGTGAGTATGAAGCTTTTTAATGATGATAATGACCCTGCCAACCGAAAAGAGCCCTGATTCGATGACGAATTCCATCCTGGCATCGCGCCCGATGCCCCAAAACCTGCCCCGCATGAGCACGCCTGAGCTGCAAAAGCTGGCCGCAAAGCTGCGTATTGATATTATTGACATGATTTATGAGGCCCAGTCCGGCCATCCGGGGAGTTCGCTCTCCTGTATCGACTTACTGGTGAACCTCTGGTTCCATCACATGCTTTGGGACCCGGCCAACCCCGAGTGGCGGGAGCGCGATCGCTTCGTGATGTCCAAGGGGCACGGCGCGCCTGCCTACTATGCGACTCTCATGGCAGCCGGCTACATTCCGCACGAGGAAATCCACACCTTGCGTAAGATTCACACCCATTTGCAAGGTCATCCGGCCTCCAAGTACATCAAGGGCTGCGATGTCTCCACCGGTTCGCTGGGCCAGGGCTTGTCCGTTGGTATCGGTATGGCGCTGGGCCATCGGCTGGATAGCATCCCCGCGCGCGTTTACGTGCTGATGGGTGACGGCGAGTGCCAGGAAGGCAACGTGTGGGAGGCCGTGCTCAGCGGCGCGCACCACAAAACCAGCCGCGTGACGGCGATTGTGGATCGTAACCGCCTGCAAATCGATGGCTGCACCGAGAACATCAAAGGACTGGGCGATCTGGCCCCGAAATTTGCCGGTTTCGACTGGAACACCATTGAAATCCAGGGCCATGATTACGCTCAAATCCAGGATGCCTTGCGCCAGGCGGATAGCCTGGCCGAGAGCAGTGACCGCCCCACGGTGATCATTGCCAACACGGTGAAAGGCAAAGGCGTGAGCTTCATGGAAAACCAGGCCGGCTGGCATGGCAAGGCCCCCAACAAAGAGCAATACGAAGCCGCCCGCGCCGAACTGGTCACCGCTTACGAGGCTCTACCCTAAGGCGAAGCGAAAGGCCTCACCTCTTAAATTTTTATTCCTTTTTACAGAACAGGACGAATGCCAATGGCAACGATCAACCTTGAAAAACCCGAACTCAAAGCCCTGCGCAACCAGTTTGGCGACACCTTGGCCGAACTGGGCGCGACTAATCCTAATATCGTGGTGCTGGATGCCGATTTGGCCTGCTCTACGCAAACCGCGAAATTCGCGGCCAAATTCCCGGAGCGCTTTTTTAACCAGGGCATCTCCGAGCAGGATCTCATCAACACGGCGGCGGGGCTGGCCACCACCGGAAAAATCCCCTTCTGCAGTACCTTTGCCATGTTTGCCAGCGGCAAGGGCTGGGATCAAATCCGGAACACGGTGTGCTACTCCAACCTGAACGTGAAAGTCGCCCCGACCCACAGCGGTCTGAGTTTGGGAGAAGACGGTGCCAGCCACCAGAGTATCGAAGACATCGCGCTGATGCGGGTCATTCCCGGCATGACGGTGGTTGTGCCTTCGGACTCGGTGGAGACCGATCGCGTGATCCGTTGGGCGGCGGAAACCTACGGCCCGATGTATATCCGGCTGGTACGCCCCAACTGCCCGGTGATTCATGACGATGCCAGCTATCAATTGGAACCCGGCAAAATCCGCGTCGAGCGCGAAGGCTCTGATATCACGATTGTTGGCACCGGCGAAACCGTCTACCACGCCCTGCTGGCAGCCGAGCGCCTGGAAAAAGATCACGGCATCCGTGCGGAAGTGTTAAACTGCCTGTTTATCAAGCCCTTCGATACCGAAACGTTGGTAGCCAGCGCCAAAAAGACCGGCAAGGTCATCACCGTGGAAAGTCACCAGGTGATTGCGGGCCTGGGCGGCGCGGTTTGCGAAGCGCTTTGTGCGGATTACCCCGCGCCGGTCAAGCGCCTGGGCACACAGGATCGCTTCGGGCAAAGCGGTACCGGCGATGCCTTGTTCAAGGAATACGGCATCGATTGGGAAGCCATTTACAACGAAGCCTTGCACTGGTTAAAGCCCGGCCCATAAAAATTCGCAGCAATACAACCACTGAAGAGGCTGGATGAGCATCCAGCCTCTTTTTCAGGAAAGTGGCGCAATTCTTTGCCTTTGGTTGTTTTTATTAAAACAGTCTGAAGATAGCTGGGATTGGTATCGGCGCGGAACGCGATTGTATCGTAGCGCTGGTGGGAAGGAGTGTTTGCAATATGAATTGCCGCGGATCGAATGGGTTCTCTGGAAAACCGTATTATGGCAACAATGAAGGCTCTTTTTTTCAGGGACGTGTAGACAGCGATGGTCTGCAGGGCACCTCTGACGATGATACGATTGCAGCCTCTATGGATGATGGCTGGATATCCGCCAGTCAGGGTGATGACCGGATCGGAACATTCGGGAGTGGTGGATCCATTCAGGTGTATGGTGATGCAGACAACGATTCCATCTTTGCCCAGTATGATGATGGCGAGGCCGAATATCATGGCGGTCCCGGCAATGACAGCATCAGTTTCCAGGGGAATGACAATGCGCTTCTGACCTTTGACATGCGCAAAGGCGATAACAGCACCACCATCAAGAATAGCGATTCCAACAACATCGCAGCCTGGCTCGGTGCGGGCAGCAACTTGTTCGGCACCAAAAACAGCCACAACAACACCATCAATTTCGTTGGCAAGGCTGACGAAGGCGGTCCGTTGCTGGCCTCATTGGACGGGCACGAGAACACCTATGGCGGGTATACCGGTAATGACATTGATGTCATCGGGGTCTCCGGATACGCAACCCGCTATAACGACCTGAACCTTGGCTACGGCAATGATGCCTTTTCGCATCACGGCGATGAAGCAAGCGGTACGGTCTGGATGAATGACGAGGAAGCGGATATTGCTTCCATCTCCGGTAGCAACAACAAAATGAAGTTACGAACCGACGAAAACGATCTTGTCATCCTGGACGGCGAATCGGATGATTGGCAGGTGTCTGATGATGAAGGCACCAGGATGTTTGAGAACGAACACTTGAACAATAAAATTGTCATTACCGGTGATGGCCGGGTGTACGATTCTGAAGGCAATGAGATTACAGGGATTTTTTGATAGATAGCATTTATCCTGGCTTGTTTTCGCGATAAGCGATTTCGCCGGGGCTTCTGTTACAAGTTCTCCTCACACTCCGGCAGAGGCACATCAGGCAGGACGGGGGTCTCCCCATCTTGCGTGCCTCCCGGTGAGGCATATTTCACTCACTCTTCCTTCTCTCACCAAACGGGAAGCGGGGGCCGCAGCGGTGGCCCCCGCTTCTGGCTTTTCCCTTCGCGGGCAGTTTGTGCTAATCTTTGAGATTGCTCAGTCTTCTCTGATCCAACCTGTGGAAACAACCCCCTATGCTGGCTTTTCACCTTTTTCACTACAAACTCGTCTTTGATCCCGATTATGCCATCGAATTTCTGAATCATCTGTGGGTCACCGAGCCGGTGGGCACCACCAGCATCTGTGTGACGCTGGCCGGGATCCTGCTGACACTCAGCTTCAAGCTGTTCGATTTCGGCTGGGAACTCTACAAAGAGCGCGCCCGCCAGGGAAAACTGAAAATCGAGCTGTCTGCCGGGCACGCTTCGCAGGGCGCTGCCGCGCTTTCGGTTGTGATTTCCAACACGGGCCGGGAGCCGATTGTCATTCGCGAGATTGGTTATGCCCAGTCCCGGCTGTTCGGAACCGAATTCGTGCCTGTCACGCTCCTGGATTCTCCGCTACCGCATGCCTTGAACGCGCGCGATCTGGTGCAGTTGCGGGTGGATGCTTCGGAGATGGATTTGAGCCAACTGGCCGCGCACTTCCGGGTGAAAGACTCCCTCGGCAAAATCTGGGAAGCCCCGGACAGCGAAACCCGCAAGGCCCGGCGCCAAGTGCGGGCGCTGACAGAGCAGCGGACCAGCAAGCAACGTGCAAACCAGTCACAGGCTCATCAGTCTAGTCCCGCTCTTGAGGAACCCAGTATCGTTTAATCTGCCTGAGTGCTGTTGTACGTCTGGGAAAGATAGAGGGTGGGTTTGAGTTGGGTTGTGCTGGTTAGACTTTTTCCAGCTCGCTCAGGTGTTCTTCCAGCGCAATCTGTTCGGCGTCCTTGGTGGCGGTTTGCCAGTTGGCTTCTTTTTTGGGCTGGTTTTGTTTTTCGGCGGGATTGTGCTCGGCGTAGGTGCGTTGCAGTTCGGCCTTGAACTTTTCCAGCGCCTCGTGCTCCGGCACGCGCATGATTTTCTCTTCACCCTTGAAAATGTAAAACTGCCCGATGCCGCCCGCAATGCCGATATCCGCATGGCCCGCCTCGCCGGGGCCGTTGACGAAACAACCCATCACGGCCACATCCAGCGACTTGCCCGGATTCTGACGGTCCATCTCCGCCATCAGCGATTCCACCTGATTGGCCAGCCCGTGCAAATCGACTTCGCAACGGCCGCAGGAAGGACAACTGATGAGATTCGAACCGGATTGGCGCAGGCCCATGCTGCGTAAAATCTCATGCCCGGCAAACACCTCTTCAATGGAATCCGCGGTGAGCGACACCCGGATGGTATCGCCGATGCCCTCGTTGAGCAAAATGCCGAAAGCTGTGGATGTTTTGACCAGGCCACGCTTCAAGGTGCCTGCTTCGGTCACGCCCAGGTGCAGAGGGTAATCCACCAGCCGGGCCAGGCGGCGATAAGCGGCCACCATTTTCATCGGATCGCTGGCTTTGACTGAAATCTTGAAGTTGAAGAAGTCTTCTTCCTCTAAAATCCGGGCGTTCAGCAGGGCGCTTTCCACCAGCTGGGTCACCAGATCGTCCGGATACTGGTCTTTAATCGGTTTTTCCACCGAGCCCGAATTCACCCCGATGCGGATGGGAATTTCGCGCTCCTTGCACTTGGACACCACCTCGCGGATAAATTCCTTCCGGGGCTGGTTTCCGGGATTAATACGGATGCACTGCACGCCATTGTCCGCCGCCATCAGAGCCAGGCGGTAATCAAAGTGGATATCGGCCACCACCGGAATCGGCGAACGCTTCACGATACTGCCCAAGGCATCTGCGGCTTCCTTGTCCGGAACGGCCAGCCGGATGATCTCGCAGCCCGCGTCCGCAAGGCGCTGTATCTGACTAACGCTTTCCTCGATGTCGCGGGTATCGTTGGTCAGCATCGATTGCACGGAAATAGGCGCGTCACCGCCAATAGCGATATTACCCACCCGAATTTGGCGGGAGCGGCGGCGGGGCATTGGAAGTTCAGAAGACAGTTCGGTTTGCATAGAGATGGTCTGCCTGTTGCTTGCGGCGTCATGGCTTTATTGTACGCAAGGCATCCCAAATTCCCAAGCCCTTTAACACATCAGGACTTGGAGCATTCTGTCGCTCCCCGGCGAAACCAGATGCTGCCATTCAAAGCACGTTATGTTGAGTCTGTGTTGATGAAACCCACTTGAATTGCCATGCAAGGTGAAAAACAAATGCATTTCCCCAAGGCACTTGTTTAATCTATTTTTAAACTTTATTGCCCAGCTTGTCAATCAAACCTAACATTTTGTTACAGGTCTTCCTCCCCTCTAAACACCGCCCCCAACGATGCAAACAAACTCCAGAGCTCCTTTTTACCCTGGTGAAGATACCTTTTCAGGCATTTCTGATTGGCTGTGACCTGCTATGATCAATAATAGCCCTGGCCGGTTTGCTTCGGAGAGCCGCCAAATTCCGATCAGGGCGACTGACCCAGCAGCCTGAACCGGTTTCATAATATCAGGAATGATGGATACGATTAGCCCAGGCCTTGAGCGAATTCACCGTTTAAGGCCCAGTCTCCAACTCCAAACAATGACTGCCCCCTTGCGACAAGGGCGGTTGCTCGCACGGCCTGAATCGGTTCCGGGCAGTGTTTTTGCGGCCATGTTTCGCCATGCCCGGGAGCGCGGCCTGCTGGCAATTCCCCTGGCGCGGCAGGCGATCGTCAATCAGGCCGCTCAGGACTTTCTGCTGGCGACCCTGAAGAGGTTTGGCACAGATGACGCGGCGGTCAGTAAAACCCTGCGGGAAGTGAGTCGGCTGGGGATATTGAACGAGTTTAACCAGGCGGTCCTTGGGGCTGCGGGCAATCAAAAAAACGGCGCGGGCAGTGTACTCTGGACATCATTGAAAATGAATACGCCGGCAACTGGCTGGAGCGGGCCTTCAAGCCTGTTCCCCGCAAAGAGGCCCTGGATATTCTGCGCACCGGCCAGAACACCTACTCGGCTACTCCCGGCGAGTATCGCCGCTACGGCATGTGGCGATCGCTCGTGGATTTTGGCTTGGTCTGCAAGGCCCGCCCGGTGATGAGTGCGCTGGTGATCGGTTCCGTGGCGGCGCTGGGGCATCGCTATCCCTTCCTGGGCGGCGCGTCGGGCGTCTTGATTATGGCCTGGTCCTCCGTCGCCACGTTGATTCACGAGCTACTGGCTCGCAAAAATACGCCCATGAACGAAGTTCGGGCCGAGCATTACATCCGCAGCGGAGAAAACATCACCGCCTTCCTGCTCACCGCCTCCGGCGCCGATGGCATTTGGAAGGGCACGATTAATGGCCTGCGTGCCTTCCGGAACACGACGGGCGCCCTCAGGGAACTGAACCCGCTGAGCCGCTGGATGAAGGCCTCCTGGGCCGCCACCAAGTCCGAATTGCAGGAAGAAAAAATGTCCCTGTTCGAGGGCTTCCGCTTCGTGGCGGGCCTCTTCGACAACGTGCTGCTGCCTTTCAACTGGCTGGCGGATAAGTTGAAGCAAACTTAGGTAGAATCTAACCGCCGAACGTGTACAGCAGTGCTATTGCTTTAAACCGCGCGTTATCCGGATGGGGCTGGTTTCTCGGTTTTGCTGGGGTTTCAGCCTATGCAGCCTGTTTGGCCCGAACGAATGAAAGGGCTAACACCGCGTTCAAGCGCTTGGTCAAGTGGGGATGGGTTGCGAACAGCTCTGAAAACCAGGTCCAGAACCCACCTTCCTCATTATCTTGACTGGAGAAAGCCTGCATATCAACCTGTTTATAGAGCTTTTTTCCTGCCGAGAGTACTAAAATTCCGTTTGCTGCACCGGTGGGAGCCGTGAAAGCGGCCATTTTGTCGCAAGTATACTCGCAAGCCCGATAATAGGCATTGCTGAGGAGTGGCAGGAGAGAGGCCGGTCCAATCAGCCAGCGCCATTTGAGGTGGCCACGCCGGATGTGGGCCAGTTCGTGGGCTACGATGAAATTTACCACGTCTTGTCCCTGTTCATAGGCCAATTCAACAATGTCGGAGAACAGAACCACATAATCCCGCATTAGAAAGCGGGTCGCAAAGGCATTCAGGAGTCCTCCGGACTGCAGGATATAGACGGGTGGCTGTGGCATACCATACTGCATACTGATACGCTCCGCCGCCGCATAAATCTCGGGAAACTGGCGAGAGGAAACCCGAATGGCATTTCCTCGAATGTGTCCCCATAACATACCCTGAGACATCATTCCGAGAGGAATCAGAAACAGGGCAATCAGAACCGGGTAAATTGCCAGCAGGCAGATTAAATACATCAGGCTGCTAAAAATAGCGCAAATCATGAATAGCGGGGTTTCAGCCTGATGAACAGTCCCTTCTACATTAATTAGCGACAAGGACGCCTGTGTGGGTTGATGTTCAGGCAGAGCCTCCCGGGCTTTATGGAGGCTAATTGGCAAGTCGTGCTGGGAAAGCATAAACAACCTCTTCTGACTCTATGGATGAGGTTGTTATAGCCCAAACTGAAAATTAACTACATACTATCGTAGTAAATCTTAAATAATCGAAAATACTCACGTGTATTAATTCGATTTTCGCCAATCATTCTTGTTTAGCTGCCTGCAAAGGCTCTCTCAAACCCAGGTGGTGGCAAGCCTTCTTTCCACAGGATATCTTTGGGGGTGCCCAGGCTGATCATGTCCCAGGGGAGGATTTCGCTTTCCGGGCGCTCGCGGAGGGCGTACCAGTCCAGATCTGGGAAATCGACCAGGCCTTCTTCTTTTAATTCTTTGTAGGCGCGATTGACCGAGCCCAGGCTGCCGCCCAGCTGGTAAAACCGCACGATAAGTTTGGACAGACGGCGATCCCCGCGAGAGAGAAACGCCTGGAAGTAATCCCATTTCGCGCTGGAGGCCCGTACGTCCGCCGTTTTCAGCAGGCTTTTGCGCAGAATTTCAAAACGGTGATCCACTAATTTATTGTCGATCTTGGGCTGCCACTGGAAGGGCGTCCCGGCCTTGGGCACAAAAGAACTGCAACCGAGATGGATCTTCAGCTTGGGGTTGGCCTTCCGGATTTCCTTCAGCAGGCTGGCCAGCTGTTCCACATCTTCGTCTGTTTCATCCGGCAAACCCACCATCCCGTAAAATTTCACGCCTTCCAGTCCGGCCTGGGCCAAGGTGGCGGAGGCTTCCAGGATCTGATCGTGCTTAAGATTTTTGTTGATACGGCGGCGCATGCGATCCGAGCCGGATTCGATGGCCAAGGTCAGTTGCTTTTGCCCGCCTTTTTTGAAGGTATTGGCAATCTGCGGTGTGATGGTGTCCACCCGCAGGGATGACGAGGACACTGTTAAATCCGGCTGGCGGTCAATCTTGGCGTCCATGTAGTCGCATAATTCCGGAAACTGGGGATGGTCGGAAATCAGCGCGCCCAGCAGGCCCACTTTATTAGTGTATTGGGTGCCTTCTTCAATTTTGTCGATGATGGTTTGCAGCATGCCGCCCCGTGCGGCGGGCAGACCGGAACCCATCGGCGGCAACATGGAATAGCTGGCCAGGCAGAACCGGCAGCGGTGGGCGCAGCCGCGCATCACTTCTACCAGCAGCGTGTTGGAGAAGATGGCCTTGTCGCTGATGATCGGTGTGGAGGCCACGAAATCATCCATGTTGGCAATCAACTGCTTCTGCACCACCGGCGGGATGTCGTCATACTTGGGAACGATCGCTGAAACGGGACCATCCGGACCGGTATAGCGAACTTCATACATGCCCGGTGCATATAAACCAGGGACTTCCATCGCCAGGCGATGGATCAATTCCTCGCGGTCCGTGAGATTGCGGTACTTGCGGTAGACTTCCAGCAGGTGGGTCATCATCTCTTCGCCTTCTCCGACCAGGAAAAAGTCGAAGAATTCCGCGAAAGGCTCCGGATTGCTCATGGGGACCGGCCCGCCCGCAAACACCAGCGGGTGCTCCCGTTCACGGTCTCTGGCGAACATGGGGATATCGTAGGTGGCAAAAGTATCCAGAATCTTGACGATATCCAGCTCGAAGGAGAAGGAAAAGCCCATCAGTTCCAGCTCACGGGGATTATGCTGATCTAGTGTGTCGGCGTAGATGCGCCGGACATCAGCCTCCGGGCTTTGATCCATTTGCTGGAACAGGACCAGGTAGCCCAGCGAAGACATGGCAATCTGGTACGGCGCGGGATAGACCATCCCGATGCGCACGGCATTCGCACTGGGAGCGACCGGCTGGTACAGGTAAGTCTCCTGGTGCTGATCCTTGCGATATTGAATCGGTTTTTTAATGTTGGTGGACATGGCTACCGTATTGCGCTCAATTCCGCTCTTGATGGGACACAAATCTCGGGCTGAAGGCTGGCGTTTTTGACGAACATCGCTTTTTTGATAAGGTAGTGGAACGAAGTCCTGTAGGATATTAACACAGATAGATGACACAAGCTGCCCAAAGTTCCCCCGTGATCGACATGATGCCGTGTCCGGCGGTGAACCGTATTGATGAAACCGAAGCCCTCCGGCTGTTTCGGGAGGCCGACCTGTTTGAACTCGGCATTATGGCGGAAGAAGTCAAGCGCCGGTTCCACCCGGAAGGCAGCCCCATCACCTTCGTGATTGACCGCAACGTCAACTACACCAACGTCTGCAACGTGGATTGCCTGTTCTGCGCCTTTTACCGGCACAAGGACGATGCAGATGCCTACACGCTGAATTACTTTCAGATTAAAGAGAAAACCCAGGAGTTGGTCGATGCGGGCGGCACCCAGTTGTTGCTGCAAGGCGGCGTCAATCCGGATCTGCCCTTCGAGTATTACCTTGATATCGTGCGCCAGTTGCGCCGGGATTTCCCGGAACTGACCCTCCACTCTTTTTCGCCTACCGAGATTGCCTACATGACCGAAATCACCGGCCAAAGCCTGGAGTGGGTCATCGAACAACTGATTGAAGCCGGGATTTCCTCGATTCCGGGGGCTGGCGGCGAGATTCTGCACGATGACATCCGCCGCAAGGTCAGCCACAAAAAGGTCAACACCCACGACTGGCTGGAAGTGATGGAAGTGGCTCATGGGCTGGGCCTGAAGACCTCCGCCACCATGATGTTCGGCATGATGGAAGAAGACTGGCACATCGTGGATCACCTGATGCAGATCCGCAATCTGCAAGACCGCACCGGCGGCTTTTTAAGCTTTATCCCCTGGACGTTCCAGAAGACCAACACCAAGCTGGAGAAACTGCCCAACCCGGCGGCGACCGGGGTGGAATACCTGCGGGTGAGTGCGCTGGCCCGCATCGTGCTGGATAATATTCCCAATATCGGCGCCTCCTGGATCACCCAGGGGTTGAAACTCGGCCAGACAGCGCTGAAGTTTGGCGCAAACGACATGGGCGGCCTGCTGCTGGAAGAAAACGTGGTCACTCAATGCGGCATCAACCCCACCCGCAAGAGCGTGGACGAGATGCTGAAAGTCATCCACGCCGCCGGCTTCGACGCCGCCCAGCGGGATACGGCTTACAACACGCTCAAAACCTATCCTCGCCCGGCTTAATTCCAGCTGAACCAGGATGGATCATTGGCAGGGGTTGGGCCATAGGGTGAGTTGCCGGCATTACCGACCACTGTATTCGAACTGGCGTTGCCCCAGTTCGCGATTTTGCCGTTGAAATACAGGAACATCACGATGCTTTTACTGGGGCCGGACGTTGAACCGCCGTATTTTCCATCCGGATCGATATAAAAGTAAACCGCATTCGTCGTTCCGGTCCCTCCAAAATTAATGCCGTCGGGTGATTCGATCATTGCGCCGTTATGCAGGAAAAGACAGGTCATAGTTCCGTCGGAAAAGCCGCCAGCACCGCAAGCGGCGGATGTGCCCCCTGGTGTGTCATCAAACAGATAGCCCGATGAACTGTCAATCTTGGTGTAATTCATATACGGCGTCAGATCCAAGAGTTTGGTTGAGGCACTGGGTTGATTCTTCAACTGATATGCTTGGTACGCTCCCGAAATGGTTGCCACCGCCTCCTTGGCAATGGCTTTGTTTCTGTTATCTTGCTGGGCTTGCAACACTTTGGGAATGGTAAAGGTGGCGATTACCCCCAGAATGGCCAAGGCAATCAGCAGTTCTGCGAGTGTGAAGCCTCCAGAGTTGCCGGAGGGGGTAATGTTCAGCGGGGTCTTCATTACTATTTCCTGGGGGTTGACCGAGTATATCTTATAGTACTAGTACATTTCGGTTAAGTTCCGGAATACTTTAATCTCGGCTTGTGTTCCTGAAGCGGTGCAGGATTCTTTTCTCTTCAATATAGGGCGGATCTCACTCTTATTCGGCACTCAGTTTTGTGGCCTTGCCACGAATCAACCAACCTGAGGATCCCGGTTCCTTTAGGCGTCTCTACAATGAAGAGGGAAGAGAGACGCCAGATGCTGAGATTCATATATACGATCTGTGATCTGTTTGCGGGTGTGTTTGCCATCGTATCGCCGGTGATCATCTTTCATTGGTTGCTGCGGGTGGCGCAGCCGCCGGGCGTGGACACGGTCGTCAACACCCTGAACCCCGTTTTCGATCCGCTCAACGCCCTGCTGGAGTTTTTCATCAAGGCGCCCGCTCTCCAATGGGACGGCCATTCGTATTCCACAACCCAGGGGGTGCTGGCCTGCATCCTGACCATCGGTTTTTTTCTCTTTAATTTTATGTCCGAAACACTGAAGGCCGCCGAGCAGCGCCTGGACGTGAACCGGCAGGCCAGCCTGCAACAGCAGCAATTCCAGAAACTGAAGGCTGAAACAAACAAAAAGCATAAGCAGATTTCCACCCAAAGCCGGGTCTTCCTGCAGATTGTCTACGATTTTTTTGCTTGCGGGAGCGCAGCTGCCTGTTTTGACAGTGAATTCACCCAATTCGGCGCCAAGATCCATGAGCGGTTGCCCAGTGGCATGTCCCTGGAGTTCGAGTCTATCGAGAAGGCTTTCCAGTACAGCCTGGAAGTCAGCCAAGCCATATTGAGCCACTATGCCAGCCTGCGACCGATGGATCCCCAGCCTCCGTTTCAAATCGGCATCCAGGTGCAGGAGGAGGACCGGCCTTCACAGGAAGGTGTTCAGCGGGCTCGTATGGTTGCCCATTTTGCGGGCAGCAACCAGCTTGTCTTCAGCCAGGACGCCAAGGCCTTGCTGGAGGCGCAAGGCTTGCAGATCCTCTACCAGTACCAATCCATGGGAATGTACCTGGTGGATGGCTTTCAACAGGAACTGTTCCGACTATTTTACGAGAAGCGCAACAGGTAATAGTCGCCACCCAGGGCGCTTCTTTCTGCATCCAGGCACAGAGTCTGAAAATTTCCAGAGCCAAAAAGCCAGCGGGGGTGGCGGAAATTGGCGGGCGGTAGCCGGTCATTTCCTTCGAAAGCGGTCGTGACCGGTTGGTGAATCGAATCTGAAAGTTCCAGTGCCCTGGCTTTAGAACTGATATCCCGAGTAGCTCCCAATGCTTTTGGGAGGGCCTTTCTTCCGGCCTTTGGATCCTGCAAGCCCAGAAATATTTCGCAATATTTTGGGGCTTGAGGCAATTCATACTAATAGGTTGTTTTTATTATATTAAGTTCGAGAGCAGAAACAGACTTGGGTTTTCTGTTGCGAGAGAGAGACAAGGAGAAACAAGAATGGGTGCGTTAGCTCCTATTGCAGGTTTGTTATCATCGGCTGGCTTAGGTGGGCTAGGCGGCGGCGGTGGCTTGTCGCAGACCCCTCCTCTCGATAACTTTTTTGGAATAGACGGACGATTCCTGAAAGCGCCTGCTGGAGGAACGGCACTGGTCAACAATCTCCTGTTCGGTTCATCGAACCAGCAGGTTCCGATTGATTTCCTGGCTCAGGGTTTCTATACAGGTGTACCTCCCATTTTCGGCGGCACTGGATTCCAGGGCCTGCCGGCAAGGTTCAATCTCTTCGCCGGGCCGCAAGGACCAGTCGGAGTTGATGCGGTCCTTGGATTAGAAAGAGCTGTCAGGGGCGGCGGTAGCGCCGTCGGAGGAACTGCCTTCTCGAATCCGCTTGGCGGAGCGGGAGGCAACCCACTGGCTGGCTTGCTTTTGGGTAATCTTCTCGGAGGTGGTGTTGCAGGGGCTGCAGACAATAAGGGTACTGCTGCCAGCCCCATACCAGCGACCACCGGTAACAATGCGACATTAACGAGAGACAGTCTAAGTAAAATGTCGCTGGGTAGCTTGATCAAGTTACTCGCATAAAGGGTCTAATGCAGCAGAAGGAGAGAAATAGCAATGGCCGCAAATTTCGGATCAGTAACACCACCAATTTCAACGTTTTTTGGGCTGGATCCCCGTTTTTTGGCCGCTCCCGCGGCAAGTTCATCCTTGATCAACCCGCTGTTGTTCGGAAGTTCGTTCCAAATGGTTCCGGTCAACTTCGGCGGATTCAATAGCGGTATTCCCCCGATCTTCGGTGGTACCGGTTTCACGGGTTTCCCGACGGTTCCGTTCAACATTTTTTCACAGCCGTCCGTGCTGTTCTCCCCATTCTCGGGTGGTTCGGCGTTCGGTACCGGCTTTGGTACGCAGCCTTTTGGCTCCAACCCCTTCGGTCAAACGCCGAACGGCAACTTCAACTTCAACCCCGCGCCAGTAAACCCATTCCAATTCGGCGGTTTCGGCAACGGCGGATTCGTACAGCAAAACCCCTTCGGCTTCGGTACGTTTATTTAATAGCTAACTCCAATAGATAGGCTGAGGGTTCAGATTTAGTCAACAGACGATAGACCCTTATTGTCCCCCTTTGACAGCGCTTGTCCCTGACAACGCTGTTTTCTTTTTTTCTTCGGGGATATTCAATTTATATCAAAACAGCCGCATCACTTCCTTGACGTGTTGCAAGGTATCCTGGCAAACGGCGCGGGCTTTCTCGCTACCTTCCTTCAGCAGGCGCTCCACCTGGGCCCGATCACCGGCATACATGGCTCGGCGTTCGCGGAGCGGGGCCAGTTGTTCGTTGATGAATTCGGCCAGGATTTTCTTGCAGTCCATGCAGCCGCGCGCAGCCGTGCGGCATTCTCCAGCGGCCAGATCGATGGCGTCTTTGGTGGCGAAGGCTTCGTAGTACTTGAACACCACTGCGCAGTTCTCCGGCTCGCCCGGATCGGTGCGCTTCACCCGAACCGGATCGGTAATGGCCGTGCGGACCTTCTGCCAGGTTTCATCGGCGGTTTCGCTCAGCATAATGGTGTTTCCGTAGGACTTGCTCATCTTGCGACCATCCAGGCCCAGCAGCATGGGGGTTTCGGTCAATAAGGGCTTGGGCTCTGCAAACAGGTCGGTCTGGTACATGTGGTTGAAGCGCCGGGCAATATCGCGGGAGATTTCCAGGTGCGCCAGCTGATCTTTGCCCACCGGCACCAGGTTGGCCTTCATGCTGAGAATATCCACGGTTTGCAACACCGGATAACCCAGCAATCCATAGGACAAGCCAATATCTTCGGCTTCATGCAGCGCGGCCACCATGTCTTTCAGGGTCGGATCGGTCTGCACCCATTTCGCCGGGGTAATCATACTGAATAGCAGGTGCAGCACGGCTTCTTCGGGAATGGTGGATTGCACGTACATCACGGCCTTCTCCGGATCCACGCCCGCAGCCAGCCAATCCAGGGCCATCTCGTAGATATTGTCCACCAGGGACTCGGTGCGGTCGTAGGCGGTGGTCAGGGCATGCCAGTCCGCCACCATGAAGTAGCACTGGTACTGGTTTTGCAGCGTCACCCAGTTTTTGAGGACACCCATGTAGTGCCCCAGGTGCAGCCTCCCGGTAGGCCGCATCCCGGACATGACCACATTGGTCTTGGGTTGAGCTTGTTGCCTCTGGGTGGAATCGGAACTTTCGGGGGAGAGAGTCGTATCAGTCATAGTGCCCACTATTATAGGTGAATCATCTCCTCGGCGCGAACAGAATTCCCGAATATTTAACCAACAAGAAGCGGGGTATCCAGAGCAAATCCCTGGCACTGACAGGACGCACGAGTCTGCGCTCAATCCGAGAGAGGATGCTCCGGAGTGACGAGTCGCAAAATGGTGCGTACGATTTTTTCGCAGAGAACGATGGGACTAACAGCGCTGCCGGAATGGGCGATCCCGATTGAATTGTTGTTATTCAGGATCAACAAAGCAGGCTGGGTGTTGTCAAACTCGGGAATGGTATAGGTGAAACGCTTCATTCTTGGGGGGAGGTCATTGTGATGAATCCGATAGCAGTCCAAAAAATGTCGAACCTGCGAAGAGCTTGGCGTTCTCCGCCTTCTTGGCTCCTTATCCGGAAACAATTTTGTTAAAAAATGCTTAAACGGATTCTCTTCCGAGAGCTGAACCACCGCATTGGCGGCATCCGTTACTCGGGGTAGGCCGGTTCCCGGCTGAACATTCTCCGCAGGCTCGTAAGATAATGCCACCAGATCAGAATCCATATGATGCCCTCCATAATCAAAATGAGGGCGTGGGGTTCCAATCGGGCGGGAAATTATTTCCACCTGGTTGCTCAATTGTTTCTTTGAGAGCCCTGTGATCCGAGCCATCAAATTGATCAAAAATTCTTTGCGCTCATCCATCGTTAGGAAATAACGCTCCAATCCTGTCACAAAGGCCCAGCCACCGTGCTCCGGGTCATCCAGGTTCTCGGGATTGCGGGTGAGCATCTCCCGAATGCGTTTTGCCAATTGTTCACTTGGAAACCAATGCGGTTCTTCATAAACCAGATCGCTGTCTTGCAAATCGATATGGTAATGCGGAATCAAGCCCCGTTTCAGATCCAGGCCAAACTGAACGGAGTCGGTTAATACGGCCCGCCTGGACTCAGAAACACCGCTTGCCAGTCTTCCGGATGAAAGAACCGCGTGAGAATCCATTGGCTTGGGCGGATTGCCAAGGGCGCTACCACCCTGACTAAAACCGCTGACTGCATTCACTCTACTGTTCATGACAATTGATCTCCTTGGCGCCTCCATGGAAAAAACGCCTCAAGCACTCAAATTGCTTGAGAAAAGATCCGGCAACCAAATGTCCGCTTATTACCGTCCAAACAGGAAGCGCAGCACCGAGAACAGGCCGGTCAGGGTGAAGAAGCCGACGATGGCCCAGCCCCAGGCGGGCAGGTTGAAGCCGCCGCGCAGATCCTGCGGATAGAAAAACCGGGCTTGGCCGCGAGTCAAGAGAATCAGGCTTTGGGGGCCTTCATCGTTCACCACGGTCAGGTTTCCTTGCTTAATGCCCTTGAACCAGTCGTCATTCGAGAACAACTGCGCGTCATGAATCAGCGCGGTGTCGTTCTCGCCGGTGACGAGCAACGCCACCCGGTTCTCGTTCCAAGGGGACAGCACTTCCTCCAGCACCCCCTGGCCGGGGGTGTAGTTCAACTGGGCCAGCTTGGTCTTCTGATCCTCGTTCAGGGTGCTCAGTTTGTTCTCCACCAGCAGGGTGGCCTTGCCTTTCAGCTCCTCGAACAGCTTGTTTTGCCCGCGCTGGCCGATGACGATGAGGTTGCTGTCCTTTTTAACGTTATCCGGCAGCGTGTTGACATGATGTGCCGCCAGCTCGATGCCCTTGCGGGAAGCGGATTCCCGTCCCAGCCGGGTGAGTAGTTGGACCATGACTTCCAGGTCTGTGCGGGAAGCGGCTTCCGGTAGCACCACGGCGGTTCTGGACATATCCTGATAAGCCGTAAACGGGTAGCCACCATCGTTAATCAGGCCCACATCCGGCAGGGCTGCCTTCACTTCACCGGGGAACTCTACCCAGGAGTTGTTATGAACGGTACCCCAGATGTGCACGTCGGTGACAAAGCGGCACATGTCGTATTTTTCGGGGTACAGATGGAAACGATACTCCAGATCGTTAAACGTATGCACCTCTTCGGTGGGGATATCGATGGTCAGTTCGGCCAAAGACTTACCGGCCTTGTCATCCAGCGGAATGCTTTTGATGGCCTTGCCGTTCATCAGCACTTCCAGCTTGGACTGGCTGGCATCGAGCTGCGAAGCGTAGCTGTAAACCGTGTGCAGCTTGGCATGACGGCGACCGGGCAGGAAGATGTCCGGCATCAGCTTGATTTGGTAGAAAATCGGCAGCGCGGTGATGCCACGGGCAGTCTGGGTCAGCAGGCCCAGCTCCGAGAAGTTATCCCCGGATTGCAGGATAAAGCCGTCCCAGGCACGGTAGGGGTACTCTGCCCCCCGGTTGTAATCCTTGATGATGGCCGAACGACCGACCAGCACCTTGTTCAGCGATCCCTGCGCCAGCACATGGGCGGCCTTTTTCACCCCTTCCGGGCCGTTCCCGCTGACCACCAGAATGGCGCGGGTGGGGTTCTTGGGGTTGGGAATGAGTTGCAGCACGCCGGTATCGGCAGGCAGCGTGCCGCCGTTTTTATCATTGAACTGGTTGCCGGACAGCGGCAGATCCAGACCGCCCGCGACGGCCCCAATGGCCGGGTTCTCCTGCGGGGTGCCGACTAAAACCAGGTTATCCCCGGAGCTCAAAGCATTCTGATCGCCGACATAAGGCTTTAAAGCACGCCACTTGGCCTGCTGGCCCAGGTGCGCGGCGACCACACCGAAGGCTTCCATGGTTTGGTCGGAAGCCGAGGGCGAGACCACGTATCCAACCACGGTGGGGGTGTAGTTGTTCAGCGGGTCTAGTAATGGGAACGGGTACTGGGCGAGATCCGGGCTGACTTTATCCCAGCCGTAATTCAGCGTCAGTGCGGTATCCGGCAGAATCTGCGTCCACAATTCCTCGCTGAACGGATCTTCGCACTTGTACGTGTAGTGCTGATCCACCTGGTAAGACAGAATGTTGTTGTCCTTCAACAGTTCGGGCGGAACAGAAATGCTGATGGTGGTGGGAGTAATGTTATCCTTGCCCAGCGGAATGGATTTCAGGATGCGGTTATTCACCAGCACGTTCAGGCTGGAGCGCTCGGGCAGCAGATTTGCCCCATGCTGGAAGCTCAGGCGGATGTTGGAGGAGGGTAGCACTTTCCAGCCTTTGGGCCGGGTAAACGGATAATCCCGCTGGGTGCGGACCGTCTTTAGCCGGTAGCCGTCAGGATCCCCCAGCTCTTTCATACCGATGCGCAGGGAATTCCCGCTGGCCACGGGAGCGGCTTTCGCAGCTGCGGGTGGCAGGGCATTGCTCGCCACCGCTAGCAAGCTGGCTGCCGGGGATGCCAGCAGCATGAGCAGGGTCAACATCGAGAGCCACTGGCTTCTCGTTGTCCGTTTCAAGATTGGTTTCCGTTTCGTATGCATCAGGACCGTTCCTTTGCCTTGATACCGTTTCTATTTCCTGAAAATGCGCTGTACCACAACCGGCAGGATCAGGAATATAAAGAAGACTGCCACCATACCGAAGATGATCTGCATCCAGGGCAGACCGACCGCCCAGCGCCGCAGATCCTCCAGCCATCCGAACCAGCCGCTGCCGCCGCTTTTTTGCTTTTCCAGGTGGTATGTAATAGCGTTCAACGGGTTAATCTGCGTCCGGTTCAGCAGGGAGGCCTGTTGCAGGTAGCCGGATTGCAGGGTTTCAAAATCCTGGTCGGTTTCAAACAGGTTGCCCAGCGCCTGAAAACCAGCAGGTTCACTGGCCGTAAACACGCTGATTGCCCGGCTGCCGTTCAGGTACTGCTCCATATAAATGCCATGGCCCAGTTCAGCCTGAGAGGCTGCAACCTGCGCGTTATTGATGTCCGCCAGTCCCAGCATTCTCAGCAGGCTTTGGGCGGCTTCACCGGGCTTCCAAAGCAGGTGCGCGCCATCGGGCAGGTTCAGGGCATCCGATGAATTCCGGAATACCGCGACATGACGATCTCCGGCTACGTTCTCAAATCCCTTGCTCAGCGCCAAACGCAGGTTGGTATCTGCCAGGGTGGACCGTCCCAGCCGGGTGGTAAAGCCCAGCATGGCTTCCAGCAGTTGCGGAGTGGGATCTTTCGGCACCACCAGATGAACGGCTTGCAGGTTATCCTCTTTGGAGTAGGGGTACATGGTGTTGTTCAGCAAGCCCAAGTCCGGCATGCGGGAGGACACGCCGCCTTCCACTCTTAAAGCGGAATTGTCCATAATCTTGCCCCAGGAGTTGTCCACGTAGTTGTCTACGCACCAGCCGTGCTTGTCCGGCTCCAGGTGGAACTGGGCCACCAGATCGTTGCGGACCTTGATGAGTTCGTTGGGAATCTGCACGCTGAAATGTTTGTCCGTTTCCCCATTTGGATTGGTCAGCGGTATGTTGGCGATGGAGACATCGTTCATCCGCAGTTCCAGCGAGGAAAATTCCGGATTGAGTTGCGGACTGTAGCTGTAGTGCAAATCCAGCCAGAGTTTGCCGTTCTGGTTGCGGAAATCACCCACAATCGGCACGTGATAAGTAATCGGCGGGGCGTTGATCTTCTGCACTTCCTGGATGGTGAAGCCCAGTTCCTGAAAACTGCGGGTCGAGCTTTCGATAAATCTCGAAACCTTGCTTCCCCGTGCTCCGGAGGCGGACCAACCGGGTGGCACTTCCAGGGCGTTGCCCAGCAGGGTGCTTTCCTTGGGGCGGGTGGTCAGGTACTCGGCGGCCTTTATCACGGCCTGGTCGCTGTTGCCGGTGACCACCAGGACCGTATGCTCGGCAGAACCGGGCGCCTGGAAGAACAGGATCAAACCCTGATCGTTCCCCAGCGTCTGGCCGGTGCGGCGGTTCATCCACTGGCCACCCTGTAGCGCATAGTCCCCGAAAGAGGCCTGGTATTTTGCCGCATCGGGAATGGTGCTGCCCTTGCCGACAAACACCACGTGCTCGTTGGCCGGGCCGGGCTGATCCTCAAAACTCACGCGGGTTTTGATCTCATGTATCTGGGCCTGCTGGGCCAGGTGCACGTTGACGAAAGCCAATGCCTGCAATTCCTGCTGCGAAGCCTGGGCAGAGGTGACGTAGTGGACCTTTGCCGGGCTGTAGGTCAGCGGATCAATAATGGGGTAGGGATATCCGGCCAGGCTGACCTGCGGCACGGTGGGCGTGTAGTTGAAAATGATTTGGGTGGGCGGCAAAATCTGTGTCCACAGGGACTTATCGAGCGGGTCTTCGCATTTGTCGGCGTAGTGCTGTTCCACCCGGAACGCCAAGGTGTTGAAGTCTTTCAACAACCCCACAGGCAGCGGAACGGTCAGCCGGGTGCCGTTTTCGTTCGCGTGGGTCAACGGAACGTGCTTGACGACTTTATCGTTGACGATGATTTGCAACCAGGAACGATTGGGCAGCAGCTCATGGGAGTGCTGGAATTCCACCACAACCTGGCTGCTGGGCGCCACCTGCCAGGTTGTGGGCTTGGTGAACCGTGCCACGTACTGAGAGCGCACCGTGGGCAGCAGGATGACATCATGCACGTGCAAGCGCTCCAACGGCACCACTTCAGTGGCGGCCAAGGCCGTCGGGCTTACCAGTCCCAAAAGCAGTCCCGCCATTAGGCTTCCGCCAGCCAGCTTATGCTTCATGCCGAACGCAATTCCACGCTGTCTCAAAAACTCTCTTCCCATCACGCTTCCGAAGCCGGTACCGTTACGTTTCGATTATACGGGACTCAGCCAAAAAGGGAAATGAGAACCCGCCGGGCAAACCGGGAACCGAGTGCAGAACCGCACTCAACCCCAATTTGCCGGTCATTGTGACAACCCGCGCCGGGTGGTATGATTCGGGCGGTAACAGAGAGGGATTTTTTCGCAGGAAGGAGACACCGCGATGGCGCACAAGATTCTGATGATTATTGCTCCCGACCAGTTCCGGGATGAGGAATTACTGGTTCCCCGCAAGGCATTTCAGGCGCAAGGCTGGACCGTGGATACGATGAGCACTCGGATCGGCGAGGCCCGAGGCATGTTGGGCGCTGTGGAATCGGTGGCGCATGATTTGCCTTATGCGGAAGCCGAAGCCAAGAACCAGGGCTATGACGCCGTGATTGTGGTCGGCGGGATGGGTTCGGTCGAGTACCTGTGGGACAACACGCAGCTTCACCGCATCCTGCAAACCATCAGCCGGCAGGAGCGCGTGGTGGCCTCTATTTGCCTGTCCGGCGCCGTGCTGGCCAACGCAGGCTTGTTGCGTGGCAAGCGCGCCACCGTATGGGAAATGCCCGAATCGTTGGAGGCCATGAAAGTCGGAGGCTGCACCTATACCGGTGAGCCCTTGACCGTGGACAGCAACATCGTCACCGCCAACGGTCCGGATGCCGCCCAACAATTTGCCCAAGCCGTCATTGAGCGCGTGCAGGCCCTGATTCCTGCGTAAGCATTTAGGCCCTGCATCCCATAACCCTGACATCCAAAGCAGGGGTACTTTTGCATGAATGCGTACCGATGGGCAAGATTTACAGGCTGCTATAGTCTGTAGTAAGCTAATCAGCTCAAGTGGTGACAGCGGAGTATAATCATGATTACCAACCGTTTTTACGGACATCAATCCTGCCAACGCAGTAGTCAGCCTCTCCAATTTGGAATCTTAGGAGGGCCAACTTGTACACAAGCTGAGTATGCGGTTGCAAGGGAAATCGAAAATAAACAGTGGCAGCAGGCAGCAGCATTGATGGAACAATACCCAACGGAAATAAGCTCCAACCTATTTCCTGTTTTCATGGGAGAGGCTCTAGGAAAAAAATTGTCTTCGTGGATGGCTAATGACCTGGAGCAAGCGCTTTTAACGTTGAAAACAGGGCTGGATTCTGTCGATTTACGTTTATCCAGTCATTCCGCACAAAAAAAGCTGGATACGATTGTGTATAGAGTACTGAAAGCCGTTACAAAAGACGAGTTTAACTATATGTATATTGGCCTGTCGTTCAACCAGAAAACTCGTCAACATTACAAGCCCATAGTCCAAGTACTGGCCCACTACCTCACTGCGGCTGACAAGAACTGAGTCGAGTTTATTTACTCGAAATTCAACCGTATAAACTTGCGTTTGCCGACTTGTAACACATACGATTCTCCGGCGGGGGCGCTGATGGATAGTTCGACATCGTCCACTTTGTCGCCGTTCAATTTTACGCCGCCACCCTGGATGAGCCGCCGGGCTTCGTTCTTGCTGGGGGCCAGCGCATGGTCCACCATGATGGTGGTGACGGGATAGTTTACACCAGCCTCCAGGGTGACTTCCGGCATCTCTTCAGGAATGTCCCGCTTCTGGAATCGGGTAACAAAGGCCTGTTCGGCGCGTTCGCCTTCGTCCTGCGAGTGGTACTGGCTGATGAGGTATTTTGCCAGATGCATCTTCACGTCGCGCGGGTTTAAATCGCCGGACTGGATTTGGTGGGCCTGTTCCTTGATCTGCTCCTCATTGAGCAAGCCCAGCAGCAATTCATAGCGGGGCAGCATCTCATCCGGAATGGACATCAGCTTGCCGTACATGTCTTCCGGAGTATCCGTCAGGTTAATGCAATTTTCCGGATACGACTTCGACATCTTAACCTTGCCGTCCGTGCCTTCCAGCAGGGGCATCAGCAGCACCATCTGCGGATCGGCTTTGCGTCCGTATGCCAGTTGCAGCTCCCGGCCCATCAGGTTATTGAAGCGCTGATCGGAGCCGCCGAGCTCGATATCAGCATCCACGACGACCGAATCATAGCCCTGCATCAACGGGTAGAACAATTCATGCAGGCTGATGGGGCGTTTTTCTTCCAGGCGCTTCGCAAAATCCTCGCGCGCCAAAATTTGCGCGGCGGTCACTTTGGCGGCCAGCTTCAAGAAATCTTCCAGCGTCATACCGCTCAGCCACTCGCTGTTGCGCACCACCTGGGCCTTGCGCACGTCAATTACTTTTCCGGCTTGATCCAGATAAGTCTGCGCATTGATTTTGACTTCTTCCTCGGTCAGCGGTGGTCGGGTTGCGCTGCGGCCGGAGGGATCGCCAATCATGGCGGTCGCGTCGCCGATAATGAGAATGGCCTGATGTCCCAGATCCTGGAAAGCCCGCAGTTTGCGAAGCACCACGGTATGCCCCAGGTGCAGGTCCGGCCGGGTGGGATCCAAACCCAGCTTCACTTTCAAAGGAGTCGAGGTGGCGGCGGCCTGTTGAAGTTTCTTGGCCAGCTCGGTCACGCCGCCGGGCAGCAATTCGCCGCCCCGGCACAGGGATTGGGCCTGTTCCAGGAAAATTTGATCAATACCAATGGGGGCTACGGGGCTCATGGGTTCAATGCTATCACAATCAACACGACAATAAAGAGTTACGGACCTGGACTCCTCTCTGAAACGCTACGCTTCCTTCAGGTAAGCGCCTTCGCACCAAAAACAACCATTTTCCACTTTTACCACCGCCCATCGAAGCAGACGGATCGGCGCTTCGAGTTGGGACAGCAGTTGAGACTCCAGTTGGCTGAGCGGTGATGGGGCAGTCAATAAATGGTCCCATTCCGTCAGGCACAAGCTGAAGCTTTCCACAGTGGATAAATTTTTTTGCTTGGGAGACAATTAATCAAATTCCGCAGTTTAATCAGTCAGGTTGGATGAATATAGCGTAGAGTGAGCTTTTTCACTACGGGCAGCGTTTAAACACCAATCATTGTGAGGGCTCCAGGACTGCTACGCGCCACAGAGGGATACTCCGGCTAGATAATGGGTCTTTTTCGGACGGACAATAACTTAGGGCTTACTTATGATATCAGCAATCAATGCTTCAATCACAAGATCGTTTTTGCGCAATTCCCAACCCTGCCAAAACAGGATGGAAAGGTGCTCGTTTTCTACGGGCGATTCACTGGTTTTGCACTTTGGCGGCCGGACACCAGACTACGAGAGGAAACTCCAAGCGCTGGTAGCCCGTGAGGCGGATCGTATCCCCCCCAATATGCATACAAGCTCAAACAATACCGGAAGAGAGCGAATCCGCTGGTTCTACGAGTTCTTGCGCCAGTTGCAGCAAACACATCCTGCGGAAACCGTTGCCGATGCTCAAGACCAAATCTCTGACGTCTTGCAGGCAGTGGAAGAGATTGCAATCTCCCGAAAGGCTCTCAATTGGACCAATGCTGACGGAACACAAGTGATCAATGGGCAAAAAGGTTGCCGGCAATTCACCTACTATCGAGAAAAATTCAAACCTCCGGCACCCATCCGTATTGATGAGCAAGACGGAAAATATATGGTCCGGAAGAACCCCAACAGTCAACAGAACATTTTCGTGGATAACACCCATAAAGAATTCATCTTTTTCAATAATCAAGGGGCGATTCAGATTTGCCGGAAGCCGGATGATCACAGACGCGATTCTTTGATAGATCTATTCCGGAATCGCGACTTGCGGGCGGCGGGCCTGTCTTTGGATGAACTCTATGGCCGCGTCGTCTTTGATAAACCAGGCAAAGATGGGAAAGATGTTTGGGGAAACACGCCCAGCTTCTCAAGCAACCCTCGTTCCCCCTACGTGGCGGACACATGGCGGGTGCTCCCTCGGGAACAGGATCCTAATATTCAGCGCAGCCACAAGCGATAACGGTTCTGGCAGGATAAACTCAGCCTGGGAACGAGCGCTGTCTAAACGTACAGACGAGCGTTATTCCACTGTCACGCTTTTGGCCAGGTTGCGGGGTTGATCGACGTCCTTGCCCAAAAATTCAGCCATGTAGTAGGCCAGCATTTGCAGGGGAATGGTCGTGATCAAGGGAGAGAATAATTCCGGAGACTCCGGAATGATGATCGCATCCTCAAAAACAGACATCAGCTCTTCTGAAATGGGCTCGTTGCTGATGGCAATCACCCGCGCGTCACGGGCTTTGGCTTCTTGGCAGTTGGAAATCATCTTCTCAAACACCGGTCCACCGGTCAGTACGGCTACCACCGGAATGCTGTTATCCAGCATGGCGATGGGACCGTGTTTCAGTTCGCTGCCGGAGTAGCCTTCGGCGTGGATATAGCTGATTTCCTTCAGTTTCAGCGCGCCTTCCAGCGCCACCGGGAAATTGATGCCCCGCGCAATAAACAGTACATCGCGGGCACTGCCGTATTTGCGGGCCAGCGCCTGCAAGGGCTCCGTATTCTGCAAGACGGCTTCAATCCGGGCAGGCATTTTCAGCAGCTCGGTTTTCAATTCTTCCATTTTTTCAGCGGAAACGACCTGGCGTTTCTCGGCCAGGGCCAAGCCCAGCAGGTACAAGGCAATGACTTGCGCGGTAAAACTTTTGGTGGCCGCTACACTCACTTCCACCCCAGCCCGAACCGGCATCACGAAATCCGCCTCGCGGGCCATGGTCGAGTCTTCCCGGTTGGTGAGCGTGAGCACGTTTGCGCCTTTTTGCCGGGAAAGCCGCAGCGCGGCCAGCGTGTCCGCTGTCTCGCCGGATTGGGAGATGGTGATGACCAGATCCCGCTTGCCCACGAAGGGGTTCCGGTAGCGGAATTCCCCGGCGGCTTCCACATCCACCGGCACCTGGACCAAATCTTCAATGAAATACTTGCCCACCAGCCCGGCATGATAAGAAGTCCCGCAACCGATGATCACGATGCGATCGATGTCCGTCAGCAACTGGCTGAAGCGGGTTTGCTCGGTGGATGTCTCGCCCAGCAGCCAGATCGGCTGATGGATGCTTTGCAGGCGCCCGGTGAGGGAGTTGCGAACCACGTCCGGCTGCTCGTAGATTTCCTTCAGCATGAAGTGTTTGTAGCCTTTTTTGTCGATGGTCAGCGGGTCCGTGCTGATGGTCTCGATCACAGGCTCGACATGCTCGCCCTTCAGGTTCATGATACGCACGCCATCCGGGGAAATCTCGGCGATCTCGCCGTCTTTCAGGTAAATCAGCCGGTTGGTGTGCTGCACGATGGCCACCGCGTCGCTGGCCACCAGATATTCGGCATGGCCCTTGGCGTCCGCGCCTACGCCAATCACCAGCGGAGCCTGGTTGCGGGCGGCATAAAGCCGATCCGGGTGCTTGCGGGAAATCACGGTTAAGGCATAGGCGCCCTGCAATTTGTCCAGCGCCTTCAAAATGACCTTGGAGAAATCCGGCTCATCCTGGGAGATAAACTCCAGCAGCTGAACCACGCTTTCGGTATCGGTATCCGAGCGGAAAACCTGCCCCTTGCCTTGAAGCTCCTTGCGCAGTTCATAGAAATTCTCGATGATTCCGTTATGCACCAGGGCAATCTCGTTTCGGGATCCGGTATGAGGGTGGGCATTCACATCGTTGGCCGCGCCATGAGTGGCCCAGCGGATGTGCCCGATGCCGATATGGCGATGGCCGTTGGTGTCGTCGGAGCGCCGGTTGTTTAGCTCGGACGGCAGAATGCCTTCCAGGTTGATGAGCTTTCCCGAAGCCTTGAAGACTTGCAGCAGGTTCTCGTCATCCAGGTAGGCAACGCCTGCGGAATCGTACCCCCGGTATTCCAGGTGGCGCAGACTGTCTACGATGAGAGGAACAGGCGCTTTCCGGCCCAAATATCCGACGATGCCGCACATGACTCATTGACCTCAGCTTGAAAGTGCACTCAAAAAGTGGATGCTCCGGGATTGTCACCGACATCGTAAAGTATGGATGACTTTTACGGATGACTTCCAAGCCAATCATTGCCGAAAACAAGGCCATGTGCAAGAGGCAGGCCAACAAACTAGCCCAACGGGGGATAGCCGTTCGGTTGCTCAACTGCCTGATCGGATCCACTACAGGGTAAAGACTTCCCGCACGGTGGTTTCATCGTCCGTCAGCAGGTAGATGGAGTCTTTTTCCTCCAGGAAAACGGCGTCCAATTCGATGATGGGACGATGGTTCCGCATCACGCAGAGGACGCGGGTATTCTCCGGCAGCCGGATATTGGAGAGCAACTGCCCTTTGGCATAGGCAACCTGTGAAATTCTGACCTCCACCAGGTCCAGCCCAAGCCCTTTGAGCGCGGAAAGATTGGTGACATCCCGCGGTGTCAGGCTTTCGGTTTGCAACATAGTCATCAGTGCACCTCCTCCTCGGAACCGAACCCCTCGTTCCTTTTCGTCATTCAATTTGCTACTCAGTGGATACGCTAAGCTTTCTAACAACGGGCTATCAATCGGCAAGCTTAGGTTTCAAAGCCTGCTTCCAGCCTAAAAATTGGATGAGGTTCATACCTCTGGTATTGAATTTACCAAAAAGGCGGTCAGCTTGAAAAGGCCTGTAATCCGCACACTAAGGGCAAAAACCGCAGCCCGGCGATTAAAAAGTTTTATGGAAGTGATTACTTGCGGTTCAGGCGTTGAATTCCTGCGTGGCAACCTCGAATATGGAGGGGTTTTTCATGGGAATCACCGTTTTTTTCGGTCCTCTTACCGATTGCCCACTCCCTGTCCAATCTTGAGTGTCGAGCTGCTGGGCGCACCACTCTCCTGAAAATCGGTCTGACTTTTGTTTTGAAAGCCCCTGCGCTACGATGGTCACTTGAAACTAAAGGGATAACCAGCCCAGAATCACAGAATCATACGGAATCATCATGAAGCCTTACCGCCCCTACAGCGAATATTTAAAAGAAAAGCTGGGATATAAAACCTACAAGCTGACCCTGGATGCCGGTTTTACCTGTCCGAACCGGGACGGCACGAAGGCTTACGGTGGCTGCACCTTCTGTGACCAGACCGGCTCCTCTTCCCGCGCCCAGGACCGGCAGGACAGCATTACCGAGCAGTTGCTCAAGAATATGGAAAGGCAGCGCAAGCGCTTCCATGCGGATAAATTCATCGCCTATTTCCAAAGCTTCACCAACACCTATGCCCCCGTCGAGCGCCTGAAAGCCCTCTACGACGAAGCCTGCGACGCTCATCCGGACATTATCGGGCTGGCCATTTCCACCCGGCCGGACTGCGTGGACGAGGAAAAACTGGCCCTGATTGCAAGCTACCAGGATCGTTTGCCGTATGTTTCAGTTGAATACGGCATGCAGACCATTCATGACCGCACGCTGGACTTGCTGAACCGGGCGGAAAGTTTTGACGACTTTCTGACCGCTTATGAGCTGACCCGGCAGTATAACATCGAGCATTGTATCCATGTCATCCTGGATTTGCCCGGCGAAAGCTGGGAGGACCAGATGGCCACCGCCGACAAGCTGGCGGAACTGGGAGTGCATGGGGTGAAAATCCATTTGCTGTGCGCGATGGAAAAAACCCCGCTGGCCGCGCAATACCTGCGGGGTGAGTGGCAGCCGTTGGATCAGGAGGGGTACGTTTCGCTCATCTGCGACTTTATCGAACGCTTGCACCCGGACTGCGTGATTCACCGGGTGGCGGGCAACGGTCACCGCTTGCACGTGGTGGCCCCGCTCTGGCTGCAAAAAAAGCTGGAACTGATGAATGACATCGAAGCCGAATTCGCTCGTCGGGACACCCGCCAAGGCAGCAAGTGCCGTTATGCCAACCTGGCCGAGGTCCCCTAACGACTCCCCACCCTGACGATCGGTTCCGTTTATCATTTGTTTGGCAATAAATTTCTTCAGGAATGTTTGATCAGCATGACGCGCACCTTCTGGAATCTGCATCGATGATGAAACCATCCGCCACGCAGCCGTTTACGACATCTTTCCCATCGCTAAGATTTGGCTGGTCCGAGGAAAATCCTCCCAAGGATTATGCCATCCGCCTGGATGGGAGTATGGTGAAAAGGACCGGGGATTCCTACGATCCCAGTCCGGCATTGGTGCGGCGTATTGCCGACAACTTGGCGGGAGATGTGGATAAGCCACGCTTTGCGCTGTTGCTGGATACCATCAAAACGTTGGGGAGCTTGAGACAAGTCCGTCTTTTCCAGCGAACCCTGACCCATCGGGTTTTTGAAGAGTTGATCCGGTGTTTTCCGGAAACGTTCAACCCGGCAGGAAATACCAGGATTGTTGATCTATGCTTTGTGAGGGATGGTCTGAGAAGTTCTCAGTTTTTCCATTATGATGCCCCTAATATTCACAAGTATTCTGATCGCCTTAATATAGTTAGAGAACTGGAAGATCCGCTCGTTTCCATTTCTTACGGTCCAGTTTCTGGGTGTGCGGGTGGGATCCCCAGATTGGCAGATCATCGGCAGGCGTATCAGGACGGAAAGTATCCTTGTTCCCGCATACCCGCTCTAATCAGGGCTGAAAGCCGAAAATTAACTGATACTCTTGATAACAAGTATATTTGGACACTGGATCAGGAATTCAGCGCTAAGGATGATAAGGATACGCCCATACTTCTGTTCAATAATATCAGCGGGGTTGGTGTGCTACATGGGGCGACACCTATCAACAGACAGCTCCCAGGCGAGTTCAGACGTGACCTGGGCACCGTTATGGTGAATACCTGCTTGCCCCAAGGCACCAAAGAAGAAAATGCCCTCTCCCTGGAAAAAATAGGTTACGAGGTACTCAAACACGAATTTGAGAACCCTGAGTAGGTTTGCTGCTTGATCACATCCACGCGCAACCCGTACACCCTGCTTGCTATAAGGCAAAGAAAAATAGCCCTAGAAAGGCTTTGCATAGGGATTGCACTTCCATTGCACCTTCGGACAAAAACTGGGATCTATTTAGTCGCAGACAGGTTTGCCTCCAGGTAAGGGGTTTCAAACATGGTATTAAGAAATGTAACACAATATATCGATTGGGATTGAAAAGTATATACGTGTGGAATAATATATAAATACGGGAACGCAAGAGCGGCCCCGGGTAAGAAACAGGTAGTGAAGAAGTAGGAAGCGCAGTATACCACTTCAGGGCCCCTCTTGATGAGGCAGAGCCCCTCGTCAACGCGACGAAACGACAGATTTACCTCAACACTCACACTCCTCTCACAACTACATGCTAGAAGGGAAAAGCCTTGCCGTTTGACAAGGCTTTCTTTTTTTCCTCACACAATCCCGCAATCCAACTGAAGAAGTGAAGAAGCTGAAGCGAAGTCGGAAAAATCGAATCACTCAACCCATCAACACGATGACAACCGTTCCCTGAACTGCGGCAGCGGAGCGATACCCAATTCCGCGCAGGCAATCCACCACTCAGGGAGGGATAAGCCCTCCCCAACAGTCGGAGAAGAGAAGCAAAAGTGAAGTAGAGAAGGCAAGGAGGATATCCTGATGGCAACCGCATTGAACCTGATTGCTCCCGAGTTTGACACCGAGCTGGAGATGGACGCACTGGATGGGCGTCTGGGACACCATACGCCGGAAACGGACCCCGAAATCCGCGCCGAGATCCCGGATACGCTGGAAGATACGGCTGTTAGCTATCTGCGTTCGGTTTCCAGGCAATCTGACCTGTTAAGCAAGGAAGAAGAGATTGAACTGGCCAGGCGTATCGAGCAAGGCGACGAATCTGCCCGTCGAAAGCTGGCCCAGGCCAACCTGAGACTGGTCATCAGCATCGCCAAACGTTATGCTGGTCGGGGCGCCTCGTTCATGGATCTGGTTCAGGAAGGCAACGTGGGGCTGATGAAGGCCATCGAAAAATTCAATTACCGGCTCGGATACAAGTTTTCGACCTATGCCACCTGGTGGATCAAGCAATCCGTGTTCCAGGCCTTCGCCGAGCATGATCGACCCATCCGGCTGCCGGGACATGTGATTGACAGCGTTTCCAAACTTCGAAAAGCCCGGCACATCCTGAAGGAACGAGACGGACGTCCGGCCAGCGACGCTGAAATTGCTGATTACCTGAAGCTCTCCCTCAAAAAAGTCCAGCAACTCAGCCGGGCTGCCCAGAGAATCATGAGCCTGGAAGCCGAGGTGACCATGAAGGACGGCAATACCCAGACGCTGGGAGAGACTATCGAGGACGACCGGCTTGCGGATCCGGAGCAGGAAATCTATCAAAAGAAGGCCATGACTGCGCTTCAGATGGCCCTGCTCACCCATCTCGACGATCGGGAGCGGGATATCCTGTTCCGACGCTACGGGATCCAGGTGGGAAGCGGTGAGGGTGAAACCGACCAAAAGTGCAAGATGACGTTGGAGGAAATCGGAAGGATTTATGGCGTAACCCGAGAGTGCATACGGCAGACGGAGATCCGGGCGATTCGAAAGCTGCGCCAATCCTCGTTCCTACAACAACTAATCGATTAGACACTTATGATTCACGTGATATCATTGATATAATTTTCAGGATGGGCTATTCTTAACAATAAACGTAAGAATAGCTCACCCTTTCTATCTTGTTCTGTTGGAGGTAACTCACTGTATGGCTCCCCGTGCACTCTACCCATCCCAAGGGGATGAGGAAATGCAGACGCCGGAGAAGCTGGAATTCGAAAAGCTTCTACAGCAATATGACTATGCTTTTAAGCGTGGTGAAATCGTTCACGGGACAATCATCGCCCTGGAATCCAACGGAGCGCTGGTGGATATCGGTGCCAAAACCGCGGCCCTGCTGCCCAACAAGGAAATTGCCAGTCCCTACACGACAGCCCAGCAATCTCTGAAGCCGGGCGAAGCGCACGATTTCTACATCCTGTTCGAAGAGGACGAGGATGGCCAGTTGACCCTTTCTTTGCGCCGGGTCCAAACCGCGCAGAACTGGAACAAACTGGAAGAACTCATGAACGCCGATACGGTTGTCACCTGCAAAGTGACCGCCGTAGTCAAGGGCGGCCTGCTGGTAGACGTGATGGGCCTGCGTGGCTTCATCCCTTCCTCGCACCTGCGGGTCAAGCAAACGCTGGAAGAGTTGGTCGGCCAGGAACTGCCTGCCAAGATCATCAACCTCGACCGGCAACGCAACAATATTATTCTTTCCCACCGCAAAATGATCGCCGAACAGATGGCCGAGCAGAGAAAAGACCTCTTTGCCAAGCTGCATGAAGGCGCTGTGGTGGAAGGCGAAGTGGTTCGTCTCACCGATTTCGGGGCCTTTGTGGACCTCGGCGGCGTAGATGGGCTGCTGCCCCTGTCTCAGATGTCCTGGCGCTGGGTGGAGCATCCCTCCGACATCCTTAGCATCGGCGATGTCATTCAGGTGGAAGTCATCGGCATCGATCACGAGAAACAGCGCGTCAGCCTGTCCATCAAAGGGCAGCATGCGGATCCGTGGAATGAAGTGACCAAAGAGCTGGGCTACGGCGATGAGGTGCAAGGCACCGTCACCCGTATGAAGCACTTCGGCGCTTTCGTGGAAGTATATCCGGGTGTTGAAGCCCTGCTTCCCAGCAAGGATATCACCGAGTACGAGACCCGCAACGGCACCAAGGTGGAAGTCGGCCAGTCCATCAAGACTTTCATCGTGAAGTTCAGCCCGGATGAACGCCGGATCAGCCTGAGCTTCCACGCGCCCGGCGACAGCGAAGGCCCCCGCTTCCGCGATCGCCTGCCCGCCAGCGCCGAGTAGGCTCAACTACTAATTCTGCGATTGACCCGTCCGTCAGGGCGGGTCTTTTGCTTTGCTTGGAATCTGAAAATGGTTCCTTAAAAGAGGATGGCCGCTTCCAGCGAGGCCCAATTGTCCTGCCAGACTTGCTTGAAGGGTTCAGGGGGCGGCAGTTCGGGATCCGGCGGATCATCCGGATTGGGAGGCAGCTCCAGCGTGACCACCGGGATCCGTCGCTCCTTGCCGGTCCAGGTGCCGAACGAACCGGGGGTGGGGTAGCCGATGTCCTCGACCACCGGGTAGCCGGACTTTGCGGCCATGGCTTCCGCCAGTGGGCGGGAGGGACCGTCGAAGTTCAGCACCTTGTAGGGGCAGTGGACGGTCACAATCTTTTTGGGCTGATAGCGCTCAATCAGCTCGATGACGACACGGGTTTCCGGCTCGCTGGCTGCGGAAGGACCGGAATAATACACAGTCCCCTGGTTCTCTTCCTGCCAGTTGGCGGTGGGGTAATTACGGTTGAGGTCCACGCCGTTGGCATTCTGCCGGGTTCCGGCGGCCAGGCCGTCCGGATTCAGCACCGGCAGGATCAGCACCGGCCGGGCGGTAAAATCGATGGGCGATGCCGCAAACCGGCCCGCCTGCATGGTGTTGATGAAGCGATGGAGGAGTTCGGCGCTGATACCCTCATCCCCGTGAAATACGCCGATGAACAGGGTATCCAGCCAGGCAGGCTCCGCAGGGCCGAAAAACACCCCGTCTATCTCCCGCCCTTGCACGGACCGGGCCAGTTCTCTCCGATAAGCCGACATGGTTGACCTCATCCCTCTATTGTAAGCCCACTTGCCTTTCCATGCGCACGAAATGCTGAGGCGAAAGCCCACAGGCCGGGACCCCGGTTGCAGAATCATGATGCCTGAAACCAGCGCCAAATTTATTTGCAAATTCTAGGAAAATTTAACCTTGGCGAGCGTTATTCAACACGCATCCTGCTTGTGAAGTTGCAGCGACACTATTGGCGTTGTGCTCAAGTTATTGACCGAATGGACGAAACAAATAGTATATGGCCTTAAGATGCACCTTTATGAACGAGGGGCAGTTAGTGACCTTCCAGTACGTTAATTTGATGGAACTGTTGCGGGCCTGGGCCGGTAACCTTTCGCGATGCATTGATGCCAATATGCGGTTTAAAGCCCCAGCCTTGAAATACCGGCGTCGGCGAGCTGTCCGTCCCTTTTCGGGGTTCAGCATGGCCGAGTTGTTGATTGCCCTGCTGATTGTTGCGGAACTTGCTACTTTTGCCATTCCCAAAGTGCTTCACAGCCAGGAGGAATCCCGTAAGAAAGCCGTTTTTCGGGAGATTTTGGCTGGTATTGAGCAGCAGGTCTATCTCGGGGTCACCACCAAAAAAATATACTGGACCGGCACGGGCTATAATGGCAGCTACGTCGGGGACAGCTTGAACGCCATCAAGGTTTGCAAGGGCGGTACAGCGGAGGCCCTGGGGTGCTGGGACGCCTCTGCGGGAACCATGGGCTATTCAACGTTTAACGGAGCCTGGTCTTACGTTTTTTCCAACGGTGCTGTTTTGATTGGGCGCGGTATCACTAGTAACGACGGGGGAAATTCCTTTATGTATCTGGATTGGAATGGGACCTTATCTCCCAACCAGGTTGGGGAGGATCAGATCGGTGTTTTTGCCTGTTATGACACCACTGATTGCAATGTGTGGGGCGTGGTGAAAAGACCGGGTACCATTGGTCCGGTTGTTTTTTCAGCGCCAACCAACTCGGATAGCCGTCCCCTCTGGGATTGGATCTGGTCGAGGTAGGCACAAAGGCAGGACGGCTCTGTTTGGTTTGCGGTTGTATCCACGTATTCAAACCAGGAAGCGCTTTCTAGTCTTCTTCCAAATCCTGTTTCAGCTTCTCGCGCGTTTCCAGGATGCTCTTCAATTCATCAATGGCGTTCATGGCCGTTTGCACCTTTATTATCAGGACCTCGTCGTCCTCAGCTCGCTCTCGGGCAGAGCCCCGATAGGTCTTCCGGAAGTGATTGGACAAGCGCCAGTAGTTGACGGCATCTTCAAAGCTGGAGATGGCTGTTTCAATCAGCCGATAGGTCTGAAAGCGGTTCTCGCCATGCTGGAAACCGTCCCGGAATTGCGAGTTCTCCACTGAAAGCCGCTGGGCCAACGCTGCAAGCTGTTGTAGGGTCAATGTCTCGTCTTGGGTTGCCAGCTTCGGGCGCACGGCAACCAGGTCCCCGCTGATCCGGGCGGCTTTATCGAGGTAGGCCCGGTAGATATCGCGGGCCCGAATGTCCCGGCCCACAATGACCGAGGCGCTGCCGTAAATCCCTTCGGAGGCATAGCCGTCGATCTTCTCCAAATCTCGCCGAACCTCGTCCAGTTCGGACTGATCAGCGTAACGCGCGGCGGCATGCATGGTCTGCTGCGCCATAGCCCACCCGGAGAATAGAATCATTCCGGCCAATACGGCTATACTGGCGCCCAAGATCGTTGAAACCGTCTGTTTGTTCATCATCACCGTTTTATGGTTGGGATATTCACATTGTAGCCGCTTCGGGGAAAAGGCAGCCAAAGTCGAATAACCGAAATTTTTCCATGAGCGCCGTTGGATTGTCCGAAATACAGGCAATTTGAGCCTTTTGGCTGTTTTTATTTATTTATGATATAAATTTGCCTTTTTGCCCGTCGCTGGCGGAATAGGAGTTCGGCATGGCCTTGGAACACCGGTATGACTTGAAAAATGTGCACCGCTTGACCGGCGCAATCCTGACGCTGTGCAATCGGCTGATGGTTTCCGTTGTGGTGCTGGGCGGTATCTTTTTTCTGATGACCCTGGTATCCGTGCGGCTGGCCAATGAACCGGAAAATCTCCTGCACATGCAGGGTTTCATGTTTAACTACACTGAATTCTCCCGTGCGGAAACGCTGCAACAACAGCAAGCCGGGAGCGTGGCCAATGCAAGTACCCGCTCTCAAGATCCCAACTGGGATGGTGCACTGGCTGGCGGCGGACTGGGATTAACGCTGGGGCGGACTATTCCCTTCGTGGGGGTGGTTATCGGCCCGATCACCGGCGCTATGCTGGGTTTCAAGCTGGATTCCCGCATCTGAAGTAGATCCCTCGGTGGATTGTGACGGTTAAACCGGGTGGCCGATGCGAGGGCGTCCCTGGCTGACGTAGGATGGATATAGCGTCGAAGGGACGCGGCCAGAAGGAATCTTGGTTTGTTTAAGTATCCAGTGGAAGCCGCATGAATCTGAACGAAGAATGTCTGTTGCAATTCCTCCGGAATGATCTTGCCATTGGCGAGGTTGACGCCGAGGCCGACACGGAAGCAGCTTCGCTGTCATCCGACTTGCGGCGTGTCCTACGCCGGAACCGCTATGTCTCCTTTCCGCCCGCCATTCTCATCCGCCGCCCCAGCGCGGAATAATAGACGGTCATTCCAGCTTGTTCTCGTCTTTCCGGGTGGCAACATGGGTTTTTTCGGGCAGCATCCCCGCTTGTGTATTTGTATATCGAGAATGCGGCGGCAGCTTTTCGACTTTTTAAAACATTTTGAGAGAAAAGGCCATAAATATGGGTTTTTATGGTGCTTTAACTCGTTCTCTCCCAATGTTTTTGCCCCCTTTTTAAAGTTTTTGGGGCTTTTGCCTATAAGCTATATGTAAGCAGTACACAAGTTTAAACTCTACTCCTGTCTCCTTTACCATCGCCTCTCAACTCCGACTTTTAGACTTCACTTCAATAACAGTTAACTCCTCATAGCGCGCACAACTTTCTCTAGGGTTGTGCTTTTTTCTTTGGCGCCAATGTACCCGGTTGATTTGACTTTTTCCGCAATTTAGCCAGGTGAGTAATAGGAGTGTGCTGAACCTTTCTCTAAAATTAGTCCGGACCGAGGATTTATTTCATACTTTCGCTGTATTTACTTGGGCAGGCTGAAACGCCTGTGCTTCAAGCCCTGATAGAATCTTAGTGTAGAATTTTCCTAGAAAAGACAGCCCATGCAGCTTCTTGAGTTGATGGATTCAAAGTTTGTGACGGTTTCTGCCAACGATTATGCCGTGTCTGCCCTGGAACTAATGCGGAACCGGGGTCTTTCGCAGCTCTTTGTCCTGGACCGGGACGAAATTGCCGGGATGATCTTTGAGAAAGACCTGAAGGGATTATCCGAGAAGCTGCTCCGGAACTCCGACGTACGGGAAACCATGGTCACCAATTTACAGGTGATTGAGCCGAATCTTCCGCGCGAAGAGGCGGAAAGCCTGTTGCACCGGGATGGGCTGGCTTGTCTGGTGGTTCGGGAGGGGAGGCGGATTCAAGGGGTCATCACGCGGGACCGGCTGGGCCACCCCGGCAAAAGTAACCGCTATGCCAGCCGTCCGGCAGTCTCCTGACAGAAATTCCAGCCTTCAATAGCACACCACTCCCTCATTCCGCCAAGGGGCGGGATTTGTGTTTTTGAAGTCCGTTTTTTTTAGGACAAACCCGCTTCGCTGAAGTCGGAGGCCCGGATTTCGTGCAGCCAGCGACTGAATTGCCAATGATCATAGCTGCGGCAGAACTGGAAAAGGCTCTCCAGTAGGCGGCAGCCGGAGTCGGTTTTACCCTCGAAACCCGGATATCCGTTGCAGTCAATCATCTCAATTTCGGCATGCAGCACCTTACCGACTACATCGCCCGGTGCCGGAGGCATGAGCAAGGTGCGGGCCAGCCAATCAAACAGCACATGCTCGGGTTTGCGTTCCCGATTGCATTCAAGGTGCAGTTGCTCGCTAAATGCCTTCAGTATCAAGGGGGAAACTTCCTTTAGCGCTGATAACGCCTGTGTTGGCCTTGCGGACGATTATCACAGTTTTCATATTGTACCAGATGCGCCACGGGGTTCGTCTTCCGCCATTCGATTGATGACACGGGGAAATCGGCACGCTCATGTCAGGGTGCATGCGCTGTTATCGTGTTCTGCTGGGGTCTTCTGTCTGAAAAATACTGCCTGCATGCGCTTCCCGGAATTATCGCCCGATTCGTTATTGAAAGTAGGTGGTGTAAATTCGTTGCCGATAGTAAAACCTCAGAACGGGGCGCTGCTCCTGAAGTTCCAGCCAGGCCACGGCCTGCTTGGGGGCCTTTTCTCCCTTGGGAGGATGGTAAGATTCCATTTCATGAATCGGCACCACCGCAACCACCTTGCCCAGTTGCTTGAAAACAAATGCCCGATGTACTCTTTCTTTATCGGACACTTGGGGCGGGTTCGGCTGGGGGACCGGCTTGGGCTGAAGGCGGGGAACGACCTCCTCGCCGGTTGCAGGGGCACTGGCGGCATTGGTGAATGGCCCTGCGCTCTCCTGCCGGGAGCGGGCCGAGATGGCTTTATGCAACCCCTCTGTTACACTGGGGCTCTCCTCAGGTTGCGGATCTGTTTTCAGTGCTGTCGTGTTCCCGCTTTCCTCGCCGGGCTGGCCGGAGGGTGGGGCCTCAAAACCTTGCAGGGTCTTCAAGCTGACTTTGACGGAACCATCATTGAGGTCGCCAGGCTTGACGAGGTAGTACCCCTTGGGAATGAGAATGTTGTTGTAGCGGATGCTTCGAGTGATGCGGGCCAGCGCATACGGAGCGTAGTCCCGGTTTTTGCGATCAAAATAATCATGCAGCTCCTCGGGGTCCACATCCGCAAAATCCGGCGTGGGGGGAATCAAAAACTTCTGGGGGGGCTCTTTGACGCCGGATTTTCCCTGGCTGTTTTTCTCATCGTAAAGATAATCCTGCCCCGATTTCGCTTCGGTCCAGTTGCCGTCCCACGCCCAGGCGGCAGAGGATGCCGCTAGAAGCGCCAGGGTCAGGTAAATCGTTGCCAGGATTCTCAAAATAAACACCCTCGATAGCCCGTACCTACCTGACAGTGTATTCGGCATTTCCTGAAAAACTTTGAAAAAATCCCAGTTTGGCCCTAAAGCCACGTCTGATGATCGGATGAAGAACTGGCCTGCCCGCTTCAGTCTATTGAGGTATTCTGCCGTCTAGCCGAGTTTTCCGGATTCCGCAGCAGGTTTGGTAAACACGGCCTTCCCGCCGGTTTCCCCCTTCAGCGCGCTGATTGTGCCCGGAATATCCTTCGATTTGAACACCGCCGAACCGGCCACCAGGACATTGGCGCCTGCGGCCCGGACTTGTTCGGCATTTTGGGGGGAGATGCCGCCATCTACTTCCAGGTGAATCGGGCGATCGCCGATCATGGCTTTGACCTGGGCCAGTTTTTGCAGGGCTTGGGGAATAAAACTTTGTCCGCCGAAGCCTGGATTGACGGACATGATCAAGATCAAATCCAGGTCATCCAGCACGTTTTCAAGGGTGGAGACCGGCGTGGAGGGGTTTAACGACACACCCGCCTTGCAGCCCAGCCGCCGGATTTCGGAGAGCGTGCGATGCAGGTGGGGGGAGGTTTCCACGTGCACGGTGATGATATCCGCCCCGGCATCCCGGAAATCGGCCAGATAGCGCTCGGGTTTTTCAATCATCAGGTGCACATCAAACGGCAAGCTGCTGTGCGGACGCAGCGCCTGGATGATTGGCGGTCCCAGCGTAATGTTGGGGACAAACATCCCGTCCATCACATCCACATGAATCCAGTCGGCCCCGGCGGCTTCCAGCATGCGCAATTCCTCGCCCAGCCGGGCAAAGTCAGCCGAGAGAATAGACGGCGCTACCAGTGTTTGGCCTGTAGGCGTTGATGGGGGAAATTGGCTCATGCTTTTATGTTAGCGCAAACAGAGGCCGTTGCGCTGTCTTGTGTTATTTGCCTGATTTGGAATGTATTCCTAGGCATCAAGCGAGAACGTAGGCCGGTGCTTTTTCTGAGGTGTGGTAAAATCCAGAACCTTTAGCTTCCCCTTTGCCCCTCGCAGGGGCTCTGCTTCTGGCTTGGATTCCCAAGGTTGGACAACAGTCAGGATTTTTTTAGTCAAGTAAGCCCGATAACGGTTGTCGACCAGTCGTTGTGACGAGAAAGAACCTTCATACTCCACGCGCTCATAGGCGTTGACCAGCTTGAAGGTATCCTTTCCTACCTTTTGGCCTTTGAAGGCCATGAGCAACCAATCATCCGAAATCTCTTGAATTTTGGGTTCTGCCAGAAGCGAATAGATACCGGATCTTTCCTGCGGTTTCTTGAACTCGATGTCTGTGCTGGCGAGAGAGCGGATTCCAAATTTTGGCGCGGACTGCGAGGTTGAATGAATCGCGATTGGCTTAGAATGGTAGATGGTCATCATGTATTTCCTTCGGCTCATACTTGTGCTTACGCTATAAAATTACCAAAGTCCCTCAAGAATCAAAATTGCCCCGTGATTTCTTGGCGCTGGAAACAAACCGAGCCGAAAACTGATGCCCTTTCCCGAAACCTGAACACCTTGAAGAATCCCATGTCCCTCAAAAACAATCTGTTCCTCAAAAAGCTCCTTTCGGAAATCGCCGCGCAGCCGCTGCGGTTGATTCGGGCGTCCTGGAAAGTGGAAGGCGTCACGGCCTACCCGGAAGCCGAGGCGTTGATGCAGGCCGGTACGCCGGTGATTTATGCCCTGTGGCACGGGCGAATGTACTGCCTATTTAAAGCAGTACCGCTCGATCAAGTGGCCATCCTGGTCAGCCCTAGCAACGACGGAGAGTTCATTACCCGCATCGCCCAACGCATCGGCTTTCGGCATTTCGTGCGGGGTTCTCACAAGCGGGGTGGACGCCAGGCGATCGTGGGGCTGATTCGTGCCCTGAAAAAAGACGGCCACTCGGTTGCTTTTACCGTGGATGGCCCCCGTGGCCCTCGATATCAGGTGAAGCCCGGTATCATTCGGTTGGCCAGCCAGACCGGCGCGCCGATTATCCCGCTGGGTTCGGCCTCTCGCTGGTTGTTTAAAAAATTTGACCGCGCCTGGGACCACTACCACGCGCCTTTACCAGGGACTGCAATGCGTATTGCCTACGGAAAGCCTTTGCACGTCCCGCCGGATATGACGGAAGAGCAAATCAGCGCATACAGTCAGCAACTGGAAGCCGAGCTCATGCGCATCAACCTGGAAGCCGACGCCTTTTACGGTTTTAAAAACCAGGAACGGCTCTAGGCGGAAGGATGCTCGGCCAGGGAATGGCCTCGCCTGAGGATAATGCTGACTTGGATAAAATCCGCTTCTTTGTTAGAGTGGATGCACTCCACGTTGAGCTGTTATTGGTAACCAGGAGAGAGTTATGGCCACCATGACCCCGATTCCCAGCGAAATCAAAGATCCCTCGCTTGCCGCGCAAGGCAAAAAGCAGATTGAATGGGCCAACCGCGATATGCCCGTTCTGGAACAACTCCGCACCCGCTTTGAAAAAGAGCAGCCGCTGAAAGGCATTCGCATTGCCGCCTGCTGCCACGTGACCAAAGAAACCGCCAATCTCGCCCGCACCTTGAAAGCCGGTGGCGCCGAAGCGATTCTCATCGCATCCAACCCGCTGAGCACCCAGGATGACGTGGCTGCCTCCCTGGTGCAGGATTACGGCATCTCGGTTTACGCGATGAAGGGCGAATCCACCGAAACCTACACCAAGCACGTGAACATCGCGCTGGACCACAAGCCTCAAATCATCATCGATGACGGTTCCGACGTGGTTGCTACGCTGGTTCAGGCGCGTCCCGAGCTGGCTGACGCTATGATCGGCAGCACCGAGGAGACCACCACCGGCATTATCCGCCTGCTGGCCATGCAAAAAGACGGCAAGCTGCCCTGGCCCGCCATCGCGGTGAACAACGCGCAGACCAAGCACTTCTTCGATAACCGTTACGGCACGGGCCAAAGCACTATTGATGGCGTGATTCGCGCGACTAACATTTTGTTAGCCGGCAAGAACGTAGTGGTTGTCGGCTACGGCTGGTGCGGCAAGGGCTGCGCGATGCGGGCCCGCGGTCTCGGCGCTAATGTCATCGTCACCGAAGTCAACCCCATCCGCGCCATCGAGGCCGTGATGGACGGTTTCCGGGTGATGCCGATGATGGAAGCCGCCGAAGTCGGCGATGTGTTCATTACCGTGACCGGCAACCGCCATGTTATCGACAAGCACCACTTCGAGCACATGAAAGACGGCGCCATTGTCTGCAATTCCGGCCACTTCGACTTGGAGCTGAACCTGGAATCCCTGGCCAAGATGGCCACCAAGCGGGATCAAATCCGTCCGTTCATGGAAGAATTCACCATGAGCAACGGACGTCGCGTGCTGGTGCTGGGCGAAGGCCGCCTGATCAACCTGGCTGCCGCCGAAGGCCACCCGGCCAGCGTGATGGATATGAGCTTCGCCAACCAGGCCATGGCGGTCGAATACCTGGTGAAAAACAAAGACACCCTGGGTAGCGGCGTGCACTTGCTGCCGGAAGCGTTCGACAACGAAATCGCCACGCTGAAGCTGAAAGCCATGGGCGTTCAGATCGACGCGCTGACCCCCGCCATGACCGAGTACATGAACTCCTGGACCGTCGGGACGTAGCAACCGGCTCATTAATACTGAAAAAGCCTACCCGATATCGGGTAGGCTTTTTCGTGGTTCTCTACTTTATGGTTTAATGCTCATCAATAAGACGGGTAGTACGAGTGGCTGGAAATTATGTCTAAAATCAAAATCTCTTTAGTTTCGCTTGGAAGACTAAAATATCCGGTCAATATGGCTTATCTACAAGGCTGGAAAAGCCGTATTTTTACAATTTCACATGATTCAGAGATTTTGCATTTACCCGGTGCCAATGGTTCAGATTGGGAATACACCACTGACCAATTAGCTGGTTTGGTACACCCTACTCATAATGCTGATTTTACGATTGCTATTATTGGAGCGCCCATACAAGACAATTATTATATGAAGCGTGTTGGTGAGAAAGTGGCAGTGCTGTCTCTTCACGAAATGGCTGACATTGTTCGATTTTCTGACTTTTCCATTGAGCATTATATTCTAAGGAATATCTACGAACTGGTTGTTCTCTATGTGGCTAATGGTAAGCTTTTTCCCGCTAATACATATACTTGGGTTCACGATGATGTTCGGGGTTGTCTTTTTGATTTGAACTCAAACAAACCCGACATTGTGTTTTCCATGCATAGGCCAAACCTCTGTGATGCTTGTAAGAGTCGAGTTCTCTCTCTTCAAATTGATACAGATTTTTTACCTGCTCTGAACAATGAATTACCCCGGCTCCAAAAGACACTTTATTTCCGGATTAGTGATTGGGTCAAAGCTCATCCTATATGCGCTTTGCTAATAACACTCTTGTCAGGCATCACTCTGAACATATTGGCAAGCATTATCTTCAAGTATTATGTCGATCCTATGCTGGCTTTAGTGCTGAATGAATGAAATGAACCCGTTTTAATCCATGAAGCGGTATTTGATCAGTGTCCACATCGCCGAAAGGCCGTCGCGCCAGGTGATTTTCTTGCCTTCATCGAAGTTGCGGCCGCAGTAGGAGATGGGGGCCTCGAACAGGCGGACTTTTCGCTTCAGTACTTTGGCGGTGATCTCCGGCTCAAAGTCGAAACGATTGGCCCGGATGGTGATGGGCTTGATGACATCTGCACGGAAGGCCTTGTAGCAGGTTTCCATGTCCGTGAGGGTGGTGTTGTAGAGAATATTGGTAATGAGCGTGAGGAACTTGTTGCCGAAATAATGCAGCACATTGAAGGCCCGCACCGGCTTGCCTGCGGTCAGGCGACTGCCATAGACCACATCCGCCTTGCCGTCGATAATCAACTGGATAAGTTCCGGGTAATCCTGCGGGTCGTATTCCAGGTCCGCATCCTGGACGACGATGAGATCGCCCGTGGCATGCTGGATAGCGGTGCGCAATGCGGCGCCCTTTCCCATGTTGTGCGGATGATAGATGACTTTATAGGGCGCTCTGCCTTCATAGGTCTTCAAAATCTCCAGAGTGCCGTCGGTCGAGCCGTCGTCCACCATGATGATTTCTTTCTCCAGACCGCAAAAGTCCACGGCTTCCACCCGACCCAGCAGCTCGGTGAGGAAACGGACCTCGTTGTAGACGGGAATCAGAATGCTGATTTTGTTCATGATGCGGCGGATTCCGGGATCTGGTTCAGTAAATCGGTGGCGGGCGTGTAGCAGGGGCTAATCATCAGGCACTGCTTCAGCATCAAACGGGCTTCCGGGTAATGCTTCTGGGCCATGCTGTACTGGCCCAGGTGAAAGTAAATCTCCGGGTCATTGGGCAACGAGCGCTGGCCTTTCAGCAGGTAAGGACCGGAGCGATCCAGCCAGCCGCTGTTTAACAGCGCGCGTCCCACGAACTTGGGCGCCTCCAGATTCAACTGCGTCATGAAATCCACGAATTGCAGCAGGTTCTCCAGGAATGGATACTGGTTCGCCTCGATCAGGTTGGCAATATCGCTTTCCACGTGGTTGCGAATCTGGAACAGGGTAGGATAAGTCCGTAACTGCTGGGTGATCATTCCGTACAGCGAAACGCACCAGTGATTGGGCCGCATGTTCAGGACGCGGGTCCATTGCACCTGCACCAATTGGAGATTTCCCTGGAGCATGGCACAATAGCCGGCCTGGTAATGGTCTTCCAGGTTGTCGTACAGGCGAAAAGCCTCTTCGTAGCGGCGCTGCTTCCGAAGGATCAATCCCATCAGCTCATGGATGCCCCGCTTTTCCTCGATTTCACCGGGGCGCGTCATCAGGGGGCGAAGTTCGGCCTCGGCCCTTCCCGGATCGTTTTCTTTGTAAAACAGGTCACGTGCGGGTTGAAGGTAATCCAGGAAAGCCATCAACTCAGGGTTCCTGTCTGGATGGGTTTGGTTTGATCAGGCTGGCTGCCTCGGCTGCCATATCCAGCAAATTCGTTTGGGGTGCCTGCTCAGTGGCCTGTTGATTGGCCTTTTTAATCTCTTCGTAAATCTCTTCCCGATAAATAGTAATGTGCTTGGGGGCTTCAATCCCGATTTTGACCGCCTCCCCCTTGGTTTCAAGCACGGTAATTTCAATTTCATTAGCAATAATCAGCTTTTGGCCGGTCTTGCGCGTCAGCACCAGCATGGATTACTCTCCTTTTTCAGCGGATGCTGGCGTGCGGCTGGTCTGTTGTTGCAGGATTTCGTCCGGGATCAGGCGGGTCCGGGTATCATACTGGCTCTCGTTGAGTACCACCTGCATGGCCTTGCGTGCCCCCTGGTTGATCACGATCGGCCCCAGCAGATTCGCGGTCATCTTGCCCGGATCGGACTGCGGGATATTCACGATGGTCAGCACCAGGGCGTCCTCCGCCTGTTCCAGAGCCAGTTGAGCGGCATCTTCATCGGAAAGCACGAATTCATAGTCCATGCCAAAGAGCTTGGGATTGGTTACCACGAAGGCCAGGTCGGGCTCTTGCGTGGATTGCAGCCACTTGAAGGGAGAGTCTTCCGCATGATCGAGGATTACGTATTGTGTGGAACCAGGGAAACCCAGTACCGGCTCGACAAAGTTGATGAGTCGTTCCTCATCCACGCTGACCTCTCCAAACCGTAGAGTTGTAATATTTATATTTGCCATCTAGGTGGTCACCATCAGACATCTAAGACTTTATAAGTTCTGTTTTGGGGCTTTGCTTTTACGAGTTCTTCTGTAATAATTCCCTTTGGGGATGGGTGGGAATGTAACAATACCTAAACTATTTTAAAGAAAAAGTCATAAAGAGACCAGCATTTCTCAACTTTTTCCCGTTTCGATCGAAAGTACGGGAGTAGGCAATGAAAACCGGTAGGGGAGAACTGGATGATCATGACAGGGTCGATGACGCAGGATGAGCTTGAGCGGCTTTTAGAGGATTCGCGCAAGATTGCCCAGGATTGGGACACCTACCTGCAGTTCCGTCAGAACCGGGATGCTGTCCTTCAAGAGCTGATGCACAACGAAGGCAAGAACTAGGCTCTAGGCTCAATCTCAATTCCACTTTTGACTGATCAGCGTCTGCCAACCCGGCAGGCGCTTTCTTCATTACTATACCCGAAAGCCACTCAAGAAAATGACCGGGCTGCCGAAATCTCATACAGATGAACCAGAACCAGAAAGGCGCGGCATGATTCATTTTTTGAGGGCGGCCCTGTTCATCACGACCGGCAGTATGGGTGGGCTGTTTACGTTGCTGATGCTGGCAAAAGTTCTTTCGCCGCCGTTCGATTGGCGTGGTTTTATCGGGGTAGCCTCTTTTGGTGCCTTATCTGCGTACACCACCAAGCAGGGGGTCAAACTGTGGGAGGAACTCAGGCAGTATTACAAATTCTGAGTCAGGGCCAGCCGTTCCTCTTAGGCTCTCGTGGGGCGAATCAAATTGTAAACTTTCTTAACTCTTCTGATCTCATCTTAGTTCGGGTACCTCAGCCGTTCCGTTATAGTAGAGGTATTGATGGTCGCGGAATCAATCATCGGCGAGCGGAGCGGAAACGATGTTATACCTGGAAGGTCCTTTGGGCTCGGGAAAAACCACCCGATTGCTCGCGGAAACCACCCGACTGCTGGATACGGTCCCGGCTGCCGGTATTCTGGTTCTGTGCAGCAACCATATCCGCCAGCAAAAGTTTATCGAATGCCTGCTGAAAGGCAGAACCACTCCCCTGGCTCAGCTGCCGGTATACACGTACGCGGGCTTTGTGCGCAACACGCTTTTTAACTTCTGGCCACTGGTGGAGCAAGAGATTACCTCCACCTTGAAAAAGGGCCAGCCACATATCCGCCCCGAGCTGTCCGGCCTGGAAGACACCGAATTGATGCTAAAGTGGCTGCTGGCCCGATTGCGGCAGGAAGCCCAGGCGAAAGGGCAGGAGGTCTATCAGGACTTCCCCGGTAATGACGGGCATATCATTAAGCAGATTGTCCGGCGTCTTGGTCTGCGTTCGGAGAATCAACTGAGCCGTCCGGAGATGTTTGAACGTTCGGTACTTTTGGAAGAAATATGCCGAGAAGAAACCGCCTGGTTGGAAAATCAGTTTGATAAAGCCAGCTATACCCTGCGGGTGCTGGATAGCAAAAAGCAGTTGGACATCTTCAACAACCTGATGCGCAAAGAGAACGCAATGTCGGCCTGGTTGAAAAGCAGCATCCGCCATCTGGTGGTCGATGACGTGGACGAGACCATTGTGGCGGAGCAGCGGCTGATTGAGTTCCTGGCGCCCACGCTGGATAGCCTGATTCTGGCCGCCGACGTGGATGGAGGCTCCCGTCGTGGCTACCTGAATGCCTATCCTTATGATTGGGAAGCGCTCAAGATGCTGCGTCCGGGCCAGACGATCGCGTTGACCCGCGAAGATACCGCTTATCATGCCGGGCAAACGCTGCTGAATAACTGGAAGCGGCAGAATGACTTTGAGCCGTTGCCGCCGTTCGTGCAGCTCAATGACGGCTTTATCACAAGGGTGGAGATGCTGGAGCAGGTGGTGGAGGATATCCTGGCCCTGCTTGAGCGGGGTGCCAGCCCTGGCGATATGTGTATTATCCTGCCCAAGACCGATTTTTTAAGCTTTTACCAGTTGCAAAACCGCTTAAGCAGCCGGGGGATCCCGGTGCAATTGCTGTCCGGCACCAAGCGCCCCAGCGATAATCCCAAGTGCCGGGCGTTTATCAACCTGCTGCAATGGGTGAACACCGACCTCTGGGGGCAGTCTCTTTCCCGCTGGGAAGTGAAAACCGTGCTGATGCAGGCCCTGTATTTTCACCAGTTGCCCGAGATGACCACTGAAAAGCTCGATGCGCTGGTTCAGGCCATATATGCTTTTCTGGAAGCGCGAGAAGATCGGACCGGCTTGTTGCCGAAACCCGAGGATCTGACCGTCCCACTGACTGCCGAGGCCATGGCCCGCTATGACCTATTGGCTGCCTGGTTGCTGAGGGCTAAAAATCTGTCTTTCGAGCAGCAGCTTTATTCGGCGTTCCGCGAGGTCCTGACGCCATACTCCAGCGAGCGGGATGGCTATGGCGATCTCAGCCGTATCATTCAGAGCTATCTCCGTCAGCGGGAAATCAACCTTGGATTTGCAGCGATCGGCATTATTAATGCCGAAGAGGTTCAAAGCTTTGACCAGAAATGGCTGCAACAGGTCAAAAGCGGGGTGATTGCGGATACGCCCGAGATGCCGGAAGCTATTCAGCCAGATTCGTTGGTCATCGGCACGCCCCAGAAGGTGATCGATAATGAACTGTACCGGAAAATCCAGTGCTGGATGGATGTCGGTTCCCGCGAGTGGGCCCGCAGCGACAACGCGCCGATGTATAACGCCTGGGTGCACTCGGCGGTTTGGGACGGCTCGACGGGAGCCTTCACCGAGGAGTTCAACGAGGCGGTCATCCGCACCCGTGCCGGGCACATCACCCGTACTTTAATGCTGTTGGCGACCCAACAGGTGCGAGCCTATGCCAGCGAGCTGGATGATCTGGGTTTTTCGCAAATTGGCCTGCTGAAACCCCGCTTGCTGAATCAGCCGGATACGAATGCTTCATCCGCCAGTTTGGAGCGCGCCGTACTTCGTGACGATCAGGCGCCGATTCTACAATACCGGCAGGGGACCATGGCCATCAGCGCGGTGCCGGGTGCGGGCAAAACCTTCGTCAACGTGGAACTGCTGCTGGAATTGATTAGCAACGGCGTGGAGCCGGACCGCATTATGGTCCTCACCTACATGGACAGCGCGGCCAAGACCCTGCTGGGTCGCCTGAAAAAGAAGCTGGCCGGTATCACCAACCGGTTGCCAGTGGTCTCCACCATCCACAGCCTGGCGTTCCGCATTCTGACTGAAAATGATCACGCGCTGCTGGCGGGTTTTCTGCCCGAGGATATGACCATTCTGGACGATTACGGGCGGGGCGAGGTGCTGGCGAAAGTGGCCACCGCCACCATGCCGGATTCCGCCAAAAACGTGAACGACTGGCAGCGGGCCATCGATCGCGGGGTAAATCACGTGAAGATGCTGGGCTTGAGTGAAGAAAGCATCCGTGAGCAGGTCAGCCGCACGCCGGACAACTTCCGTCTTGCCGAATTCTTCCCGGCCCTGCGGGCCTATGAAGGCGAGCTGCGCCGCAATGGCTTCCTGGATTTTACGGACCTCATCACCAAGGCGGTTGCCATCCTCAAGGCCCATCCGGATATCCGGGAAAAGTACCAGCGGCAATTCGCCTATATTATCGAGGATGAGGCCCAGGATTCCTCCCGGCTGCTCCAAGAGTTCATCCAGTTGCTGGGCGGCGAAAACCCGAACCTGGTGCGGACGGGCGATACCAACCAGTCCATCACCACGACTTTCAGCTCGGCGGACACCTCAGTCTTCCGGAATTTCATCCGCAACGCGGATTTCAAGGTTCATATGGACCACAGTGGCCGCTGCGCGCCGGAAATTATCCAGCTTGCCAACCACTGGATGGAAGCCGCCGGAAAGCTTTCCGGCCTAGAAATTGCCTTTGAGCCCGTCGCCATGCTACCGGTGCCGGGCAAGAACCCGGAATTGCTCTACCCTCCCTCGGCAACCCTGTTTGATATGGATCGGCAGGAGGGAGACTGGCTGGTGGAGCGCATTCAGGAGGCCCGGCAGGAACAGCCCGAAGCGTCTGTGGCTGTGCTAGTTCGGACCAACGCGCAGGTCAACCGGATTACGGCCCTGCTACACCAGGCCAAAATTCCCGCCATCAGCCTCAGCGAGCAGCTCAATATCAACCCGGTTTTTGCGTTGATCCTGACCTACCTTAAATTGCTGGCCGCTCCGGATGATTTGGCGCTGCAAACCCGCTGGTATCAACTGATGGTGGAGACTCAACTTATTCCGGACAGCGAGGACCGCCGCCATTACCTGGAAAACACGCCGCTATTCTACCAATCCCCGATTGATTTGCACGATGAACTGCTGAAGCAATGGGCTTACGACTGGCTGGATCTCAGCCGAATGGCCGCTGGCGGTAACATCAGTGCGATGATTGCCCGCATCACCGACCGCTTCTGCCTCTCGGTGTCGGATCGCAGCAACGGCTACCTCTGCGCGCTGATGGCTCAGGATATCCTGAACGCTTTCCAGCACTTGGTGCACCTCTCCCCGTTGGAAATCGTCATTCACCAGTTCGAGAGCTTCCAAAGCTCTTGGCGGGGCAAGAAAAGCTTCACGGAGGTGCTGTTGCAGCACCCTCATGAAATCGTGCAGGTGATGAGTATCCATAAATCCAAGGGGCAGGAGTTCGATGTGGTGTTTATGCCCTTCCTGCAAGCCGATCAGTTTCCCCATGAGACTGGACAAATTCGGTTTGACGAGGCCGATCGCCTGTTGCAGGAGCTGGAGCGCATCACTGCTCGGGAGAATGGCAAAACCCTCCCAGAGAGCTACCAGGAGGACAAGAAGCGGGAGAAAATCGAGGAAGAAGCCCGGCTGATTTACGTGGGGCTCACTCGTGCCCGGCGGGCCCTGTATCTCAGCGCCCACAAGCAGGCACTGACCAAGTATAACAAGCTGCGCACCGTGGCGCCCGCCATGGCCTTCGAGCTGCTGGCGGCAAAACTGGCCCCGGAGGCCGAAAAAGCCATTCCGCTGCCGAACAACGTGATTTCCCTACCGGAGGTCCGCAATGCCCAGCCTTCCTGATTTTGTGGATGGTGCCCGTTCCAAATTCACCCAAATCTCTTCCGATGCCTTCAAGTCCTGGAGCCGCTGCCGTCGGCAGTTTTACTACAAGCACGTAAAGCGCCTGCAATGGCCTTCCGATCAAAGCAATTTCAGGCTGGGTCGGGATGTCCACAAGCTGCTGGACTACCAGGCGCGGGACCTGGATTGCACGCTGCTGATGGAATCCGCCTCGGAAGATGTTTGCCGGAGCTGGGAAAAGCTGATGGCGCATCCCATCACGCAGCTTCCGGTGCTGGCCAACGAGTGGGCCTTTCATGTGCCGGTTACGCCGGATGGCGGCCAGACCGAATGGCTGACTGGGCGTATCGACCGGGTAGCCCGCGCGGAGAACAAAGTGTTGGTGATTGACTGGAAAACCGGTACGGCGGTTCCCAAGCAATCCGCCAGCGATTGGCAGACCCTGCTATATCGTTACGCCGTGGTGGAGGTCGCCAACACCCCATCGGCGGCGGATTTGGGCTTTAATCTGGATGGGCCGTTGCGCCCAGAGCAGGTGACGTTTCTGTATGTGGAAGTCAAAGCGGATCCCCACACGCCTATCCGGCTGGTGGAAATCCCCTACGGCGCCGAAGAGCATGAACAGGTGCGCGCCCGTATTCAAAGCGTGCTAGGTGCCATGGCCACCGAAGAAGACTACGCCCTACCCAGTCAATGCCCCGACCGCTTCTGCGCCTATCGCGCCATCTGCGGTATTGGGGAATAATTACTTTTTACTGTGGCTCAGGTTGGTGTCTTCAACGTTGTTATCCCAGCCAGTGATGGCACTAAATTTCTGAAGCAGACTTTTCATCTTACGTGCGAAAAGGTTTTGACGCTTCTTCATGCGAGACTTCCGGTTGTGGATCTCTTGCTTGGGGGCTTCTTCTTGAGAAGAGGCGTCCGGTTTCGTTGACTTGAGCTCTGAAAGACTTTGCTTGGCTAATCTTCCAGGAAACAGATCAGGATTTTTCTTGGCTGTTTCCAGAGGCATGTAGCCTCGTGCTTCCATTGTTTCTGAGTCGGGGACTTCGGGTGATTTAGCTTGTATCCTGATTTGATCGTCGTACATGTCAGCTGCGTTATAAACTGTAACCAATGTTTCAAAATCATCTTCGATCTGGGCAACTGTCGACTCGGCGCGATTGTTGCTTGCGGGAGACTTCACGACCACATCCATGCCATTTTCTTCGGCATTGCGCGCAACAAAAATATCAGTATCACGTCCCGCTTTGGCGGCTGCCAGAAGATCAAAAACGACGTTGGGAGGGCCTTCAACGCCATTAATGCTCCCGGAAAACCGGAGGGAATTGGCGCGCTGGTTAGAAGAAGGGATGCCGGTCTGCATAGGGCGTTTCTCCTTGCCTCAAGGCTGAATATAGACGTTAATTCTTTCATTAAGCGCTATCAAGGTAATTCGTGAACCCTTTGTAAATATTTCGTAATATTTTAAAGGTCTCGCCCACTTGACGGTGTCTTGCTATGAATTGCCATTTAGCAGCCCTGGTAGCCGGGATTTGGAAACTCCCGGCGGGCGTAGCTTCTAGGCAGCCGGTGGTTTTTCCTTGGGAGTGTGCTTAAACAGGGTGACCAGTGCGGCCAAGAATCCCAAGAACACCGGTAAATGCTGCACGTTTGGGGTCTTTTCGAGCAGCTCTTTTTGGGCTTCCTCGTTGGGAGCCGCCATTGCCAGAATGCCAAATCCGCCGGCCATTGCCGAAACAAAGGCGGCGCCTGCCGCGACGATTCGCCCCACAACCGGAATATGCATCATTTTTTCAACCAGCGCCTTGCCGGGATAGTCCGCATCCGAGGCTTCCGGCGACAGGTTCTCCTCGTCCTGATCATAGGAGTCCTCATCCAACTCCTCCGAATTGGCGGCCAGAGAGCGGTTCTCCGCTGACTCTGCGAGACCGAAATGTAGATTAGCCCTGGACTGCAACTGTATGGGACGATACCCGATCGCGCTGATGCTGTTCATGGTGATACTTTTCCTCAATTCCTCATCATCCTGGATATTATTAAGATGATTCTATAAAAATCCTGAAAATCCGGAATTGCCTGAAGTGTTAGTCGAGATCCAGCCCGATGTCGATCGCCGGAACGCCCAGCGTGATTTTGCTGGTGGAAATGTAGTCCACGCCGGTTTCTGCGTATTCCCGAACGTTTTCCAGGCCGATTCCGCCGCTGGCCTCGCTGGTGGCACGGCCCTGGATGATCGCCAAGGCTTGTTTCACCGTTTCCGGGCTCATGTTATCCAGCAGGATAATATCGGCGCCCGCTTCGACGGCCTGCTGGACCTGATCCAGCCGGTCGGCCTCCACTTCAATCTTAATGGTATGGGATAAATGTCCGCGTAAATCAGCGATGGCATCGGAGATGGGATTGGCTCCCGCCTTGGCCAGGGCTTGCAGGTGGTTATCCTTCAGCATGACGCAACTGCTCAGGTTGAATCGGTGCGGCATACCGCCCCCATGCAAAACGGCCTGCTGTTCCAGCAAGCGCAAACCCGGCGTGGTCTTGCGGGTGTGGGTGATGCGGGCGTGCATGCCCTGGATGGCTTCCACGAAGCGCCGGGTTTCGGTGGCGACCCCGCTAAGATGTTGCAGGAAGTTCAGCGCGGTGCGCTCGCCTTTCAAAATAGGGGCCATCGGGCCGCTGACCCAGGCAATCACGGTTCCGGCGGGCACAAAGTCGCCATCCTTCACCACGGGCTCCATAATCAGGGATGGATCCACGGTATGGAAAACCAGCGTCGCCACCGAAAGACCGGAAACCACGCAATCCTGGCGCACCCGGATATCGGCGGTCAGCTTGATTTCGGAAAGCCGGGGTAGGTTGTCCGTGGTCACGTCGCCCTGGGCCAAGTCCTCAAACAGTGCGGCGTCCACCACGGCCTTGATGGCTGTATTGTAGGGCGCATCCAGAAAATGTCCTTCCTGGGAGTATAAAGGGAGACCTGCCATTTCAACCTCTCGTCGCCATGGGGGATTGTTCCAGTACCGCCGTGTTTTCCGGATAATCGGTGCGGTAATGCGCACCGAGACTTTCCTGGCGGCGCAGGGAGGCTTCGGTAACCAACCGGGCCACCACCAGTTGGTTGTGCAATTCGGCGCCAGCGGGAATCACCCGTGCCCACTGGTGGGTACTCGTTTGTTCAGTCAGCGCATCAATGCGGGCCAGCGCCCGACTCAGGCCTTGCTCGTTCCTCAAGATTCCGATGCATTCCCACATCAGGCGGTGCAATTCGTTCAGGGCCGCCTGAATGTCGGAATTTGAATCAAACCGATACTCGCGCGGAAGCCGGTCCGCGTTCTCAGGAGGCGAAAAATCGCCGGTCATGCTTCTCCTGCTGACTGCCACATCCGCCGCCACCCGGCGGGCCAGCACCACGCATTCCAGCAGGGAATTGCTGGCCAGCCGATTGGCGCCATGAAGGCCGGTAGAAGCAGTTTCCCCAACTGCGGAAAGTCCTTTGAGGGAGGTTCGCCCGTTGACATCCACCGTAATGCCGCCCATCAGGTAATGTGCGGCGGGAGCCACCGGAATCCAATCCTTGCGGATGTCGATGCCGAAATTCAGGCAGTTGGCTAAAATGGTGGGGAAGCGTCTTTCGATGACTTCAGCCGGCAAATGGCTGATATCCAGGTACATGTGGGGCATCCCGGCAGCCTGCATTTCGGCGTAGATGGCGCGGGTTACGATGTCCCGAGGGGCCAGCTCACCGTCCGGATGGTATTTTCCGGCAAAGGGCTCCCCGTTTTTGTCGCGAAGGATGCCACCTTCGCCGCGTAGCGCTTCGGAAATCAGGAAATGCAGTTCGTTGTCGGCATAAAATGCCGTGGGGTGGAACTGGATGAATTCCATATTCTCAATTTTGGCGCCCGCCTGCTCTGCCAGGGCAATGCCGTCACCGGTGGCGATGGCTGGATTGGTGGTATGACTGTACAATCGGCCAATCCCGCCGGTGGCCAATACGGTATGCGAGCTGAAGACCAGGTGTTCGGTCTTGTTCCGATAATCCACCGCCCGGCAGCCGTAGCAGCGGTTTTCTGAAACCAGCAACTCCACCACCTGGGCATATTCAATCACTTCAATATTGGGATCGTTTTTTACCCGGTTGACCAGGGTCATTTCCACCTGGTGTCCGGTGGCATCCCCGCCGGCATGAATAATGCGCTCCACACTGTGGGCCGCTTCCCGTGTCACCGCTAATTGGTGGTTCGGCTTTCTGTCGAAGGGCACCCCATAATGAAGCAGGTCTTCAATGGCCGTAAAACCTTCAGAGAGAATGGATCGGGATGCCTCCACGTTGCAGAGCCCTGCGCCCGCGCGTATGGTGTCTTGCAGATGAAGCTCCAGCGAATCGTCCGGATTGTCCGGCAACACGGCGGCGATACCGCCCTGGGCATAGCGGGAATTGCTCTCATCCAATGCAGACTTGGTGATTAGTAGAGTCTTGATTCCATTGGAGGACAATTTCAGGGCTGTAAACAGACCGGAGATTCCGGTTCCGATGACAACGGCTGAAATCTGGCGGGTAATAAAGCGGGAAGTAGCCATGTAGAGAGTCGTTCCGTCAGTGGGGGCTCAAAAGTTTCAGGCATTATAACACCAAAAAGAGCGCGTCGCTTCCGGCGGGTGTCGCCTCCTGTTAGACTGGAATGATGCACGCATTGGTTGGAAGAGAATGAGTTCCGTCCCGGATATTCAAGCCTTGGAAGCTTCGTCGCTGATCATTGTGGTCCTGATGTTTTCCATCGGGGCGATTCTGGCGTACTTTCTACAGCGGATCCATCTGCCCATCCTGCTGGCCTTTATCTTGACGGGTGTTATTTTAGGCCCAGGCGGCCTGAACCTAATCCAGCCGGAACAGATCCACGTGCTTTCACAGGTGGGCATCATTTTTCTGCTCTTCGTTGTCGGACTGGATCTCTCGGTGGACAAGCTGAAGCAGCTTCGTTACCAGGCACCGCTGGCGGGAATATTTCAGCTTGGCATCACCACGGTTATTCTTACGCTCACGTTGGGCTTGCTTACCGGGATGCCCTGGCAGTTGGCATTCCTGCTGGGATCCATTCTTTCCCTCAGCAGCACAGCCATCGTATTGAAAAGCCTGGAAGACCACCGGGAGGTCGATTCTGTTCATGGGCGGCTGATTTTGGGTGTGCTGATTATTCAGGATTTGTCCATTATTCCGCTAATGGCGCTGCTTCCGGCGTTGACCCAACCGGTGCAATCTGAAATTCTGGGCGATCTGTCCATCACCCTGCTGAAGGCGCTGCTGTTCGGCACGCTGACAGTTGCCGTCAGCCTCAGGCTGGTGCCGGTCTTTCTGGATCGACTGGCCTCCACCAACAGCAAGGAACTCTTTACGCTGGCCCTGGTCTGTATCAGTCTGGGTATGGCCCTGATTACCAGCAGCCTGGGCCTTTCCCTGGAAGCCGGTGCTTTCGTGGCCGGCCTGTCGCTTAGCCGCAGCGTCTTCTGTCGGCAGGTCATCGCGGACAGCAAGGCCTTCCGGGATGTTTTCATTACATTGTTCTTTGTTTCCATGGGGTTGCTGTTCAATGTGCGCTTTCTGTTGCAACATCCCCTGCTGGTACTGGGCACCACGGCTCTGCTGATTATCCTGAAAGGCCTGGCTGCCTATGCGTCCGTCAGGTTGCTGCGCTTTCCGCATAAAACCGCGCTTTGGGCAGGAATATCACTGTTTCAGGTCGGAGAGTTCTCCTTCATCATGCTGGAACGCACCCTGCAAACTGCCACCCAGGTGCCCGCATGGCAGCATGTGCTATCCTTCTGGAGCCCGGTGGTCGTGGACGCCATTATTATTTCCATGTTTCTCACCCCGCTGGTGATGCGCAAATTCCATACCAGCACCGCTCCTTATTTCCATGGCGGCCCTCACGGCACCGGGAAACCGGACGGCAAGCCGGATTTCGAGGAAACTCCCAACCGGGTGATTATTGCGGGCTTTGGTCCCACCGGGCGGAACCTGGTTACCGTCCTCGAATCCACGGGGATTCCCTTTAGCATCATTGAAATGAACCTGCGCACGGTTCGAAAATTACAGGAGAAAGGCTTGCATTGCGTCTACGGCGATGTTTCCCGGCTGGAAATCCTGAAAGAGGCCGGTGTGCAAACTGCCGGAGTCCTGGCGCTCACCTTTCCGGATATTCGGACCTCGGAAGCCGCCGTGCAACACGCCAAGCAATTGAATCCGCACATTCATTGCCTGGTTCGTTCCCGTTACCGGGTGGATGTGGATCGTCTGTACAAGATGGGCGTTGACAGCGTCATCTATGAGGAGTTTGAGACCAGCGTCAGCTTTATTTTCCATATCATGCGGCATTTGGACTTCCCCATGCTGGAAACGGACCGGCTGATTGGCCGGATTCGGGACGCTGAAAACTCGCTCTTTCATGAACCTGCCGCGGCTGAACATCCGGTCTTCGGACGCTTCAGCCTTCTGGAAGGCAGCAAGATCGAGTGGATAGAAGTGAATCCGGATTCGGATGTGGTGGGCCGGACCCTGAATGAGTCCCAGTTGCGCCAGCGCACCGGGGTCAATGTGATCGCGGTGGTTAACGCGGAAGACAAGAGCCAACAGGCCCCCGAGCCGGACTTGAAACTAAACGGGCATGACGTGCTGGTGGTGGTGGGCACCGTGGATCAATTGCATGCCCTGGAACAGTTGCTGTATGGCTAGAAACCTCCCCTTGCCGGAAAATTGTTTGTGGTAAAATCACAGAACTTCTTGATGATTGTCGGAAGTGGGTCAAATTCCAAGGCCCACTTCTTTTCTTAAGAAGGCAAAATCTGTAACCACCCGCTTCGAGCCTAACCTCATGAAACGTGCACCTGCAAAACCTGTCAAACTCACCCCTGATCAGATTCGGGAGATTGACGCCGCTGTTTTTCATCTGGTGGAAGAGCACCTCGACGCTCGTTTCTACCTGCTGGATGTGAACTTTGAAAAAGAGGCCGGTTACTGGTATCTGCGTATTTATGTGGAAGGCCGGGATTTCTCGATTTCGCTGAACGATTGCGAAGCCGTCAGTCGCGCGCTTGATCCCCTGTTGGACGAGTTTCCTCCGCTGCAAGATCACTCCTATAGTCTGGAGGTCAGCTCTCCCGGACTATTTCGTCCCTTGCGGAAGGAACGGGAGTTTGTGTTTTACGCCGGTCGGCCTGTCCGTGTCGAAAGCAAGCCTCTTAAAAAAAGCGGCAAGCCTGCCCCGGAAGCGCCGCTCAAGCTTGGAGAAGGAATTTTGCAAGCATTTGACCCAGCCCGGAATGTGGTTACGCTGAAACGCTCGGAAAACAATGAGACTTTTGAAGTGGCGCTGGATGAGGAGAAAATGGTCTGCCTGAACCCGGAAGTGCATTTACCGGGGGATGATTCGCCGGAAGCCTCAGTCCCTGACGCGGAACTCGGATTATAAAAAACAATTTAGAAATAACATATTTACAATTGAATAAAAATAAAACTGGAGGAAATGGAACGCCATGATCAAAGTCGGACCCGCATTGATGGAACACGCCGAACAGTTGGAGCGGGAACGCGGCATTCCCCGCGATGTGGTCATCTCCTCTCTGAAAGAGGCTATGCTGGCCGCATACAAGCGCTACGCCAAACTGGAAAATTTGACCGGCTACGAATGCCGTCTGAATGAAAAATCCGGTGAAATCGGTATTTACGAGCTTCGCCGTGTGGTGGAGGAATTATCCGACCCCGAAGATATCGAATATGATGAGGAAGGCGAAGAAATTCCGCGCGAGCCGGAAATCACCTTGAAAGACGCCCGCAAAATCAAGCCGGACGTAGAATTGAACGATATCCTGGAAATCGAGGTGACGCCGGACGAATTTGGCCGTATTGCCGCGCAATCCGCCAAGCAGGTGATCACCCAGCGGATTCGTGAAGCTGAAAAACGCTTGGTGCAGAAAGAGTTTGAAGATAAACGCGGTTCCGTGACCACCGCGATCGTCCAGCGGATCGAGGGCCGGAACGTGATTGTGAATATCGGAAAGTCCGAAGCGATTCTCCCGCCGCGGGAACAATTGCCGTCGGAATACTACCGGGTCGGAAACAAGCTGCGGGTCTACATTCTGGACCTTAAGGATTCCGGACGCGTGCCGCAGATTATTGTCTCCCAGGCTCACCCGGCCATGGTGAAGGAAGTCTTCGAGCTGGAAGTCCCTGAAATCGAGGACGGGCTGGTTGAAATCAAGAGCATTGCCCGTGAGGCCGGGTATCGGACCAAGGTGGCCGTGGTTTCCCATGACCCGGATGTGGACGCCCAGGGCGCTTGTATCGGGACGCGTGGCAGCCGTATTCAGGCCATCGTGAACGAGCTGAAGAACGAAAAAATCGATATCATCCGCTGGTCCGCCGATCCGATGGAATTTATCACCCATGCGCTGGCCCCGGCCAAAATCATCAAGGTGTTGATTATGCCGGATCCGCGCCAAGCCCGGGGGCTGGTCATTGTGCCGGATGATCAACTCTCGCTGGCGATTGGTCGAGAAGGGCAGAATGTCCGCCTGGCCGCCAAGCTGACCGGTTTCAAGCTGGATATCAAGAGCATTAGCCAGATTGAGCACGAAGGCGGTATGGCCTACTTCGAGCAGATGGCTGCTGCGGCGCCTTACACCGAGGAAGGCTATCCTGCCGAGGAAGGATTCCCTGAAGGCGCTCCTCCGGAAGGATTTCCTGCTGGAGAAGCGGCTGAAAACGCTCCAGTAGAAGCTGAAATTGAAGAAGCGGTCATGACCGCCGATGTGGATGCTTCCATTGTTACTGAAGACGCCTACGAAGCTTCAGAGGAAGCCCCTCTTGAAGCCGAAGAGGACGGCGACCGCGAGGAAGTCGGGGAGGAAGTGTAAAATTCCTCCGGAGGCGGATTTGTCCGATACCAGACTTCGGCAATGCATTTCCTGCAGGCAGCTGAAACCCAGGGATACTCTGGTGAGGCTGACCTGCAGCCGAGATGGCCGTTTCTCGATTGATGACAATCCGATTTTGCAAGGGCGTTCTGCCTATGTTTGCCGGACTACGGCCTGTCTGGGCGATGCCTTGAAGGGAAAGAAGTTTCAGCGAACGTTGAAAAGAGCGATCCCGGATGTTATAGTTGAAAACCTGAATGTGCAATTAAAAGGAATGAACACACTGTGACGCCCCCCAAAGTTAGAGTACACGAGATTTCCAAGGTGCTGGGCCTCTCCAATGCCGAGGTCATCGAGGTATTGGCGAAGGAATTTGGCGTCCAAGTCAAAAGTCACTCCAGCACTGTCGATCAAGATGTCGCGGACAAGGCAATTGCTCGCTTAAAGGCTGGCAAATCTGGCGCTGCTCCTGCCAAGCAGGCTTCCTCAGAGCCAAAAGCGGCACAGCAAGCACCCCCCAAAGCACCGCAAGGACCGTCTCAAGGTCCGTCTACGGAAAAGTTGCCCGAGCAACCCGCTGCCGCCGCAGAACAACGTTCTCCTCAGCCGCAGAAGCCAGCGGCTCCTCAACAACCGCCCCGTCAAGAATCAATGGGCGCGCAGGCGGGCGCCAGGCCAGCTGACGGCAAAGAGATTCCCCGCGAGCAAAGACCTTCTGGAACCGGAGTTCCTTCCCAGGGGGAGCAGCACCGTCCCGCTCCTCGTCCAGGACAGCCTGGTGGTTCTTACCCCAGCCAGCAACGTCCGGGTCAGCCCGGGGGCTCTTATGGCGGCCCGCAGCGTCCGGGTCAACCGGGTGGTTCTTACCCCAGCCAGCAACGTCCGGGTCAGCCTGGCGGTTCTTATGGCGGTCCGCAACGTCCAGGACAGCCTGGCGGTTCTTATGGCGGTCAGCAACGTCCAGGCCAGCCTGGTGGTTCTTACGGCGGCCCGCAACGTCCAGGCCAACCGGGTGGTTCTTATGGCGGTCAGCAACGTCCAGGCCAGCCTGGTGGTTCTTACGGCGGCCCGCAACGTCCAGGTCAACCGGGCGGTTCTTACGGCGGCCCGCAACGTCCGGGCCAACCGGGTGGTTCTCCCGGCGGGCCTCGTCCAACGCACCAGCGGTCGCGCCATTCGGAGAAATCCATCCCTCGTCATAAGCGCGAGGAAGAGCAGGCCGCCATTCAAACCCAGCCCAAGGTGGTCAGTATTGACGAGCCTATTGTGGTTCGGGATTTGGCTGAAAAATTGGAAATGCGGGAAACCGAGATTATCAAGCACCTGTTTATGAAGGGCATGATGGTGACCGTCAACCAGACGCTGGATGTGGATTTTGCCAAGATTTTGGCCAAGGAGCTGGGCTGCGAGGTCGAGGAGACCAAGGCCGTCAAGCACGAAGGCGAATACAGCCACCTGGATTCCGAAGGCAAGAAAAAGCTGGATGAGGCGCTCTTCAAGCATCTTGAGCACCGGGCTCCCGTCGTTTCCATTATGGGGCACGTTGATCACGGCAAGACTACCCTGCTGGACTCCATCCGCGAAAGCCGTCTCAAGGTGGTGGACTCCGAAGCTGGCGGCATTACCCAAAGCATCGGTGCCTACACGGTTGAAAGAAACGACCAGAGGATTGTGTTCCTGGATACACCGGGCCACGAAGCCTTTACCTCTATGCGGATGCGGGGTGCCAAGTCCACCGATATCGCCATTCTCGTGGTGGCGGCCGATGACGGTGTCATGCCGCAGACCATTGAGGCTATCAACCACGCGAAAGCCGCCAAGATTCCCATCATTATTGCCGTCAACAAGATTGACAAGGCTGATGCCGACCCTGATCACGTTTTGGTACAGCTGGCTGAGCATGGTCTCTCCGCCGAGAAATGGGGTGGCGACACCCTGACCTGTGAAGTGAGTGCCTTGCAGAAGCTGGGGCTCGACGATCTGCTCGATAGCATCCTGCTGGTTTCCGAATTGCTGGAGCTGAAGGCGGATTCGACGGTCCCTGCGGAAGGCGTCATCATCGAAGCTCAGCTTGATAAGCGGATGGGGCCTGTGGCTACCGCTCTGGTCCAGAATGGAACCTTGAAAGTGGGCGATAACGTTCTGATCGGCGCTGTCGGTGGTCGAGTACGCGCACTCATCAGCGATATCGGCGAACGAATTCTGACGGCAGGACCAGCCACTCCGGTGGAAATCCTGGGTCTGGATGGCGTGCCCAACGCCGGTGACACTTTCCGAGTCATCAACAATGACAAGCTTTTCAAGCAGGAGCTCGCCTCCGAGAAGCAACGCCACCGCGATGAGCGCATCGGGGTTACTCGGGCGTCCGTGGCTGGTTTCAGCGGTCGCAGCGAGACCGATACCGAAGCCAGGGAAAGCCAGTTCAATTTGCTGGTGAAGGCTGACACCCAGGGTTCCCTGGAAGCCGTGGTGGACGTGTTGCAACGGATGACCAGCGACGAAATCAAGATCAACATTGTTCATAGCGCCACCGGTGACGTGACCGAGGCGGATGTCATGCTGGCCTCCACTGCCAACGCGCTGATTATCTCTTTTAACAGTCAGGCCACCGGTAACGCTGAGCGCTTGGCCGAGCAGCAGGGCGCGATTATCAAGCGTTATGACGTGATCTATCACATTACCGATGAAATCGAGAAATGGGTGCTGGGTCAGCTTGCGCCGGAGACCGAGGAAGTCCAGATTGGGTCCGCCGAAGTCCGGCAGATCTTCAAGGTGGGCAAGACCGGTATCATCGCGGGTTGCATGGTCACCAACGGCAAGATTGTCCGCAGCGCCAAGTCGATTGTGTTGCGCGACGGCAAGGAGGTTTTCTCCGGCCCGCTCAGCAACCTCAAGCGCTTCAAGGATGATGTGAAAGAAGTGGCTGCCGGCTACGAATGCGGTATCTCCTTCGATCGCTACAATGACCTGCAAGAAGGCGATGTGATCGAGGTTTACACGGTCAAGGCGCTGGAACGCACCTCGCTGTAAGCTCAATTTTTCTAGAGTCTTATTCTCTTGCATCACTTGGTTTTTTCCATTGCAGGACAGGTGGAGACTTGGACTCGCGGGTCAGAGCCCTCTATAATATTCATATCAAGTCACCGACCTCTGGAAGGAGGCACCATGGCCAACAGAAATGACTTCAGCCGAACAGACCGCATTCGAAAAGCCATCATTCGCGAGTTCAGTGATATTCTGAGCACCGAAGTCAAGGAGCCTCGCCTGGCGAACCAGTTGATCTCGGTCACGGATGTAGAAGTCACCGGAGACCTCCGTCATGCCCGAATTTTTGTCAGCGTGATGGGTGACGAAGCGTTGCAGACTGAAATCATGGAAATCTTACAGGAAAACGCTCCCAAGATTCGCTATGGCCTGGGGCAGCGGATTCGGCTGCGCTACACGCCCGAAGTCGACATCAAACTCGACACCTCGTTGGAGCGCGGTTCCCGAGTGACACAATTGTTGAATCAGATCTCGCGCGGAGAGGTATAAACTCCCCTATGTCCGACGAAAAGCCGGAACAGTATAAACGCTGGCATGATGAGCAGGGTGAGCTGTCCACGCTCATGGAGTTGCTGGACACCATCCCGGAGCAAATCCGCCCCCTGATTACGCAGGCGCTTACCGAACGCGCGAATCAGGATTTTGGTGAGATCCTGGGCTCACTCAAGTCCTTGGGTAAGGACAAAATCATGGCCTTGCACCAGGCCGCCAAAAAGCGGCGCAGCTATGATCAGGATCCCAACCTGCACCAGATTGCCAATACCTTCATGGCCATGCCAGAGGCGCATCGGCGGGGTTTTGCCGCGCACTTTCTGGAATTTACCAGTCTGATGGTGGATTATCTGGCCACTTGCGATACCTTTGGGCTGGAGCCTCAAGAGGTTGAGTTGCGCAAGATGCGGGATCTGTTTGTGGATACGGGAGCTGATGCCGTGCGGGACTTCTTGCATGAGATTCACCAGCCCTATCATGAAATGGAGCTGAAAGAGTCCTCTGTGGTGCTGACCGAGGAAGGCATGCGCCTCAAAGAAATCTGATTCTGGTAAGCTCAATCAATGGACCGCTTTATAGCCGTATGAGGGTACATTTCCCTAGCTGGACAGGCTGGCCGGATGGCTCCGGGTTTCCATGAACGCAGGTGGTTGGGGTGATGGTTCGGGGAAGGTGAGCTGTACCGCGGTGTTGTAGGCTTCGATTAAACTGGCGGGGTCGGCGATGCCCTGGCCCACGATATCCGGGGCGGTTCCGTGGCTGACCGAGGTTCGCAGGAAGGGCAACCCGATGGTCACATTCACGGCGCTGAGACCAGCCACCATCTTGAAGGGGATCAGACCCTGGTCATGGTAGGCGGCCACGTAGGCGTCATAGTGCAGGTTGTTCACGTCAAAATGGCGGAAGGCGGCGTCGGCGGCCACCGGTGGTGCAATATCGAAGCCATATTTTTCGGAAATCATGCGGGTGGCCGGTAGTAGAATCCGCTCTTCCTCGTCGCCATCCAGCTCCCCGGCATGGGGATTTACACCCAGCATGCACAAGCGGGGCTTTTCAATGCGGCAATGCCCTTTCAAAAAGCCCGACAGGCTGGACAGAGACTGCACCACGCCCTTGATGGACAGTGATTCCGACACTTTCCGCAACGGCACGTGGCGGGTCAGCAGCAGCATGCGGAACTGGCGGTACAGAAATAGCATATCCGACTGGCAGGGTTGCTTATACAGCTTGCGCGCCAGCTGTTGCAGGATTTCCGTATGCCCGCTGAAGGGGATATTCGCGGCCTCCAGATTCTCTTTGGAGATGGGGCCCGTCACCAGCACCCTTGCCTGACCCGCATGAATGGCGGATACCGCGGCTTCTATGCTTTCACACGCAATGGTTCCCGGCAGCTTTTCCGGTTGGTTGAAGCCGGTATTCTGGATGTTCTCATACCGGATGCGCTCGGTTTCCGGCAGGGTACAATGCAGCACCTGGGCGGTGTGCGCCAATTGGCCGATATCCCCATAGACGATCAGCTTGGGACCGTCCGGGTGCAGGGTGGCATGTTGCAGAAATTTCACCGCAATCTCCGGGCCAATGCCGGTCGGATCCCCAATCGTGAGGCAAACGGCGTTGGCTGGGGCGATGGGTTCAGGCATGGACGGAGGTGGACTCCCGTTGCTTGATGAACTTGATCACGTTGGCGAGCGCCATGGGCGTCCCGAATCCGCCGGATTTGGTCACAATCCAGCGGCCCTGGGTGTCTCGGGTCAGCGGGATGGAGATATCGGCCTCGGCCATGATTTCCAGTTCCTGGCTGCCCAGCGCCGCGCAGACATGGCAGGTGGTTTCCCCGCCCGCCAGAATCAGCTTGGCGGATCGAATCTTCATGACCTGTTCGGTGATGGTTGCCAGGACTTTCTGGGCGCTCTCGCTCGCCTGAACATCGGAAATCTCGTGCTCGCGGGCCATGTTCAACGTGCGGGCATAGCTTTCGTCTTTCAGGCAACTGGAAAGCACCACCGTATTGCGTTCACCCATTGCCGCAATGATGCGCTGGACAATATCATCCACCGGACGCAGGCCCAAAACCTCCTCTGGAGACAGATCCACCAACTCCAGTTGGGAGCCCTGCCCGTAATAGGGGTAATTCTCCACCAAGCGCAGAATCTGCTGACGGGTGACATCGGTATTGCTGCCGCTCACGACCAGAATGGGGGAGGGAGGCGCGTTTAAAGCCGGTCGGGCTTGCTGCTGCGGCTGTCCCTGTTCCGGTTCGACCGCCCAGAGATTGGCCAGTGCCTGGGCGAGCCCAGCCGAACCACAAGGCAGCACCTTTGCGTATTTCTGGGCTTTTTCAATAGCCAGGGCTATCTGCTCCAGGTCCTCGTTGGTCGTGGCATCCACCACCACCAGCTTGCGGCCTTCTTTAATCAGCTCGTTCAGCTTGACCAGAATCGGTCCCGCGCCGTGCAGCACAGTAGAAAGCGTGATATGTCCCACCAGCTCCGGCCTGGAGGCCTGCTCCAGGAGGGTCGGCACATGGGATTGCCGAACTGGAAACAGTGGATCTCTGGCCACAATGGTTTTCTCGACCGGAACACCTCTCAACAGCTGGTAGCCGCCGACCGTACGGCGCCCTTCTTCCGGGTAAGCCGGAACAATCACGGCGCATTGGGCTTTCAATTCATCCAACATGGCCAGGCATTCCTGGGCAATATGTCCACGCAGCGTGGAATCCAGCTTTTTATAAAAATTCTCGACGCCATATCGGTCCCGGCACAGGGCAATGGCCTGATGCACCAGCGCCTGCGCCTCATGCTGGTTGGTATGGCGGGAGGACGTGTTGATCGACCAGACCTGGTTCTCCTGACTGTCTGACCGCGAGGGGTAAGGCAACCCTACCGATGCGCGGAGATCCAGCAGGACATGGGCTTTGGCATGCGTGGTAAAGAATTGCAGGGCCGTATCGCAGGCGCCTGTCAAGTCATCTGCCACGATGCCGACACTAAGACCGGGAAGTTGCATAATGCTTCCGTATCATGTCCGTCTTGCTAAAACTAAAACGCTGCCTCAGCCGGGGTACCGCTTTCGCGCTTGCTGCCGACGAAACGAACGTCGGTTGCGCGGATAAACGGCCACTCTTTCGCGTTGCCGGCCTGATCGTTATACCGGTTGACTTCCAGTTGGCCGGTCACGCTGACTAGGGCGCCTTTTTTGATCCATTCGCCGACGAATTCCGCCTGGCGGCCCCAGACTTCAATGGAAAACCAGTCCGTCACCTTGTTCTCGCGGGAAAAACTGCGGTCCACGGCAATGGAGAAGCGCGCCTTGACACTGCCGCTCTCGAAGTACTTGATTTCAGGATCCTGCCCCAGGCGGCCAACCATGACCACGGAATTTGCCATTTCAATGCTCCAATTCTTCTTGTGTGCCCATTATACCGCAGGCGGGCTTAGGGCCAATGATGGCGGGCACTGTGTAAACTTATATGTCGGCTGCCAGCAGCGTCTGCAGCTCCTCATGAAGTCCGGTGCCGTTCGATCCGATCAAATCAATACGACGCTGCGCAAAGGGAATGGGTCCTCCCTCCGGGGCCGTCACTTTTCCCCCGGCTTCCCGGATTAACAGCACGCCGGCTGCGATATCCCATACGGAGAGCTTCAGTTCCCAGAAGCCATCCAGACGACCGCAGGCCACATAGGCCAAGTCCAGTGCCGCTGCGCCCGGTCGACGGACTCCGTGGCATTTGGGAGCGATTCGCCGGAAATGATCCAGGTTGGTGATTTCGGAGGTGGCGATATCATAGGGGAATCCGGTGGCCAGCAGGGCGTGATCCAGGGCATGAGTCCGGCTGCTGCTGACGTAGATGGGTAAATCGTTCAGAAATGCCCCCCGGTTGCGGATGGCGTAATACATTTCCTTTTTGAACGGATCGTAAATGACCCCAATAATGGGCTCTCCAGCCAACATGTAGGCGATGGACACCGCGAAATGCGGAAAGCCGTGGGCATAGTTGGTGGTGCCGTCCAACGGGTCGATGACCCAGGTGCCGGAGAGATCGATCGCCTGATCTTCCACGAAATGTTCCTCGGTCAGGAACAAGTCATCCGGGCATGCTTTCTGGATCGTTTCGATGATCATATCATCGCATTCACGGTCCACGCTGGTCACTAAATCAATGGTAGTGCCTTTGGTCATGATCTTGTGCGAGCTGCCAAAGGCGGCCATCTGGATTTTTCCAGCTGCAAGCGCTGCTGTCTGGGCCACTTTCAGATAGTGGCTTTCCTGGTCCGCAGACATGGTTGTTTGCACCGACTCGGCTTGTGTTTCCATTTGAAATTCCATGAAGAAGGGCCTCTCGATTTCAGATCCCGGTTCATTTCCGAGACCGGCGGGTTTTTATTCAATCGGTTATCAGGCTATGATATAAAAAAGAACGCAACGCTGAAATAGCCCATTTTAGTAACCCCACTTACATTCGCCAGGGTCCTTGATAATGATTTCCACCGCCTCCGAGCCGCTTCGTATCGGCAACGTTTCCGTTAACAGCCGCGTAATGCTGGCCCCCATGGCCGGCGTGACCGATGTGGTCTTCCGTGGGCTGGTCCGCCGCTGGGCGCCGGAATCCCTGATTTGCACCGAGATGATCAGCTCCAACGGGTTGGTTTATTCCAAGCGCTTTGACGCGCCCATTTTAGATAAGACCGTGACCGACCATCCCATTGCGTACCAGTTGGCTGCGCACCGGATTGAAGTTCTCGTTGAGGCGGCCCGGAACATCATCCGCAACCAGAAGCCGGATACCCTCGATCTGAACATGGGTTGCCCGGTTAAAAAGATTACCGGCAATTTTGAAGGCTGCGCGCTGATGAAGGAGCCGGAGCTGGCCTATAAACTGATCTCAACGCTGGTGAAAGCCTTGGAGGCAGACGGCACCCCGACGCCGGTGACGGTAAAATTTCGCCTGGGTTGGGATAGCGAGAGCATGAACTACCTGGAATTCGGGAAGATGTGCGAGGACGCCGGGGCCGGTATGGTCACATTGCACGCCCGCACCCGTGCGCAAGGGTACAAGCCCGGTTGCCGGTGGGAAGCTTATGGCGAGCTGAAGCAGGCGCTCAATATCCCGGTGATTGCCAATGGGGACATCGTCAGCATGGATGATGCGCTGCACGTGATGGAAACCTACGGCGTGGACGGGGTGATGATTGGTCGCGGCGCGCTGGGTCAGCCCTGGCTGATTGGCGATATTGATCGGGCCTTGAAAACCGGGCAAAAACCCGAAGCACCCACCATCGAGAAGCGCATGGAAGCGGCCAATGAACATGCCCGACTGCTGGCCGACTATCGAGGCGAACTCCCCGGCGTGCGCGAGATGCGCCGCCACTTGACCGATTACGTGAAGGGCTTTCCGGGCGCCAGCGGGTATCGTGGACGCTTGACCGCCGTCAACACGCTTGCCGACGTGCGCGCCATTCTGGATGAGATTTCCGCCGCCGCTGATGCTCTCGCCCTGGCGGTTTGATACTGTGAGTTTTCATCCAGTTCAGCCCCTCCGTTGGGCTTGATTCCAAGTGGTTGCTTTCGAACAGTCCTTCCAGGCTGAATTTTAATGCATGACTGTTCGGTTGGTTTATTTTGTGGCTGTGACCCTGACAGGTCGATCAATTGGGGTCTAAAGTTTTTCCTCTGTTATCCGATACAATAAATTAACAAGAAACTTAGCTAGTGAAATAGAACCAGGTGTGAGTATGAGTAACGCGCAGCCTGTCAAAAGAACCTCGCAGCGCGGCTATGGCCTAGTGCTGATGATGCTGTTCGTGGGGACCACGGTGATGGTCATGCTGTCCTTGCAGATGACGACCCAGACCTCGCTCGGGCAATTCATGACGGCCACGCGAAACAGGGTGACCGCCGAGAGTATGGCTGAAACCGGGCTATCCCAGGCCAGGGCCCAGATTCTGACCGATCTGGATGCGGGAACCCTGGACCCTTTGCTGGACTCCGGGGCCGGCAGTCCAGCCACCTGGACTTATACCAGCCCGGTCAGCGTGCCCAGCGATCCTTCCAACCTGGGCAGCGCCCCGGTGTCCGTGGGCAGCTTTACGGCCACCATTACCCAGTGGCGGGTGGGGGGCTGGTACGTGGTCAAATCAGTCGGCACGGCGGGCGGGTCTTCGGTAACAGTCAGCGACCTGATGGAAATCCAACCCAGCTACACTTGCAGTGTGCAGGGAGCGGCGACCGAGAATGCGATCTTGGCCGGGAATATTACCACTCTCAGCGATGACGACCTCATTAAATACGCCCAGAACAACTGTATGCTGAAGCCCCCTCCGGCAGGGATTGCCGCTTATTCGGTGACGGCGGGGACCGGCGCCAGCTGCTCATCCGGCATTGTGACGGATACCGGAAGCGGGACTCTGAATCAGGGGAACACCACCGGGACTTGTGAGCGGAGGATTCAGGGAACCTATAGCCTGGTGTACTTGGGCAGCGCGTCGAGCAGCCTTGATATTGACATCCATAATACCTCTGGCGGATTAACCGAGGTGCATGCCACCGACCTCAGCGGTGCAAACCATGGCATTGATGCCTGGAATCGTACGACAAGCTCTTCTTCCACCTCTCCCGTATTCTACAAGTTGAACAGTATTACCAATGGGGCTTTTGCGAGAACCAGCACAGTAGACGATACGATTTCGATCTTTGGGAATGTGTACGATGGAAATATTACAACCCTGGCGGGAAATGATACGGTCATTATTGGTGGGAGCCTAGATGGCACTACTTGGACGTACAACATTTATCTCGGTACTGGGAATGACGCTTTCTATGCTAAGAGTTCGGGACACGAATCCACGTGGGGTGGGGATGGTAACGACCAGTTCTATGTCGGTAATGCGCTTGTCGGCAATATCTATGCTGAGGCTGGTGATGACATCATCTCCTGCACCGATATCCTGGGGAGCGGGGGATGTTCCAGGGTGGGTGACTGGGAGGATGTGTTGGGCGGCGCCGGGAATGACATCCTCTCTTTGGATGGCCCTTTCGGCAATACGGCCAGCTCTCTAGGAACCACCCCAATTGGTGGTGAGGCCGGTTACAACATTGTTTACGTCAAATCGATCAGCAATACGACATATGCCTGTTCCATGAGCGCCACCACCACCGGCAGCAGCCTGGCGATCGTGGGCGGCAACATGGCTGGCGGCGCGCCCGGATGCACGCTTTCTGCCACGGGTTCCAACAATGTCTTACTGATTAAAAGCGGATCTACCTCGACGGGGATGACAATCAGCGGCTTTGCCAGAACGATCTATTATTGAAGACTTTCCCGGAATGCGCCTCCAAAAAGCAGGATACATGAGGATGGGCAATTCCTACCGGTCGGTTGTTTTTATATTGGTAGATATAAGTAATCCCACTTTTGTATACTTCTAGCGTATTTTTGCCTGAATGTAATTGTGGGCTGCGAAACCAGACTGAAGAAAGGCGAACCATGCATTTTTGGGGCATCAATGGCAGCATTCAACGCCTCAGGACTGTTGCGACGTCAACGAATTTCATAACGGCCGCCGGTCATCCGGAACTCCGGTCGGGCTGTGGCGGCCAATTGACTGACAGATTTCGGTAGGGGTTGTGCCGGGTCCTCCATTCCCCAGAATCAAAGGTGAGGGCTCGGCAAATTCCTCTGTTGGGTGGATTTCCAAAACGGCGGGCGAACTTATTCCGCAGCGGCGTTCAATGATATTCAGACATCCTGCGCCAATTTCGCGCGCATTCTCTGGTATTGTGGCCATAATTCCCGGCGCGACCACCACGGTGGGTGCTGGCTGATGGCGGCAGCATGCAATCGGTGAGCAGCTACCTGATTCTGGCGGATTGCACAACGGAATGTCCGTTTCAAATTCGTAGCCACCCGGGTGATTAAGCTTAGTGTGGATTCTTCCGTTTCAGGTGTCAGTGTATGACCTAGGCCTGAAGTTAGTGAATGGTCGATTGTAATAAAACTACATATGGTATCGCACCGGTCTTCAGGAAATTGGGGTGGGGGTCGATAGAAAAAACAGAACCATCCAAGAGGAAACTCGAGATGATTGGAAAGGTGCAACAACAGCATTCCGGGCAAGGCCTGACGGAATATAGCCTGATTGCGGGTGTGCTGGTTCTGGTGGCGGTGGGAGGGATGTTGCTGCTGGGCCAAAACCTGAACGACATTTTCGGGAATATGCTCTCTTCTTCGGCAGGCACCGTCAATGCCAGCGGCACCCAGACGATCGCCGCCGCGCCTTCGCCACCCGTCGCCGGGACGCAATCGCTATCGATCACCCTGAGCAGCGGGCAGCAGGTTCAGCTGTCCAATTACCCGGCGGATCTGACGAATTCCATTCAAACCAATGGGGCCAATGGCACCACCGAGCTGCTGCTGGCCAATATGGATAGCGTTATCCAGCAACTTCAGGCCACGGCCAATCTGACGCCCGCCCAGGCCGATATCCTGCTTCAACTTTCCAACCAGGGGCATGAAATGGCCAATGTCGAAAAGCTGCTAGAAGGTGCCTTGGCCGATGCAAACGGGGATGCCAGCGTCTTTAATCAGACGAGTTTTACATACCAAGGGCTCGACTATTCGAACCCGTGGGATCTGAGTGTTTTGATTGGATATCATCCGGGATGGGGTGGGGATGAAGAGCTGGCGGTTAACTTCAGGGCACTTTACGACCAGGCTGTCAGCCAGGGAACCTTAAATGATCCGGTGGCTCAGCAGACGGTTTCCGTGCTGGTGAATCAGATTGCCAACATCGCAAATGGCGTGGAATCTGCCGTTTATGGGATGTATTGGAATCAAGGCAGTATCAGCAACTTTAGTGAAAACGTTATTAGCACCTTGGGCGAGCGAGATGCCTCGCTTGGCATCAACACCCAGACATCATTGGCAGACTTGTCCTTCTCCACTATCACCGACCAGGATTCTGCCGGGATTTGTGCAGTGGGCAAGGGAACGGACAGTGGCACGAATTGCACGGCGACGGCACCGTGACCGGGATATCTTCATGTGGCCTCTGAAAAAGCTGTTCTTCAGAATGGAAACTATCGACTCCAGCCTCGGTCTTTCTGCGCGCCGCCACCGTCGGCCCAGATAAATTCCTCTGTTGGTATGATTTCCAAACAGGCGGGTGAACTTATGCTGAAGGTGAATATTCCTCAGCCGGACAGCCGCCATTGCAATGAAGTGCAAACGTTTCAGAAGCTGGGCTCAAATCGCCCTCAGTCTCATTCCGGGCCTTCTTTGGATTGCCTCGGGGAATGGGCTTTTGGCGCAGTCTGCGACTGACTGGTACACGCTGAAAGCCGGCGGCAAGGCGATTGGCAGCATCGAAATCAAGCGATCCCGCCAAGAACAAGGGGGGCGGCCGGTCCACGTGACCGAGGTCAGCAATGTCAATTACTTCAGCCGCGCGGGCAGCCCGTTCGAGATGAACACGCTCAGCCGTTTCGTGGAAGCCCCGGAGGGCGGCAGGCCCTTGCAGTTCAGCTACCGATACGATCTGGGCGAGCAGCGCCTGTTGCAGGCTGAAGGCAAGCTTGAAGGCGACACCCTGGACCTGCGGATGTTTCGGGACAGCGAGGCCTATGCGGGCAAAGCACCGGTGGTGGAAAATCAGTTCATGTTTCCCGGTGGACCCGGCATTGACAAGATGTACCAGCAACACTTCAGCGACAAACCCGGCAGTCGTTTTTGTTTTCAGACTCTAAGCCTGGGAGTTCGGCCTGAGATCGTCAACACGGAAGTCACGCTCATCGGCCAAGAGACGCTGTCCCTGTCCGGAAAAAAACCGCTGCGGAAGTTCGAGGTGCGCAATCCTGTCAACCGGGACAGCACGGTTTACGAGTGGCGCGACGTGAAAGGCAAGCTCTACAAAGCACATTCAGTGGGCAGCGACATGGAAATGGTCTATGCCTCCCGCCAGGAGGTCCGGCGTCTAAACCAAGGCGGGCAGTCCACCGTGGATCTGGTGTCCAATTCCGCGGTTATCAGTAATCTCATTCCCCAATCCAGAATGACGACCGAGGCGCTGTATCGTATTGCGCCGCTGACCGGGCAGAGCATCAATTGGCGGCAGGCCATCCCGGTCGGTGATCGCCAGAGAGTGATTGATCCCGGCTCCACACCGTTGGAACGGTCGGATCAGACAGATCAAGCAGATCAGGGTGATGTGCTATTCCTGAAAGTTTTCCAGCGGGAACCCGCGGATTCTTCGGTGCTGTTTCCCATTCAGTTTGATAAGAACTACCTGCAAGCAACCCCGTACATGCAGGTGACAGACGCGACCATCGAACGCACCGCCGAGGAAATCATCGGCACCGAGAAGCGCGCCTACTTTGCGGCGCGCATGCTCCAGCAGTGGGTCTACAAAAACATCGATCAAAAGGACCTCAGCCTGGGCTTTGCCTCCGCAAAAGAGACCATGCAGCGCCGCCAAGGCGATTGCACAGAACACGCGGTGCTGCTGGCCGCGCTCGCCCGATCGCTGGGCATTCCCTCCCGTGTGGCGGTGGGATTAATCTATCTGCCCCAGGGTAACGAGGCATTGGGGCGCTTTGTCTACCACATGTGGACCGAAGTCTACATTGGCAACATGGAGCACGGCGAGTGGGTTCCGCTGGATGCCACCAACCCGGAAGCTCTGCCCGATGCCACCCATATTAAGGTGGCCGACAGCCCGCTGACCGACGTGAATGATCTCATGGGCCTGACGGAGCGCGTGGTTGGCTTGATGGGCAAAATCAAGATTGACGTGCTGAAGGCCATGGCCCTGGCACAAAGCGTGTTAAGCGTGAGCAAACAGCCCGGCAGCCTGACGGTGGAGATTCCTAAGCTGGATCTGGATGAAATCGACATCAAGTCCCTCTCGCGGAAAGCCATCAAGCGCTATCGGGTGGAAGCCCCGCCGATCTCGCTGTCACAGGATACCGCGGAAGGTCTGTTCACCTATGGCGTGGAGCGGCTGACCCGAGCTGAGGATCCGGCCCAGTATAGCCAAGCCGTATCGGCCTTCCGGAAGGCCATAGGCAAATTGCGTCAACCGCTGGAATACTACCGGATGGGCGAGCGGCTAGCCTCCATCGAGATGTACCCGCTGGCGAGAGAAGCTTTCAAATCGGCCATGCAAACTGACGGCAGTCTTTCACCCATGGTAGAGAGCTATATCAGTGGTTATTTTCCGGCTAAAACCCTGAGTGAATCGCAAAACCAAACGTTCATGCATGGTATCAGCCTGCAAATCGACAATCGGAATCCTATGGGTGCCGCCGCAGTCTTTCAGGAGCTGACCCGGGAAGCGCCGGATTTTGCACCGGCCTATCGCCATTTGGGTGAAGTCACCAACGGTTCGGAAGCTATCAGCGCCTTAAGCCATGCTGTGACGCTGGCACCGAATGATTACCGCAACGCCGACAGCCTGGGTGATGCGCTCATGGCACAAAATCGCTACGTGCTGGCCGCTAAAGCATACCGAAAAGCCTATGAAACTCTCAAAGGCCAGTCTTTTGCACAATCTAAACCCTGGCAGGAGGAGATTGAAGGCAAGCTGAAACTGGCATCCGGCGCGGCCATGCTGGCCGGGAACAAAAGCAGCGTATCCGGCTGGCTGGAGACCGGCAAAGGGCTGCTTCGGCAAAATCGGCTGGACGAAGCCATCAAGGCCTTCTCGAACGCGACGCGTTTGCAGCCGACCGCCACCGATGCTCAGGTCCATCTTTTTCTGGCCCATTTGCGTAACTCGGATTGGGAGGCGCTGGAAGCTTCGAAGGGACGAATCGGCTCGCTGTCGGCAGGCAATCCGCTTGCTGCCCGCTTGCTGGGACAACACCAGATCCGGACTCGCCAATATCCCCAGGCCATCCGCACGCTCCAACGGGCAATCAGCATGGAGCCAGGAAACCGGGACGGCTATCTCACGCTCTCCACCGCCTACCACCGATTGGCAGAGCAGGCTGAAACCGCCCAGGCCGCTGGCAAGCCTTCCAAAAGTCTGCCTGTTTATCGCAAACAAGCCGAAGATGCTCTGAAACAGGGCTTGAATCGGGTTCGGGACCCTTGGGGCAAGCAGGCGCTGGAGCTGCAACTGGCCAAATTGCTGCTGACACATGCCAAGGCGACCGAAGCCCAGCCGCTGGCGGAAGCGGTCATTGCTGAAAACCCGTTGAGCGCCCAAGCCTATCTGCTTTGCGGGAAGGCCCAGTATTACCAGGGCGATTACAGTGCCGCTGAGGCGACCTTGAAAACCGCCCGGCTGCTAAATCCCAACGATGCCGAGGTGTTGACGCTGCTGGGACATGTGGCGCTGGAAATGGGCAAGGAAGCCTTGGCGCTGGATTTTTACCAGAAGGCCTACAAGGCCGATCCGGGCTCCGTGGAGTCGGCGCTGTCCTTGCGAAACCTGATTGCCAAAATGGGCGTTGCTGCAAAAAAGCCGCCCGCTTACCTGGAATTGACTAATGATGAACACGACTACCTTAACCTGGTTTTGTTTTGGGAGAAGAAAAAACAACAGAACTATCTAGAATACCTAAGGAGCTATTCTCGATATCTGGATTTAAAGACGTTGGTTAGTGTTCAGGGTATTGAAGCAACACAAACTTTCGCGTCCGAATTGAGCCACATCTATGATCAAGCCTTGGCTTTCTATAACAAATTAAAAGATTTGCAACCACCACCCCGATACAGGACATACCATTACTTAAATATGTACAGCACATTAAAATTGCTGGAAGTGTACCAACACATCATTAATGACATTGGCTGGAGAACCCCCAAAGAATTTGAGAACAGTAATAAAGAGTTCAACCGCCTAACAGCCGAATTAAATGCGTTAGACGAGCGTGAAAATAGGGAGTTAAGTGTAATTGTGAAGAACTATCCACCACCGATCCTGGCAGGAATGAGCATTGAATCAAATCTCGATCAGACGATTTCTTCCCTGGAAAATGAAGAAACAAGACTTTTGGGTGAAATTAAGACTAAAAAGGATGAGCATGCAAAATCTAAGACCAAAGGGACTACTGGTTCCGCCGGTCAGCTTCAAGCACCGCCTCCCGCCAACGCTGCATCCAGTTCTCTAGCGCCGTCCGCTCAACCTAGGTAGAAGCCTAGTCCCTCACATAGTTCAGACCAATGCCTCATGGAGCGTTTCCGCCCAGTGGGTGCAAAGGGCCAGCATGGCGTGGGCGGCCAGGGTATCGGTGTGGGTTTCGTCCTTCCAGGGCCGCCAGGCACATTTTTCATACACAAAGGACAGCGGAGTTTCTGGGTAGCTGGCGCAGATGGCCGGGCGCTTCTCCGTGCCGTAGATGGAACAACGGTTATCCTCGCCGATGTAGGGGCAATGATAGAAATACACCCGCTCCGCGTCGCCCGTTTCCTCGCCTGCTTCCGCCAAAACCGCAGAAACCACATCCGGGGCTTTCCGCCGGGCCGCCTCGCGGGATTCGTAAGGCAGAAAGATGCCGGTAAACTGCCGGGCAAACTCATCCCCGGCCTCGGCACGGGCCCGCAATTCCTCGTAAGAATGCTCGGAGCTGGCCATTCGGCAGCACATGCCGCACATATGACAGTTGAAGGTATTTTTGTAGGCTTCAATCTGTTGCAGCTTCAGCAGGATGTCCCGGCCCGCCTCCTGCTCAATCACCGCCAGCGCCCGTTCCTGCCATGGCCGGTAACCGCAGCCCGGATGCAATTTCCCCAGCCAGGGGGCGATGGCACCGTCGCCCTCTTCATCGGCTGATTTCAGGTCGCAGGTTGGGCAGGCATATTCCTGCCGGATGGCCGACAAATGAGCTTCCAGACTGCTTTTGGCGCGCTGGAAAATCTCCCGGTAGTGTTGTTTTGTGTCTGCTAATAAACGATAATGATGGCCCATAGCCCCATTTTAAATCATGATTGCCCGGAATGACCTCACGCATGCAGCTACGAGACCAAATTGCCAACCTGCATTATGCGGCGGATGGCGTTTTGTCGCCATGGCTCTGGCCGTTGCTGCCTTTGGCGTTTTTCTACCGGCTGGGCGTCCAGTGCCGCTTGCTGGCCTACCGGTGGGGCTGGCTGAAACAGCACGGTTCCCCGGTGCCGGTGATTAGCATAGGCAACCTCACCACGGGCGGCACCGGCAAAACCCCCATCGTGATTGAGTTGGCCCGAGGGCTGATTCGGAGCGGCAAAAGGGTGGTGGTGCTTTCCCGTGGGTACGGCGCCCCAGAGCCCCTGGCGTATGGCCGCGCAACCGATCCGAGGCATGGGGACGAGGCCTACCTCATCCAGCAGGAGGTTCCGGAAGCCGTGGTGGTGGTGGGACGGGATCGTGTCCAGACCCTGAATCAGGCCATCCAGGAGTATCACCCCGACACCGTGATTCTGGACGATGGGTTCCAGTATCTGCGGCTGCGGCGGGATATCAACATTCTGTTGATTGACGGGCAGCGCTTGTTGGGCAACGGGCAACTCCTGCCCGCCGGTCCGCTGCGAGAGCCGCTTTCGGCATTGAAACGCGCGAACCTGGTGTTTATCACCAAGCAGGTGACCTCAGAGACCCTGAAAACCGTGGAAGGCTGGGTGCAACGGTTTGGGGCCCAGTCGGGCAAGTTGCCCGCGCAAGTGGTGCCGGTGGCTTTTCAACCCATCGGTCTGCGACAGATGAACAACCGCCGGACCGAAATTTTGGATGCTTTTCATGATCGGGCGGTGGTGGCTTTCTCGGGCATTGCCCGCCCCGAACAATTTGAGCAGGACTTGAACGCCTCCGGCCTGACGGTTCTGGCGCACATTCGGTTCACCGATCACCAGGTTTATACGACGGTGGAACTGGCACGGGTTTTCGCCGAGCTGAAACGGCATCAACAAGCGCAACCACTGCTCATTACTACCGAGAAAGACCTGGTGAAAGCCGGTCACCTGATTCCGAAGGAATGGCAGGAAAGCACCTATATCCTGCAAGTAACTCCCTCGCTGGACGGGCGGTGGTTCCATGACGAATTCCTGACGCAAATGCCCGGCTATACGCGGGTGGGAGACAGCCATGTCCAGTCTCCGGCCCCCGCCATTAAGCCGCGACGGCGTATTCTGGTGATGCGGTATCGCTTCATTGGCGATACCCTGCTGACCGTGCCCTTCTTGCGCAACCTGCGGGCCGCCTACCCGGACGCGCAAATCGACATGCTGGTGGCGCCCACCTCCGGGGAAGTGCTGCGGGATTGCCCGTACATCGATGAACTCATCATGTTCGATACCACCCGCAAGCATCGCTACGAGAGCGGTGACGGCAAGCCCCGTTCCTTCTGGTCTTATGCCCGGTTGCTGCGCCAGCGGCGTTACGATACGGCTTTCGTGCTGAAGCGCTCATTTTCCTCCGCCGCGCTGGCCGTATTGGCAGGGATTCCGGAGCGTGTCGGCTTTGATACCGAGGGTCGCGGCTTTCTGTTGACCCGGCGTGTGCCTTACCAAAAAGGCGTTCACGAGGTGGACAGCTTTCTGGAGGTCTTGCAGGCGACCGGGGTACCGGTGCGGGATCGTCATCTGGAAAGCTGGTGGCAGCCCGCCGAGACAGAGAAGGCGGCCCGGCTGCTCTCCGAGGAGCCGACAGCCCGGCATGTCGTTCTGCATCTTTCCAGTTCCAACCGGGCCAAGCAGTGGCCCGAAGCCCATGCCCGCACCCTCGCCGAGTGGCTGCTGTCCCGTCCGGATTGTCACGTGCATTGTTTGGGAGCCGTTTCCGACACGCCGCAATACGAAGCATTGCGAGGCCAGTTGCCGGAGTCGTTGCGCGAGCGCTGGCATATTCATTGCGGAGAATTGAACCTGCTGGAGAGCATGGCCTTTTTGAAGCGGATGGCGCTGGTGGTGGGGGTGGATTCCGGCACCTTGCACATGGCTTCGGCGGTCGGAGTACCGGTGGTGGTCCTGTTCGGTCCGATGGACGAGCGAAAATGGGCGCCGGTCGATGCTACAATCCTGAGTAACCCGGTCGTCTGCCGCCCCTGCAATCTGGACAAGCCTTGCCGTTTTGGTTTTCAATGCATGCAGGAATTAAGTCCCCAAACCGTGATCGACGAGATTAAAAACCATGCGGGATTCGCTTGAATTACTGGAATGGCCGGTGCTGTTTGAGCACCTGTTGAACGAATGCCTGACCCCTTACGGTGTGCAGGCCTGGCGGGACGCACCGTTTCTGGCGGACACCAGCGCCATGCGTACCCACCAGGACGAGGTGGAAGGGCTGAAAATTCTGCTGCTGCGTTACGGCGACGTCATCAGCGAGACCGGCCTGCCGGATATCGGCCCGGTCATCAAGCGGCTGGCCAAGGGCGGATTTCTGAACCTGAACGATATCCGGGGTGTGATGCGGGTGCTGAACCAGGGCGGGCGATTGATTCGTCATTTCTCCCGCAACCTGAAAAGCGAGCCTCAACTTGAGATGCTGACCAGTCTGCTGGATGAGGAGGCCATCCCGGCGGGGGTGCTGGATTACTTGTCGAAATTCATCGAGCCGGACGGGGAGATCAAGGATTCCGCCAGCCCGCAGCTTGCCAACCTGCGCCAGAAACTTCGCCATCAGAAGCATGCCCTGCAACAGAAAATCCAGAATTACCTGACCCACCCGGATTACGCCTCGGCCCTGCAGAGTACGACCGTCACCGAGCGGGAAGGCCGTTCGGTTTTACCGGTGAAGGTGGAATACAAAAGCAAGCTGCCCGGCGTGATTCATGGGGCGTCTGCCAGCGGGTCCACGGTATTCGTGGAGCCTCAGGGCCTGGTGACCATCAATAACGAGATGCAGAGCCTGCATGCGGAACTGGCGAAAGAGATTGAGCGCATCCTGAAAGAGTTGTCGTTGTACCTGCAAGAACACTGGGAACCTCTCGAAGTTCTCATTTCGGCGCTGGGCAGGTTGGATCGTCGCCTGGCTGCCACCCGGCTCAGTCGGCAAATGGATGCCTTCCCGGTGGTGCTGTGTGACGACGAGCAGGTCATCGACGTCCGGCGGGCCAGGCACCCGTTGCTGGTGCTGAATAATCGCCTCTCGGCGAATCCGAAGCCGGTGGTGGCGAATGATATCCGAATTGGGCTGGACGGCACCCGCACCCTGGTGATTACCGGCCCTAACACCGGCGGCAAGACCGTGCTGCTGAAAACCCTGGGGCTGTTTGCCATGATGTTGCAGGCGGGTCTGCACCTGCCGGTGGCGGAAGATGCCCGTATGTCGGCTTTCCAGCCGGTATTGGCGGATATTGGAGACCAGCAGAGCATCGCGCAAAGCCTGTCGACTTTTTCGGGGCATATCGAACGGCTGAAAAGCTTTATTGCTGATGAAACGGATCTTTCCAGAGGATTGGTGCTGATTGATGAAATTGCCGCCGGAACCGATCCCGCCGAGGGCGCCGCGCTGGCACGGGCGATTCTGGATGAGTTGTACCGGAAGGGCGCCATGACGGTGGTCACCACCCACCTGGGAGAACTGAAACTGGATGCCCACCAGCATCAGGGCTTCATGAACGCCAGCGTGGAATTCGACGCCGAGACGCTGAGCCCGACCTACCGCCTGATGTTGGGCGTGCCGGGTGCGAGCAACGCCATTACCATTGCCCATAAGCTGGGCCTGAAAGAAAGCGTGATCCTCCGGGCCAAGGCTTCACTCAGCGCCCCGGCGCGGGAATCGGCCGACCTGCTGCAAGAGCTGGAGCAGAAAAACCGGCAAGTGGAAGAGGAACTGCAAAAAGCGCGGGCCTTTCGCATTGCGGCGGAGGAATCCTACGAGAAGGTGGAGCTGGAAAAGCAGCGCCTGGAAACCGAGAAGCGCCAAGCCCTCAAGCAATTCCAGCTGGGTTTGAAAGGCCGGATTCATGACCTGGAGAACCAGGTGAAAACCCTGCGCAAGGAACTGCAGCAGGGAGACGGGCAGAACCTGGATCAGGTGGGCCGGAAGCTGAGAGATGCCGGTCGCAAGGCGGACCAAATCTTTGGTGATACGCGGGAACAGATTGCCCCGGCTGTTCATCTCACCATTCAGGACCTGAAGCCCGGCGATAAAGTGTTCAGCCGTCAACTGGAAATCACCGGGGAGGTCATCGCCTTGCAACCGGCTTCCAATGAGGTCACCCTACAGGCGGGCATTATGCGCTTGACCGTTCCGGTTGCGGACTTGCAAAGACCCTACGAACCCCGCCAGCGGGCCAAGAAGGCCCCTGGTTCGAAATCGCTGGATCGGCACCGCCCTATCCCGGCAACCCATGCCGGGGATTCGGTGCTGGATGAACCGCTCGATCCGACGCTTTCCTGCGATGTGCGAGGCCAACGGACGGACGAGGCGTTGCAAAACGTGGAAAAATTCCTGGATGATGCCATCATGGCCGGATATAGCGCGGTGGCCATTATTCATGGCATGGGCACCGGTATTTTAAAAAAGGAAATCCGGCAGTATCTGGGACATTCGGGCTACGTGAAACGTTTCTATCCTGCCCAGGCCACGCAAGGCGGAGACGGAAAAACCATTATCGAATTGGCAGGCTGAAAGAAGTGCGGAGAGGTGGGGGAGGGGAGGCAATTCGTATTTACAAATTGTTTTTATTGTATTAGCAGTTTTATTCATGAGTTCAGAATTTGACCCAGCCGGGGATCTTGCGGTTATTCGGAGCGCGTACCGAGATCCCAAAACGAGAGTGCGATTGCAAATTTATTAGTGAGAGGAGAGCAGTCTATGCCCGCAGTGAATTCCGGATACGGTGGCGGTACAACAGCAGCCACTCAGAAACCCCAGACCCAAAAGGATACGAGCAGTAAACCGAGTGGTGGCGCAGGAACGTCCACGCAAAAAGCCCAAGATACGGCTGCTAAGCCTGCTGGCAACGCGGGTAATGCCGGGAATGCGGGCAACGCTGGTAACGCAGGCAATGCCGGTAATGTCGCCTACGGCGGAGGCACCGGCGGTGCAGGAGGCGCAGGAAACGCGGGAGGTGCTGCGGCGCCCAGCGGTGTTGCCAGCAAAGGTCAGCAATCAGCTCCCAGAGTGCTGGACGGTTATTTCAAGGCCGTCGACAAGAATGGGAACGTCAACCAGAACAAAAACGCGGAGATTGCCGGTACAAACGATGTTGGCATTCGGCGCGGTGGTGTCGTTGAAGGATACGCGGCAGAGTTTGTAGCCGGGAAACGTCTTGGCAGCGCAGCTGAAGCTAAGCCATTCCTGGACAAGCTGTATGGCAACCTGAACGGCAATGATCCCAGCGGAAAATCGGCTTCCACCTTTGCGTTGGTTGCTTCGCGCTACAAGAATGCCGGTGGCAACTACGATAATGGCCGGATTAAGGATTTGTTGGGCAAGACCGGCAACCAGGATCTCGTCAAGGGCGGCGTTGGTGATACCGACGTTGAAACCCTGCATGCGGCCTACGAGGCAGTCAATCGCGGCACGTTGACGTTGGACCAGATCTTTAACAATTCCGACAAGGATAGTGTGAAAGACGATGGCAAGTACAATCGCGCCATCCAGGCTGTCCTGGGCGGCGATTTGGCCTCCAACATCGAGGGCGGCGGCGGCGGCAATGGCGGCGGTGCCAAGAAAGCCGGAAACGCGGGCAACGCTGGTAATGCCGGGAATGCAGGCAACGCCGGAAATGCGGGTAATGCAGGTAATGCCGGTAACGCGGGCAATGCCGGGGATGCCGGAGAGGCCGGTAACGCCGGAAACGCGGGTAATGCCGGAGAAGCGGGTAACGCAGGCAATGCCGGTGAAGCGGGCGCAGCGGAAGGTGCTGCAGCCGCTGGAGTGCCTGGTGATATTCAAGCGCTCCTCCAGACGGTAATCGAGATGCTGACCCAGATGTTGGGTCCGGATAACCCGATGGTGGGCACCTTGAAGCAACTCCTCACCCAGTTGGGTGCCGGGGGGAATGCAGGTGCGGCCGGAAATGCGGGCAACGCCGGTAACGCCGGTGATGCAGGCAATGCGGGCAATGCCGGTAACGCTGGCAACGCCGGTGATGCAGGTAACGCGGGCAATGCAGGCAACGCCGGTAATGCCGGGAATGCTGGCAACGCTGGTAATGCCGGGAACGCGGGCAATGCCGGGAACGCGGGCAATGCCGGGAATGCAGGCAACGCGGGTAATGCCGGTAACGCCGAAAAAGGTAAAGATAAGGCAGGCAATGCCGGAAATGCGGGCAACGCTGGTAATGCCGGAAATGCAGGCAATGCCGGTAACGCTGGTAATGCAGGAAATGCAGGAAATGCAGGCAACGCCGGTAACGCCGGGAATGCAGGCAACGCCAAGGATAACCACGGGGCCAAGGTCTCGGAAGTGGCCAAAGATAAGCCTGGTGGGGCCCAAGTTGCGGCGGCTGCCAAAGATAATGCCGGGCAGGCCAACAAGGCTGCCGCTCCTGCGGGAGGTGGTGGCTACTAGCGGCCAAGCCGAATTCAATTCAACAAAGACGCAGTCCACTCGTGGGGCTGCGTCTTTGTTTCTGGGGCGGTACACGCGTCCGGTTCAGGGTCTCCAAGTGTCTTGACGCCCCGGCAGGGGCACTACAATCCGCATAGAGCGCAAGATTCTATGTCTGCTGGGTGGCCTTTGGCAAAGAATGCATGGCAGGCAGGTATAATAGAGTTTAAATGCGTTGAAAGTTTTGGGGACCGGTGACGAAAGACGAAACAATGGATGATATGAGCGGGCAAGACCCTGCGCGCGCAAGCCGCATTCATCGCTGGTATGATATGGACGTCCAGCTTAGCGAGTTGGTATTGTCCCTGGAAATGCTCAGCGAGGAAAGCCAAACCCTGTTTGCCTTTCTGCTCGCGCTTTTCTCTGATGAAATCGTCCGGGCCAAAGGGCGGGTTTTTTTCCAAGAACTCGAATGGGAAAAAATCATCGGCATCTATAAATCCAAGCGCGGGCGGCGCTGGTATGATCGCCAACCGGTGATGCACAAGGCATTCAACAAGCTCTATTCATTGAGCGATGACAACAAGGCGATCATTGCACAAGAACTCTATATTCCCGTCCGCATCGTGAAACAATACGAAACGCATTGCCAGGAGCAGGGCGGGACGCCCGAGATAAATATCATATTCGACATTGTGGAAACCAGTTTCAGGGAAGGTCCGCAGGTCGCCCAGGAGCGTTACCGTTCGTTCTAGATTGTGCCAGGAAAGTTTGCTCCTGCGGGACAGATCAGAGCCTGAAGGGTTTTAAATCGGGAATGGTTGATGAGATAGTGGCTGAGCTTGTTAAATGCCGGGCAGTTGCTATTCCAACCCAAGGCTGTTGGCCTTTTTAACTGACCATCCCTGGTGCTTCCTGTTTTTGGAGCCTTCTGAACTCAGGTTTTACGATGCCCGTCAGACTTCCATCCCCTTCCAGGACGATGATGTTGAAATCCCGGTAGGATTCCATGCCGTATTCTCTCGCGACCTTTTCCAAATCATCCTCATCTACCAGACATTTTCGCATCTGCTTCCGGTCGGGTTGCCCGTCCTTGCATAGCACCACAGTGGGGCCATCCAGCCATTTCCGAATGAAAGGAACCCGCTCAATGATGCCGCCCATGACCAGTATGGTCAGCACACTGGCGATCGTTCCCCAATAGCCTGCTTTTTCATTCGCCAGGCCCAGATCACAGGATTCAGCAATGAGTAGCAGTATGATTAGGTCTTGAGGTCCCATTTCTCCGAAAACCCTGCGGCCAACAATTCTTAACCCAAATAGCAAAAGCCAGTAAATTGTGATCGTCTGCAATACGGTGTGCAGGGCTGCTTCCCGGGGGATGGCGTCGAATATGCTTGTATACTCCATCAGAGAGCCTCATGAGTTCCTGACTTTAGTTTGAAAGCTCAACCAGAATAAGTAAATTAGACAGACGACTAAAAACGTTGTGGGCACCGGCGGTCACTCCCTGGCATCGATAAAAATCCCCCTGGTTCCCCCTTGTTGAGGTGGGATTTAACTCGACGCCTGGCCCGGGTCCCCATATCTCTCTGGAGCGCTTTTCGACGTTTTGAGCCGGCTGCTGCCGTCCTTCTTGCGCTGAAACTCCAAAACCCCCCTGATACAGAGAGGCTTTGGGCACTCCATTTTTGGAGCTTATCCCTATTCAAGGGGCTGGAAAACAAGGGGGAAAATAGGGAATTTGCTAAGAACTTCTGTGTTAGGCGGCTCCACGGTTCATCATTTGTTGGCCGGCCATAATTCCTGCGGCGCCTGCACCCATGGCTCCCAGGAAGGGGCAAACCGCTGTAGCTGCCGCGATACCGCCGACGGCCATTGTCGAGACAATGGGGTGATCCTTGACCATTTTGGCGGCATCGGCCAGCGCCTGGACCATGCCCTGCTGGCTATCCTGGGTAATCTGCTCCGAGGTGCGCCCGTTGGCTTGCGCGGTTTGCAGAGCTTCCTGCTGCACCCCGTTCAGCGTGGGAACTTCCGCGCCCAGATAAATGCTATCCAGGGTCTTGCCGAATGCGCTTTTCAGCGTATCGCCGTTCCGGACGCCATCCGAGGCCAGGTCGCCCTCCAAGAGGCCACGGGCAATACCGTCGACACTGGCGCCCGCACCGCCTTTGGTGTTGCTGTCCAAGGCGTTTTCATTGCCAATGGTGTAAGCCAGAATCGATCCATCGACCTTCCCGCCGTTAAACAGCGGTTCATGGCCCCACAAGCGTAAAGCGGCCTGCTGGAAATCCGTCAATCCGGTCTGCTTCTGCAAATCATCAACATTGCTGGTAATATTCACCGGGCCCTGGGCAAAACGCGCCGGTGCATTCAAGTATTGCTGAATTTTGTTCGGATCGGCATCGGGGCTGATCCGCTGCATCAGGTCAAAAAATGCCCTATCCAGTTCCTTGCCGTTGATGCCCCCATATTGCTGCTGCTCCTTGGCCGACAATTGATTGACCAGGGCTACTTCAGCAGGGGTGAACTTCTCAGGATTCTGCAACACGTTTAAATAGATGCCGCCGTCCTGGAAGCCGCGCGAGATGACCTGGCGGCCCCACAGGTGGTCAATGGCACGGTCTTCATTGCTCAGGCCCGCTTGGCTGCGATCTTCTTTGGAAAGCTGGGTAAAATCTATGTTACGGTTGACATCCGGGGTACTCTGCACGTTATTGGCCGAACCCACTGCAGGTTGTCCGGCAGCTTGCCCCGCACCGCCAACGTTCTGGCTGGCATTTCCCCCAATTTGACCATAACCATTTCCGGACGGGGTCGGATCGCTGGCATCCTGATTGGCCCCACCAGGGTTATTCTTCGCTACGTCTGAGACCTTGGCCCCGTGGTTATCCTTGGCATCATCCACATTTCCGGCGTTGCCTGCATTTGCGGCCTCAGTGGCTTTTTCCCTGGCAGCATTTGCTGCATCAAGGGCTTTCTCTCTGCCTGCATTTGCGGCCTCAGTGGCTGTTTCCCTGGCAGCGTTTGCTGCATCAAGGGCTTTCTCTCTGCCTGCATTTGCGGCCTCGGTGGCTGTTTCTCTGGCTGCGTTTGCTGCGTCAAGGGCTGCCTCTTTGCCTGCGTTTCCGGCAACTCCTCCGTAACCGGTATTGTCCGCGTTGCCAGTATTACTTTTAGCCACGTCTGAGACCCTGGCTCCATGGTTATCCTGGGAATTCCCGGCATTATTTTTAGCCACATCCGAAACCTGAGCCCCATGGTTATCCTGGGCATTGCCTGCGTTTCCGGCAGCACCGGCATTCCCTTGACCATAGGGACTCACATCGGAAGCCGTCCCGCCTGCCTGAGGCGCAGGGGGCTTAGTCGCATCCTGATTGGCCCGGTTGGATTGGCAATTGAAGTTGCCGGATTTAAAGGTATCCAAGGCTGGCTGCTTCTGAGGCGTACTCTGAGCCTGTTGAGTTTGCGGAGCCGGGTTCTTCTGGGCATCAGAAGATTTGCTGGCTGCTGTCGGGTTGGTTGGCGGTGTCGCCGTTTTGTTGGCTCCAATGCTGCTGACCATAGCAGGGACCTCTCTTCCGCACGAAGTGCTGCTCTATTTGCTCTCTCACAGTTGCTCACCCTCCGGTATCCGCCCTGTAACACTTGTTTAGAGGCAAACGGCTCAGGCATAAAGCCCGCAAACATGACGTACCGCCGACTCATTGCGAAGGATGTCACAGGAACCAAACACAGGAATAGACTTTCTGTTCACCGGGAACAGGAATAATGCGCTTTCTAGACCTTATAATAATAAAAACAATTAATAAAGAGAATTTGCCTTTCAACGCCCCGTCCGTCGGATTTGATATCCCCTTCTCCCATGGGTCTTCTCAAAGGGAGCTCACATGTTCAAAACGCAGCCCTATGGGCTGACAGAAGCGGCATCTGTTTTGGTACCCAGGACATCGAACAGGAAAACCTCTTCGGGTGTCCCCAACGCCAGGTGCAGCTCCTGCAAAGTCTTCTGATGAACGGGATGCAGCAGGTCCGGGGCCAGTTCCAGCATGGGCACCAGCATAAAGGCCCGCTCATGCAGGCGGGGATGGGGGATCGACAAGCGCTCCTCCCGGATAATCAGGTTTCCGTAAAATAAAATATCGATATCCAGCACTCGGGACTGATAACCCTGTGGCGCCGATGCCCCCAGTCGCTCCCGACCCAAGCCCCGCTCGATGGCGAGACAGACCGAGAGCAGTTCGTGTGGTTCCAGGTCCGTTCCAACCGACAAGGCCGCGTTCAGGAACCAAGCCGCCTGCGCATCCGCCATGGCCACCGGCTCGGTCTCATACAAACAGGACATCTCGGCCACCCGAATGCCAGGTTCGGCGTTCAGCAACTCAACAGCCTCGCGAATATTGGCGGCCCGATCGCCCAGATTGCTGCCCAGCGCCAGATAAGCCTTCATTTTTACCTCATTTTCAGATCAGACCTGCGAGAACAGGCGTTTCCACCATTTCGCCGGTCAGCGAAAAAGGCAGTGATTCATGAATCCGCACCTGGACCAATTGCCCGGCCAGCGCATCCTCGCTGAAAGCTGTATCGAAATTGACCACCTTGTTGCTGCGGGTGCGTCCGGTCAGACGGGCCGGGTTGCGCTTGGATTTACCTTCCACCAGCACTTCCACCACCTGGTTTTGGTAGGCCAGGTTTTTTTTCAGGGCTTGCACACGGATGGCCTCGTTGAGAATTTGCAGGCGCTCCTGCTTGATGTCATCCGGCACTTCTTCGCCACGCTGCTCCCAGATGGCTGCTGGCGTCTGCTTGCGGGGCGAATAAGCCGCAGTGTTGGCCGCATGGATATCGGACAGGGCTACCGATTCCACCGTATTCCGGAATTGTTCGTCGGTTTCGCCCGGAAAACCCACGATGTAATCGCCGGTGACCGCCACGCCGGGGATGCGATCGTAGATTTTAGCCACCAGATCATAATATTGCCGCGAGGTGTAACCTCGTTTCATGCGGGTGAGAATCTCGTCATCGCCCGCCTGCATGGGGATGTGGATGTATTCCATGACTTTCGGCAGCGTGGCCACGGCCTCGATGATGCGATCGTTGAGATCCAGCGGATGGGAGGTCATAAACCGAATCCGCTCGATGCCGTTGATTTCGCTCAGTTCATGCATGAGATCAGCCAGATCGTATTGCCGGTCCTCGAAGTCCTTCCCGTAAGAGTCCACGGTCTGCCCCAGCAGGGTAATTTCCTTGAATCCATGCTCGGCCAGCCGGAAAACTTCCCGGATGATCGATTCCGGTGCGCGGCTGATCTGCCGTCCGCGCGTATAAGGTACCACGCAATAGGTGCAAAAGTAATCGCAGCCTTCAATAATCGTCACCCAGGCCGACATATCGCTTTCCCGCACCGGCGTCACGTCGGTGAGATAATCGTAGGTGCTGCGGGGTTTCTGGCGATCCACGGCCAGGATGTGCCGCTCGCCGTCAAATGCCTTCCGCACCAGTTCCGGCAGCTCATGGATGTTCTGGGTGCCGAAGACGATATCCACGTAGGGCGCGCGCTTGAAGATAGCGTCCTTGGTCTGCTGGGAGACGCAGCCAGCCATGGCGATCTTGATCTTGGGGTTGCGGGCTTTCATCTTGCCCCAGGTGCCGAGATGGCTGAAGGCCTTGTCCTCGGCGGAGCCCCGAATCTGGCAAGTGTTGACGATCAGCAGATCCGCCGCATGCTTGTCTGCCACGGGCTCAAAGCCCTCTTTTTGCAGCAGGCCGAGCATGACTTCAGAATCATTGAAGTTCATCTGGCAGCCCAGGGTTTCAAGAAAGACTTTTCGGGTGGGGGTCTGGCTCATGAGGACAAGCAAAGCTCGCAATCTTGCGGGAGTGGGGAGCGGATTGAACTATGCACCCCGTAGCAAGTAATGGTAGCGAAAAATGTCGCTTCCCTCAAGCTGATTACAACTTTTGAAAAGTGTCCATGTCCTTTAAAGCGGCAATTTTGGGGGGCAAATCCACTTCAGGCAAACCCGTGTCGGGATCATCCGGGTAACGCTTTGTCACTGTTTCCTGGAGCACGTTGCGAAGATCTTCGGGCAGCTTTGGATTGCGTGCCGCTTTTTGTAGAGGTTCAGTGTTGGCACGCAGCTCAGCCAACACAGTGCGCTTGTTTGCCTTTGCGATACTCGGTCCGAAGGGGCTTTTGAAGTTATTGGCTATGATCGGCTCAAAAACATCAGCGTTCGGTCCAACATGAACGGTCCTCTGATCCACTTCAGCGTGGATTGGGTTGGAATTCGGGTGCAGTTTTTTGAGCTTACTGGCGACAGTTCGTGCTTCTTGACGATTCAGGCAGTGAATGCTGACGGCATATTCTTGAGAGGGTCCGAGATTGTTCATGCTGCTAGCCATTTTTTTCTCCCACTTGAATATAGAATATAAATACAGATGTTAATAAAAACACTAAAATACATGGTTTTCAAGGGAGAAACTGGATATCAATCCAGCAGATGGTTATCACGCCGCTAAAATGTCATTCTCAGGAACAAACCCGCATCCCTGAGCTGGCGTCTTCCCCGTTCAGCTTCACAAAGCCTTATTAAATCCGCAGGTACCTGTGCGTGGAGGCTGCCGCGCCGCCGCCGCCGACCATCATGCCCATCAGGACCAGCACCAGGAAGACCACGCCCAAGCTGTAATTCTGGGTGGAAAACTGGAAGTAGTTGAAAAACAGACTGATGTAATGTTCCACCACGCTGAGGGGTACATAGGCGATGAGCGCGCCCACCAGCCCGTAGGCGGCTCCTTGGAGCAGGAAGGGCAGGCGGATGTACCAATTGCCCACGCCCATCATGCGCATGATTTCGATTTCGCGGCCCCGTGCCTGAATCAGCAGGTGAATGGTGTTGCTGATGATGAAAAAGGTGAGTGTGCCCAGAAAGATGCTGACCACCAGCCCGACAAACGAAGTGACCTTGGAGACGCCTTCCAGCTTGTCCAGCACGCTTTTGGCGTAGTTCACCTCTTGCACGCCATCCATGGTTTTCAGGCGTTCAACGGTCGGACGAATCGAGTTCTGCTCCTTCACCTGCACATGGAAGGTGTTGGGGAGCGGGTTCTGGATATCCGGCACCTGGTAATTCTTTTTCATGTCCGCCCAGGCGTCTTCCTTGGAAATCAGCGTGACGTTTCGCACCGTCGCCAGGCCGCTAATCTCGCTTTGCAGCTTGGCCACGTCCACGCTGTCCTTGGCATAGACTGAAATCTGCAAGGCGGAGCCGATATTCTCCACAAACAGCTGGGTTTCCAGCACAAAGGCGGAGAGTGTGCCGAAAATACTGAGGATAGAGGCCATCGTCACCACGATGATCAGGTTCATCCAGCCAGTGCGCTTCATGCCGCCCCAGGTTTCCTGGAGAACCCGGCCGGTAATCCGGATCTCGGTGGCTACGTTGTCCATAAACGGTGCGGTCATAGCGCCTCGTACATTCCCTGGTACACATCGCGCACCAGCTCGCCATCCCGCATGGTGATGACCCGCTTGCGCATCTGGTTCACAATCTGGTGGTTGTGGGTGGAGACAATAATGGTGGTGCCGCGCTGGTTAATCTGCTCCAGCAGGTTCATGATGTCCAGCGAGGTGGCCGGATCCAGGTTCCCGGTCGGCTCATCGGCGATCACCAGCGAAGGACCGTTCACAATGGCCCGCGCAATACCTACCCGCTGCTGCTCCCCGCCGGAAAGCTCCTCGGGTTTGGCATCCACTTTATCAATCAGACCGACCACTTTCAACGCGCCCAGCACCCGCTTGCGAATTTCGGTCGGTCCCACGCCCAGCGCCCGCAGTACGTAGGCCACATTATCGAAGGCGGATTGCCCCGGCAACAGCTTGAAGTCCTGGAAGACGATGCCCATCCGGCGGCGCAGCTTGGGTACCTGGCTGGGTTTCAGCTGGGAAATGTCCACGCGCCCCACCAGCACGGTGCCGGAGGTGGCGACTTCCTCGCGGTAGACCAGCTTCATGATGGTGGATTTGCCCGCGCCGGAAGGCCCCACGATGAAGACAAACTCGCCGGCGTCGATTTCAAAGCTCACATCCCGTAACGCATAGGTGTTTCCGTAGCGTTTGGCGGTGTGGATAAACTTGATCATGCGTGAATGGGGCCTCTCCCCTACTCTCAAACGGGGACCAATGGGTTCTTATGCGTACCTATTATACACGTTCTCTGACGCTTGAGGACATTTCCCGTTTCATCAGCCTATCCTCGGGCATGGTCCACGCTCGCGCGCCAATGCGGTACAGTGGGTCATTCCACGGGAACCCTGAATCCGGAGTCCCGGTCATGAAACAGTCTTTTAAATCGCGATGGACTTGTAGAGGCGTACAAAGTACTCGATGGCCATGCGGTCGGAGTTGAAGTAGGACTCCGAGGTGTGGATGGCATGGGTCATCAGTTCGGCCCAGCGGTCCGGGTTGTTGTAGTAGGTGGGGATGATCTCGTTTTCCAGGATGCGCATCATCAGCTCGTAATCCTGCTTGTGACGGTCTTCCACGTTCAGGAATTCCATGCCCTCGCCGTCGCGCTCCTGGATGAGATAGCCGTTGATATTATCAAAGGTGCCTTCCACCGCCCAGCCGTCGTAGATGGAGAAATGGATGCTGCCGTTCATGTTGGCCGACATGCCCGAAGTGCCCGACGCTTCCAGCGGACGCACCGGCGTGTTCAGCCAGACATCGGATCCGCGCTTCAGCAAGCCGGAAAGCTCCAGCTCGTAGCCCGGATCGGTCAACACTGCGATTTCGTTGATTTTCCGCGCGTGCTCCAGCACCTCGTTGAAGAGGTGGCGGCCGGTGGTGTCGTTGGGATGGAACTTGCCCGCGTAAATCAGCTGGATCTTACGATCCTTGAACAGCTTTTGAATTCGCTCGATGTCGCTGAGAATGAGCGTGGGGCGTTTGTATTCGGTGAAGCGGCGTGCCCACACGACCGTCAGGATGTCCGGATCGAACTTCTTGCCGGTATGCTGTTCCACGTACCGGAATAGCTCCTGCTTCATTTCACGCTTGACCGTCAGCAGGTCTTTGCCGGTTTTGGCCTGGCGGATACGGGGATCCTGCCAATATTCCAGGTTGGTGGCGTTGGTGATGGCAATGATGGGACAGCGGTTATCCACCCAGTGCCACATGTTGTTGGCTACCAAGCCGTGCAATTGGGAAACACCGTTGGCCATACGGCTCAGCCGCAAGGCGGCCACGGTGAGTGAGAAATCCTCGCCGCCCAGGCGGAGGGCATCCTGCACCGACGTCTTGCCGAAGAACCCGGCTTCCGCGAGCAGATGGACGTTGTGAGTTTCGTTTCCGGCTGCAACCGGTGTGTGGGTGGTAAAAACGGTACTCTGACGAACCCGCTCCATATCGCCGTGCAGGTCGTCAATCATCTCAAACACTGCCGGCAGCGCGTGGCCTTCGTTCAGGTGGATCATGTTGATGATTTCGTTGGCCGCCTTCAGGATGCGCATCCCGCCAATCCCCAGAATGATTTCCTGGGCGATACGGGTCCGCTGTTCGCCGTCGTAAAGCTTGTCGGTCAGCGCTCGGTGCTCCGGAGAGTTCTCCGGAAGATCGGTGGTTAAAAAGTAGATGGGCACCGTCCCGAAGGACTTGGGTTCCAACAGGTAGGCTTTCACCTTCACCGGTTTGCCAAAGATGTTCACATCGGCGACCAGACCGGTATCTTTCAGGAAGGGGTATTCCCGCTTCACGTAGTAAATTTCGATATTGCCGTCAGCATCAACGCGCTGTTCGCCGTAACCGACGCCCCACAATATGCTGACCCCGACCATGGGCAGGTTCAGATGGCCTGCGGAACGCATGTGGCTTCCCGAGAGAAAACCCAGACCGCCCGAGTACGTGTGCAGGGACTGATCGATGGCCATTTCCATTGAGAAGTAGGCGACACGAGGTAGCGACATCGGTTAAACAGACTCCATCTCTAGTGCGCGCTCCAGCAAGCCAGGGAGGACCGTGAGGAAAGCCCTGAATTTATAGCCCGTGCTCAAGCGCATTACCAATCGTTGATACATAGCAAATGTTTATATAGTTTATAGACTCAACCGTCTTCAAGGAAACACTATGATTCAAACAGAGATTTCTGACAAGGGTAACCCCCAAAGAGGAAAAGCTCATCGATAGCTCGTGGAACGCGCCGGGGCCTTCCCCCGGGGAAAGGCCCGTTGCCCTTTCCCTGCGTGGGTGCTACGCTGATCATGTCGAGTCAGAGAGGGTAGGCGTGAGGCATGGCGCGGACTGAGCAGGAGATGAGCAAAGTCTCCGGTAAAACCGGTTCCGGCTGGATGGAGGGGATTGGAAAGTACCACTTGATGGTATTTTTAGGTTGCTGGCTGGGGGGAATCTTCGACGGCATGGACTCCACCCTGATGTCGGTGGTCATGCCGGTCGCGTTGAAGGAACTTTTAGGCACGACCGACAAGGCCGCCGTGGGTACGATTGCCTCCTATGTCACCAGCGTTTTCCTGTTCGGCTGGATGGTCGGTGGCGTCCTCTTCGGAGTCATCGGGGACAAGCTGGGCCGGGTCAAGTCCATGATTTTCTCAATCCTGCTGTACGCGTTGTTTACCGGGCTGGCAGGGTTGGCGCCCAACTGGCAGCTTCTGGCGGTCTGTCGCTTCCTGACCGGGTTGGGGATTGGCGGCGAACTGGTCAGCATTTCCACTTTCCTCACCGAGGTCTGGCCGGCCCGTTCCCGCGCCATCGCCATCGGAATTCTCATTACCTCTTACCAGGCCGGGGTTTTCATTGCGGGTTCCATCAACGCCTTTGCCGGTGCGTTGAATGAAATTGGTCAGCTATTGCAAGTCACGCCCTGGCGGATCACGTTTTTCATTGGGACGGTGCCCGCGCTGCTGGTGATATTCCTGCGCATGGCTCTCCGGGAATCGGATAAGTGGCTGGAAGCGCGTGAGCGTCAGCTGAAGACTGATGAGGCCGGCTCTCATTTCCGGGCGTTGTTTCATCGCCGGCATGTCAAAAGCCTGACGATTGGCGGCTTGGTCTTCTGCGGACTGTTGATTGGTTACTGGGCCTCACTGGCCTGGATTCCCATGTGGATTCAGGATCTCCTGAAGGACGGCGGCACCGGCAACGAACGCGGCATCGCCACCATGTACCAGGGGGTTGCGGCGGTGATTGGTTGCACCATGGCCGGCTTTTTTGCGGATCGGTTCGGCCGACGGGTGACCATTCTTCTGTCCTACCTGGGTTGTTTTGCGGCTTCCTCCCTGTTGTTCCTAACCAATACAGGCTTCTCGCCTATCATCTACTGGGAGTGCGCCCTACTGGGTTATTTCATCGGCGTGGCCCAGGCCATCATGTACATTTACCTGCCGGAACTGTTCCCCACCCTGGTGCGCGCCTCGGCTACGGGCTTCTGCCTGAACGTGGGGCGCTTCGTCACGGCGGTTTCGGTCTTCTTTGTCGGGGATCTCATCAAGCTAATCACGGCTAAAAACCTGGGTCTGGCGCTGTTCGGCAATCCGATGATTTCCGCTTACGCCGTGGCGGCATTCCTGTTTGCAATCGCCTATCTCCTCTCGGTAGGTGCGGCGTTCTTTGGCGAGGAGACTCGGGGTCGTGCCCTGCTGGAATAATTATACCAATCAGTCTGGATTCTTGAGAGGACTCTTGCGTTCAACTTTTGGTGTAAGATGTGACCAGCCTGCGTTACGCAGGAATTTGTAAACAAAACACTCCAAATGCACACATTTTCGTATTGAAGAGTTTTATACTGGCATTCCAAAACAAATCATAAAGGGGGGTCTATGTTTCATACCATTGGTATTCCATGCAAATTTCAAAGTCCAAAAACTGGAAATGTAAAAAAGAATCTATTTTTTGGCAGCCGGACTTCAAACCATCCAGTAGGGGATACCGTACGCTTTGGCAATAATAAAGAAGCCGCAATGAAAGAAGCTCAAGCGCAAGGCTGTTACGATCCGCCCAGAACGGTTGAAGCAATGTTGACTATGGGCACGAATAGGCCTCAAACAGATTCCGATATACCGACTTCAGAAGTCATCAAAGCAATGGAAAAATGGAATATAAAGAATAACTATCAGACGACGCTGGAAGAGATTCTGGATGGGACTTCTCGTTGGGATACTGGCTATACCAAAAGCGCGGATCGTATTTTAGAAGAGGTTGAGCGCGCTATTCATCGTAGCGGCAATCAAACAAGCATTGTGGCGATGAATGAGGAAATTCAAAACAATATTAAACCCTATTTGCTTAAAGGCCATTTCAGAGCATTTGGTGGTGCTTTATATAACACCAAGTCCTTATATCCTGATTGGCAAAAATCAGTCGCTCTGGCGCACATGATCGGAGAATCAGCAAGCGCAAAAGAAAACCCTGATCCTTGGGTCGTCATTTTAGATCACATGATGAACGATCCGAATGTTTATAGAACTGAGAACGCTATCAGATACGAGGCAGCTGAAGCGCTAAACGCAATCGGAAATAGCCCTGAGCATCTCGAGGTATTGGCCAGATGTAAAGCCAGTGAGGGAAATTGCAGTGATGCCCACTTAAACGGCAAATGTAGTGCTGGTGAAAATATGATTGCAGCCCGAATCGCCGCAAAAAAGGCTAATACATGAGCAATGCGAGGCGCCCAACCTTGCAAAAGCAGGCCTCAGGCATTCCAGGTCGAAAACCGACAACAAGCCTCCCCCGCCGTTGACGCAATTTGAACCCGGGAACCGGTTTATTTTCTATTGATTAAGCACATCCTTGCCGGGGCATGATACATGCATCGGCACTGGGGAAGTCAGACATTCGTGCAGGATTTTAAGCACATCTTTAAAAAAACAAATACCTTGCCCTATTGCTCCGACTGTCTTAATATCTTCTTAATCTCTACATCAAACAAACGTGTTGAAAGTTTTCGTTCCCGATTACAATCAGAAAAGTCAGGGAAAGTGGGCATGGCGTTTGCACCGGGTCAAAACCTGCCAGGGAAGTTACCCCCAGAGTCACCAGAATGACCGGATAGTTCCTGAAACACCGGTTATAGAGGGCCTTCACCCGAAAACCGAACACTCACAACAAACATAGGGTTTGCAGTTTTGTTTCAGCACTCCAGAAAAACCATTATCACCTTGGCCGCCCTGGTGGCGCTCCAAGGGGTTTCCATGGCCCCGGCCTCCGCGCAGCGTACGGCCCCCATCAACGGCAGTCCTCAGCTGTCGGGCGCGCTGCAAATTGTGGACGAAGTGGCGAGTGGCCTGAAGGCCTACGATGATTCGGCGCTCCAAAATCGCACTCCGCTCATTCTGGTCCATGGAATCGGCGCCAAAGATGCCGATCTTTTCAACTGGGATAATTTCCTGTCGTTTGCCTTCCGGAACCCGGAGTTCAGCAACAAATACAAGCTTTATCTCTATCATTACGACAGCAGCAAGAGCGTACCGGCCATTAGCAAGGACCTTCAACATGAACTGAAAGGGTTCATTGGTGCTCTCGGCGGACGGAACGTCAAGATTCTGGCCTACAGCGAAGGGGGCTTGCTGACCCGTAACGCCATGCAAGATCCCTATATCGATGAGCACACGCTGGAAGTCCTGGCCATTGCTACCCCGTTCCATGGCAGCCCATTGGCCAACCCGGACTGGCTGCAAAAGCAGACGGCCACCGAGTCGCCCCTCAACCTGGTGCGCATGACCCGAAAGATCGTCTATGGCATCACCGGCAAGCTGTATCCCACTTTTAAAGAGGATTTCCACTGGGATAACTTCGACGGCGCCATTCCAAAAGAGCAATATGAAAAGCAGAACGGCCCAACGACCCAGAAAAACTACACGCTGGCCGGGAAACAGCACTTCATCACCTACAGCGCCTATTTCGGAACCGAGGTGGATTCTTCGGTCCTGGTGAAGGAACTGGATTTGCACAGCGCTCCTCCCAAGGAGAAACCCCAGATCAGCAACCTGTTTAAGCGGAATTTCCTGTTTTCGCTGATCCGCCACAATATCGGCAAGCTTCCCCTGGCTGATCGGGTGGCGCATGTCGGGCGTTCCACCCCGGCCGCGATGGTCGTGAAAGCCGATCCGTCTGCTGAGCAGCCTATGGAGGGAGCCGTCTCCGGGTTTGCTGCCCCAACGGACATGCCTCCGGAGCCGACCTTGAGCGTTTCCGACTTGCAAGATACGGAAAACAGCAGTTCCGTCGTGCTGGCGAACGTGGAGCCCGGAGCGCTCTTGTTGAAAACCCGGCGACAAGCCAACGCGATGCAACTATCACCCGTTTCCATGATGATGTTCAACGACGGCATTAGCCCCATTTCCAGCCAGCTTTGGCTGGGCCGCTACGCACATAATCCCCTCGGCGTGTCCATGCCGGTGGAAAAGCTCTGGGCCGCCTTACGCTCTCTGAAGGGCAACCCCAACACCCGCCTTTTTCCGGGGATTGACCACCGCAACTGGATGGATGGCGAAACCCGGACCGGCAGCGACAAGGTGCAGGATCTCCTGAACCCCAACGAACCGCCCCGCACCGTCTTCGAATGGATCGTCTACGATCTGATGAGCTAATCGGAGAGGTTCCGAAAAGCCCCTGCACCGATGGAATTCGTAGGCTTCGGACGGGATTGCCGTCTGCGCGGCCATTCCGTATGATGGTAGCAGACAGGCGTGTGGAGGGTTACAAGTTTGCGGCAACGTTTTTTTGGTTTGATGACCGGCCTTCTGATGACCTTGAGTCTCTGGGGTATTTGGGGCAACGCTTTCTGCCGGGCTGAGGGGCTGAAACCCTTGGATGCCTCGCCGCAGGAAGGGAGGATTCCGCTGATCCTGGTGCATGGCATCAATCCGGATGCCGGTAAGGAGTATAACTGGCAGGGCTTCCTAAACCTGGTGCGGAAGGATCCGGCCTTCCAATCGCGCTTCAAGACCTACCTGTTTGTCTACGACCCGGCCAAAGCCATCCGGGTGAACGGAAAGCTGTTGCAGGCCGACTTGATAGACTTCCACAAGCGGAACGCTTCGACGGAGCCTTTCCGCTTTGCGGCCTTAAGTCTGGGCGGGATGATTGTCCGGGAAGCCCTGGCGGATAACGACCTTTGGCAGCAGACGCAGCGCGTGGTCGCCATCAGCGTGCCCTTTCATGGCACCCCCCTGGCCAGCAAGCCCTGGATGCACCTCTGCTTCAAGGAGGCCTCGGTACTGAACCCGGTTCGGCATTTTGACGACCTCGCCTATTCTGTTGCCGAGCGGCAATTCCCCCACTTTGAAAAAGATTACTGCTGGGATAACTTCGACGGCAACATGCCGGAGTCCGTGGCCAGGCAGCAGACTTGCCCGGTACCCGTCAGCCCGCATCCGCCCCAGGAGGAAGCCCGGAAGTATACGGTCTACGCGGGCTTTTATGGATCCAGCACCGATCAGCGACAATGGCTCCGCAAACAGCTGGGTCTGCCGGCGGACAAAAAGCCCGCCGACACCAAGCAGCCTATGCTGAATCGGCACATGATGTTCTCCCTGGTGCAGCCCTGCCTGTCCGCGTTGCCGGTTGTCAAGGCGGCCTCCAAGGGTATGGTTTCCGTGGAGGCTTTTAACGACGGCATCAGCCCCATCTCCAGCCAGCTTTGGCTGGGCCGATTTGCTCGCCGTGGACGCGAAGGGCAACCCGTTCCACAGGAAAGGCTCTGGCAATCGGTGCTGGCCATGCGTAACAGCGAGAATGCGCGGCTGTTCGATGGGCTGGATCATCGCGACTGGCTAGAGGGACAGACCCGCTACAACGGAAATGGCGGTAAGCTTCAAGATTGGCTGCATCCAGACGCCCCGGCCCGCAATATGTTCGAGTGGATCAAATTTGATTTAATGCGCAATTAAAGCAGCACGGTGGCGCGAAAATTACCCCGGATAATTTGACAACAAACGGTTAATTCGTCATGGCTCAACTCTTACCCATCCACAAAGTCCGTTTGCATGCGGTCAAAACGGGGCAACAGAGACTGGTCGCCATTCAGCAGAGTCCGCATGTAACAAATTAATAAATTTTTCTCAAACATAGCACCTTCCATGCTTGAGCAACTTATTATATCCAACGCCTCACTAGGCGCTCATTATCCGCCCGTGGTGTCCGGTTGTTACCAGTGCAAGCCGGCCCCACCTGAAATTGGGTTTCTTAATCCCCACAACATCACCAGTAGTATGTACAAGCAAAATGGAGTTGAAAAACCATGAAAACCCCAGAATATACCCCCTACGTGCCCCAGTTTGGCCAAACAACACCCCGCACGACAACTGCCACCCCCGCCCCCAGCCTGCAATTTGGCACCAAGGTGGATGAGTTGAGGGACAAGTATAGCAAGGAGTGTCGCGAGGCTGAGCAAGTCAAAAACGAGTCGGCTGAGCAAAAAGCTAAGCGACTGCAAACACAGGCGTTTAAATCAGAGGGCGATGTGAAAATCAACTTCAAGGATGAGGGCTCGGTACGCGTCGTTGATTTCGTAAAGGACTTGGCATTTAATCAAAAGGCAGGCATATCTGAGCTGGTGGGTGATATCCCCATTGATGCAGAAAACCGCCGTTCCTTGTGGACGAGCCTGGTTGCACTGGTGGAAGCACGCGTTCTGTCATCTGAGAAACTCATGGGTTTCACCTACTTCAAGGCTGATTATGGAAAAATCTCCAATCTCCTGGGGGCGGCATATCCCGGCGAAACGATCCAGTAGCCCGATCCTACCTAACCTCTGTTGCTCGTTGCCGGCAGAGTTAAAAAACCAGAAAAAGCCCTCTGAGTGCTTGTTAAAAGTACACTCGAGGGCTTTTTCAATTGAATAACGAGGCTTTCATTATTCTTCTCTTCTGCATGATTGACGAACAAACGGGGGATTGACTCAGGCATCCCCAGGCGAAACTGCATCCGAGTGAAGTCGTCACTTGAGCATGACCGATCTGATACGCAATTAAAGTCGTTCGGCGGCGCGGAGTTTGGCGCTGCGGGAACGGGGGTTGCGGCGGATTTCCTCGGAGGTGGCCGTGACGGGCTTTCCGGAAATGAGCTTGAACGCCGCCTGATGTCCGCATTGGCAGATGGGCAGCCGGGGCGGGCAGATGCAATTCCGGCTTTCCGCCTGGAAGAACTGCTTGACAATGCGATCTTCCAGCGAGTGAAAGCTGATGACCGCTACGCGGGCACCGGGCGCCAATAACCCCGGTAGGCTTTCCAGAAAGCGCTGCAAGCTGCCCAGTTCGTCGTTCACTTCAATCCGCAGCGCCTGAAAGACACGGGTGGCGGGATGAATCTTCTCATGCTTGCCCCGGCTCTTGTAGCAATCGGCGATGAAACCGGCAAAATCAGTGGTGGTAAGAAACAGCGCCGACTTTCGACGCTGAACAATCTCTCGCGCCAAGGTTTTAGACAAATGCTCCTCGCCATATTCCGAGAAAATACGCACCAGTTCGGCTTCCGGGTAAGTGTTCACCACGTCCGCCGCAGTCAGCTTCGCATCCGGCGACATGCGCATGTCCAGCGGGGCCTCTTTAGAAAAACTAAACCCCCGTTCGCCGGTATCCAATTGCATGGAAGACACCCCGATATCGGCCAGAATTCCACCGGTAACCGGTTTGGCCTCCGGCGGTAGCAGTGTGGAAATCTCCGAAAAGTTGCCCCGGATGATTTGCAGGCGGTCCCCAAAGCGCGCCAGCCGCTCTTGGGCGATGGCAATGGCGGCGGGATCCTGGTCAATGCCAATCAGCCGCCCCGCCGTTTCGGTGTTTTCTGGGTTGGTTTTGGTGTGGTTGCCTGCGATTTTTTCTAAAACGGCTTCGGCGTGGCCGCCTGCGCCAAGGGTGGCATCCACGTAGATGCGTCCGGGGACCGGTTGCAGGGCTTGCAACACGGCGTCCAGCAACACGGGAATATGGGGGGCGTTCAAATCCTGAGGCACATTTATCAACCGTCTTAAGGATACGTGAAACGAGGGATTCCTTAATAGTGGAAACATAAGCCTGGGTCCGTGTCAAAAAGGATCCTTAAGACGAGCGGGAGGCAGCCCCCACATGGCCCGAATCATCGAAAATCACGAAGGACGCCGCATGATCCGCTTGACTGCGGACGATGTGCTGACCGTGGTGAGTTTATATCAGCAGCAGATGTATGATCTTCAGCAGCGCGATTACGAAGGCGCCCGCCAGAAGCTCACCGAAAGCCACTTCTACCTGCCGGAAGACGTCTAGGCATCCAGGATCAATTTGCGATCCGTTGACATCCTGTTGCCATGTAACACCGGTAGATTCGCCCTTTTGTCCCAATATTCCGGTAGGACAGAAACAGGGTTGTGCTTTTCCGATGTGCCAATGTCCCTTTGGCCCTTGCGTCGTCTGGTATTGAATTCTTGCACCCGCTCCGCCACCTGCACCGACACCTCCTCAATGTCTTCCGGGAAGCTAACATCGGCTGGGGCAAAGCGTTTGACGAAGAGACCCGGTTCTGATGGGAGTGAGAGTCGAATCATGATCTCGCTGTTCCGTCGCTCGGCGGTCATAAAGACGTCTTTGTCCGGGTTCTCCAAGCACAGTTTCAGAATTGCCGGATGTTCGGCCAGTGTTTGCAGGAAATTCCAGGCCAGCAAAGTCCCATTATCCAGCTTTTTCCCACCATTGGGATACTGAAGACGATCACAGTCAAAGTGAACGCGGATTCCAAAACGCAAGGCAGGTGGCAGCATTATGACCCTTCAGGAAACCAACATGGCGTGCAATCACGACAGGTTGTATGTAAAACCCAACAATGTTCAAATACGTCCTGATTCTAGCATAGTGGTTTGACGTTTAGGTGACAACCAAAAACCACTCGGCGAGCAACCGGCAATCGTTTTCAGTTTCTACCTGCCGGAAGACGTCTAGGCCCAGAAATCCAGTGGAACCGCCTGATTTAAAATGGCTGATTGCTCTGCATCCAGCCGACGGTTCAGCTGTGACGCAAATGGGGTGCCGGCTCCGGCTAGTTCCCGCACTTGCCGGGCCGCCTCACGGAGTGCCTGGATGCGTCCCAAGGCTGAAAAAGTGTCATCCGGGGTCACGATATACACTTTATCGTTCCCCGGCACAAATTGAAATGGAACGTTATGGTTGTTCAGCGCCGTCTTGTAGGCCTCCCATAGGTCCACTTTTCCTCTATGCCGGTAAAGCACCGAGCCGCTGATACTGTCCACCATGCCAAAACGAATTGCCATTATACTTGCACCTCTTGTTTAGACACCTTGGAAATGTCCCGATCATTTCAGGGTGCCGCTATCTTACCACCAGCATGACCAGCTTGTCCGGGACCATGATGCGTTTGATGATCGGCGGAATCAGATAGCCGACCTGGGGTTGGCAGAGCCCGGATTTTAATCAGGCTCGCAGTCAATGAGCCGCAACGCTGGCTTCCCCTGCGGTGGACGCTGGGGGCGTCGTTCCGATGACTGGGCGGCGACGTTCTGAAGCGCCGCTTGATAGCGCTGCAAGCAGAAAAGCACCTGGTCAATCAGCCGCAAAGCCATGGCGTTCCAGTCACTCTTGCTATTTTTAACGCGCTCGGATAACTCAAACTGGATTGAATAACCCGTTTTATCGTTCGACTCGGTTGGATGCTCCACACGAAGCAGAAACGAAGACCGCCCGGTTCGCGCCACCCGAATCTCACCTTGGGTATCCGGAATGTGTTCGCTGAGCCGCTGGAACTCCTCCTCGCTCTGCAAGACCGAAAGCAGATGTTCCGCCAAAAGGGCATTCTCATCTTCCTCTTTCCCCTGCATCAGTAAGTGCCGGGATTGAAGCTGCTTCCGCAACCCGAAATGAAGCACAGCTGTATGAATCATGACCCACTCTTTCTGATATGGATTTTTCTAATCGCCTTGCTGGTCTGCATCATCATGCACTCGGCATATGGACCGGCTAATCCTCAAGTCTTGCTAGTAGAAAATGATTTTAGCGGAACTAATCGCTCCAAGTATTTCACAGTAGTGGCCAAACTAGAGATTTTAGCCTGTACATGTTTTATATCATCAGGAGACTTTTCAGATAGGTTGGCGGAGTCATAAGTGAGCTGTGTTGTGATATTCACAATGTCTCTTATAACTTTCGTTACCATAATATTGTCTTCTATTTTCTTAGTTTGCATTATATGCTCAAAAAATTTTTCCATCTGGAAGTCAATATGAAAGCTTTCAGGTGTGTTTAAAAGTTCATATTGCTTGCGAGTTAAGTCTAAAATCTCTTCTAAGAGTTCATTGGTATTGTTGCTGGCATTGTCCTCATGAGGACTTATTCGAGTTGCAGTATTAGAATTAGCTTCGTCCAAAAGAGCGTTGAGATCTCCTTCAAGATTTAGCCACAATGCTTCGAACAATTTATCTAGATTTGCTGTGTCTATTGGTTTTTCTAGGGATGAGTTAATTTTAGAAACTAACTTTCTGATATCAGCCTTATCATAAACAGTAAATTGAAACTGGGATAAAGGGCCGCTTAACTCTTCCCGTTCCATTCCAAATAAAAAAGGGCATACGATAGAATTTTCAATTTCTTTGGAAAGCGCCCCTGCTTCAAAGTTTAACCAGACAGAGTTAGCATTGTCTTTTGTTACACAAATAATCCCAAAAGAGGACTCTTGGAGTCTTTGTGCTAATTCCAAAGGCCATCTGCCGCCCTTCCCAATATCTGCTGAAGATAAAAAAGGCTCAACATTCTGTATTACAAGTGGTAGCCATGCACGTAAGCAAGTAGCTACCCTATGCGATAAATCACCTGACCAGCTTAAAAATACTTTCATTACTCAACGCTCAACGCTTCTACTTCACCACCAGGTTCACCAGCTTGTCCGGGACCACGATGACTTTGACGATCTGCTGCTCGCCGATGTTCTGTATGACTTTGGGGCGCTGGCGGGCCATGGCTTCCAGTTCCTCTTTCGGCAGGCCGGAGGCTACCGGGAACTTGTCGCGGACCTTGCCGTTGATCTGCACCACGATTTCCACCGTGTCGGCCTGCAAGGCCATCGGGTTGTGGGTGGGCCACGTCTGTACATGAATGGACCCTACGCCGCCCATTTGCTGCCAGAGTTCCTCGGCCAGGTGTGGCGCAATGGGGGCCAGCAGTTTCAGCAACGTCGAGACCGCATGGCTGAGGACCGCATCGGGAGCGCCTGCGGCGGGTTCGTATTTGGCCATGAAATTCACGAGCTCGCGCAGCTTGCTAATGACCGTGTTGAACTGGAACTCGGACTCGATGTCGTTGACAATGCCCTGGATGGTCCGGTTGCTCCACTGGTACAGCTCCCTGGATTCGCCGGTCATTTCCTCGTAGGCGGGCACCGGTAAATCCAGGTTGATAGAGGTCTTGCGGTCCGTCACCGTACGCCAGACCTTGTGCAGGAACTTGTAGCAGCCCTCCACTGCGGATTCCTTCCAATCAAAGTCCGCCTGGGGGGGCGAATCGCTGAGGATGAAGAACCGCGCCGTATCCGCGCCGTATTCTTTAAAGATTTCATCCGGATCCACAATATTGCCCTTGGATTTGCTCATCTTGGCGCCGTCCTTCAGCACCATGCCCTGGGTCAGCAGGTTTTTGAAAGGCTCATCCGTCTCCGTCCAGCCGCTGTCATGCAGGGCCATCATGAAGAACCGGCTGTACATCAGGTGCAAAATGGCGTGCTCGATGCCGCCCACGTACTGATCGACGGGCATCCAGTGATGAATGTCCGAGGGCTCGAAGGGCTTGGTGGCGTTGTGCGGGTCGATGTAGCGCAGGAAATACCAGGAACTGTCCACGAAGGTGTCCATGGTGTCGGTTTCCCGCCGCCCGACGCCACCGCATTTGGGACAAGGCACATTGCGAAAGGAAGTCGAGGTGGCCAGCGGCGAGGTCCCTTGCACCCCAAAATCCACGTCTTTGGGCAGTCGCACCGGCAAATCCTCATCCGGCACCGGGACCGTCCCGCATTTGTCACAATAAATAATGGGGATCGGTGTGCCCCAATAGCGCTGCCGGGACACCAGCCAGTCGCGCAAGCGATATTGCACTTTTTCGCGACCAAAGCCCTTTTTCTGGGCCAGTTCGGTAATCTTCTGCTTGGCCGTTTCGCTGTCCAGCTTAGTGAATTCGCCGGAATTCACCAGCACACCCGTCTCGGTATAGGCCTGATCCAGCGGCAGGCCGGGGGTGGCGGGATTTTCGATGACCCGCTTGATGGGCAGCCGGAACTTGGTGGCAAATTCGAAATCGCGCTCGTCATGTGCGGGAACGGCCATCACCGCGCCGGTGCCGTATTCCATTAAAACGTAATCGGATACCCACAGCGATACTGTCTCTCCGTTGTAGGGGTTAATCACGTTGATGCCCAGCGGAACGCCGGTTTTTTCCTTGTCGGTGGCCGTCCGCTCGATTTCAGTCTTGCGCTTGGTCAATTCCACGTACTGGTCCACGGATTCCCGCTGCTCTTCGCTGACCAGCAGCTCCACAAAAGGGTGTTCTGGCGCCAATACCATGTAGGTAACCCCAAAGATGGTATCCGGGCGGGTGGTGAAGATGGGAATCTTTATGTTGCGCCCTTCCACCGGGAACTCGACTTCCGCCCCGGCGGAGCGGTTAATCCAGTTGCGTTGCATGGTCAGCACGCGATCCGGCCAGCCTTTCAGCTTGGGCAGGTTTGCCAGCAAACGATCCGCGAAATCGGTAATCTTGAAGAACCACTGGGAGAGCTTCTTCTTGGTGACGATGGAATCATCCCGCCAGCAGCGGCCGTCAATCACCTGCTCGTTGGCCAGCACCGTCTGGCAGACCTCACACCAGTTGACCGGCGCCTCTTTTTTGTAGGCCAAGCCACGCTGGAACAAGTATAGGAACATCCACTGGGTCCATTTATAGTAGTCTTCCCGGCAGGTGAAAACCTCCCGATCCCAGTCCACGGCCAGTCCCAATTGTTTCAGCTGGCGGCGCATGTTGTCGATATTGTTGAAAGTCCACTCGGCGGGCGGAATTTTGTTCTGGATGGCCGCGTTCTCGGCGGGCAGGCCGAAGGAGTCCCAGCCCATGGGATGCAGCACGTTGAAGCCGTGCATCCGCTTGAAGCGGGCAATCACGTCCGTGATGGTGTAGTTGCGCACGTGCCCCATGTGCAGGCGCCCGGACGGATAGGGGAACATGGAAAGCGCGTAATATTTGGGCCGATGGGTGTCGCTGGTGTCCGTCTTGTAGAGGTCGCTTTCATCCCAGGCTTGTTGCCACTTTGATTCGATCGCTTGCGGCTGATAGCTCTCAATCTGTAGAATAGATTTCTCGGTCGACGTTTCCATAGGGCATCCCATGTTCGAACAAATAGGCCAACATTATAGCGAAAGCACGCGCCCTTCGATAGGGAGGATGCGCCGGACTGCCGCAGTATCCCTGCTGGTCTCGCTGGCCTTGTTATCGGTGCCGGGCTTGGCGGCAGATTCATTGCAGGGGTTGGTGAATCAGGGCAACGATGCTGCCAACCGGCAGGATTACCCGGTGGCCGTTCGGCTTTACGAGCAGGCGATTCAAAAGGCACCGGGCGAGACGGCTTTGAAAAATAACCTGGCCGTACTGTATACCAATTACGGGGTGAGTTTGCAGGAGCAAAAACAGTTCGACGCGGCGATCCAGCAGTTTGACAAGGCCTTGGCTTTAATGGAGAGTACCAACCCCCGCCGGAAAAACATCCTGGAAGCCAAGGCTGGCACCTATTACACCCAGGCCATGAACCTGCGGGACGAATCGCAGAATGCCGCAGGCGATGCCAAACCCGATTATCCGCGCATACGCGCCCTGCTGGAACAAGCAATAGCCGTGGATCCCGACACGGCAACCTACCGAAAGGGCTTGGCCGGGCTCTACCTGGATGAAGCCTACCAGCTGGCCACGGCGGAGAAATATGCCGAAGCCATCCCATTGCTGGAAAAATCTCTCAGTATTGATCCTCAAAATGCAAATGCCCGGCTTTCTTTAGCCAACGTGTACCTGGGCATGGCCAAGAACGACGAGGCCAAGCGCAAGGAGTGGATTGATAAGGCCCTGGCCACGGATGGCTCGCCGCGCATTCGACAGGTCGCCGATAAACTGCTGAGCGGCAAACCGGAAAACAAGGCGGGCTTCCTCGCGCAGGGCTCGGCAAAAGTTTCGGCGCCCGCCGGAATTTCCAAGCTGTCCGTGGCGGACATGCTCCGTGATATGGAAACCCAGCTGAAAATTGAGCCTCCCAAGGAGGCCACCTTGTTCGCCCGCCTGGAGACCCTGGAAAAACAGGTGTTGGGCAAAACCCAGGATGGCGCGCTGGCCACCCGTACCAAGACGGTGTACACCCAGTTGATGGGAGGCTATGATGCGTTGAATGCTGGAACCGACCCGAGTCAAGCGCAAGTCTCGATTCCTTCGCCGGAAAACAGCTACTTGGCCGATATTTTCAAAGTGACGGACGGCAAGGTGATTCGTTGGGGTAAGTTCCCGCTGCGGGTGTACATTGAAACGCCTGCCAAGGACTCGGCGGCGAGCGCCCTGTTCCAGGATGACTTCAAGGAAGCGGCCCGGCAGGGCCTGAGCACCTGGAAGGCCAAGACCGACGGTTTCGTCAATTACGTGGAAATCCAGAACCCGGATGCCGCGGACATCATTGTGGGTTGGGCGGACCAGTATGTGGACCGCTTCGCCGATCCGGAGAAAATCCCCCCGTTGTACAGGAATTATTCGCCCCCCAAGCGTAATCCCTTGATGAACGTGCTTTCGGTGGCCGCCGCTTTGACGCCGGGCTATTACTCCTTGGCCCCGCAGGCCTTGAACGCCGCCTTGCAATACAAGCTCTACAAAAGGCTGGATGCGCTGCGGGAGGAATCCAAAATAACGCTGGGCCTGGAACCCACCAAAGGCTTGCCGCAAGAGGCCGCCCGGATGCTGGTTCAGAACATGGCAGCCAAGGAATTCGGCCATGCGCTGGGCCTGAAAGGCAGCAGCAATCAGGCAGGCGACTTGCTTTACCCCGAACTGCGCTCCGATGTGGCCCAGCTCCCCAGCCCCCGGGATTTGGCGACCTTGCAAGATCTCTACAACCGCCCGCCAAACATTATTTTGAACGTTCGCTAACGTTCCGCCATAGAAAAGTAGCGGGTACGGGCGCTGAATTCAGGGCGAAAATCAAGAAGGCTGCATGGCGCGGGTGGCACGCAGGGCCTGGAATTGCTGATAAATCTGATTAGAGCGGGCAAACCAGTTCTGTAGGGTTTCGCCGTTTTCGCCCGGCTCGCCGCTCAGCAACGGGATCACCTCATCAATGATATCGCGCAACTCTGTCAACACCTGGGCCATGTTGTCGCGGTTGAAATCGAAAATCGGTCCCCACATGGGGTAGGGGCTTGCCGCCAGACGCAACTGGTCATCCAGTCCGCCGCCGTGATAGGCCAGCAAATGCCCTGGCTCGTGGCGGTAAAGCAGGTTGGTGAGTAAGATAGAATACAGCTGGGGCAGGTGGCTGACGTAAGCCATATAGCGATCGTGCCGCTCGGCGTCAATCAAGCGGGGGTTGGCCCCCAGTCCTTGTATAAACGTCTTGAGCCGTTCTAGCTCCTCGGAATCGGTTTCCTCATGCGGGCAAAGCAGATAGGCTTTACCGGTAAACAGCAGGGCGGTCGCCGCTTCAATACCCGAATGCTCTCTTCCCGCCATAGGATGCCCGGCGATAAACCGGGTCGGCAGCAGTTCGCGTCCCCGGTCGCAAATCTGCCGCTTGCAACTGCCAATGTCCGTCACCAGCAGCGACTGATCCTTGGGGGCCTTCAAGGCCACCGGGGCCAGCTTTTGCAGAATTTCCAGGTTCTGCGGCAAGTGCGCGGCCAGGATGACCAGATGCGATTCGCCGTTTTGCAGAGAAGCCTCCACGTCGGAAAGATTCAGCCCGGCCTTGTCGATGATTTGATGCTTCAGCGCAAACTGCAATGTCTCCGCGCTAGGATCCACCCCCTGGATATGGAGTCCCGGAAAGCGTTCGCGGGCCGCCATGGCCAACGAACCGCCAATCAGGCCGAGCCCGAAAACAGTGAGGTGTGTGAATGGTCTGTTCGCCATAACTACTCAACCGCAAGACAAATCAAAACGATCAGCGCCAAGTATAGTGGAAGGCGTGGTCAAAAGCCAGACTAGCGATAAACGTTCTGCTTAACGGCTTCCCGGATGCGCACATACTCGGGATCCTTGAAGAAGGCCGAAGAAGCCGTGCTGGTTTTGCCGCTGTACTTGGTGAACCGCTTCTTGCTGTAGGGCAGGTTGGTTTTCGCGCTCTGGAAGAAGCAGATTTGCGAAATGCGGACGCCGGGAAACAAGGGCAACGGCATGTTGCTGACATTCGACAGCTCAAAGGTCAACGCGCCCTGGAAGCCGGGATCCACGAAACCAGCCGTGGCGTGAATTTGCAGACCCAGGCGCCCCCAGGTGCTGCGGCCTTCCAGGCGAGCAGCCAAATCCAGGGGAATGCGCACGTATTCCAGCGTGGAGGCCAGCGCAAACTCGCCCGGATGCAGGATGAACGGCTCGGTGGGCTTCATCTTCACGTGCTGCATATGTCGTTGCATGTCGCGGCTCAGCTCTTCCGGCTCTTTCATGAGGTCCATGTGCGTGAGATTGGTTCGGCGCATCACCTGAAAATCAGTCCCCAGCCGTAAATCGACCGAAGTCGGCCCGAACTGCTCCTCGGGTTTCAGCAGTGGCGTGATGATAATCCGTCGTTCGGGATCCGGATCGACCAGCCGTTCCAGTATTTGCTCCTCGTTCAGAATCATAGTGAACCTCGTCAAATCTGATGCTTGTTTCTCTGATAGTTGCTTTATGGTTGGGGTTTCATCCGTCAAACGGCGGGTTAGACGCTGCACAGAACGCGATGAACCTCGGAGGTCTCAATCGACTTGCGCAGCAGGTGATCCTGATAAGTCAGGATTTCCAGCAGACGCTCGAAACCGTCATTCCGTTCCTCGTTGAACACGGAATACAGCCAGACCGGACCGCGCTCCACCTTGTGCAGCCAACCGGCGTTCACAATTTCACGCGGAGAGTGCGGATATTCCGTCATCATGCCCAGCGGTTCATAGATGGAGAAGTTTTCCTCTTCCCGCTTGCGTCCCAGGGTTTCGGCCACTTCGCCTACCGGGAACATGGGGGTGCTGCTGAGCAGAACACCCTGGTTCAGGCGCTCTTGCAGGAGGATGGCCCGTTCCAGGTGCTTCGCTTGGAAGGCCGCCTTGGCGGGAATGACTTTCTCCACCTTATGGAAGAGGTTGGTCAGTACGTCTTCCGCGAGTGGTGCCGGGGTATTGGCGGATTCCGGACGCGCCCGCTCACTGGCCTCGTGCATGATGACCAGGCTTTTGTGAGTGAAGTTCTGATGGTTCAAGCCGAAAAACAGCGCGGGTTCAATCAATTGCAGGAAGTGCTCATCCCGGCTGATCACGGCGTCCACCAGCGAATAGAAGTAGTATGCAGGCCCCAGCAGGCGCAAGTTCAGTGCATGCATCAGCAGGGAGTCAATAGTGGCATCATAACCGGCAATGGCTTGCTTCTTGCCCGCCTTCAACAAGTCCTGCTTCAGCGTTTCCAAGGAGGAAGCGCTGCCCAGCAAGTGCCGGGTATAGGAGCGGGTCAAGCCGACCCAGGCCAGCGGGTTGTTTTTTTGCAGGATGGACAGGGAATCCACCAGCACCTTGGGCAGCAGGCCGGGTAGGACCGGGTTTCCCTCGCCTTCGGCGACCAGCAGAATGGACTGCTCACCGGCATTTTTCAATAAATCGGCTGGCAGGGCGTCTTTCAGAAACAGATAAGTTTCCGGGGCCAGCTCCAGTTGCCTCAAATGCTTCAGCATCTGGCTTAAGCCGCACAAGCGGGCATAGCTTTCTCCCAGCACCGGCTCAATCGAATGCTTACCGCTGTTCCCTTCAGAGAACAGGCGATTTAATTGGGTTTTATGCGCAAGAAGCTGATCCTCTAACTGGCGGGCTTCCTGCTCCAGCGCGTGTTTCAGGCCAGGCGCGGTTTCATGCAGGGCATCCGCGCATTCATTCAGCAGGAGCTGGAAACGGGCAATGCGTTCCACCAGCTCGAACATGACAAACTTGAGAAACGTTTTCTGCATTGGGGCCCCGGTTCTTCCTTTCTGCCGGTTGATGTCCAGGCTACGCACCTTGATCAACCGAAACTTGCCTCTAACCAATAGATAGATCTGATTGTGCTGCCGATCGAGACTCTGAACTCTCTCTGTCCCGACTGTCTGACCGTGAAATCCGACTGAGCGGCATCTCACCGGCTGACTGCGCTTCCGGGCGGGTGACGCCTTTTCGGTTCTGCCAACCCGGTCCATGCCTCCCTGGCGACGGCTCGGCGGTGCTTCGCTGGGCCATTGGGGCATGAAATTGAGTTTAGTATAGGGGTTGGCGCGAAGGGCCACAACCGACTACAACAATATGTAAAGGTAACGTTTTGCTACACTGGGGCCTGAGGAATCGCCCCGCCGTGCTCCAGGCAGGCCAGGATTCCGCCCGCCGTGTAAAGAGAACCGGTGACCACGCCCAACGGCCCGCATGCGGCATGTCGGCTCAACGCCAGCTTCAGCAAGCCGAGCGCTTCTACCGGGGCTTTTGCCACCTGAACCGGACAATGGGCTCCCACGGCTTCCTGAATACTCGCTGCCAGCATTTCCGGCGCATGATACAGCCGCACCGGCTCCGAACACGTGACAATCACTGCAAGCGGCTCCGAAAACTGCCGGATTACATTCAACAGCGGCTGGAGATCCCGGTTTGCGCGCAGACTGACCAGCCAAATCATGGGGCGAGCCTTGAAATACAGCGCCAGCCCTTCTTGCAGGGATTGAAAACCATCCGGGTTGTGGGAGCCATCCAGCAGAATATGCTCGGCTTTAAAATACTGGAACCGGACTGGCCATCGGGCATGCGCCAAGCCTTCCCGCGCGGCGTCCTCGCTGATGGCGAAACCCTGCTCCCGCAGCTGGGCGACACAGCCCAGCACAATGGCCAGGTTGTCCTTCTGGTAGGGGCCAAGCAGCCCCAGTCGATACGATTGGCCGCTATCAATATGCCGGAGCATCAGCCCCGCCGTCGGGCTGGAATCCGCGCCGACCTCAAAGGCTCCCCCAGTCATCTCAAAAACCGGGGCTTCCAGTGCTGAAGCCGATTGCAAAATCACTTGCCGGGCTTCTTCCGGCATGGAGTCGCCCAGCACCAGTGGCACGCCTGCTTTCAAAATCCCGGCCTTCTCGGCGGCGATTTTTTCCGCGGTATCGCCCAGGTGCTGCATGTGATCCATGCCGATGGTGGTAATCACGGTCAGATTGGGCTGGCGAACCACGTTGGTGGAGTCCAGCCGCCCGCCCAGACCGGTTTCAAAGAGCGTGATATCCACATTCTGATGCCGAAAGTACTGATACGCCATCACGTTCAAAAATTCAAAGTAGGTGGGCCAGTCCTCGCGTGGCCAACCCAGGCGTTCCAGGTGTTCCTTCAGGGCTGCCGTTTCCGCCTGGAAATCATCGGGCAAAATCGGGTTGCCGTTAATGGCGATGCGTTCCCGCACATGAATGAGGTGCGGGCTGATAAAGCTTCCGGTTCGATAGCCTGCCGATTTTAAAATGCTCCCCAGCATTGCCGTCACCGAGCCCTTACCGTTGGTTCCGGCAATGTGCACCATAGGCAATGATTCCTGCGGATTTCCCAGTGTCTCCAGCAACCGGCGAACCCGCTCCAGCCCCAATTTCATGGCGGAAACATCCAGCCCGTCCAGAAAACGGATGGCCTCATCATAGGTGTGAATCGCAGTCTTGGGGCACAAAAAGTTTGAACCGGTCATGAGTTCTTCAGGTGTGATTTGACTCTTCTTTTCTTAAGTTAGGCTCGCTTATTCTACCATTTTGCTATTTAAAAACTGTCATAACACTCCTTTGCATCGGCCACTCCTATCTCCGGGCTTGAGTTACCAGCATTAACTCCAACAGAGCCTTTATGACTACCATGTCTGCTCTCATACTACACAAGGCTCCTTCTGCGTAACCTGATGATTGGGTAAGCGCCCGGCATTGCTCGCTCGCTTCCCTACTTTCTTTTTCTAATTGCTCTACTGCGGCATCTACCTCTTCAGGTGGTAACTTTACTTCCGAATTCTTTGCCGGAGCTTTGGATGCCACTTGGCTTGTTTGAGCCAAGCTTGGCTGATCCATAACCCAAACCCAAAAGCCAATTCCTATACACGCAACCAATGCGGCGTTAACGATCTTGCTCATTTCCTTATTCCAAACTACCAAAACCGACCTATGGTAGCACAACCCTCCATCCGGCTACGCCCTGGAATACTTCTCTGTTTATCACTGTGTCTCAACTTTATGGTATTTGTGAAGCTGCGTGGGTGACGCGCGGCAATGTTATTTCTTCAGCGGTTTTATAGCAGGTGAACACAACGGAAGGAATTTTCACATGGGTCCATTGACCGGCCTGGTTGGCATCATCGCCCTGCTTCTGACGGCGTATGCCCTCTCCAATAACCGAAAAGCCATCAACTGGCGATTGATTGCAAGCGGCCTCGCCTTGCAACTGATGCTGGCCGTGTTCTGCCTGAAAGTGCCGCTGGGGCGGGAACTCTTCCACCAGATGGGCCAGGGCATCGAGAAACTGCTCAGCTTTTCCGATGCCGGGGCCAGCTTCGTCTTCGGCTTTCTGGTCTCCAAGCCGGATCAACTCAACGCGGTCTTTGGGCCGGGCTCCAGCTTTATTTTCGCCTTTAAACTCATTCCCACCATTATTTTTGTCTCCGCGCTGGTCAGCATCGGCTATCACCTGGGCTTGATGCAACGGCTGGTGCAAGTGGTGGCCTGGCTGGTCTATAAACTCATGGGCGCCAGCGGAGCGGAAGCCCTCTCCAACGCGGCCAGCATTTTTGTGGGGCAAGTGGAAGCCCAATTGCTAATCAAACCCTACGTCCCCACCATGACCCGCTCCGAACTGCTCGCGGCCATGGCGGGAAGCCTGGCCTGCATCGCGGGCGGGGTGATGGCGGTTTACATCCAGATGGGCATCCCGGCTGAATACATGCTGACCGCCAGCGTGATGGCCGTGCCCGGCGCGTTGGTCATCGCGAAGCTGATTTACCCGGAGACCGAACCGTCGCCCACGCGGGGTGAAATCAAGCTGGAAATCAAGCGCGAGAGCGTGAACCTGATTGACGCCGCCGCCCGTGGCGCGGGAGACGGGATGAAAATCGGGATTGGTGTGACGGCGATGCTGATTGCCTTCATCGCGCTGATTAACATGACCGACTTCCTGGTTGGCCAATTGGGCCTGTGGCTGGCCTCCACCGGCATGAGTCTGGGCTTTATCGGCCTCGATCTCCAGCACCTGTCCCTGCAATCCATCCTGGGCTCGATCTTCTCCGTGGTGGCGGTGCTGTTGGGCGTGCCACTTCAGGATGCCCACACCGTCGGGGGCCTGCTGGGCACCAAGATTGTCCTGAACGAGTTCGTGGCCTTCAGTACGCTGTCGCCCATGCTGGCGGCTCATACGCTGGATCCCCGCTCGGTGGCCATCGTGACGTTCGCCCTTTGCGGATTCGCCAATTTCGGCTCAGTCGCGATTCAGGTGGGCGGCATTGGCGAGATGGCCCCCAACCGCAAGCATGACTTGGCCGAGCTGGGCCTGCGCGCTCTGTTGTGCGGCACCATGGCCTCGTATGTTTCGGGCGCGCTGGCCGGTGTGCTGGTCGGTGTGGAGAGCAGCGCCGCTGGTAATGTCATCACCGTGGCGTTGATCGCGCTTGCGATTGGCGTCATTCTGCTGGCCCGGAAGTTACCCATGGGCGCGCTCCCTGAAAGCAGTCAGCCAACATCCCCGGCCCCATTCAGCGGACCGCTGGTGTCCCTGGAGGATATCGCTGCCGTCAAACCGGCGATACCCGCCGAGGAAAGCAAAGAGGGCGTCTCTTAAGAACCGCCTTTTTTCCATTGCCCGTATATTGGGCCGGACCAACCGGTACATTATTCTTTTAGGAATGATTTCCCCTTTTGCGGCCCGCAAGCGCACCACTTGGGAATATATAGCGCCTTCCGGCCCATCAAAAAATCAATGGTCAAGCATCAATCCGCCGTAATACACAAATACGGCGGATTTTGCTAAGCAATCTTGCAGATATGTTTGTTTTTATTTACGTATAGAGAGAGACATTCTTATAGAGAATGGTGAACCATTCTCTATGATAAAGGAGACAGAGGCATGGCAGTTTTATTTCCCGTTCAACAAGGGCAGTTCCTGAAAGCCGATCGTCCTGCGGAATTGCTGCAGGGCTATCTGAACATCATGAACGCCGAAGGTTCCACCAATGGGCAGCTCACCAAGGCCCAGGTCGATAGCTACAGCCAGAAGCAATTCTTTGCCCTGGATCCCAACGGTAACGTCGGGGGCTACTTGAAAAACAACTTCAGCCAGATTGCTGCACTGGACGGCAACGCGAATTCCATCAGCACTGATGATCTGGTTCAGTTACGGCAAGGGCTGCCACCGGTTCCGGTGACCCCCCCTCCGGCGTATCCGCCATCGACCGGCACTCCGTCCGGGGCACAGCCGCAAATCCTACAGATCTTCCAGATGATGATGCAGTTGATGATGCAACTCTTCTCCCGGTTTTCTACGGGACAGCGATAATCATCGGATACAATTTCAAATCATTGTTGAAGCACCGGCCTCCTGACCGGTGCTTCGACTTTTTGGACAGTCAAGTCCGGTTCTGATACAATCCCCCTGATCCGATACTCGACCTTTCAGAACGACAAAACGCACAGGCGTGATTCGGAAGGTTCGGTTTATGGACCGGACATACGAGGGAATCATTCACTTTTCCGGAATCGGGAAAGCAGAAGTATTTGAATCAGGGGAGGGGCTGCTATGATCCATATGGTAGAAGAGGCTGAACTGTTGGAGCAAAAATTATCAGGGGAACCCGAAGTGCAAGGCGATTTGATGGATAACACCCCGGAGCGTACGCTGTCCCGTGAAGTGCTGGGCGTGGTGGAGGCTGCGGCGCTGGCCGCCGGTCGCCTGATGGGGCGCGGGGACAAGGACGGCGCGGATGACGCTGCCGTGACCGCCATGCGGCGCTACATGAGCAACGTGCCGGTCAATGGCACGATTGTTATCGGCGAAGGAGAGCGGGACGAGGCCCCGATGCTGTATATCGGGGAAAAAGTAGGCTTGTGCAAACCGGGCATGCCGGAAGTGGACATTGCCGTGGATCCGCTGGAAGGCACCAACCTGGTGGCCCATGGTTTGCCGGGCGCGGTGGCCACGCTGGCGTTGGCGCCCAAGGGCGGGCTGTTCCATGCGCCGGATACCTACATGGAAAAACTGGTGGTCGGCCCCGATGCCAAGGGTAAAGTGGACATCGCCGCCCCGGTGAAGTACAACCTCAGTATCATCGCCATGAGCCTGCACCGGGACATCCAGGATCTCACCGTGGTGATTTTGGATCGCCCACGCCATGAGACGCTCATCCGGGACGTGCGCGAAGCCGGGGCGCGGATCAAGCTCATCAGCGACGGCGACCTGATGCCAGCCGTTTCGGCGGCCCTCAGCGGCACGGGTATTCATGCGGTGATGGGCGCGGGTGGTGCGCCGGAAGCCGTTTTAACCGCCGCCGCCGTGAAATGTCTGGGCGGAGAAATCCAGGCCCGCCTGCGCTGGCGCCATGAAGAGGAAAAAGCCCGCGCCTCCAAGATGGGCATTGATCTTTCTGAAGAAAAAGTCTATTTCACCGATGATTTGGCCCCGTCCGATGAGCTGGTGTTTGCCGCCAGCGGCATCACCACCGGCGATTTGCTGAAAGGCGTCAACTACTTCGGCAACGGCGCCCGCACCCACAGCGTCATCATGGCCTACAAATCCGGTCTGGTCCGCTTCGTGGATACCATCCACGTCGATCGCGCCAAAGGCGGCCATTTGCAGTTGTAACTACTGCTGTTGTTTCCTGAAAAACGATCCGCTAACGTAGCGCTTGAGATCAGAATATCCCTGAATTTCCGTACTCGAGGAGAGCCAATCTTTTGGTAACTCCCATTCCTGGCCCATCGCTTTTTAGCGGGCTTGCATTAGGACTTGATAGTAGGCGATGATGGGCTGGCCCCAGAAGAGGGCGACTAAAATGCCGATGACCAGGGCGGGGCCGAGGGGGAGGTAGGTGAAGCTCTGGCTGGTGCGGACTTGCTTGAGGAACACGATCAGCGCCACCAGGGTGAGCACAATGCACAGCAGGCTGATGGCGGTGCGGATTTCCAGGGAAAAGCCCAGGCTCATGGTGAATATGGGTAGCGTGCCAAATACCAGCGCGGCTGCGCCGGAAATGAGCGATGTCCATTGCTTGTTCTGAATCCACTGAATGACCAGCATGGGGATGGCCGGGATGGTTTGGGCGATAAAACCCAGCACCAGGGCCAGCACGGTCAGCGGCCAGCCCAGGAAGGCGCCCGCGCCCATCATCAGGTGGGTGTCGCCGTGGCCGAAACCGTCCGTGCCGAACACCAGCATCGAAAGCAGGATCATGCCTTCAAAGAAGGCGAAAGCGATGGCGATGGCAATCAGCGCCGAAATCAAGCCGTCGGGCACATGAATAATCATGGCGCCCAGATTCAGCGCGGTGGAGCCCTGAATCGGCCCCAGGCTGAAGGCGTTGTAGATCAGCCCTGCCGGAATGAGAGACAGCGAGTTGATTTGGAAGATAAAGCTTTCCCGCAAATCCGTGATGAAAATGACGATGAGGTTTGCCACCATGAAAAGCAAAAACAGCGACGTCAGGCTGACCCCGAAGAACCAGACCACCAGCGTAAACAGCACGCCGGTCGCCAGCTCAATCAACGGGTACTGAATGCTGATACCGGCCTTGCAATCCCGGCAACGCCCGCCCAGCAGAATATAACTGATCACCGGGATGTTGTCCTGGGGGCGAATCCGGGCCTTGCAATGCGGGCAACTGGAAGGCGGCAGGGTGATGGATTCTTCTGCCAGGAAGCGCAGGCCCACCACGTTCAGGAAGCTGCCGATGACCAGCCCGATCACAAACGTAAAACCCAGCACCACGGGCCAAAGTTCAGGCGGAATGTCCACTTTTGGCGGCAGTCCGTTAATGAATAACAGGACGGGATCCATGAATAAACTGTCTCTCTATCCGAAGGGGGATTACTTTGTGTTCAAGCCGTTTTATCGGTTTGCAGGTTTTTGTACAGTATCTCCAGCGCTTTGCGCAGGCGACGGCTCACTTGCATCTGAGAAATACCCAGCCGTTCCGCGATTTCGGTCTGGCTCAGGTCGTCGTAATAGGTCATGCGGACGACTTCCCGCAGCTCTTCCTTTAAGGTGCCCATCGCCCGCTCCAGGACCATCTTGTTTTCGTTGTTCTCGATGACCTCGGACTGGGAATGGTCCACCAGGCGCTCCATGTAAACCGTCTCGCTGCTGGTGCCGTCGCTCACCAGGAACTGATCCAGGGAAACGGGCAGCCTGCGGCGCTCGATATCCTGGGCTTGGGTTACTTTGTTGACCGGCATCTGCAACTCGTCGGCAATTTCCAGGTCGGTCGGTGTCCGACCCAACTGTTCGGCCAGCTTGTGCACAATCTGGTTGATGCGATAGTACAGCTCGTACATCTGGCGCGGGGCCTTGATCATGGAGGTCTTGTCCCGCAGGTAGTGTCGAATCTCGCCGGTAATAAAATAAGTCGCGTAAGTCTTGAAACTGCTGCCCACCAGAGGATTAAACTTGTCCACGGCCTTGATGAGGCCGATGTTGCCCACCTGGATCAAATCTTCCACGGGGTCGGTACTCCGGCGTGCCAGTCCGTGGGCAATCTTTTTCACGTACGGCATCACCCGTTCCACGATTTGATCGCGCAGCTTTTCCCGGTTCTGCTGGTCCTGCTCCGACACCAGATAACGGTGCAGCATCTCGTCCAGCTCATGAGAGAAAATATCCTCGGCGGAGGTTCTGGTTGAACTACCACTCACTGACCGCATTTCTTCTGCACCATCCTTTACCCGAAGGCTTCCCTGAAACTGGGATTCGGGACTACCCAATAAAGGCATTATAGCATCTGTATCTGTGGCATATTTCGGAAGGAGGGTTGATTTTCACCCGTCTTTCTAATACAAATTATGGAGCAAGTGGTCGTGACCCGATGACTTGCCATCCCGGCAGCGGAAACAAAACCGGGAAATCTCAAAGAAAGGTTCGTATCCACTTTTGGATAACAGAATTCCGGTTCTCCACAAGCCAGATCTTGATCCAAGCCAGGATCCACAACCGAAACCAGGGCAGCGCAGGCCGAAGACCATTCTTCTGGCCGAGCATTCTGGTTTCTGCCATGGGGTCCAAAAGGCAGTCGATAAAACGCTCGCGGTCGGGGAAAGCGCGAAAAACAACGGCGGCAAGCCCGTTTATGTACTGGGGCAGTTGATTCACAACCAGCAGGTGATTGATCACCTGGAGTCCAACAGCATCCGAACGGTCAGCTCGCTGGACGAAATCCCGCCGGGCAGCGTTTGCGTCATTCGTACGCACGGCGCTCCGCCGGAAGTGGTGGATCAAGCCCAGGCCAAGGGGGTGGATGTCTCGGACGCGACCTGCCCGGATGTCCGGCTGGTGCAGAATAAGGCCATTCAGCTGGCCGAAGAGGGTTATACCGTGGTGATTGTCGGGAAAGCCGAACACCCCGAGATCATCGGCATCAAGGCCCATTCCGAACGGGTGAACGGCGGCCGCATTGTGGCCATCAACAAGCCCGAGGAGATCGAGGAAAAGCTGCAAGATCTGCCGCGCCGCCGGATTGGGGTTGTCTCCCAGACCACCCAGCTGGAAGAAAACTTTTTTGAAATGGTGAAAGAGCTTTCTAAAGTGGCCAAGGAGCTGAAAGTATTCAACACCATCTGCCCTGCCACGTACTTCCGGCAGAATTCCGCGCTGGAGCTGGCCGGAAAAGTAGACTTCATGGTAGTGATTGGTGGCAAGAACAGCTCCAACACCACCCATCTTGCGGAAATTTGCCGGGCCGAAGGCACGGAATCCGTCCATATCGAAACTTACAAAGAGCTCGCCGAGAAAATCGACGACCTGGAAGCCTTGCGGAAGGCTGAGGTTGTTGGTGTGACGGCGGGTGCATCCACGCCGGACTGGCTCATCCAGGAAGTCGTGGAATACCTCAAGCAGTTATAACCTCACTCATGATCTCATAACCCTTAAAGAAGTAAGAAAGGAACCCTTGACTGTGGGAATGACAACCCTTTTGGAAACCAGCGAAGAAATGCGCCAGAGCTTTGCCGACTTGCTGGAAAAAAGCTTTGAAACCAACCTGAAGACCGGCAGTATCGTCGTCGGCGAGATTCTCAAGATGGAGAAAGATGGCCTGACCGTCGATATCGGTGGTAAATCCGAAGGCTTCATTCCCATGAAAGAGATTCCTGCTTGCTATAGCCTAGACGAACTGAAAAACACCTATCATGTGGGGCAGGTCGCCGAATTTTTCCTGCTGCATGAGCAAGACAGCAACGATGACTCGAAAGCCCATTACGTGCTTTCCATTCGCCGGGTGAATATGTGGAAAAACTGGGATCGCCTGCTGGAACTGCGCGATTCTAAGGAAATTGTGGAAACCACCGTCACCGGCACTACCAAGGGTGGCGTCATCGTCAATATCATGGGCTTCAAGGGTTTCATCCCGGCCAGCCAGTTGCGGGTAGCCAAAACCCTGCACGATCTGATCGGCGATGTCCTGCCAGCCAAGATCCTGGAAGTGGATAAGCACAAGAACAAGCTGATTCTCAGCCACCGCGAAGCCGTGTTCGAGCAAAAAGCCCTGATGCGCGCCGAAACCATCGGCAAGCTGACCGAAGGTGACGTGGTGGAAGGCGAGATCGTGAAGATCACCGATTTCGGTGTCTTTGTGGATATCAACGGCATCGACGGCCTGCTGCCGTTGTCCGAAATCACCTGGCGACGGATTCAGCACCCTTCCGAAGTGCTGACCCTGGGCGAGCGCCTGACCGTCCGCGTGTTGACGGTGGACCGCAACCTCCAACGCATCAGCCTGAGCCTCAAGCGGCTGCAGCCGGATCCGTGGGAATCGGTGAACGAAAACTTCAAGGTAGGCCAGATGCTGAACGGTCGCATCTCCAAGCTGCTGGGCAGCGGCGTGCTGGCTGAACTGGCTCCGGGCGTGGAAGCCTACTGCGCCTACAACAACGAAGGCCGCCAGTACTTCCTGAACGAGACCTACCACTTCAAAATCGTCTCCATTTACGCCGCCGATCGCAAGATCACCCTGGAATACCAAGGGCCGCAGGTTTAAAAATAAGAACCTTTCATTGTCCGCCGTGGTGCCACCTTGACCGGCATTGCGGCGGACACTTGAGAGGGACCTGGCAGGCAGAACTGCAAGATGACAAGTCAAACCCGCTCAAAATCGGATCTTCACACCATTTGACACGACATTTTGCTGTTGGTATATTGAAAACTCACTTCGACCCTCACCGCATGTGACAGTGGACTTATTCCCGGATTCACGGAGTTCCTCCGGTCATCCCCCAGGGTCAGCGCGCCAATCGGTACGCAATCAGCGATACAAGGTCATTAGCTCTACAAAGAAGGTAGCAACAATGTTAGCCATCGTGGATTTGAACGGTAAACAATACCAGGTTGAAGAAGGCCGCTACGTGACCGTGGATCGGCTTGCCCTGGATGAAAACGAACCCTTGGAACTCTCCAACGTCCTGATGATCGTGGACGGAGAGGCCTCCCTGGTCGGCGCACCCTTCGTGGAAGGCGCCACCGTCAAGGCGAAAGTTCTGCGCCATACCCGTGGCGCCAAGGTGCTGGTCTACAAAATGCGCTGCAAAAAAGGCTACCGCCGGAAGAACGGACACCGCCAGGACTACACCCAGCTGCAAATCGAAGTCGTAGACTTCCCCGGCAAGCAGGCGCGTCCCGCGAAGCAGGAAGCCGCCGAGCAGCCTAAAAAGGCAGTTGCCAAAAAAACGACTGAAAAAGCCCAGAAGCCTGCTGAGAAATCGGCACCCCAGGCTGAAGTGGCTGCAGAAAACACCGAAGCTTAAGATTTAATCCGGAGAAACAACGCTATGGCTCATAAGAAAGGCGTAGGCTCAACAAGAAACGGTCGCGACAGCGAGGCGAAGCGCCTAGGCGTTAAGCGCTTTGGCGGTCAAACAGTAAACGCCGGTGAAATCCTGGTCCGTCAGCGCGGCACCAAGTTCCACCCCGGCACCAATGTTGGCCGTGGCGGCGACGACACCCTGTTTGCCCTGGCCGAAGGCACCGTCCTGTTTGAACGGTACCGCAAAACCTCGACCAAGGTTAGCATTGTCCCCGCTGTTTCTTAAGACGGCACCGCTTTAACTACTCAGTGATACGCTTAAACCCGTGGGAATCCGCTTGAGAAGTGGAGCTTGCGGGTTTTAGCGTTCCCAGGTTCTCTCCGGGCCAAAGCACCTCACCAGTCCCTTCCGATGCCAATGGCGTTTCAGAGGCAGGCTCAGTCCGCTTGGGTGCTTTTGGGTTCTCGTTACGCTTTTCCGGCTCTTTTTTCTCAAGATGGTGGAGGCCGGCTGCATTTTCAATCTGATCGGCACAGCCGACGCAGAAGTGTCCGCGCCGGATCCGGGCATCGGTGGGCCGTCCGCAGCGCTGGCAATGGTAGATGACATTGCTCGCGGCCAAGCCCAGCTTACCGTCAAACAGCATCTGCTCCAATTCCTTGTAAGGAATCAGGCAAGAGTCCGCAACCTCTTCCAAGGTCAGATGCGGGTTTTGCTGGATGAAGCGGTAGGCGCTGCTAACCTGTGACAGAGACAGCTGATTGCATTCGGAGCACATCGCGCTGATGGTCCGCTGGAAAATTCGTCTGCATTTGACACAGTTGGCAAGTCTCATTTGGGGGCTCTCATTCGCTGGAAACCAAAGTGCCGGAGGGGTTCATTGGTGGCCAAGTTTGCAAGCTCCTTCATCGCCGCCGGATCCAGCGGAATATCGCGATCCGGAAGCTTCAGGATGTCCAGAAAAGCAGCCACACTGGCCGGTGCGGATGACGATGCCAAGGACTCAGGGGCAAAGGAATCATCGAGCGGCGATCCTGCGCCGGGGAAGGGTTCGGAACTCATGAGCTTTGTGGGTGTCTCCAAGGGGCCGTATTTTTGGCGATAGGCATTCACTTCCGTGACCAGGGCCTCGTATTGCTCGCGAGGAACCCAGTCGCCAGTTGCGGGCAATGGCTCGACGAGTTCGGGGGCTTGTTCGAAAGGCTCGCCGTCCCTTTCGTATTCAGGAAACTCCCCTGGTTTTTCGGTGTCATTGTACCGATGTGCCGAGGCATCGCCCAAGTCGGCCAGGTAGAGTTCCTGGATAACCGTGTCCAAGGCCTGCAAGCAGTTCAGGCACATGGGCTCCTTGGTTGTGGCCGAGAACAGTCGCCGGCTGCAAATATAGCAAACACCGTCTTTTTTGCCGAAAAGTTGTAGGACCTCGCCGGTTGTCAGGCGGAACAACAGCGTTTCACGTACCCGGCGTTCCTTAAAACCGGCTTTCTCCGCAATCCGCAGAAAGTCCAGCTTACCTTCCTTGAGCAGAGGGTAGATCCGGTTGTAGTAATAGTTGTACTGTTCCCGGATTTCCTCGTTTTTACGGTCTGAAGAATGCCCCAACACGTCCGATAACGCACGTTCTGCGCGTTGCTCGGAGGCTTTCTGATTCTTGCGCAAGTCTTCAGGGCCCATTGGCGCTCCAGTATTCATCGGTACCCAATTACGTATCGGCAGCCTGCGCCAAAAGTTTAGGGTGAAACTGAAAAATTTTCGGATTTTTTAAACCGATTGCGCCAACCAACGCAGGGATTCACGGAGGATGACCTCGGAAGAAGATTCCCGCAATTCTCCTTCGACGGATTGGAAGCTGCGGGAAATCTCATCCGGCTGATATCCCAGGGACAGCAGGACCGCCTCGGCCTCCAGGAAGCCCTCGTTTTTGGGGCCGGATGTTTCGAGCGTGCGGGCGGCACCTGAAAACTCCACCGAGCGCCAGTTCATCATCTTCTCCTTAAGCTCCAGCACCATCTTCTGGGCCAGCTTGGTGCCTACGCCCTTGGCCTTGGTGAGGATCGAATGATTATTGGAAATCACCGCCTGGGCAATTTCGGAAACCGACAGCGAGGAAAGCAGCGCCAGTGCGACCTTTACCCCGACTCCGGAGGCGCTTTGCAGGATGTTGAAGAGATCCCGCTCTTCCTTGGAGTTGAAACCCACCAGGAACATCGCGTCTTCCCGGACGATGAGCGTGGTGAAAAGCTGAACCTGCTCGCCGGGCATGGGGCTGCTCTCAATCGATCGCTGGCTGCTCAGGACTTCAAAGCCCATGCCATGAAGATCCACCAGAAAATAAGCGCCTCTGGGCGATTCAATCGTCTTGCCGACCAACGTACCCTTGATAAATGAAAGCATAGAATCCTCTTTCCATTCGATCAGCCTATTATAGCAAAGGCCGGGGCTTCACTCCGAACCCGACGCCAGAAAGGCTTCGGCTAAAGCGACATCGGCGGGAGTGGTGATTTTCAGGTTGTGTTCGTCGCCGGGAACCAATACGACGGGGCCTAATCCGGCTAGCTCCATCAGCTGGGCGTCGTCCGTGACGGGTGTTTCCAGGGCAATGGCGCGATGCGCCCGCAGAATGACCTCCCGGCGGAATACCTGTGGGGTCTGCGCACGCCACAATTGAGCGCGATCCACCGTGCAGCAAATGTTCATCGAGCCAATCTCGGCCTGCTTCAGGGTATCCACCACCGGCACGGCCACCACGGCCCCGGCTTGTCCGGACACCACCACCGAGACAGCCTGATCAATCACGGCTGGCTGAACCAAGGGTCGGGCCGCATCATGGATGGCCACCACTTCCACGGTGTCTGGCAAAGCCAGCAGGCCATTCAGGACAGACTCCCGCCGGTCCCGACCGCCTGTGGCAAAGCGGAGGTTGACCGAGCCCAGATACCGCTCAATCAGCGCCTGATAACAGGTTTGTTTTTCAACTGCCGAGACCAGTACGATTCCGGCAATGGACGGTGCTGAAAACAAAGCCCGTAAGGTCCTCACCAGTACCGGCTCCCCGGCAATTTCAACCAGCAGCTTATCTTCGCTGCCTGAATACCGAGTACCACTTCCTCCGGCTGGCACAACCGCCCACACGACCCCGGCTTCAGGCATGACTGGCTCCAAAATGCTGATAGGTTTCGGCCAGGGTCAAGGGCTGAAGGGTATCCTGGTCAACGGGTCGGAACCAAGCTCCCGGATTGCCGTCAGCGGCTTCCACCCGGCCAATGACCGCAAAATGCGCCAGCAAGGCATCATCTACCTCCGGCACTGTGGCGACCAGTTCGAAATCTTCGCCGCCGTAGAACACCGCTTGCCACGGATCCCGCCCATGATGCGCGCAATAAGCCGATACTTCGGGGTGCAGGGGAACTTTCGCGGCGTCCACCACCAGTTTTTTCCCGCTGGCCTGGGCAATTTTCAGCAAGGCATCCGCCAGGCCGTCGCTGCTGTCCATGAGAGCATAACGTTCAAAGCGCTTCGACAGCATCAATCCTTCCGGAATCCTGGGCATTGGCCGTAAATGTGCCGCCTTGCAGGCGTCAAAGCCGGTTTCACCCGCTTGCAGAACGCGCAGCCCAATGCCGCTCAGTCCATGAAAACCCGTGGCGACGATATAATCTCCCACCTCGGCGCCGGTGCGCCGCCCCGGCGTATGGGCTGGCGGGCATTCGCCCACGGCGGTCACATTGACCACCAGCCGATCGCTGCCGACCGTGTCGCCTCCGGCGATTTCGCCGCCGAATTGTGCGCAGGCTGCTAGCAGCCCTGCGTAAAGAGAACGAATCCAGGCATCATCGCAGCTCTCCGGCAGACCCAGGGAAATCAGCAGGTATTTCAGGCGGCCACCCATGGCGGCAATGTCGCTGATATTGACCGCCGCAGCCTTCCAGCCCAGGTCTTTGGGCGAAAAATAATCCATCCGGAAGTGCCGTCCTTCCACCAGCATGTCGGTGGTGTAAATCTGCCGGGTTTCCGGGTCCAGGAAGGCGTCATCGGCCAGGTATTCCGGCCGTTGGGTCAATTGCCCGATCAGATCGATGACTGCCAGCTCGCGTATCACTTAAATGTGCCCTTCCACGAAGCAAACCGGGAGACCACAGTGTGATCTCCCGGTCGATCATATCACGTTCGTGCTTTAGGCGCTGAAATTCACCCTGCCGCCCACGCCCTGGTTTGGTGTGGGACGATGCGGATTGGTGTTCGGCAGAGTCTGCTGCTTGAACTGGGCCAGTTGGTCGCCGCCACCCGAGGCTGCTTTGGACTGACCTGCCTTGAGCCCTGCCTGGGCCTGCGGACCGGCTTGCCGCTGAACTGAGTGTGCATTGGCGAACCGATTGGCGCCTTTATCACCAGCAGCGGAAACGCCCTGGGCTTGCTGTTGCTGGCCGACACCCATGTTCTTGCGCATCTGGGCCAACATCAGTGCCATTTGGCTGGCCCCTGCTTCTTGTGATCTGCTGATTGCCAAAACTTGTTCCCTCTTTTTCTACTGCTACCGTTACCTTCTTGAACTCTCTGAAGTACCCTCGTAAAAAAATAAAAACACCAGAGAGGCGTAAAGTGCCGAAACTTCACGCTTTGTTACATGGCAACCGGCCGACGTAGAAAATCCCCCACAAAAAGAAAAAGCGGGGTTTGGGTCCCGCTTTGTTTTTACCTCACTCGTCACCAACTTGTTGACGCCACAGCCACTGATGGGCTGATGTGGGATCAAAAATCTTTCTACCGCTCTTGATCGAAACCCTCGCTCGGATCCAACATTCGGAAAATGCTCTCTGGTGCTGGATAAACTGGGTGTCCGATGAATCTGGTTCTCTATTCGGGCTCTCCCGCAGGGGGATTCCATCATCGAAATTCAGGAAAGTTATCGCTTGATGAGCAAAATAACAGTCGAGTTTCACGACTTCATTATCGTAATGAAATTCATCTGAATTGTAAAGGAAAATCTTTCAACCTGAGGGGGTGGAAAGTGTTGCTTTTACACTCTTTTACCCCCATCACCCTTCTCGTAATTTTAACAAGAAGTTGAATTGACAGGCTTCTTGGATTAACCTGATCCCCAATAAGCAGTATATCAGCCTTATCGAACGATTAATGCCATATGCAAGATGGATAGGTACCGGGAATTCTTTGTCCGGCATACGGCAAGCACCGCTGATTCCAGTTACCCCAGCTTGACGCTGCTGAAAATCTTCATGACCGCCTCGACCATAATCATGCCAATCGGCCCGAAGATGCATACGAAGATGGCCGGGAACAGGAAGACGTAAATCGGGATGACCATCTTAACCGGAATTTTGTTGGCCTTCTCCTCGGCTTTCATCAGGCGTTTCACCCGCAGGGAATCCGCCTGCACTCGCAAGGTATGGGCCACGCTGCTGCCCATTTCATAGGCGTTGACAATCGAGTTGATAATGGTGTTCAAGTCTTCCACGCCGGTGCGTTCCGCCATATCCAGCAGTGCGTCCTTTCGGGCCTTCCCGAATCCGACATCCCGCGTATAGCGTTGTAATTCTTCCCGCAAATAAACGGAAGTCTTGACGGACTTGAGGCTGGTGATCTTGCTGATGGCGACATCCAGACCCAGACCGGCCTCCACGCAAATAACCAGCAAATCCAGGAAGTCGGCCAGTGATTTTTGAATGCTGTCCTGGCGCTTGCCGGCCTGTTGCATCAGCCACAGCATCGGCAATCCGTAGCCCGCCAAGCCGAAAAAGCCCCCCACAATAAAGCTCAGCATGCCGGCAACCTGGCCGAACAGGGCGGTAAAACTGAACATGGTCGCAAACAGCACCACCGTGCACAGCAATTGAATGCCCAGGAATACCTTCTGGTAGTGGGGTTTCTGGTAGCCTGCCTGAATCAGCTTGGCCTTGACCCAGGACTTGCTGTTCAGCGGAATGATGGACTGGGTGATGTCGAAAATCTTTTGCGCGAAGGGGAAAATCACCCGTTCAGAAAAGCTGCTTTCCAGCTGTTTCTTCCGGCTATTGTGCTTTTTGGTGCCTTCGCGTGTGCTCAGCTCGCTGATTCGTCCCTGGACCTTTTCGTCCTCCTGGTTGGCTTTTACGCCTATTAACAGGAAGGCAATGGTGATCCCGATGCACAGAACCGGTAGTATGATATGCATTACGTCTTCCATACACTACACCTCAATCTGCACAATCTTGTAGAGGACACCGATCCCGCAAATCATCCAGAAACCGGCCAACACCAGCAATACAATCCCGATGGGGTTGGTGGCGAATTTAATCATGGCGTCCGGCAGGAACAGAAACATAATACCGGCCAGCATAAACGGCACACAGCAGACGATACCCGCCGACAGCTTGCCTTGCGCGGAGATGGCGCCGACCTTCTGAAACAGCTTGTAGCGATCCCGGATGGTTTTGGATAGCGTTCCCAGCAGTTCCGCCATGCTGCCCCCGGTTTCCTTCTGGATGAGCAGGGCGGTCACAAACAGATCCACATCGGGGGAAGGCATCCGGGTGGACAACGAATACAGGCTATCCTCAAAGCTGGAGCCCAGGTTCATCTCGGCGGCCATTTTGCCAAATTCGGTGCCCCAGGGGTCGTCATAGTTATCCGCCACCATTTGCACGGCGCGGGAGAATCCAAAACCGGTCTTGAACGCGTTGACCATGCCGTCCAGCACATCGGAAAACTGCGCGGCCGCTTTTTTCATTCGCAGCATGGTTTTCACCGTCATGAAGAGGTAGGGTAGCCCGGAGCAGGCCAGCCCCAACAGCAGGGCCAGGATCATATTCTGTCCCAGGATGAAATACAGGAGAATCCCGCCAAGCAAGGCGGAACCACCGCATATCGCCATGAATTCGTTTGCCGTGATGAGCATGTTGGCGCGTTCCAGCTTAATCTCCAGCACTTCAATTTTGGTTTGCTGGCCGTCTTTGCTTTTCTTGCGCTTGCGGAGGATGCCATCCTGGTCTTTCCCAACCAGCAATTTACCGCCGGACTTTTGGGGGTTGCTCAGCAGATCCTGGATGCGTTCCTGGGCCTGCACCTGCTTCTCCATTGTGGTCTTGTAAAAGCCCACAATCAGGAATAAGACCGTCAGGCCGGGTATCAGACCAATGACCAGATCCATATTCATGAATCGTTATCCTCACAGCTCAAACAGGGAATCGTCGATCTCAACGCCTTCCGCCTTCAGGACATCCAGGAATTTGGGCCGGATGCCGGTCGGCTTGAATTCACCGATGATTTTGTGGTTTTCATCCATGCCGTGTTGCACGAAATGGAAAATATCCTGCAACAGCACCACGTCGCCTTCCATGCCCACCACTTCGGTGATGTTCATAACCCGGCGGCTGCCGTCGCTGAGACGACTGGCCTGGATGATGACATGAACCGCAGAAGCGATTTGCTCGCGGATGGCCCGTTGGGGCAAGTCGTAGCCGGCCATCATCACCATCGTCTCCATCCGTCGGATGGCGTCCCTTGGCGCGTTGGCGTGCAAGGTGGTCAGCGATCCGTCGTGGCCGGTGTTCATGGCCTGCAACATATCCAGAGTTTCACCGGAACGGCACTCCCCAACCACGATCCGCTCGGGGCGCATACGCAGGGAGTTCTTGACCAGGTCCCGCATGGTGATTTCACCCTTGCCTTCCAGGTTCGGCGGACGGGTTTCCATCCGGGCAATGTGTTTCTGTTGCAGTTGCAATTCCGCCGTATCCTCAATGGTGACGATGCGCTCGTCCTCGGGAATAAAGCTGGAGAGCACGTTCAACAACGTGGTTTTACCGGAGCCCGTACCGCCGGAAATGACGATGTTCAACCGGGCCTGGACGAAACCTCGCAGCAGTTCGGCAGCCGCGGGCGTCAATGAGCCGAAGCGAATCAGATCGTCCACTCTCAGCGGATCTTTGGAAAACTTACGAATGGTGACCAGCGGGCCATCCAGAGCCAGGGGCGGGATGACGCAGTTGAAACGGGAGCCGTCCTTCAGGCGGGCGTCGCAAAGGGGCTGGGTTTCATCCACCCTGCGGCCCACGGCGGAGACGATACGGTCGATAATCTGCAACAGGTGGGAGTCATCTTTAAAGCGGACCCGCGATTCGGTCAGTTTGCCGTTGCGCTCCACATAAACCAGGCTCGGCCCGAGAATCATGATCTCCGAAATGCTGGGGTCCCGCAGCAATTGCTCCAAAGGTCCCAACCCCATCGCTTCGTTCAGGATATCTTCCACCAGGCGTTCCCGGTCGGAAGAGGTCAGCAGGCCGCTCTCTTCCATCAGCAAGTGATTGATGGCATCCTTGATCTGGTCCCGCAAGCCGGAGCCCTGCTTCTCGCTGAGCTGGTTGAGATCGATTTCTTCAATCAGGCGGCGGTGAATATTGGATTTGAGTTCGCAGTACGGATCTTCCGCTGCAGGCGGGTTGTCCTTCTTGGGCTTGGCTGGGGCGGGGGTAAAATTCGTGGATTTTGGCGGCTGTTGCACGGCCGTGGCACCGCTTCCCTCCGCGTGTGACGCGGTGGGTGATGGTTCCGGGGATGGTGGCGCGGGTGTGTCTTTGCGACCGAAGCCCCACTTGCTTTGCTTGGATAGTGACATCGCCTTGCAACCCTTGTCTCTTATGGCCTGGTGTGTTGGCCTTGCCTCTTTGGTGCTACTCCGCCCAGTTTCTTATTCCCAAACCAGGGTGGAATTTATCACTGATTTACGAACTGTTAAAACAAACCGAAAGTTTTACCGGTGCTGGATTGGGGTTTTTGCCCCTGAGATTGCCCTCTGGGCGTAAACAGCTTGCCCAGAAGGCCATTGCTGTTGCTTTTGGCGCTGGATGTTATTTCCCGCGATTCTTCGCCAATCAGTTGGAAGGCCAGCTTCTGGAGGGCTTTCACAATGTCCGATTTGGGGTTGATTTTGCTTTGGACCGTCCCGACACTATTGGCCTCCACGTTCAGATCCCAGTCGTTGGGAATGCGCGCATAGATGTCATACCGGAATTCAGCCTCCACTTCCTGGTTGCTCATCCGGTAGGCCGCTTTCATGTTGTAGCGGTTCAGCACCATTTTGACCTTTTTCATATCCAGGTATTTTTGGGCGAGATCCAAATACTGCCGGGTCCGGTACAGGCTGGGAATATCGGGATTGGAAACCAGGATCAGCTCATCGGCCCGCTCGACCATGTATTGGTGATAGGGATCCAGCACATGGGTGGGAAGATCCACCACCACAAAGGCGTAGCGGGATACCAGGTAATCCATCAGCAGTTCCATTAACTCGGGAGAAACCATCTCGTTGTCATCCAGCACGCTTTTGGAGCCCACCACCACGTGCAGGCCGCTCTCGTGCTTGATCACAATCTTGTTCAGCAGACCTTCATCGATTTCGCCCGGGTTGGTGTTGGCAATGTCCCCGAGCGAATAGCTGGGTTTGTGGTTCAACATGATCGCGGTGTTACAGAAGATCTGATCCAGGTCTACAAACACCACGGATTGGTTCCGGATTGCGTATAACTCGTGGGCCAGGTTGACTGCGACGGTCGAGCAGCCGACTCCACCCTTGGCCGCGAACACGGCAAAAACCTTGCCGCTGACAGGCTCGCCCGTTTGCTGGGATTTTGCGGAAGCTGCCTTGCCCTGGGTCGCCACCTTGCTCATCAGGGCCAAGTGCTTGCGAAGGGCTACTTCCAGGCTTTTCTTGTCTTCGGGATATTGAATGAATTCCCGTGCCCCTTGCCGGATGGCTTCCTTGAAAACGTTGATGTCCATCTCCCGGTGCAGGGCATAGATGACGCATGGGTTTTCAGGGTTCATGCTGATGGCCTGGATGAAAAGTCCGGCATCCAGTTCACGAGCCGTGGTATCCACGATGATGATGTCCGGTCCGACTTCCTGGCATTCCCGGACGGCATCGGAAAGCTCGATGTAGACACCGTTGAATTCCACGAAATCCAGGTCCTGCAACTGACTGTACAGGGCGACCCGGGTTTCTTCCGAGCTGGCGACAGCGACAACTTTAACGGTGTGCATTCGGTAAAAGGCTCATTCGTTATGAGGGGTTCGTCTACTCTTCTTCTCGGTTCGAGCGGAGGGGATCTGTCTGACCGAGCAGGGTGCCCCCAAAGGGGGGCACTCTGGTTATCGGTTAGTTTCTGGATTTCTTGATTTTTTTTCGAAATTATTTTTCAGATTCATAAATCCGGGAGATCTGGGTCACCGGTTTCTCCGCCGCCGGAGGCTGTGCCGCCATCCCGGTTGAGCCGGTGGTGGAGGGGATAATCTCCGGTTTTACCAGAACGATCATTTCGGTATTAGCGCCAGTCTTCCATTTGTTGCGGAAGAAGGATCCGATGATCGGCAGCTTGCCAATGCCTGGGAAGCCACTGGCGGACTCGGCATCTTCCTGCTTGAAGATGCCAGCCAGCACGAAGCTCTGCCCCGGCTCCAGGATGAGGTTGGTGCTCATTTTGCGGGTTAGCAGCCCTGGAACACCCTGAACCGTCACGGAACGATCCAATGTGCTGATTTCAGGCGCTACCTGCATCTGGATTTTTCCATCGTCGGTTACGTTAGGCAGCAGGTTCAGACGGATCCCATACTCCTTGTATTCGACGCTGATCTGGCCGTTTCCGCCCAGGAAGGCGACCGGTATCTCACCGCCGGCCAGGAAGCTACCCTGCTCGCCGCTCATCATGGTCAGGGTTGGTTCCGCCAGTGTTCGGCTCAGGCTTTTTTCCTGGAGGGCCTGGATAGCGCCCGCCACCTTGTTGTCCAGGGAAAACACCTGGGTGACGCCATTCAGGTATCGATTTCCGAAACCCTGGGCGAACCCTTGTGCGGTTGGAGTCCAGCCTGAGGTTCCGGTAGAGCCTCGGGTTGACGCGTCGCCCCAGACTGCGCCGGGATTACCATCATAGCCTCCGACGGTTACAGTATCCATTACCTGCGAAATGGCTCTGCCGGGAGCTGGCGCTTGGGAACCGCTGAGAGAAGCGATTTTGCTTGATCCTCTTACGGCGTTCAGGGTGCCTCCCAGCGAGTTCAGCTTGTTCTTGTTCACTTCCAGGATTTTGATGCTGCAACGGATCTGGGGTTTCTGGGCAATCTCCAGCATACTGATAACGTTGCCGGTCGCGTCGGTCATGACCGAACCTTGCAGCATGTTGGCGCTCGCGTTGGTCGGGGTGCTCGTCGCGTTGGAACTGCCGCTGGAGGAAGATGAGGCGCTGGCCTGGAGACGGGAAGGCTCGTTGCCGCCTTGCGCGGTGATCATCTTCATTCCGGGCTGGCCGTAGAACACGCTGGCCATGTTCAACGCTTTGGAGGCGATGCTGGCTGTGGCGACGCGGCCGGTCAGAATGACTTTTTCAGTGCCTTCCGGTCCGGGCACCACATCGATAGTGATGTTGGGGTCAATCCCGTGCAGTTTCTGACGCACCAGCTCAACCTTGGTGGAGGGTTCATTCTTCACTTTGATCAGGTTGATGATGTTGGAGGACATGCCGGGCAGGGCGGAACCGGGCGCCTGGGAGTTCGGTCCCGCATTGGCGGCTGCGCCGGGCGAACCACCGTTTTTGGAGAAAAAGGCTTTCGCCATCTCGATGGCCAGCTGAGCGGATTCCCGCGTGGCGGCCTCTCCGGTGAGAATCACGGTATCTTCCGCGGCCATCGGAATCACCTGGATGCCTGCATCCACGTACTTCAGCTGATTGCTCAGCACGGAGACATCCCGGTGTACGCTGACATCCACCACAGTGTGATCCGGCGATACCATGTCTCCCCAGACCAGCAGGTTTGCGACGCCTACGCCCTTGCCCACCAGCTGGATCTGGGTGGGGCTGATGACCACCGCCGAGGCGATGTCCGGGTTGCTGACGGCCACACGCGCGGCGGGACGGCTGAGGTAAATGACCTCGGCTTTACCGATGGTCAGATCCACCTGGGTGACTTTCTGGCTGATGCCGGATTTCAGCACGGCCATGTTGCCACCCGATCGCAGGGTTACGTTCGGAGAGCTGTTATCCAGCGAAGGATTGTAGAACATGCTTTTGGCGTTCGCGGCCAACTTCTCCAGCGGGGTGGCGGCCAGCATCTGGAAGGTTTCCTCGATGTTGGCGGGATGCGCCATGGCCTTTTTGGCCGGAGCGACTTTTACGGGCTGCGTGGAGCTTGCCGCAACCGCCGGACGCTGGGGCTGCTGGGGTTCCTCTTGTTTAGGAGCCGCCGGCAAATTGATCTGGGTATAGGTTTCTTTCCGGGGTGCGACGGCCGGGGTGGTGTCGGCTGCAGGATGGGTTTCTTTCATGGTTTCGGCAGGAGCGGATGTGGCCTGCGGCTCTTGCTTGGCAGTTTCCGAAGCAGGCTCATTGGCAATGGCTTCATTGATCTCGTAACCCGGATCCAACGGTATGGCCAGCTTCTGAGCAGGCACCGATTTGGCGGTCCGGGCCGGCATGTCATGCTTGGCGTTGTTCTGCCCGAACAAATAGGTCAGCGGATTCAGCCAGTGCAGCAGATGGTGTTTCTGCGGCTTGTTTGCCGGGTGCAGGATCTGCTGGTCGTCATAGTTTTCGGCTTTCTGCTCCAGCGAATTTCCAGCCACGTCTGCCGAGGCCAGCATCTTGGAGTGGTCTTGCATGGACGTCAGTTGCTGCAACAATTCCGGCTCGCTGAAGGTCTGGCTGTTCAAGGCCATGGTGGTTGCCGTGGCGTAAGGCAGCAGGATGTTACTGCTGAAAATCAGCGTACTCAGACCCATGGCTGCCGTCTGTTTCAGTTTCATGCGTTTCACTCCTCACCGTCTCTCTTGTGTTGAAGGCTGTCAGATGAACCGTTCCGCGATGTGTATCGGGCGGTCAGCCCTGCCCTGCCCTGGGGCTGGCTTTATCCTCATGCGTTTTGTGCGTCTTAAATATCATTGTTCTCTCGGACTCAGGAGATTTTGCTGCCTACTGGAGTTGCAGCGTGGATTTTTCGGTGCCCTGGATGAATTCAACCTGTCTTCCCATCATCGGGGCGGGTGCCGGAATTTTCGGAGGACGAGGCATGGAGCCGGAAACCCGAATCACCGGCTTCCGTTCTTCCCTGCCGATTAGCGTGTTGAAGCTGATCCCGTTCACCTCGGCAATGGCGTGATCGGTTTCCGGGCGCAGCGCCAGGCGGATATCGCCGGTTTCCTCGGCCAGGGCCAAGGCTTCGCTCTGTTCCGGAGTCAGGGCCATTGTCACGGAAGAGACCAGTCGAGCTGCCTTTTCGGCATCTTTCTTTTCTTTTTCGCGTTGCTTGCGCTCTTTATCCAGGTCACCTTCACTCTTGGGCTTATCGGCCTTTTTATTCTTGTCTTTATCTTTTTCCTCGACGGATTTCACCTCGGCTTCGCCACGGGTGACGCCGTCGGGGGTTTCCATCGTGTACTTGTTATCATTGACCATCGTCTGGGCGGACGCCAGCACCAGCACGTTCTGGAGAACGGTGCGGGTTTTGCGCTCGGGTTGGCCGCCGCCTTCCTGGTCGATTTCAAATGTGGTCAGTACATCCACGCGATCACCGGGCTTCACGAAACCAGCGACGCCCTTGACCTCGGTCACGGCCACGGAAACCGCCCGCATCCCTTTGGGGATGATGGCCGGTAAACCGCCGTTGGTATCACTGCCGGAAACTTTCTCCGCGAAAATCGGTTCTCCGGGAAACAGATCCTGCTTGGCAACCCGACCAACCACATCAGAAGTTTCTTCAAACGTGGCGCCTTTCGGTAAAAATTCGCTTGGCCATTTCACCGAAGTAATATCACTGATGGAAAGCGTCTTCCCTTCGCTAATCGGCACCAGGGGGACGACCACTTCCTGGGTCGGAATCTTGGCAACGACCTTGGGAGTCTCTTTCTTACCGCCACTGAAAATCATGACGGTGACTATAAACATGACCACGGCAAGGCCCAAAAACAGGTGCCCTGTCTTGATCGGTAGGTTCCGAAACGGCATGTCAACTTCCTCTCAGGATCTCTCGGCTGCTCAGTATTGGCTACGGAGATGGAATGGCTTCTCTCTATTTATGCGGGATCTATCCCCAAAGCAGATCCTCCGGTCAGATTATTCTTATTGGCAATCATCCTCACTAGCGCAGAAAGGATGAGCTTGGAATCGGAAAAAATGGTAAAAAAATGGATGGTTTAATGGATTTGACGACTTGATATGGTGGAATAAGGGAGCAAGGTCCCCTTTGAAGTGTTGGACCTTGCTCCCGCGAGAATTGGATAGCGATTAGGCAGGCAGTTGACCGGTAAAGTAGGACTGCACTGCGTTCAGAATGTCGTTAAAGAGGGTTGAAATTCCACTGGGGCCAACCGCCAGCACGGCGGCAACCAAGACGGCTGCAATAACGAGCGCGCCAGCGTACTCAATAACGCCCTGACCTTTTTGTTTTTTAGTCATGAATTTTTTCATAGTCTCTATGCTCCTTGTGGATTCCCACGTTGTTACCACTCAGCCTCTCATAATTCAGCCTCGTAGCTATATAATGCCGATATCCACATGTCTTTAAACACATTGCATCGATTTTTTAACAATCCACCAAAAAGAGGACGGCATGACCGCGTTTTGGGCCATCCTGCCGAGCCCACGTTCCCGTGTTTGAGTCACAGGCACTGACGTCATTCGCCAGGCCAAAAGCCCCCGCCGTTGGGCGAGGGCCAATATGGACTCAATGCAATCCGGCAACCGGCAATAGCCAAGCCGTTACGGGCATTCGCAGCCAGCACCGGATTCTTTATTTTTGCTTTGCGATGTCCGCCACGCAAGCCGGAATGGTGTACCCATGAAAATCCGAATCTTGAACCATTAGCGTGCGTGCGGGGAACAAAGAGTCTTCCGGGCCAGCGACATCTTCCAAAACCGTCAACTGTTCTCCTTTTGGGAGTTTGTCGAGTCGGGTCATATCTTCGTTATAACGTGCCCCGGCCTGACCTAAGAGGGATTCAAACCCACTCCGAGCCTCCGGCTTGTATTGCACTTGCTGTCCCTTTAAATAGCCCGCATTTTCGTGTGCGGAACCACAAAAATTACCGTTAATCGAACCTGCCATACCACTTCCTCCTGCTTCCCTATCATTTCAGTCCACATGATGTTTGCTGTTTCAGGCAGTCTGTATGTTTATAAAAACTACTGAAGGTTCGAAATTGCGTTTACTTTTTGATATACGTAATATGTGGTAACAGGAATGGGTTTTTGGCTGCCTGGATACGGTTTCGGTATTGTTCAAAGGTAAAAAGGGGCGAAAGCACACGCCAAATCAGTGGAGTCCCTGAGGCTGAACAGTCCAGCCTATCTTAAAACGATTCCCCGTTTGCGCTTCCAGTCCTCTGGAGGACTGTCTATAACAAGCAAATAGCCGCTCGAATGTTCGAGCGGCTATTCTGTGAGGTTTAGCTTCTTTTCCTACACACACTCACGGGTTAAAGGGTTATTCTTCGTATCGCATGGTCGCGGTGGCGGAGACCGGGATGGTCCGGAAAGGAGCACCATTCCCGCCCAGGGCGTCTACAAAGTTGCCAACACCCACCGGGTTGGTCATGTTCCAGGTAATCTGCACATTCACTGTGCGGTTGCCGGGCGTCTGATCGGCGGATGCCGACGGCGGCGTGACCGTGATATCCGCAGCGGCCAGGGTTTGGCCCGTGGTTTGCTGAATCTGGTTTAGCACATAGTTTTGAACCGTGCTGATTCCGGTCCCTTCCGATCCGGCTGAGCCAATGTCGGCGTTCAGCGCAGCCTGGCGCGCACCTTCGCGGGCGGCAGTCACCATGGCCTGCTGGAAATACAGATAAACAGTAATGGCCATCACCAGGCCCAGCATCATGGTAAACAGGATGATACTGGCGATACTCTCGATCACGGCTTGGCCCTTGGCCGCTTTGCGATGGATTTTGATTCGTGTTGTCGAGAACACTCTGCTCACGGCACACCTCAACAGTTACCCTCACTAAATGGGTTTTGGGAGCAAGGTCCCCTTAGAGATGGAGGACCTTGCTCCCGCGAGAATTGGATAGCGATTAGGCAGGCAGCTGACCGGTAAAGTAGGACTGCACTGCGTTCAGAATGTCGTTAAAGAGGGTTGAAATCCCACTGGGGCCAACCGCCAGCACGGCGGCAACCAAAACGGCTGCAATAACGAGCGCGCCAGCGTACTCAATAACGCCCTGACCTTTTTGTTTTTTAGTCATGAATTTTTTCATTTGTCTCTATCTCCTATTATGTTTGCCAATCAACAGAAACGACACTGTTTGAAAGATTTACCACCGTTAGGCGCTCTCCGTACCGGGTGTTTCGCCTCACACTTGTATAATGCCAACCTGCGGGAGAGTCTAAACGAGTCGGTAACAGATCTTAACGAGTGGTAATGCTTCTTAATAGAAGTGTGTGTCATTCTGCCCCGCGCTTCATCCTCTGTTTATGGGGTTTGTGCAAGACGGGCATTCCGGGGGGATCCGCCCAAAACAACCGGCATGATGGCGGCAAACCGGTCCTTTGGTTGCGCCGGTTTTCCCTCCCAAAGCTCATGCCGACCGCCGGTCGAGTCAACTGGAGGAAAGGCGCAAAGCCTTGTGGTACAATCCAATCCGTGCAAACGTCCATTCATAAGGAGCATGGCAATGGCTGACAATCACTACAAAGTCGTCATCATCGGATCGGGTCCCGCCGGGTGGACCGCAGCCATCTATGCGGCGCGGGCGAATTTGTCCCCGCTGGTGCTCCAGGGGACGCAGCCGGGCGGACAATTAACCATCACCACGGATGTCGAGAACTTTCCCGGCTTCCCGGAAGGGATTATGGGACCGGAACTCATGGAAAAATTCCAGGCCCAGGCCGAACGCTTCGGCACCAAAGTGGTTTACGACACCGTGAACGAGGTGGATCTTTCCAAGCGTCCCTTCCAGATTGTCGCTGATGAAGCCACCTACACCGCTGATACCTTGATTGTCGCCACCGGGGCCTCCGCCAAGTGGATCGGACTGGAGTCCGAGCAGCGCCTGATGGGGCATGGGGTTTCCTCCTGCGCCACCTGCGACGGGGCTTTCTTCCGGGGTAAAGAGGTTATGGTGGTGGGCGGCGGAGATACCGCCATGGAAGAAGCCAACTTCCTCACCCGGTTTTGCAGCAAGGTCACGGTGGTCCATCGCCGCGACACGTTGCGGGCCAGCAAAATTATGCAGGAACGCGCCTTCAAAAATCCCAAGATCGAGTTCATTTGGGATTCCGCCATTGAGGACATTATTGGCACCAAGGAAACCGGCGTGACTTCGGTGAAATTGAAAAACCTGAAAACCGGCCAGACCAGCGAAGCGCCTACCCAGGGGGTGTTTGTGGCCATCGGACACAAGCCCAACACGGAAATCTTCGCAGGTAAGCTGGAATTGCATCCCAACGGTTACATTAAAGCGCAGCCGGGCACGCCGCTGACCAACGTGGAAGGCGTGTTCGCCTGCGGCGACGTCATCGATCACCACTACCGTCAGGCCATTACCGCAGCCGGCTCCGGATGCATGGCCGCCATGGATGCCGAGAAGTTCCTGGAAGCCCAGGAAGCGGCCATGGCTTCGGTATAGTCCTTAACCCAAGCAACGCCTTCGACGCAAATCGTCAGCGCACCCTAACCCGCCATATTCAGGGTCCAGTACTTGTTGTTCTCCCCAATGCCGACTTCCTTCACGCTGGGGCTGAGCAGGTTGGCCCGATGGCCGGGGCTGTTAATCCAGGCCTGTACGACTTCTTGCGGCGTCTGCTGATTCCAGGCCACGTTTTCATTCACTGAGCGCCAGCGGTACCCGGCGGCGCTCACCCGATCCGAAACCTGGGAACCACCTGCTCCCTCGTGGCTCATTTTGCCGGTAGCGGCCTGGAAATCGGAATGGCTTTGGGCGACTTTGTTGAGCGTCTGGTTCAACTGAACCGGTGGTAAGCCGTTTTGGGCCCGGAAATTATTCACCTCTGCCAACACGGCTTGCTCGTATCCATTGGAGCCTCCAACGGCCTGGACCGGTGTGCTGGCAACGACAGGCGCCGAAACGGTCGTGTTAATGGGTGCGGCAACAGGCATCTGCGGAATTCCGGTCGTGGGAGGCTGCCCAAGAGCGGGATTGGCATTCTGCTGCACGGCGCCCTGCAACAGGGTTCCCATCATAGCGCCGATCATCTGTTGCATCATCTGAAACATTCCCAGCAGAGCGGCGGTGTTGTTATCCACCATGACCGGCTGGCCCATCAAGGGTTGACCCATCAGCGGCTGGCTTACCACTGGTTGGCCTATCACTCCAAACGGGCTTGCGCTTGCCATCGGGAATCCGCCCGCGACCGGGGCACCACCCAAACCTTGAAACACGCCTCCCGTTTGAGGCATGCCTAACGCACTCGCTACCATCGGCGGCATGGCCGCGCCTGATTGTATCCCCGGCAGGGGACTTGCCTGATAAGGCATAGACGCTAGAGGATTGGCGCCAATCGCCATTGCTCTCTCCTTTGTATACGCACATGCTCTCTGGGGCTAGAAAGGACTATAAGGTAAATAAAAACATTCAATGGGCGGAAATTGCCTATTGATGCATTCGCGGACGTGGCGGCCCTGTTCAGGCGTAAACAGGGCGAAGCGGCCGGAAGTCCCCTTGATTGGTAAGGTGCGGAGGCCCCGCCGGGAGGCCCAATTCGTGGGGATCCTTATCCGTGACCGGGGCAAAATTATAAGCGGTGTTAAAAGCCTCTATGAGTTTGTTTTCACTGGCATTCCTGAGAATATCCGGTATATTGTAAAGGTCGCTGAACTCTTGCAGTGTCATGTTTTCAGGAATCGGGGTCAGTACCCGTTCGATCTCCCGCGTACCCTTATGGATGTGAATGGGATCCCTACTCATGACCCGGAGCAACTTTTTAACCGGTAACTGGTAGAACTGATCCAGCACCTCGGGACTGAACTCGCCTTCTCGACCATGTTCCATCAACTTTAGGAATAGAGGAAAAGAAACCCGCTTTTTGTAGGACCGGACACCCAGTAACGCATCCATCACGTCCGCGACGGTCACGATCCGGGCCAATAGGGGAATCGCGTTACCGCTTAAATGGTCCGGAAAGCCCCCCCCGTCCCATCTCTCATGGTGTGCCCGAACAACCGCGCCGATTGGCTTCAGCTTCTCATTATGCATAAAGCCTAAAGCACGCAGGATCATTGAGCCGAACGCCGAATGATTTTCGACATCTTCCTTTTGCTGTTTGGTCAAATTCCCAGGCGCATCCAGATAATCGTTGCAGATTCCCATCTTGCCGATATCGTGGAGCGCACCGGCAATGGCCAGGATGTGCAACTTCTCCTTCGGCAGCCCCATCCTGCGTCCGATTGCAACAGCAAAGGAGCTAACCCGCTTGGAGTGCTCCGCCGTAACGGGATTATGCTTGTTCAGGATACTCACCAATGTAGACGTCAGCTTTTCAGGAGTCATGTCCAAAGACTCGCTTTCCCCGGACGGATCTTGCAGGTTCTTGATAATCCGGTCGAGTATTAAGCGCTCCTGTGGCTTCAAACTCAATTCGCGCACTTGGAGAGCAAGCTCGTTGGACAACGTCTGCCTGAGTTTTGCTTCCTGTGCCGCCTCCGATTCCTTTGTTTTCCGGACGGAGCCAAAACACAGCGTATCCTGCTGGAGAGTCTGCCCGCCGAAATGAGTTTTACCGTCGAAGACCGAGCGGATATGGGCCGGACGGCGCTTGACGGCCCCTGAAAACTGGGCGCGGTTGCCTGGCCAATAGTTAGTGCTGATGCCCGCTTGAAGCATTCCTAAACCCTATCTAGTCAATAAACCCACCAGTGATCCGAACTGATTTCCGGATACTACCTGATCCACGTTGACGGGTATTGTACCTGAACATCATTGTAAAAACCAGAGCCGGGTAATTGGTGCTAAGTAAAAACCCGACTGTAAGAATCCGGAATTCGTTTTCCAGGGCAGGGTTTAAGCTGAAAAGGCCAGGCCAGGCCAGACCAGGAGCCGGATGCAGGCAATGGGTGGATCGGAATGCCTGATTTTGGACGTCCAAGGCGTTTTCCGGCTTACGCTATCAATAGTTGAGGATGAAGTGTTATTTTTCATTGCGTTCTGCAACATGCCGGAGGTCCTTATCAGGCCGATTGTAATAGAATAGAATGCACACAGGTTATCGAGGATATCGTCGTGAGCGTTTTTACGGAAGTGGCGGAGCGTTTTCAAGGGCTGGACAATGGTCCGGCGGGGCGTCCGGCGCCAACCCATACCGATTTGCTGCTGGCTGCTTCCAAGGCAATGGATCTGCTGGAAGGAAAACCCTTGCGCTCCGGTATGAAAGTGGCGGTTCTGGCCGGATCCATCGCCAAGATGATGGGTTTGCCGCCTCGGGAAGTCGGGACCATCGTCTACGCCAGCCTGCTGCATGATATCGGGCTGATCCGGATGATTGCGGATATCGTGCCCCACCTGCCCCCAGGGGTCTCGGAAAAGATGCTTTTCCAGGCTCATCCGCTGTTCAATGCCCGCGTGATCGGCACGCCCCACGAGCGCCCGCTTTCCGGCGACCTGGAGCACATGCTCAGCCAGCATCCGCTGGCCGCCCGCGATTTTGTGTGCAAAATGACCCTTTCCGAAGATGTGGCGGAATTGATTGCCGCGCACCACGAGCTTTATGACGGCACCGGCTATCCGTTTGGCTTGTCGGGAGAGCAAATTCCGATAGGCGCCCGTATCATGGCCTTCGCTGATGTGGTGGAAGGCGTTCTGGGTAGGCCTGCGCAAGAGGTTTCAGGATTCTCCACCCGCCGCCAGTCCCTGGATAACTTTCTGGAGATTAAAGCGCCCGGCAAGTTCGATCCGCAGGTCATCGAGGTCTTTACCGGCATGATCGAAGCCTATGACGATCTGTTGCGCATGATTTCCACCCTGGAAGTGGAAAACATGTTGCGCTGCCTGTTGCCCCAGCGCTCCCTCCCCATGGACGGACATACCCTGCTGAGCATTGTTTCGGCGCTGGGCGAGCTGCCGGATATGATGATGCCGCTTTACAAAGGCAACCGCTCCCAGAACATGGCCCAGCTGGCTATGCGGCTGGCCGAATCGCTGGGCATCCACCGGGAGCAATGCGGTGAATTGGCCATGGCCGCCATGCTGATGGACATCGGCCACCTGGCAACCCCGATGAGCATCCTGACGAAACCCGGTTTGCTGACCGTCGAAGAGCGGGAAGTCATTCAGAGTCATCCCGTCATGACCCAGGAAGTGCTGAAAGCTGTGCCCGGCTTCGAAAATATTCAGCTATGGGCCAGCGAACACCACGAGCGGATGAACGGTAAGGGCTACCCCGGCCAGAAAAAGGGCTTCGAAATCTCGGTGGGGGGGCGCATCCTGGCCCTGACCGACGTGTTCGACGCACTGACTTCCTATCGTCCCCACCGCGCCCACGCCCACGAACCCTTGGACGCGCTTCCGGTCATCGGTCAGGGTCGCATGACGCTGTATGATAACCAACTGGTCACCCTGCTGCGCAAAGTGGTCTTGAACGCCGAACTGCCGGTGCGTTAACCCGTCCCCGTTTGTAAAAGAAAAATGAAGGAAAGGCAATTCTTCTCCTTCAGACATGTTCATCCCTCTTGAGTCCCTATTTGATCAGGACCTACCCTAACCCATGCTCTATCCATTTTCCCTAACGGGAAGAACGGCTCGATGGCCTGCAGGGCAGATGCCCGTAAATCTGCTGCGGGAACCGCGCCCAATTCCAGATACCCTCTATTTTTCTGGCAAGGGTCGGACTTCTACGCTGAAGACGGGTAACCTCATGGAGCAGTCCCTGGATCCATTAGCACTACGGACACTGGGCCGGGAATTTGGGATGGCAGTGGAGAAGCTCAAAGCCCTGGGGACCTCAGGGACGGGACCCAAACAGGCAGAGGTTATCAATACGTTGATCAAGAACTTGACTCACGCCCCAAACAAGTTCCCTGAAATTCTGATTGAGTGTATTCGCTATGCGACAGAGGCCCACAAAAACCAATTGTATGGTGGGCGGTACCCTTTCAACTGTCATATTCTCAGTGTCGCTATGTACACAGTGGAACAAGACGGAACGCTGGGCGAAATCATGGCCGCCCTGATGCATGACATCACCGAAGACCAGGGTGGAGCGGCACGGCTAAAAGATGTGATCATGCACTTTGACAAAAAGGTTGCCGACGTGGTGGATGGATGCTCGTATCAACCCGTCCCAAAGGCCCAGTTTTCAAGTCCGATTGAAAAAGTGATTCTTGAACAGCTGGCCATGCTGAGGTATTTACAGACAGCGCCTCGTTCGGTCCGGAAGGTCAAGGCGGCGGATATCAAGCACAACACGATCAGCTCTCTGGAAGAGCGGCGGCAAGGAAAAGTGAAATCCTTTGAACTGGGTCCGATGGGAGAGTTATGGAAGCGCCTATCTCGGGTGGCTGTATTGAAAAAGGCTCGACAGGCCCATGGGGAAGAGGAGGATGCATTCCTGAACCAGTTGGAACAGGATGTTCTGCAGTTGATCGAATCAAGAGGGGTTGGAGTTGACGCAGTCCGAAACTTTAATCCCTGGAGCCTCGTTCCCAGAGAGCACTTTGGCTGGCGAGAAGTAGCTTTAGTCCCTACTTGTCCACGATAGAAAAGCATATCCGCAAAGAATCCCGCCTCCGTGTCTTTGAAGAAAATCACATTGGCACAAATGTCTTTTTTGCCTGACAGAACGGCAGAGAGTACGCAAAACAGCCAGGAGACCACCCAAAAGAAAAGCACCCTGAGACCTGCTGAGTGCTTCAAGGTGCGCAGAAACGATGTAAGAAGAAAAATTTCTAGTAGTGGGTCAGTGTGGTTTGCCGCAGAAACTCCTGGGCGTAGCTGCCGGGTTCGGCTTGCTGATGGCTCCCTGGGACGCTTGAATAGGAAGCCTCGCCGTAAGCGTGTTCCTGTTGGGGCGATTGGTAGGGGGCGTAGCCGGTGCGCACAGCTGGGGGCTGCTGCTGCGCGGCGATCTGCTGCATCGCATCATGGCGCGCCTTTTTCAGGTAGCGCTGACCGTTGCGCACCACGGACTGAAACTCGACCAGGCTTTTGTCCAGGCTGCCGAGAATGGCTTCCGCGTACTGATCGGAACCTTCCCGGATGGCCTTGGCCTCTTCAAAGGCCTGGGCTTTCACCGCTTCGGCCTCTTCGAAGGCCTTTTTCCGCATGGCTTCCAGCTCCATGGTGATTTGCTGGCGGATACGGTTGGCCTCGTCATGGACGGCCCGCAGCAGTTCGGAATCGCTCAGCATGAACTCCGATTGCTTCTTGGCGTCCTGAAGGATCTGGTTGGCCTTGGTCTGGGCATCGCTCACGATGTCGTCGCGGCGCTCCAGCACCCGCTGGGCCTGCTGGATTTCAGCGGGAAGATTTTCCCGAATCCGATCCAGGAGAGGCACCAGTTTTTCTCCGTTAACAACGGTTAATGGCGTAAAAGGAACTCCCATCCCCGTCAGAATGAGATCTTCCATCCGCTCGATCATTTTGGCGAAGTTGTTAATGGCTTCTCTCCTTTCCCTTGCTTTTCTTCTGAACATTTTTTTCGGTATCCCCGGATGGGTTGTTGGCATCCGGCGCGAAGGCCTTGATGAAGCGGCTGTCCAGCTCATCCTGCAAGCTGGCGCGCAGTTGATCCATCAGGGATAACATTTTTTCGTGATTCACCAGGTAGTAAGGTGTAAATGGCACCGGCCAGCCCTTTTTCAACACCAGGGCTTCCATCTCGTCCATCAACTGCATAATTTCGCCGCGCTCGCCCATCAGGCACCCGCCTTTTCAACGCGGGATCCCCGGCTCAGGTACGGTGTGACCTTGGCAGGCACCAGCCCGCCGATGTCGCCGCCCAGACGGGCCACTTCCTTGGTCATGCTGGAGGAGAGGAACTGGTATTCCAGTCCGGCCATCATAAAGATAGTCTCTACCTCGGGGCACAGCCGCTTGTTCATCTGGGACATGGCGAATTCGTGATCAAAGTCGGAAACGGCTCGCAGGCCCCGAATGATGACCTTGGCATTGTGGGTTTTCGCCAGATCCACGGTCAGTCCTTCAAAGGATTCCACTTTGACGTTTTTAAGATGCTTCGTGCTTTCCCGCACAAATTCAACCCGCTCTTCCAGGGAGAACTGGGGAGACTTTCCGGGATTCCGGACCACCGCCATCACAATGGTTTCAAAGAGCTGGCTGGCCCGGGTCACGACGTCAACGTGCCCCATCGTAATGGGATCGAAGCTTCCCGGGTAAACGGCAATGGTCACTGCCTCTAAACTCTCCTGTCGATACAAGTTGGGGCCTGTCGGTTGGGCGTGGGGGCCTGAAACAAGCTGATTTAGACAATTTTTAGTTTACTATACGGACTCCTGAATAAACAATGAGTTGAATAGATTTGTAAGAAAAGTTTACGAGCGATCGCCGGATCTGAAAGGTTGGAGAGGCTTGCGGGACGATCCATTCGGCGCTTTCCGCGCTAGAACGGGGTGCTTAAAAAAACTTAAAGTTTACAGATGAGCGCAACGCCATTTTGTTCCCGATCGGCACCATCCAATTGGAATATACAGATGATGTCATGAGGATTCAAGAAAAATATTGAAATTGGCCTCATTCCGAAAGTCAATCAAACTCAGCCGTTCTGGGTATGATTTCTTGGGAAGGCAATTCCTGAGAGTGGCTTTTTGGTTTTTATGGCCGGATGGGTAAGCGCTGATGGGATCTGGCTCTGTAGAAGGTCGAATTTCATCGTATTCTTCTCAGGGTATGCCATCAAGCCCGATGCCCGGCATGCCCCGGTTGGTTGACTCGGTGGGACGTTGGGGCTAAGATGCCCACCACGTAAGAATGCGGATATTCAAAGCACCATGGGCTTCAAGAAAAATGAGAAAAAGGTGACGCTGGCCTGCGTGGAGTGCTCCGAGCGTAACTACACCACCCCCAAAAGCCAGAGCCAGGCTACCGAGCGTTTGGAACTGAAAAAGTATTGCCCACGCTGCGGTAGCCACACCATCCATCGCGAAACCCGTTAAAACCGGCCGCTTTATTTTTCTTTGGGAAACAAGGCTTGTTTTCGCTCGTCGTTTGTATTACAAATGTGTACACAAAATCACAAAGATTTAGAAGTTTGACAGGCCGCAGGGCCTGTTTTAAGTTGTAAATCGGATGAAGTTCCCGGCGGCTCTGCGAAAGAGCACGCGAAAGGGCACTTAAGTTGAATCCCGCGAGCCATTTGTCGAGAGTAACCCACACCATGACAGCGTGCGTCCTTAGTTCAGTTGGTAGAACGGCGGTCTCCAAAACCGCATGTCGGAGGTTCGAGTCCTTCAGGGCGCGTTTTTTCTTTTTCCAGCCCGTAACCGGGCAACCGGAGTTTTGATTGACAGCTATGGCCCCCGTTAAAGACACATCCAAGAAACCGGCGAAAAGAGAAGTGGACAAGACAGACAAGAAACCACGCCCGACGGAAAGCATGGAGTCCCCCGTGGACAGAATCAAGAACTACCTGAAAGGCGTGCAATCCGAGTGGCACAAAATCAGCTGGCCCACTTGGCCGCAAATCTGGGGACAGACCATTGTAGTGCTGGTGATGGTTTCCATCATGACGGTCGGGTTGTCCATTATCGACAACTCCCTGCACCAGCTGATCAAGCTGATCACCCCGCAACACAGTTAGGACATCAAAGGCAGGAACCTGTATATGGACCTCATTGAAAACGACAACCTGACGCCCGCTGAAGAGATGAAAGCGTCTCACGCCGACGAATTTGCGGCAGATTTCGATGATGAAGACGGTGAAGGCACCGAAATCGAGGAAGTTTCCGTCGATCATCGGGTGAGAGTGCTTTCCGAGAAGAATACCGACAAGGCGATTTCCGTCAGCGAAGAATCCGACCGTCCGCTGAAGCGTCCGCCCAAGCGTCGCTGGTACATTGTGCACACCTACTCCGGCCATGAAAACAAGGTAAAAGTGAACCTTGAGCGGCGGATCGAGTCCATGAACATGCAGGACAAGATTTTCCGGGTGGAAGTGCCGAATAAAACCGTGACCAAGATTAAAGACGGCAAGCGCACCGAGAAAGAAGAGCGTATCTTCCCGGGTTATGTGCTGGTTGAGATGCTGATGGATGACGATTCCTGGTACGTGGTTCGCCACACGCCGGGTGTCACTAAGTTTGTCGGCTCCCAGAAAAAGCCCATCCCGGCCAAAGACATCGAGATCAAACGCATCCTGCTGCGGGCCCAGCCAACGGCAGCCGTCGCCAAGATCGAGATCGACCTCAAGGTGGGCGAGATTGTCCGCATCATCAGCGGTCCGTTTGCCGACTTCGAAGGAACCGTCACCGAGGTCAGTCCGGAGAAAGAGCGCCTCAAAGCCTCGGTTTCCATCTTCGGCCGCGAAACCCCGGTCGAGCTGGCTTTCAACCAGGTGCAAAAAATACACTAGGCCCGACTTCGGCATTCGTCTCATGAATTTCAAGCCATGAGGTGGATCTGACGCCGTTTTTGATCTACATTCACTAGATAGCTTTCACATGGGCGTGGTCGCCCCAGCGTATCAACGGAGGAAACAGTTCCAGTGGCTAAGAAAGTAACAGGCAAAATCAAATTGCAGTTGCCGGCCGGCAAGGCCAACCCGGCTCCCCCAGTGGGTCCCGCGCTCGGTCAGCACGGCGTCAACATCATGGAATTCTGCAAACAGTACAATGCGCAGACTTCCGACAAGACCGGCCAGATTATCCCGGTTGAGATCACGGTTTTCGAGGATCGCTCCTTTACGTTCGTCCTCAAAACCCCGCCGGTGTCCTTCCTGATTATCCAGGAAGCCGGTGTTCCCAAAGGTTCCGGCAAGCCCAATACCCAGAAAGTGGGTAACCTGAGCGCCAGCCAGGTGACTAAAATCGCCGAAATGAAAATGTCCGACCTCAACTGCCACACCGTCGCTTCGGCGGAGCAGATGGTCCGCGGCACTGCCCGCAGCATGGGCGTGACCTGCGAATAAGACCCCGAATTCACACTTTACAGTTATTGAAATTGAACGTGGGAGAACGCGCAAGCGCTCGCCTGAACCACTAGGAGAATCACACCAATGCCTAAACTGAGCAAACGTCATAAAAAATTCCAAGAACTCCTCAACGGCGTGGAACAACCCACCACGGCGAAAGAAGGCGTCTCCACATTGAAAAAAGCCCTGGAACTGGCCAAATTCGATGAAACCGTGGAAACGCACATCCGCCTTGGTATTAACGTGAAGCACGCCGATCAACAGGTCCGCAGCACCGTCGTCCTGCCGGAAGGCACCGGTAAGACCATCCGGGTGGCCGTGGTGGCCAAGGGCGAAAAAGTGAAAGAAGCCCTGGCCGCAGGCGCCGATTTCGCCGGTAGCGAAGACCTGGTGGAAAAAATGGAAAAAGAAAATTGGCTGGACTTCGATGTCCTGATTGCCACCCCGGATGCGATGGCTCTGCTGGGCAAGCTGGGTAAGGTGCTGGGTCCTAAAGGCCTGATGCCCAACCCTAAAACCGGCACCGTGACCTTCGATGTGGCTCAGGCCATCAAGGATGTGAAAGCCGGTAAAGTGGAATTCCGCGCCGACAAGCAAGGGATTGTCCACGTGGCTATCGGCAAGGGTCGCTTCAGCGAAGATCAGATCATGCGGAACTTCGCCACCCTCTACGACGCCATCCTGCGCGCCAGGCCCTCGGCAGCCAAAGGGACCTACGTGAAATCGGTGTACATCACCTCCACCATGGGCCCCAGTATCAAGCTGGATCCGGGTCGTCTGAGCGGCGAAATCCGCGATTACCTGCTCGGCTAGCGATTAAGCTCTGAAAACTACGAAAAGCAACCCTGTAACGGGTTGCTTTTCTGTTTAAGACTATTCTGTTACTGCCGCATGCCAACTCTGGCTGGTAATGGACTCTCAAGGCGCAGTGGTTGTCGTGAAGCTCGGTGAAAGAGTGCTGGTCGTTGTCGTTCCGGTAGGCCCACCGGTGCTACTGCTGGTCAGATTGGTTCCCAGCACGGAGTCATAATATCCGGCGACGGATAAAGTGGGACTGGTGGCTGCGGTAGTCGTGGGACTGACAGTCGCGGTGACTGTGGGGCTGATTGTCGCAGTGGTTGCAGGGCTAACTGTCGCGGTAGTGGTGGGACTGGTTGTGGTGTTGCTGGTTGGGGCGACGGCGATTGTGGAGTCGCTGACCGTGACATAACCGGTCGGACTGCTGGCCGAAGCGATGGCCGTCAAGTTGGGCGAGAGATTCGCGGTGGAAAGTGTACCCGCCAGTGTGCCGCTACCGGTATAGTCCAAGGTGGTAACCAGGGGCGGGGAAAGCGGATCATAGCTCAGGTAGTCCATCGTCGGATCGGCGCTTGGACTGGGATTGGCGTAATTTTTGGCATAGGCTTGATCCAGGAGATTGAAGGTTTTTTCCAACTCCAGGAACTTCTCCGTATGCATGATGCTTTCGGTTGGGTTGGCGCTGATGTGGTGCAGCTCGGCCAGCAATTGCTGCTTGATTTTGGGTTGCATGTTTGCCGGTAGTCCGGGGGCCCCAAAGGCGAGATTCGTCCCGACCCGGGCCACCTTTCTCAGCCAGTCATAGGCATCTTCGGGCAAGTTCCCTTTGTTCTGCTTGGCGTAATCCTCTACATTCACCATATCGTTGGCCAACCGGGCGCGGACTCCCTCCACGCTGGTATTGTTGGTGCCAATCCCGCCCATGGCATCATGGATGAGCATTGCACCGGACTCCGGATCGACGGCTACCGTGTAGCGGTCATCGACATTGCCCAATGTCTTGTATTGAGAGGGTATTGCTCTGATGGGCAAACCGCTGCCAGGCTGTTCGAGCGGGAGGGGCATTTTTGAACCAATCAGGTTTTCGCTAAACAGGTCGCTGGTGGGTTGTCCGCCCGATAACGAACCGCTGGCCAGAGACAGGCCGCCCAGGCCAGCCGCCGCGAGCAAAAACAGCAGGACCATAAATTCTGTCTTGCCCCGTTTTTTGATGGGTTGCACATGACTCATCGGGATCATCCCCTCTGGCTGGAATATACCTTATATTTCGGCCATGTTTCTCAGAACTTGAGGCTTCTTGAAAAATGTATCGAATTGTAAAGCTGAAAAACGAAATCCGGCAGCCTGGAGAGGCTGCCGGATTTTTAAGAGCTTCGAAAAATTTCTAGGCTTTGCCGAGAGTTTTTTCGCCGGGCTTCCAGCCAACCGGGCAAAGTTCGCCGGATTGGAAGGCTTGCAGCAGGCGGATGATTTCATCCACGTTGCGGCCCACGGAAAGATCGTTGACCAGGTAGCTGCGCAGGATGCCGTCCGGATCGATCAGGAACACGCCACGGAGGCTGATGCCCTTGTCTTCCAGCAGCACGCCGTAGTCGCGGCTGATGCGGTGGTTGATGTCGGACAGCAGAGGGAAGTCCACCTTGCCCAAGTCGCCTTCGCTCCAAGCTTTGTGGGAGTAGACGCTATCCACGCTGGCACCCAGGATTTGAGCGTTCAGCTTGTCGAATTCAGCTCTCTTCTGGCTGAAGCCGATGATTTCGGTGGGGCAAACGAAAGTGAAATCCAACGGGTAGAAGAACAGAACCACCCATTTGCCTTTGTAATCAGCGAGGGAAACCTGTTTGATGTCGCCATTGGCATAAGCCTGGGTCGTAAACTCAGGAGCGGGTTTTCCAACTTGTGCAACCATGAATTAATCTCCTAAACAATCAACACGAGAACAATAGGATATTGTTAGTATGAAGACGCCGATTTTTCAAGCGGCACTTTTGCTCCCACCGATTCCACCGGGATAAAATAACTCAATCGATTGTCCCAGGCGGCATGTGCCCATTCGTACCAGAAGCACCCAGGAACCGCTCATGTCATTGCTAATGCCTTTATTAAAACCGGGCACTCCGGCCCCCGCCTTCCGGCTGCTGGATCAGCATGGCCGCAGCATCGGGCTGGATGATTTTTCCGGCCAAAAAAGCCTGGTTCTGCTATTTTTTGCATCCGATTGGCTGCCGGGTGATCTCCGCTTGCTGAAAACCTATGCGGACGCCTATCCGCGATTCCGGGAATCCGGCATTGAAGTGCTGGCCCTCAGCGCCATCAATTGGGAAAGCTTGCACAATCTGGGTCACCGCCTTCAAATCCCGTTCCCGCTGCTGTTCGATGTCAGCTGCCGTGCAGCCAAGCCGTACCAGGCCATGTGGCTGCCCAAGTTCATTACCGGCCGGGCGGTATATGCCATCAACCCTAGCGGGGAGATCGTGTTGCCTGCTCACGTGGTGACCCCAAAAGCCATCCTGGAGGCCCTCAAACCCTGGAGTGGTGAGGCTGTTGGATGATACCCGGCCACCACGGGAAATAGGGCAGATACTGCCCCCTAAATCTCTTGCGGCGGTGTTCGCTTTTTTTAATGCGCGTAGCTGAAGGCGCGGCTGTAGACGGCGTCGCGCATCGGCATGGCAGCGGCGGATCCTCGGTTCAGGACCTTCAAGCCCGCCGTGGTGACCGCGAAACGGGCGCAGTTGATCAGGCTCTCATCCGTGGCCAAGCCATGCAGGAAGCCACCGTTAAAGGCGTCGCCCGCCCCGGTGGTATCCACGGCCTTGATTGGCATGGCGGCGACCTTCTGGACTTCGCGCTTATATCCGACTAAACAGCCCTGAGAACCCGCTTTCACCACCACCAGCTTGACGCCCTTGAACTGGAAGTAGTCCAGGACCTGCTCCGGGCGTTTGAAGCCAATCATAGCGGTATCTTCCGGGAAGGAAGGCAGGATAATATCCGTCAGCGGCAGAATTTCATTCAGGGCATCCACCGCTTTCTCTTCGCTGTGCCAGAGAATATCCCGGTAGTTGGGATCAAAAGCAGTCATGATGCCCGCTTCCCGCGCAATCTTGAATGCTTTGACCACCGCCTTGCGGGCGCTGTCCGAAATGGCCATCGTAATCCCGGAGGAATAAACGATTTTCGCGCTTTTAATCACATCAGGGTTGATATCTTCAGGCCCCAGGTAGCTGGCGGCGCTGTTCTGCCGGTGATAAACGAATTCGCGCTCACCCTCGCCATCCACCGAGACGAAGTACATTCCGGTCGTTCCCTTTGCCGCCCGGCTGGACATAATCTGGATGCCCTCTTTCAGCATCGACTCCTGGAGGGCCAGGGCAAAGGCGTCGTTACCCAGGCGGGTGATGTAGGCCACGCTGGAGCCTAATCTCTGGGCCGCAACAGCCGTATTGAGGGTGTCACCGCCAAAATTTCTGGTGAAATTACGCGCATGCCGTAGATCTCCCTCGCAGGAGAGTTCCAGCATACCTTCACCTATGGAGATAATATCGATAATCCGCCTCCTTCGCTCGCCGGGAGGGCGTAGCGACAATATAAGCCCAGTAATCCGTTGTCATACCTTGGACGCTGTCTTGCATTAGTTGCCGAAAGCCGCTGCTGTCGCTCACGGAGCACGCTCTCCACTTCCGCCGGCGATTGCTCGCAATCCAAATTTTCCGCGACTTTCCCTATTATATTCAATGTACCCGCTTCCAGATCAAAGCAAACCAGATCATTATTCTCGACCAGGGCGATCGCCCCTCCGTGGGCCGCTTCCGGAGTTACATGTCCAATCGCTGGTCCTCGGGTGGCCCCGGAGAAACGCCCGTCCGTAATCAACGCCGTGGTGGTTGCGAGCAAGGGATTTGAGGCGATAGCCTCCGTGATATAGAACTGTTCCGGCATGCCGGTTGCTCCTGGTCCCTCGTAGCGGATAATCACCGCGTCACCTGGTCGGATTTTTCCGGTCAAAACCGCTTCTCGGGCCGAGTCCTGCTCATCAAAGACCCGCGCCCGCCCTTTGAAGCGCCGCATTTCCGGCGACAAGGCCGAGGTTTTAATCACCGCCCCCTGAGGCGCCAGATTTCCGAACAGGATGCGAATGGCTCCCTCCGGGCGCAATGGCTCGGCAACGGGGCGGATGATGTCCTCTACCCGGCCGCCGTAATTGGCCAGAAAGCGTGGCATGTTGGAAAAATGTCCGGTCTTTTCCAGGACTTCCAGATTCTCGCCCAGCGTCAGGCCAGTCACAGTCATGGTATCCAGGTTCAGGAAATCACGTAATTCTTTCAAAATCCGGTAGACGCCGCCCGCATACCAGATTTTATCGGAAGTAAACTTGCCGGACGGCTTCAGATTCAAGATAAATGGCACCTGCCGGTTGATTTCATTGATGCGCTCGTAAGAAAATTCCAGTCCCGCTCCGTTTTTGTTGGCCTCTTGCGTCATTGCGGCTAAGTGAATCAGCGCGTTGGTGGAGCCGCCGGTGGCAGCGTGCACAATCAGCGCGTTCTCCAGGGCCTCTTGGGTAAAAATGCGGGAGGGCCGCAGGTCTTCCTGGATTAATTCCAGCACTCGCTTTCCGGCTTGCCGGGCCGCGTCTTTCAAGGCGTTGAGATGAGCCGGAATCAGGGCGGTGGCTGGCATGGCCAGCCCAATCACTTCCGACAGCAACTGCATAGTGGCCGCCGTGCCGAAAAAGGCACAAGAACCCGCCGAGGGGCAGGCGCTCGATCGCAGGAATTCGTAAGTGGCATCGTTGATTTCTCCCCGGCGCTTCTGGGCGTAGATGGTGCCTACGCCTTCCAGGGTAAAGCCTTCGGGACCGGCCTCCATCACCCCGCCAGGGACCACAATCGATGGTATATCCAGCCTTAAAGCGGCCATCAGATGGGCGGGCAGGGATTTATCGCAGCCCGAGAGAAACACGATGCCGTCGAAATGCCCCGAGCGGGCGTGCATTTCGCTGGCCATCACCATCACTTCCCGCGATGGTAGGGAATAATGCTGCCCCGCCGTGCCTTGGGCGATGCCGTCACAGATATCGGTGCAGGTGTAATGGGCGGGGGTACCACCGGCGGCGACCACGCCTTTATCTACATATTGGGCCAGCTCTCCCAAATGCACCGAGCCGGGATGGGAATCCCCACTGGTGGTTTCAATCAGAACCCAGGGCTGATCCGCTTCCCGCCGCCCCCAACCGCAGCCCATGCGCAAGGAGTCCGCTTCCGGGGACTGCTGCCGTCCAAGTTTGCTAGGAGAAGGTGTCTTTGCCATAAATACCTAAGTGCTTTGTAAGCTTATCTTTTCTGAATTCTGGATTGTTGTTGAGGGATAAAGCAATCTATACAATTCTTTAAATTCTTCTGTATTGGCAAGATCAATAGTTGTGACCAGTAGTTTGTCAATATCATTTGAAGAAACTAGTAGGCTGTGAAGAGTACCTTGCAGGATGCTATCTCCTGAAAAAGGCAAAGTGTCAGCAAAGATGATTTCACCAAAATAATGCTCAACTATAGATAGTGGATTTGCGTGTATCAATTGGGAGCCTATACTATAAGCTGTCAAATAAACGCCCACGAAATCAGATGAGGTAAAGTCATCTTTTAAATCTTTCACGCAAGCTCTATAATCTGGAAAGTATGAGATTTTGCGGAGCTTATTAAAGTCTAATAGCTCTTCACGTTGAAGATCTGGCCCCCTCTTTTTGATTATTTTCTCGGTTATATCCAACAGTTTTGTATGGTCCATGTCGTCATAAAAGCCGTATTGGAGACTCTTTGCGATATCCTTCAACCTTTCAATAAAAGCATTATCTTTATACTGTTCAAGCTTATCAGGGTCAGTACTGTATTTGATTAAATACTTTAGTGTTATGACTGACTCATTTATGGAGCGCATAATCATTTCTGGTGCCGCTGCACATGGTAACGTTAAAGTATTGGGAATGCCGTTTGTCAGGATAATACAGGCAACACAATCATTGAGAATTTTATTGAAAAGAAGTGCATACTCTTTCTTCAGACAAGCTCGATTTCCCGTAGCCCCAATTTTACTTTGTATACAAGAAAACAACTGGACATAGGATGAGAGCAGTAGTTGATTCATCCAATTAGGCTCCTTTTGACAGCAGGTAGGCTTTGGCGCGTTGTTGCAGGGTGTCGGCATCGCGATGGGCAATCACGTCCTTGGGCAGCAGCGGCCCGCCTACGCCGACGGCAAGCGCCCCTGCCGACAGATACTCGGGGACTTGTTCCAGCGTAACCCCGCCGGTGGGCACGATGGGAATCGTGGGCAGCGGATCCCGAATGGCCTTGAGAAAGGCTGGTCCGCCCATGGCTCCGGCGGGGAAGAATTTCGCGGCGGGAGCACCCAGCGTGTGGGCCCGATAAATTTCAGTCGGGGTGGCGCATCCGGGCAACACAAAAATGTCCTGCTCCAGTCCGAACTGGATCAGCGGCTCGTTCAGCACCGGGGCCACCAAAAATTGCGCTCCCGCGCCCAGCGCCTGCACGGCCTGTTTGGCCTCCAGCACCGTTCCTGCCCCGATGACTGCCTCCGGGAAGCGCTCGCACAGGGCTTCGATGACTTGTGGGGTTTCAGGCACAGTAAACGGAATCTCAATCAGTCGAAAACCCGCCTCCAGCAATTGGCTGGCCGCCCACAGGGCGCTGTCTGCCGATTCGGTCCGCACAATGCCAATCAGCTTCTCCTTGGAAAAGATGTTCAACAGGCTTTTGACGGAGGATCTCGATTCTACGGTTCCCATCGTCAGCGGTTCCGATTGCCGGCTTGCTCCTGGGAAGAGGCAGATCCCGCTACCTGTTTCCAATCGCGCAGCACCACGCGGGCGGGAGCGCCGTCGCCGTTACTCAGCTTCAGGGGCAGGCAGATGAGTTCGTACCAGCCGGGCTTGATATCTTTCAGGAACAATCCTTCTAAAATGTACACCCCGGCGTCCAACAGGCGATGGTGGGTCGGCGCGTCCTCGTGGTAGGCCTCTTTCGCGTGGTAGCCTTCCACTGAAAGATAATCGATGCCCACCAGTTTCACGCCCAGCTCAATCAGGAAATCCGCCGCATGGGGATTGATGTGGCAAAATTGCTCGTTAAAAGGCTCCCGGTACCATTCCCGTTCGGAATTGGTGGTCTTGAACAGCACCCGCTCGGCCTTTCGGATATCCAGGAAGTGCGGATTGCGTTGCAGTTCGCCCAAGGTAATGGACTGCGGATCTTCAATCTCAACGACCAGCGCCCGACCGATATAGCGGGATAAATCCATCTCGTCCAGGTTTTTGCCGTCCGCCTTGAAGTGGGAGAAGGCGTCCACATGGGTGCCGGTATGAGAGCCCATCCGCAGCAGGGACACTGTGGCCGGATCGCCACGATCGAGGTCCAGCGAGTGCTCGACGGTGATACCCGGATCTCCGGGCCAGGAGACCAGATTTTCCGAGATTGGCACTGAAATGTCGTAAAGCGTCGCGGTCATGGGCCTATCTTACCGAACCCAAGGGATGATGGCAAAGGCTTGGCTCAGGCGTACACAGCGGATGGGCTTCGGGCATGGCATGTTCCTGCTTGAACGACCGGTGTGCCCACAAGGACTAGCCCATCGTCATCCCGAATCTCTCCTGATGGCGAATTGAACAATGGCCGAGGCACCTCCATAATATGGCTTAATTTCCAGCAGACTTGGCTCCGGAGATAGTGAGTAGCTCTACTAATTTCAGCACTCAGGAGGTTTATAATGCCGAATACAAAAGAGAAATCAGGGACCAGCAAACGGGGTTTCGCTTCCATGGACCCGGAAAAGCAGCGGGCCATTGCCAGCAAGGGCGGTAAAGCCGCTCATGAGAAAGGCACCGCTCACGAGTTCACACCGGAAGAAGCGGCGGCTGCCGGACGCAAAGGAGGGCAAGCCAGCGGACGAGGCCGCTCTGCCAAAAGTGGCGCCTAAGAAAAGCCGGAAGAAAGGTTGAACGGCTTAAAGTCCTTGATGTGTCCAGAAAATTCGGTTGGGATTGCGGAGGATGCTCCGATGGAGAAGGAACGGGAAGAAATCAACGAACTGTTGCACCGTGCGCCGGATGGGTCTTCGCCGCACCCTTCCGAAGGAGGGCCGGAGTCAGAACCGATGCCTCATGATGAGCTTCCAGACGACATGTTTGACGATGGCGGGACTCCGCTGTCGGGACATGGGGAAGTCCGGGGCGATCAGCAGGCACAGCGAAGCGAGGCCCAGTTCGGTGCCGTCGAACAAGGTACGAAGCATCGCGGGCGAAGCTGACTGCCGACACGCAGCCATTTCAAAAGAGCACCCACCTGGGTGCTCTTTTACCATCTGGGGTTTTGCCAGTCCGGTGCAATTTTTCACGCCGGATTGAGCCCGGTATTTGCCAGCAGTCCCCCCGATCCTTACAATGGGCCTGATATGTCTGATCCCGCACGACCCGACCCGCGCCGGTTGACGGCGCTCATCAAGCAAAAGGCCCTGGAACTTGGCTTTCAGAAGGTCGGGCTTGTCGCGGCGGAGCCCTTTGGTGATGAAACCGGGGAGCATCTGCGGCAATGGCTGGCCTTGGGATACCAGGCCGAGATGGCTTGGATGGTCACCCATCTGGAAAAACGCCTGGAACCGGCGGCCCTGATGCCCGGTACGCGGTCCATCGTCTGCGTGGCGATGAACTATTACACCCCGGATGAGTATGATGCCACGGATGCGGATGCGTTGAAGATTGCCAAATACGCGCGGGGCACGGATTACCATTATGTTGTGAAAGACCGTCTGAAGGCATTGCTGGCATACGTGCAGGAGCTGGTCCCGGACGCGCAGGGCCGGGCGCTGACCGACAGCGCGCCCATCATGGAAAAGCCGCTGGCGGTGAAGGCGGGCATTGGCTGGCTGGGCCGTAACGGCAATCTGATCACCCCGGATGCGGGTTCCTGGCTATTTCTGGGGGAGTTGTTGCTGGATATCGAGCTGGAACCGGACACAACAGCCATGCCAAACCATTGCGGCAGTTGCCGACGCTGCGTGGATGCCTGCCCCACCGATGCCATTGCGGGAGACGGTGTGGTGGACGCCAACCGCTGCATCTCCTACTGGACCATCGAATCCAAAGGGGAAACCTTTCCGCAGTCCATCACTGAAAAACTCAACGGCTGGATTTTTGGCTGCGACATCTGCCAGGATGTCTGCCCCTGGAACCTCAAGTTTGCCCGCCCGACGGAGGAGCCACTCTTTCAGCCCCGCCCGCTGAACCGGCAACCCGATGCGGAAACGCTGCTGGCGTTGGACGAAGAAGCCTTCCGGGAGCACTACTGCAAAAGCCCCGTCAAGCGCGCCAAAATCACCGGGCTGAAACGCAATGTGCGCCACACATTGAAAAAAGCCTCCCGGCCGACGGATGTTTGAATAAGCTTCTCTGGCGAAGCAAGAGATTGCTATCGGTTGGCTGAAGAGAAGTTACGGTTTAGCCCGTTCTTAATTAGGCAAATGTGGGAAAATCAGGAGCATCAGAATGGCCGGTGAATTGTTTGTAAGCCTTCACAGCAATCTCGGTGGCCCGAAGAAAATCTGGATTCCTGGTGCGTTCCAGGAACGCCGGGGAGGAGAGGAAGCCCACTGTGGTCCAAAACCTGTGTCTGCCAGTGACATGCACGTTGATTTCGGAAAACTTCTTTTGAGCTTTCGGTGCTCTATCCTGGGCGTCATCTTTGTGTTTCGACGTGAACCGGAAGGAGTCCGTTTCTCTACCACGGCCATCTTCAATACTGACGAGAAAATCCTGTCCCTCTTGTGTGCTTCTGAGACGCTGTTCACCGCTTCCGGTTTTTGATATCCCCGGGGTTGCCCCCCCCGTCCAGTTTCCAAAAGTAATGCGCATCTTCCTATTCTCCTACGTTTCCGCGTAACTGCCCCTGCCACGCCGAAGCCGACCTCAGGCTGAACCACCCCTGGTATTCCCCTGATTGATCCGGTGCTTGCGCGCGGGATATTTTATCAATGGCTACACTAATAGCACAAAGAGTGAGGGACCTGCCAGTGGAACTTTCTACCGTAGAACGGGCTAACGGCATAGGGGCGCCTGTATGCAATCTGACAGTTCACGGTTTCCCCACTGGTTTCTCCTTGTGTGAATTATTTTGTTTTGTTACGAAGTGGGTTTGCGGATGCGCCGCGGAGATTTTTCCACAATTTGCCCAATGTCTTCGTGATAGTTGGGGCGGAAAAGTGTTGTTGCATGTACCAGTACACGGTTTTCGCATCTTCAAATTTTTGTTTTTGAGACCGATCCATAATTCTCGGGGGAGCGTCCAGGTAGAATTGTCTCTGACCATGACCGAGAGCAACTCCGTGGGACGTATCATGGAGCATCACCAGCACTCGTTTCCCATCGGGTTGGGGAATGAAGGCAAAATCCGTTTTTTGGCCGTCCAAATTAAACATGGCTACCGTGCTGGCCTTATCATGCTCGTTTTGAGAACCATCGGGTATGTGTCCGCTGATCAAATATTCAGTCCGTTCTCCCCGCCAGCCCGGCGCCTCCCCTTTCGCGATGACTTCCAGGGATTTTTTTTGACCACCCGTGACCGGCGTGATGCGACTCGTCAATTGACCAAAGTAAAGCGACATATTGGTTACCTTGTTGACTACTCCTGATAGGATGCCAAACACTCCTGAAAAAGAGAAATTGCTCCGGTGCTTGCGTGCGGGATATGTTTGTTAACAATCAAGGTATTATCACCAAGGCAGAGGGATGCGCGATGATTCAACTGGATACCCGGAACATATCTACGGACAAGGTCGGCTATGACCACGGCTTGGATCTCGATGAGGCTTTTTCCCAGAACCGGGACCGGATCCGGGATATCGTCACCAATCTGTATGCCACCAAGGATGAGACCGGTGGCTGGAAGCGCTGGTTGAACCTGGGCTACGACCAGCAACTGCTGGAAGACCTGAACGAATACGCGGGCCGGGTCAAGGGTTGGTTCAGCGATATGGTGATTTTGGGTATCGGCGGCTCTTCGCTGGGCGGCTTTGCCATGCTGAAAGCCCTGTTGAACCCCTACTGGAACCAGCTTCCCGATTCCAAGCGAGGCGGTCTGCCCCGCTATTACTTTGTGGAGAACGTGGATTCCGACCAGATTGCCCCGCTGCTGGACATGCTAGATCCTCGCCACACGATGTTCGTGGTGATTTCCAAGTCCGGCACCACTGCGGAAACCATGGCCGCCTTTATGATTGCCAAGGATTGGTTGGAAAAGAACCTGGACGCCGGTGCGGTGAAAGAGCGCATTGTGGCCATTACCGACGCCAAAAAAGGCGTACTGCGCCCGGTGGCTGATCAGAATGATTACGTAACTTTTGAAGTGCCCGACGATGTGGGTGGCCGGTTTTCGGTGTTCTCGGCGGTCGGCTTGTTGCCGGCGGTGCTGTGTGGTGTGCCTCTGGCGGAAATCCAGCGCGGCATCGTGGAACTGGATAAAATCCTGCAAAATCCGGACCTGAGTCAAAACCCGGCGGCCCAGGGGGCGCTGATCAACTACCTGATGTACCAACGGGGCAAGCACGTTTCGGTCTTCATGCCGTATTCGTACCGCCTGAGTTCCGTATCCGACTGGTTCGTCCAGTTGTGGGCGGAATCGCTCGGTAAAAAGAGCGATTTGAAGGGCGACGTGGTGCATGTGGGGCCGACCCCGGTGCGCGCCGTGGGCGTGACCGACCAGCATTCCCAGGTTCAGCTGTTCAACGAAGGACCCAACGACAAGGTCTTTACCTTTGTCTCGGTGGAAAAGCCGGATCGGGATACCATCATTCCTGATAACCAGTTCAGCGATGTGGAAGACCTGAACTACCTCAACGGTCAGCCGCTCAGCCGCCTGATGCAGGCCGAATTCGAATCCACCCGCGCTTCGCTTACCAGCAACCAGCGACCCAACATGACGCTCAGCATGCCCAAGGTGGATGCCTACCACTTTGCCCAACTGCTGTATCTGCTGGAAGTGCAAACCGCCATTGCCGGGGCCTTGTTTGAGATCGATCCCTTCGATCAGCCCGGCGTGGAGCTGGCCAAGAAGTATACCTACGCCCTGATGGGTCGCAAAGGTTACGAGGAGCTGATCCCGGTTGCCAAAGGCGAGCGCAGCCCCATTCGGGCATAACGCGCGGCCTTTGAAGCGAAGCCCGGCAGCTCGTCAGTATATGAGGAATCTCAAAAACATCCGGATTTAAGCGGTTATAATGCAATGAGTATCAACTGATAGTCAGAATGCTCACAATTCCGACACCCCTCATTTGAATCAGCTTCGTATCATCATAATAATTCTTTGATTGAGTATTGGAGGTAGTACACTATGCCTTTTGTCATTACCGAACCGTGTATTGGCGTGAAAGATAAAGCTTGCGTCGGCGTTTGCCCGGTTGATTGTATTTATGAATTTGACGGCGAGCCCCAGCTCTACATCCACCCGGATGAGTGCATCGAATGCGGTGCTTGCCAACCCGTTTGCCCGGTCAACGCCATCTACATGGATGCGGAAGTTCCCGCAGGCCAGGAGCGTTTCACCGACCTGAACGCCGAGAAAGCCCGCGCGCTCAAAGGCTAGATTCAGCCAGGCGTTCAGATTGCCAGGTTTTCAACCCCTTGATTTCTATTGGCATCAGTCACTGATTTCCAATACCAAAACCACGAGAAGCCCCGATATCCATCGGGGCTTCTTGGTTTCGGTCCGCTTTCTCAGCTCTCAGGAAAAAATTCGGCTGATCAAATAATATATCTGGTTCACCAGGTTGCCCGGCACCTGGCTGAGCGGGAGCCAGGCTTCTCGTATTTCCGGGGAGTTAGGTGCCATCAGATACATCATGGCCACTGCTAACAGGATGCCAAATAGAATCGGCAGATTCCGCTTGAAGAACTCTAGGGCGACCGGGACCACTAGGAAAATACTGAAGGCAACCGAGGTCCAAACGCTTGCCCAAACAAACGTTGATTCCATGCACTGAACTCCTGTACGTGCGTACGTCATCCCTGAAGTGAATGAGTGTGGTTAGTGAAACCTCATAGCGTCGGATTCACTCGTGTAATACCCTGCCGACATTCGGCCTAAACAAAAAAGATGATCAGGCCGTGACCCAATGGCCGGGCTTCTGAAAATTGTTTTATGATGGATGGTATGGAAGCCCTGCGCGTTCTGCTCCGTTTTTTTGTTTCGATGGCGACCTTGTTCCTGGGGTTTGTTTTTCTGTTGCAACTGTTTGGGTCCGGCACCCCGCACACGGCGGGACTCTTCAGTCTTCTGGCGCCGGTCCGGTCCCACATTGACGGGCTGGCTCACCTGGCGGCCTCTCCGGCTATTCTACTGAGCAACCTGGTGGAAGGCTACTTGCCCACCGACTTTCGAAGCTGGTTCCCCACGGCGCCGGCGGCTCCGGTAATCTCCGGGATCGCCAAGTGGATTTTGCAAATGCCGGGTCTCAACGGTATCGGGCTTCGCCAGAAGATTATCAGCACTGATTTTGCGGCGCTGTTTCCCGGAATCCTCGATTGGCGCTTGCTGCTGGTGATGCCGATCTGGAAAATGGCGGAAGCCTCTCTGCTGCACTTTGCGGATCACTTGGAGCGTGTTCAGAAACAGCATCGGAAGCGGGATCTGAATGAGTCACTGAGCCGTGCTTACCGCTCCGAGGCTACTGCCGCCCCGCCGCCCATGCCCAACCCACGGGAAGGTCTGTTCCAAAAAGTCAGCCGGGATATCCAGAGCGCCGTTTTGCTCAAGGCTAATCCGCTCAACACGGAACCACTCACCCGCCTGCTGACCCGGCAGGCCTTCCGGGATTACCTGACCCTGGAGTTGGTTCAGGCCCGTCAGAATCAGGGCTATCTGAGTCTGTTGATGATTGATTTTGATGATTTCCACGCCCTGGGTGAGCACTACGGCGCTTCGGCGGGTAATTCCGTGCTGGCCCAGGCTGGGATGCTACTGAAACAGCTTTCGCCCCCAAAAGGCAATGCCATTGCGGCCCGTTACGGGAACTCGGAACTGGCCATCCTCTTGAATGGAGCGCCTCCGGATGCCACCATGGCTATGGCCGAAACCATCCGGCAACAGATCGGGATGATTCGTATCGAGGGAGCGCCAGATGCCATGATTACGGCCTGTATCGGCCTCTATACGGTTCGGTTCGTCCCGACGAACGGCAGCCATGGGCATACGGAGCAAAGTTTGCTTGCCAAGGTGGAATCCTTGCTGGATCGCGCCAGGCGCGATGGCAAGAACCGGGTGGTTTCGGAAGCGCTGCCCTGATTGATGCGGGGCCGATGTCCATGATGGCTCCGGCTCCTGCTACAATCTGTAGGCATGTACCTCTATCTCCACGTTCCTTTTTGCGTTTCCAAGTGCATTTACTGCGATTTTTACGTGGTGCTGTCGCGTTATGGCGGGCAGGACGCCTACGTGGACGCGGTTTGCCGGGAAATCGAGCTGCGCTTCTCCCGGATTGATCCAAACCGGTGGCCTGAAGGCATCCGGACTCTGTATGTCGGTGGCGGTACGCCTTCGCTGCTCTCGGCATCCGACTACCGTCGGGTTTTCGCGACGCTGAACCGCTATTTGCCCTTTGCGCCGAATGCCGAGATCACGCTGGAAGCGAACCCCGGCGCCCGGAAATCAGAAATGGCCGATTCACCGGAAGCTTACTTGAAAGCAGGTTTCAACCGGGTGAGTGTGGGCATCCAAAGCCTGAACGACCCGGAACTGAAAAAGCTGAGCCGCATCCATTCGGCGCAGGAGGCTGAGGATTTCGTCGCGCGATTGAAAACCGCTGGCTGGGGCAATATTTCGGTTGACCTGATGTACGGCATCCCGCTGCAAACCATGGAAAGCTGGTGGGAAACCCTGCAAAAGGTGATTGCGCTGGATGTCCAGCATGTTTCCATGTACGGATTGAAAGTCGAGGAGCAGACCCCGCTGGAGCGACTGGTCCGGGTGGCGGGTGCCGCTTACCCGCTGCCGGAAGAGGACGCGCATGTGGAAATGTATTTTGAGGGGCTAAAAATGCTGGCCCAGGCGGGCTTTCAGCGCTACGAGTTCAGCAATCTGGCCAAGCCGGGTTTTGCGTCGCGCCACAACCTCAACTACTGGGACAATGGTCCCTTCCTGGCGTTGGGGGCTTCCGCGCATGGCTATTGGGACAACCGGCGCTATGAGAACGTGCGCGATTTACAACAATACCTGCTCAATCCCCTGGCCGGAGAAAGCTTGCCCTGCCCGCCGGAAGAGCAACTGGAGAATGCCATCATCTTCGGTCTGCGCAAAGCAGAAGGCATCGATATCCCCGCGTTGGAGCGGCAGTATAACATTGATTTCCGGTCTCGTTATGCGGGGATTTTAGCCAAATATATGCCCGAATTTTTAATATTGAAGGGCGAACACCTGATGTTGAACGAGCAGGCCATCCCGCTCAGCAACACGATTCTGGCCGAATTTCTGGAATCGGTTTAAACGTATTTTCGGTCACATCCGCAACATCTAGCACAAAAATCCAATCCGTTGTTTTTATACAAACACAAGGGGTCAACGATAGGGATTTAGAGTCGCTGCCAAGGGGTTTAGGGGCAGGACTTCAGGGTACACAATAGGGGGAAATAGCATTATGGTTGGATCCGTCAACGGACGTGGTAATGGGTATGTCGTACCCAACGTCAAGCAACCGCCATCCTCGTTTTACGGCCAGCAGTCGCCCTTATTCTCTGCGAATAACGATAGTTATAACGCCCAGCAGCATGAAAATAAAAGCGCTGGTGAGAAAATAGGTACCCTGCTAAGTGGGTTGGCCGATGCGCCGGGCAGACTCATCGGAAGTATCGCGGACATCGTCACCGATCCGAAAAAGCTGTTAACCACCGCGGCGACCATTGGCGTGTGTTTCATTCCGGGTATCGGGCCCATTGCCGCATCTGCGCTATTGGCCTATGGCTTGGGCGCCAGTGCCATGGGCATTGCCGAAGGCGCCAGTCAGATTAAAGCAGGCTGGCAAAATGACAACCTGGATCAGATCCGCGATGGGGCGGCCGGAGCAGGTGCCAGTGCCATCGGTGCCGGTCTAACCGTGGCCGGGGTTCGTGCCAAAATTCGGGCGGACTTTACCAAGGGTGGCGCTGCCAAGGACTTGATGTTGAAGGACGGTGTCGTCTCATCCGGTAAAAAAGTCATCGAATCCGCAGACGATATAACCGCTCTGGATTCCGTGAGGCTATTTGCCCGGCAAGGTCAAAACGGGGTTAAGGCAGGCTTTGGAACCGCCAAGGAAGCTGCCGGTTCGGAATGGCAAACTTTCAAAGACGTCAAAAATGCCGAAGGCTACGGTGCCTATGCCAGTGGGCTGAAAGGCAGGACTACTTCTGCTGTCGGTAAAGTAGACCAGGCAGGCATCAAGGCCAAGGCGTCCAAAACTTTTGAGGAAACCAAAGCCAACGCCAAAGCCGTCAGCGATGAGGGTGCATTCAGAGCCAGATTGACTGCCGATAAAGACTGGCGCGAACTCAATACAGAACTCAAGAATGCTGAGAAAGCTCTCGCGAAGGCCAAACGCACAGGAACTACGGACACTGCTGCGGCAGATGAAGCGAATGCCTGGCGGCAGATGATGCGGGAACGGGAAATTCAAGTTCGCCAGGAGTTTGCTCAGAGACAGACAACCGCTCAAGGGCTTCAGGAGTCGATCCAAGAGCTGAGTAAAAAGCTCCAAGAGGCTAAAAAGTCCGGGAATGCCGAGGATATCGCCCTTTACCACGACGAGATCAAGTCTCTTCAGCAAACACTCACTGATCAAAAAGCTATCAATCCATTCAACCGGGCTTACCGTACCGCTCAGGTCTACAACGAGCAGTACCCCGGGGTGCTGCCAGCCATCGCCGGTTACAACGCGGCCAGCAACCCCTTCAGGGAAGAAGAACAGGGGTAGATAGCTTTGAACCGGAATTCTGATCAATCACAAGTCAGTAATCACAACGGAGGCAGTACGATGCAGACACATACTGTACAAGCTGGAAGGGTCTTCTAACCCCAATGCTTGTACCCTAATTATCAATTTCCTCATCATCACCGGTCTTTCGATCGGTGTTTTTTTTTTTGCGGCAGAAAACAAAACGACCGCCGGGAAAGCTCCAGGCGGTCGTTTGGGTGATTTATCCGAAAATTAGACTCGGACGAGCTTCATGTTGCTGACGATTTCGTTTGCGAAACCGGAGCAGCTCATGAGCGTAGCGCCGGGCATTTGGCGCTCCAGGTCGTAGGTTACTTTTTTGCTGGCAATGGTGCGCTCGAACGCTTCGACCACCAGTTTGGCGGCTTCGGTCCAGCCCAGGTGCTCCAGCATCATGACACCCGACAAAATCAGCGAACCGGGGTTCACCTTGTCTTGTCCAGCGTATTTCGGGGCGGTGCCGTGGGTGGCTTCAAAGACGGCGGCGTTGTCGCCGATGTTGGCCCCCGGCGCGAGACCCAGTCCACCCACCTGCGCGGCGCAGGCATCGGAGAGGTAATCGCCGTTCAGGTTGGGAGTGGCGATCACATCGTACTCGTCCGGGCGGAGCAGCAATTGCTGGAACATGGCGTCGGCGATGCGATCTTTAATCACGATTTTGCCCGCCGGCACCTGGCCGTTGAATTTATCCCACAGATCGGCCTCGGTGACGACTTGATCAGAGAATTCGTCTTTCGCCACTTCATAGCCCCAGTCACGGAAGGCGCCTTCCGTGAACTTCATGATATTGCCCTTGTGCACCAGGGTCACGCTGGGTTTGTTGTTGGCCAGCGCGTACTTGAGGGCCCGACGGACCAAGCGTTTGGCGCCGGTTTCGCTCATGGGCTTGATACCGATGCCGGAATCCGGGCGGATGTTGGCCTGGAAGTTGTCTTTCAGGAAGTTGATGACCTTTTTGGCCTCTTCGGAACCTTCCTTGTACTCAATCCCGGCGTACACGTCCTCGGTGTTCTCCCGGAAGATGACCACATCCAGTTTCTGGGGTTCTTTCACCGGGGCGGGAACGCCCTGGAACCAGCGCACTGGACGCACGCAGGCGTAAAGATCATGAATCTGGCGCAGGGCCACGTTGAGACTGCGGATCCCGCCGCCCACCGGGGTGGTCAACGGTCCCTTGATGGCCACTTTGTACTCTTTAATCGCTTCGTTGGTAGCGTCAGGCAGCCAGCTGCCGGTCTGGTTGAAGGCTTTCTCGCCCGCCAGGATTTCTTTCCAGACGATTTGCTTCTTGCCGTTATAGGCCACTTCCACCGCCGCATCCAGCACCTTTTGCGAGGCGGGCCAGATATCCACGCCGATGCCATCCCCTTCAATGAAAGGAATAATGGGTTGATCGGGCACGTTCAATGAAAAATCGGGGTTAATAGTAATCTTTTCACCGGCGGCAGCCATGAAGTTCTCCTTTGTTGATTACAACCTGGTTATTTGATGCCTTGCCCAGCCGTTGCGTTCTTGGCCGATATGGGGCCGATACGACGTGAGTCCTTAGGTCTTCATTTTCAGGGCGCTTTTCGTACCCTGAAGCCCCGGCTGGCGTTAGCTTCACTCTAGCATAAGGACTTCGGAGGTAAAAGGAGCCAACACAAACGGCATAACGACGATGGTAGTAAATTCTCGGACGGAACAGTGGGCTGTAAGCCGTCAAGGCAAAAACTGGAAAACCCTTTCAAGGTTTGAACTCCAAGTCTGTGCGGAGTACAATGGCGAGTGCCATATCCTCCGGCGCCAACGCACCGGATGACAGGCGAGACAGGCCAAAAAACAGCAAAGCAGTTCGTATTCTTCAAAGGAGAACAGAGCGATGTCGCGGATTCCAACTGATAAGATCCAAAAGTTTTACGCGGGCCTGAACGCCAGCCAGGCCAAGGCGAAAGAGCGCTTCGGCAAAACCGCGCTGACCACCGCCGAAAAAGTCCTGTTCTCCCACCTGGTGACGGAAAACTACCCCGAACGCATCATCCGTGGCGAAACCTTCCTCTCGCTGAACCCGGATCGGGTCGCCATGCAGGACGCCACCGCCCAGATGGCCATTCTGCAATTCATGCAGGCCAACCGGGATATCGTGGCCACTCCTTCCACCGTGCACTGCGATCACCTGATTCGTGCCCATTCCGGCGCAGATGAGGACGTGCAACGCGCCGTTGAGGAAAACAAGGAAGTCTACGAATTCCTGCGCTCCGCCGCCGCGAGATACGGCATGGGCTTCTGGAAGCCGGGCAGCGGTATTATTCACCAGGTGGTGCTAGAGAAATACGCCTTTCCGGGTGGCCTGATGATCGGCACCGACAGCCACACCCCCAACGCGGGCGGTCTGGGAATGGTCGCCATTGGGGTGGGTGGCGCGGATGCCGCCGACGTGATGGCCGGACTTTCCTGGGAAGTGAAAGCGCCCAAGCTGATTGGGGTGCATCTCACCGGAAAGCTCAGCGGCTGGACGGCCCCGAAAGACATTATCCTGTACCTCTGCGGTCTCCTGACCACCAAGGGCGGCACCAACAAAATTGTGGAATACTTCGGACCCGGCACGGAAAGCATCAGCTGCACCGGCAAGGCCACCATCACCAACATGGGCGCGGAGCTGGGCGCCACCACTTCCATCTTCCCCTTTGATTCCAGAATGGCCGCCTACCTGCGCGCCACCGAACGGGCGGATATTGCGGACCTGGCCGAGCAGTACGCGGCGGACCTGCGGGCGGACGAGGCAGTGCTCCAGCATCCCGAGAACTACTACGATGAAGTGGTGGAAATCAACCTGTCCGAACTCGAACCCTACGTGGTGGGGCCGCATTCGCCGGATCGCGCCCGCAAGCTGTCGGAGTTCGCGGCGGATGTCAAAAACAGCCAGTTCCCGGAAAAACTGAGCGCCGCGCTGGTGGGTAGCTGTACCAACTCTTCTTACGAAGACATGGAGCGTGCCGCCAACGTGGCCCGTCAAGCAAAAGCCAAGGGGCACAAGGCGAAATCCTACTTCCTGATTACGCCGGGTTCCATCCAGGTGTTCGAAACCATTCAGCGCGACGGCCAGATGAAAGACTTCACCGACATCGGCGGCATCGTGATGGCCAACGCCTGCGGGCCGTGCATCGGGAACTGGGACCGCTCGGATATCCCCAAGGGCGAAACCAACGCCATTATTACTTCCTTCAACCGGAACTTCCCCAAGCGGAACGACGGCAACGCCGAGACTCTGGCCTTCATCGCCAGCCCGGAAGTGGTCACCGCGATGGCCATCGCCGGAAAAACCACCTTCAACCCGGTGACGGACAGCGTGGACGGCTTTAAATTGCAGCCCCCGACCGCGCCGGATCTGCCGCCTCAGGGCTTCATGATTACCGATGAAGGTTTGATTGAAGCGCCCTCCGATCGCAAAAGCGTGGAGGTGGCCATCAGCCCGACCAGTCCTCGCCTGGAAAAACTGGCGCCTTTTGCCCCCTGGGATGGCAAGGACTTTGTGGATGTCCCCGTGCTGGTAAAAACCATGGGCCAGACCACAACCGACCACATTTCCCCCGCCGGGAAAGACTGGCTGCCATTGCGTGGGCATTTGTCGGGCATCAGCCACAACATGCTGCTGGGTGCGGTGGATGCCGAAACCGGTAAGCCTGCCGAGCCGGTGAAAATGGTCATCAACGGCGTCGAGCGCGGGGTATCTCCCTGGGCGTTGGCGGCGATGGAGTACAAAAAACAAAACGGCAGCATCATCGTGGGCGATGAGAACTACGGCGAAGGCAGCAGCCGCGAGCATGCGGCCATGTCTCCCCGGTATCTCGGCGTCAAAGCGGTGATTGCCCGGAGTTTTGCCCGCATCCATGAAACCAACCTGAAGAAACAGGGTGTTCTCCCGCTGACGTTTGCCGACCGGACTGATTATGACCGGATCACCAAGGGCGATACGCTCAGCATCACGGGATTGAGCAACCTGAAGCCCGGTCAGCCGGTACCGGTCATGGTCAAGAGGAATGACGGCACCACGCAGGAACTCAGCTTGAACCACTCGCTGAATGCTGAGCAGATCCGCTGGTTCAAGGCGGGTAGCGCCATGAACGCGGTGAATGCGCCTAAGGCTGCCTCAGTTTAATCTTTCCAAGTTGCTCAATAACTACAAAAAACGGATCCGGAGTCCCTCCGGGTCCGTTTTGTTCCGTCGCTCAACCCGGATGGTTTCTAATCGACACTTGGAGAGCCCCATAGCGCCCCGCTTCAAAATCGGACGGAAACGGGCTAATATAAAGCTATCAGTGAAATAGGGCGGCATGATGGCCATTTCCGAACTGAACCAAAAATTAATTCCGGACATTCCTCCTAACGGAATGACCGTGCTGGAGCGTCGCTACCTGATTCGGGACGCGCAAGGGCGGGCGCAGGAAACGCCCGCTGAATTGTTCCGCCGGGTGGCCCGCAATATTGCGGAAGGAGACTTCAGCTACGGCAAGACGGAAGCGGAAGTGGCGGCGCTTGCGGATCAATTCTACGGTCTGCTGGCCCGGCTGGAGTATTTGCCCAACAGTCCGACGCTGATGAACGCCGGACGCCCGCTGGGGCAGCTCTCGGCCTGCTTTGTGCTGCCGATTGAAGACTCGATGGAATCCATCTTCGAGACGTTGAAGCACACCGCGCTGATTCATCAAAGCGGCGGCGGCACCGGCTTCTCGTTCTCCCGCCTGCGCCCCAAGGGGGATGTGGTGCGCTCGACCATGGGCGTTTCCTCCGGCCCGGTCTCGTTTATGGAAGTCTACAACGCCGCCACTGAGGCCATCAAGCAGGGTGGCACCCGGCGCGGCGCAAATATGGGCATTCTGCGCATCGATCACCCGGATATCGAGGGTTTTATCAGTGCGAAAGACGATTTGCGCAAAGTCACCAACTTCAACATCTCCATCACGGTGACGGATGCTTTCATGCAGGCGCTGGAACGAGATGCCGACTTTTCCTTGAGGCATCCCAACAGCGGAAAAACCGTTAAAACCGTGAAAGCCCGGAAGCTGTTTGATCAGATCGTGGATTGTGCCTGGCGTACGGGCGAGCCGGGCCTGGTTTTCATCGACCGCATCAACCGGGACAATCCGACGCCTGCGCTGGGGCAAATCGAATCCACCAACCCCTGCGGCGAAGTACCGCTGCTGGCTTACGAGCCTTGCAACCTGGGTTCGATTAACCTGGGCCGCATGCTGGACGAAAATAACCGCCTGGATTGGGACAAATTGGCGGAAACCGTCTATTTAACCACCCATTTTTTAGATAACGTGATTACCCGGAATCGCTACCCCATTCCGCCCATCCAGAAGATGGCCGAGGGCAACCGGAAAATCGGGCTGGGCGTGATGGGCTGGGCCGATTGCCTGATGGCGCTGGGCATTCCGTATGATTCGGAAGAAGCCCTGATGCTGGGCCGGGAAGTGGCGGCCTGGATGGATTATCATTCCAAGCTGGCCTCGGTGGAGCTGGCCAAGGCGCGCGGACCCTTCCCCAACTTCGCGCAAAGCCGGTATGCCCTGGAAAATTTCTGCGCCGATCGGCACCGAGAACACCCCACCCAGCGAATCACCCACAAAAGTTGGCAACATCTGGATGCGCTGATTCACGAGCATGGCTTGCGCAACGCTACCACCACTTGTATTGCGCCCACCGGGACCATCAGCATTATCGCCGGGGCTTCCGGCGGGATTGAGCCGGTATTTGCGCTGGTTTTCACCCGCAATGTGATGGACAATACCCGCATGCCGGAAGTCCACCCGCAGTTTGCCCGATGGGCCGAACAACAGCACCTGAACACCCCTGAATTCCTGCACCGGATTGCCGCGCAAGGGGGCGTTCATGGAATTCCCGAAGTCCCGGAAGCCATGCAGCGCTTGTTCGTCACGTCTTTTGATATCGCGCCGGAGTGGCATGTGCGCATGCAGGCCGTTTTTCAGGAGTTTACCGACAACGGGGTCTCCAAGACCATCAATTTCCCGGAGAATGCCACCCGCGCGGAAGTGGCGGCCACTTACCAAATGGCCTACCAGCTGGGCATTAAAGGGATTACGGTCTATCGCAACAACAGCCGCCAGGATCAGCCCATGGCCCTCGCCACCGAAGAGCATCCGACCGAGAGCGCCCAAACCGAAAAACCGGCGGAAAACCCGCTGGGCATCCGCTGCGTGGAATGCGATTAAGCAAAACGATTGCACCAAAGCTAGATGGACTAAATAGACTTCAGGGTTGATTATCTCGCCTGGGTTGCGCAATCTGCCTTTGATTTTGCAAGCCATGTTTTTCTGATAAAATAGCGTGCAATCTCAACCACAGTTTTATGTGAGTTTACAGAGTTCGAAGATTTAAAGGGAGGGACGCCATGCAAGGACCAACATTGCAGTTCTGTCAAAAAAACTGGCCCGTTCATAAACCGGGATATCCCGTTCATGGACCGGGTGCAATCACCAAAGATCATCCCGGTTCCACTGAAACGATCATCAACAAAGATTCAGTCCATTTTGGCAAAGCGCCAGGAACAAATCCTCCTCCAATGCCGTTTTTTGGCAAAAAAGGGCCTGTCATTCTTGGCGGTTGGGATGCGCAAGTGAAGTTCGGCAAATCTTCATATCCCGGCACTATAGGACCTATCCCTCTTATCAAGCGGGACGAAGCGCCTAAGTTCGGCAAGAGAAATGGACCGGGGCCTGCTCCGTGGCATCAAGGAGAAGGGGACCAGGATCTCTGGACCAAGAAAGACCCGTATTCTGTTTAAGTCCATAGGCATTGCCAAAAGCCCCTGAGGATCCTCGGGGGCTTTTGGCATTTGGGTACGACGGTTTACAGTGCTACGGCATGCTGACAGAGCCCAGCGGGGCGCCGCCACCCGGACTCGTGGCTGAGGATGTGCCGCCTTTGCTGCCGGTGATGACTACCGACTGACCGGAAGCGTTTCCGTTGGTGCTGCCGGCCACCACCACATCCAGGTTGCCGCCCGCCGTCACGTTGGTGAGATTGATATTGGTACGTGAATCGCGCGGCAGCACGCTACCGGCTTGCAGGAAGATATTGGCCGTGCCCGCCGTGCTCAGGTTGCCGCCGGTGAGTGAACCTTGCAGGGCCGTCATGTTAATGCCGGTGCCGCTGGTGGCGGTGGTGGTCACGTTGGTAAAGTTCAGGTTGCCTCTGTCTGACGTGCCGGTGAGCGTTTTGCCGGTCACGCTGATGGGGCCGTTGAAGCTGCCGTACATTTTGACGTGGCCTGCGGACTTGATCGTGGTGGTTCCCATCACATCCATCACGGTGGCAGGAGAATCCTCCAGGTTGGTCGTGGAGGGTCCGACGCTGGTGCCCAGGTACACATCGCCGGTGGTGTTACCGCTTGCCAGGTTGGTGACGGTCACGTTGCCGTCCGCCCGGCCCCGAAGATTCACGGAAACCCCCGTGCCATTACCTGCCGAGTCGCCCTGGGCTTTCGCGGTGATGTTACCTCCCGTGCCGCTGGTGGTCAGGGCCATCACGCCGGTATCAATGTACCGGCTGGCGCTGCCCTGGGCGGTCAGATTAATGGGGCCGCTGCCCCAGATGGTTTTGCCACCCGCCACCCCGGTGCTGACGCCGCTGTAAACACTGGTGTCCTGTAATATGTTTCCGTTATTGGCTGTCAGGTTAACAGTACCATTATTCGACCACAACAGGGCGGTCTTCAGGTTGCCGGAGCTCATGGTCAGGTCGATCCCGCCGGTCGTGGCGGCAAAGTTGTTCGCGGTGTTGATGCCGGTGGCGGTGATATGCCCGGCCACGTTGGATGTGCCGCCGACACTGATCGATGTTCCGGCGTTGGCGCCGGTGGCGTAGAAGGCGGCGTTCTGGGCGGCGGAGACGTTGGTGACGCTGACAGCGTTACCGGTGTTTTGGTAATTCCAGGCGCCTGCCTGCAAGCGCAGGTTGCCCAGGCCGCTGGCAGTGTAGCCGCTCCCCAGGATGTCCCCGCTGCGGGTCTGGACAATCAAGGTTTCATCACCAGGCCAGCCGGTGTTTCCGTTGGCAGTCAGCCCGGCGGAGGTGAAGTTGCCGGTCGATACCAGGCCGATACGATTGGCTGAACCGCTGACGGCACCGGTGAAGGTACTTGTTCCAGTGACGTCGCCGCTAGAGGCAAAGGTAGTAGCGCCACCGATACTCATGGGATCGGTCGTGGTGCCCAGGGTAATATTGCCCGCCCCGGTGATATCCACGTTGCCGTTGCTGGTGACCCCGTTGAAAGTATAAGTTCCGCTGTTGGCTCCGACCCAGATGCCGGAACTGGGACCGGTCTGAGCGACGCTGCGTCCGGTAATCTTGCTAACGGTTCCTCCGGTCAGGGTGAATGCGCCCACATTTGTGGAATTGGCCACCAGCGTATCCGCAGTATCCGTCCAGCCGGTGCCGGTGACGCTGATATTATCTCTCGCCGTAATGGTCAGCCTACCCGCGCCCCCATTGTTAAGGTCGGTGATGGTTGCGGTTACGCTGCCGTTGTTGCTGGTCAGGGTGCTGTTGGTGACTCCCTGGGTATAGCTGGTGACGGTCAGGTTCCCGGCCGTATCGGTCACGGCCACCTGGGTGCCGGAAAGGGATGTGTTGCCCTGGAAGTCTCCCGAGAGATTAATGTCACCCGCAAGTGTGTCGTTGGTATTGATGTTGGCCGTGGAGCGGAAGGTATTGCCGGTCCCGCTGATATTGGAGCCCGCGCCGCCTCCGGTGATGGTGGCCGCCCCGGTCACGTCCGCGTTGCTGATGGAAATGTCGCTGCCGACCAGTGCGGTGACATCCAGAGTGCCGGTGGCGGTAATGTTATTGAGGGTAAAATTTCCCATGCTGTCGCGGAGGGTAATATTGCGACCACTGGCAGCCGTGGTCGTGCCAAAGTTGTTGTTGGTGTCATTGGCGGTAATGTCCCGCCCGGAGGTCAGGGTGGCAGCGTTGGTGATATTGGCGTTGGCAATCGTCATATCACTGGCGGCCCCGGTGGAAGTGAGGGTGGCGGATGCTCCCTCCACGCCTCCGATGGTGGTCGCTGCGGCGTTTGTCAGGCTGATGGCCCCTGCCTTGGTTCCCGCGCCAGACTGTCCCGACAGGTTGATGGTGCCTGTCATGGCGTTGCCGCTGGTTGCCGTAATGGATCCATCAGTCTGCAGGTTGACTGTTCCGGCGAACGTGGAGTTGGCCAACGTGAGCGCTGTTGCATTAGGCGCCTTTAAAGTCGCAGTTCCGGTTCCGGTCAGTGTATTCACGGTCAGAGCGCCAGTAGAACCGGTGATGGAAATGGTACCGGAGGTGTTGCGCGCTTCCACGGCACTAAAGTTGTTGGAGGAAGTACCGGTGATGTTGTTGGTGGCATAAAATGCCAAGACCGGATTTGTCCCGTTGAAATCACTGGTTCGGGAATAGCCGCTGATGGTGTTGTTAGCTGTGTAGCCACCGTCGTTACCAAGCTCCACCCGGCTGGCACCCCGAAGCATGGAGGCGGTAATCTTTCCCATGGTGATGTTCAGGTCGCCTGCGCCGGCCCGCCCAAACTTGAAGGTACCGTTGTTGGCTGAACCACCGGCCACGTTCATACGGGCGTTGTTGTGAAAGGTGAAAGTCTCAATATCACTGCCGCCACTACAACTATTATTGCTGCAATTGTCGATGTCGACTAATTGACCGGCCTCGTGCCCATAAAATTCCATGGTGCCCCCAGTTCCCGTCCCATTTCCGGTGGCATTCAAAAGCCCGCTGGATCCCACGCTAACCCTGCCGTTATCAGCGGTCAGAATAATTTTTCCGCCTGCGCCATTGCTAATCCCATTGGCATTCACAGTCGTGTCCACCAGAATATCGTCAGCGGCAATCGTGATCAGGTTCTGGGTGGCACTGCTCAGGCCGTTGGTTTGGATGGTGAATCCGCTGGGTATGCTCAGGCGTCCCGTATTGGTTTTGTTCAGGGTAATTGCGCCGCCATAGCCACCAGTCCCGCTGGTTCCGCCCAGCGCCTCAATCAGCCCTCCACTGGCCAGCGTGAATGTAGTGCCATTAAGCGTGATGATACCCCCATTGCCGCTGCCGATGCCATTGGATCGAACAGTTCCCGAAATGTTGATCGTTCCGGTTGACCCGGCCAGGTTCGTAGTGAAGTTCCCGCCGTTGCCGTTGCCGGACACACCGCTCAGATCGATAATGGCTCCACTATTGAGGATGAGGGAACCCGCATTGGGCAGGGTCAGCAGGAAATTTCCGCCGTTGCTGCCGTTCTGGATACTCAAGGTCCGGTTGCTGTTAATGGTGAGCGAGTCGGTCAGTACGAATTGCTGGTTGGCAGCATCCCAGGTTACGCCAGCGGTGGGAATACTGCCGGGCGTCCAGGTGGTGTTAGCCGTAATGGTAGTCAGCGCAAAGGCATTCAAGCCGGCGCATGACAGCCATACAGACAACAGCAGTGCGGCAATCGGTTTTTTACTCAACATCAAAATCCCGACTCATATGCAGTTCACATTCCTTTTTCTCTGAAGAAGGTATCGGCCAAAATGACTAATACTTTAGTGTGAGACGGTCCGATTTGCTCTCCAGTCTGGAAACCTGGAAAGCCTTATCTTTCCTGAACAATCGGCATGTACCGATTGCTCTTTTTTTGGTTTCGGTTGTAACTTTTCTTTACCATCACCGATGCACAACATCGCGCATATGACTGGAACCAGCCTCTGGAAGTTCTTGTTCTCCAGAAGAAAAATACCCATTCAATACTCAAAATAAACTGGCTTAGCCTTGGAGCACTAGCTCCGAATTTCCGAATCCCGGACAAAAGTCTGCAACATCCGGATGAATTTTTCGGTTTTTTCTTGGTTTCAGGGCAGATCCGCCAGAATTGCCCGGACATGCGCCGCCCAGGAAATTTCTGAAATTCGGGAAAGGCCTTTTTGCCCCGTTTCAAAGGCCAGCATGGGATCCGCCAGCAGTTTTTCAATCTGGGTGGCAAAGGCCGCAGGGTCGCCAGGTTCAGCATAAAAAGCGGCGTCTGCGCATATCTCTCGGGCAAAGGCTGCCTGGGTGGGCGATTGTTTTTCGCTCTGCACGGCCACCACCGGGATGCCATGCGACATGGCTTCCAGCAATGGTAAGCCCAGGGTTTCCACCAGGGATGGGAAGACCAGAATATCCGCCCTTCGATACACTTCGGCCATCGCATAGCGGCTCAGGCTGCCGGCCAGCACGACGCGATCCGAATCTGGCCAATCGGAATTCAGCCGGTCCAGCGCCTTGAATATCGCCTTTTTGCACGGGAAATACTCGCCGCTCTCCCGGTTGAAGGTCAGTAGCAGCCGGAATGGCGGCGGCTCTGCGGCTCCCAAATGGGAAATCGCCTCCAGCAGCCACGGGATGTTCTTGTACGGCGCGAGATAGCAAGGGTACAGCAAGATACGTTCATCTGAAGCGCGCCAGGCTTCCATGCGCTCCAGCAATTCAATTTCGTTGGCGCTCAGTGTTCCGCCCGGCGGCAACGGTGACAGCTCCGGAATGCCGGGCAGGGTGACCCGGTAGGCCGCTTTTCGTTTTAAAAACAGCACGGAGCGGCGCAGGGGATCCACCAGCCAGGTGGTCGGCACCACCACCCGACAGGATCCCAATTGGGCCAGGCCAATCAGGAAGCCGTAAAGCCGTTGGAAAACCCACCATTGCAGTCGGTGCCTGTCAGGCACATAATCCGTGAACGGGATGGATTGCTGCAGATACAAGATTTGCCGGCAGCCAGGGAAAACCGGTCCCGTATTGCCGAAACTGAAGAGGATATCCACTTTTTCCTTGCGGATGATGCCGGGCAGCGTGACTTGCTCCCACCGGAAGCGCCCCCAGCTCCCGCGAGGACGGAAGGAGACCAGTTCAATCCGGGGATGCTCCGTCACAAAGCCGGCCAGCCGTCCGGTCAGTTCCGGGTTCAGGTAGAGCAGGATTTGCATCTCCGGCGTATAGGCTAGAAAACCCTCCAGCAGATGCCGCATGAGTACGACACCTCCCTCGGAGCGTATATTGGTGGCGTTAAACAGCAGCCGCATGGGGCACTTCCAGAAGTCGGGGCAGCTCCGCCAAGACTACCGGCCAGTCGTAACCGGCAATCACCGAATCCCAGCGGGGATCCCAAGGTAAGGGAGCATTGGCTTCCTGCTCCAGCGCTGCTACCCAGAGTTCCGGGTCGGGTTCCAGCAAAGACACATGGGGGAAAGCCAGGGTTTTCAGTTCTTTCAGCGGTGTCGCCAGTACCCGCTTGCGGGCTGCCCCGTATTCCAAAATCTTTAAGGGCAGGGCGTTATCGGTAAAGGGGCAGATTTGAAACGGGAGCACGCCGATATCCACCGCCTGGAAACAGGCTGCAATTCGCTCAGGCGGTATCGGGCCGGTGAAGATGATATCCGGATTCCCGGCCATTTGCTCCTGGTAGCGGGGTAAATCCTCTCCCGGCCCAATAATCAGTAATCTGCTTTCGGGCACCCGTGCTTTCAAGCGCTCAAAAGCCGCCAGTAGGAGATCCATGCCAGACCACCAGCCATGATTGCCGATATAGCCGAGGGTAAAGCGCCCCTCCAGGTGATATTGTTCCCGGAAAGCCCGCACTTCTTCCGATGGTGTTTGCCGGAAAGCTGCGAGATCAACGCCGTTGGGAACGCGTAGGGTGTCGGAGAACCCCTCTTGTGCCAGCGCTTCCTGAAGCGCGTGGCTGATGGTGAGTATCCGGTCGCTCTTGGCGAGTTCCGCCAGGGTGAATTGCCGGGTCCGTCGCCAATGGGGGCCGGATTCCGGGCTGATATGATCGTCCACCACGTCATAAATCCGCAAGATATCCGGCGCGTCCGGCATGGGGAAATGGTAGGCGTTCCCGCTGAGAATGATTTGAATATTTTGCGCCCGTGCAAACCGGGACACCTGTTGCCGGTTGAAATGCTGGCACCAGGGGTACGGAGCCAGCAAGTGGGGCAGCGTGACCCAATTCAGTCCATCCTCCCGGTCAATACGAGTGGACAGGCAGGTGGTTGCGAGCGCTTCCATGCTTTTTTGCAGGACTTTAACAGGCAAACCCCCAGAGGAGGCAGTCGTTGGCTGCCAGGTCAGCATGAAAACTTCGTATCCCCCCGGGCCGGCCAGGTAGCGGCCTATTTCAATCGCCCGCACCTTGATGTTGCGGTTGGGCTGATGCGGGATGATCAGCACCCGCGCTTTTCCGGCGTTTGTGGCAAGCGGGGTGGGCAATCCGGCGGACAAACGGACAATCCCTCTCAAACGGCTCAAATTGCTGACGCGATACTTACGAATATCATATCCCGGAAACGGTTTCTTGCGTGGTGGCGGGAGACGCTTGCGCTGGCCACGGCGCCAGCAGCATCGACGCGATGCCGGAAGCCACCTCCGCATGCGTAACCTCTGTCAGGCAGCTTTGCTCCGGGAGGGGGCAAGTATCCCGAAAACAGGGGGCGCACGGAACCGGGTGCCGGCACGAAATAAAATGTTTGCCCGGCGGATGCCAGAGCGGGGCCGGATACTGCCCGCCCATCGGGGAAAACACCGGCTTTTGGAGCAATCCGGCCATGTGCATGGTTCCGGTGTCGTTGGAAAGTACCAGCGCCGCTTGGGAAAGCAGCGCCCAGGTTTCCGACAGGCTCAACCGTCCGGCTAGATTCACCACTCCCGGTAAATTGGCGGCAATTTCATCATTCAATCCGCGTTCTTCCGCGTTGCCCACCAGCACCGTTTGCAAACCAGGTACCTGCTCGCTGAGCTGCCGGAGAGTCTCTTTGAAATGCGTTGCGGGCCACCGCTTGATGGCCAGCTTGGCCCCCGCATTCACGACCAGCACAGGCCGCCCCTCATCCAGCCCCAGCCCGCCCCAGTCCAACTGGATGGGGGGCTTGAAAAACCGTAAGGTATCCACCTCTCGGTCGGGTATGCTCAGCGCTTGCACGACAATCGATAGCAGCCAATCAGCCGTTCTGGGAATCCGCTCCGGCATCTGGCGGCAATAGGCGGATTTGAAGACCTCGGGAAGCAGCAGCACAAAGCCGGTGGCCGAGCGACTGCCCAGCCAGTGTGCCAAAAATAGTTCTTGCAGGCCACGTCGCAAGGTCTGCATGCTCACCGGCAGATCCACAAACAGATCCACGCTGCCAACCGTCGTTACCTCGGTTCGAAAGCGCTGTAAACCCGTCAGGCTTTTAACTTCAGACGGCAGATAACTGATGATGCGATTGACCAGCCCTGGAAACGCCTCCAGCACGAGGGCTGCCCCCCGCAACTCGCTGCTTCCGGAAGAAGTGAGCAGCGTGATGACGGCTTCCGGAAACGCTTCCCGGATGGCCGTGAGGGCGGGAATCGCGACCACGGTGTCCCCAATGTTGCCGACCCGGTAAACCACCACGTGCCGGACCGTTTGCCCAGCCAGAGGACGGAACCGGAGCTTGGCCAGCGTACTCAGCAAACGACACCCAGCGGCCAGACAATACCTTGCCATCTGCGCCTCAATCCGTTCGCACATACTGTCTCCTGCCCTCCTATTCGGGCTCGGCAATGCGGACCAAAGTCCGCGTCCGCAAGGCATCCAGGATGGCGAAGGTGGTCTCGGTGGTCAGTGCCAGTTCGGAAAAAGAAATGGCCGGTTTCCCGGATTGCAGGGCGGTGATGAAAGCCTGGATTTCCCCGGCATGGCCTTTCCATGCGTTGCTCGGGCCACTGGGTTTGATGATTGCCGTCTTGCCGCCCTGGGTCACTTTCAACACCTTGAAGTCATCCATCTCCGCCAACAGCCCGGATGAGATCACCGTGATGCGTTCCTTGCCCAGCGTGGCGGCAGTTGCCGGATCGATGCGCATGAGATACTCGATGTGAGCGACCGAGCCGTTTGAAAACCGAAGTTGAATGGCGATATCCTGGTTCGCACCTTTGCCGATGGCCTGCGCGCCGACTTCCACCGGCTGTTCACCGGTGATGAACTGGCACCAATCGATAAAATGACAGACCTCCCCGACAATCCGTCCCCCATGCTGGTGAACCCAACTATCCTCCGGGATGTGTCCGGCCAGCACCCGGTAATGAATCGTCAGCGGGCGAGCACTGGCGTTGGCGTCCAGGTGTTTTTTCAGGGTCAGGCTTAATGGGGCAAAGCGGCGGTTAAAACCCACCATCACCTGACAGCCCGAAGCCTGCTGGGTGGCGTTGATCACGCGCGTGAGTTCTTCGCGATTGGTTGCCAGCGGTTTTTCCACAAACACATGCTTTCCCGCCGCCAGCGCCCGGCAGAGCAGGTCGGCATGGCTGTCGTGGCGGGTGGCAATCAGCACAATGTGTGTGAGTGAATCGATCAGCGCTTCATTGATATCAGTGGCGCAAAAGGCAAATCCGCCTTGCACTCCCGCATTTTTGGCCGACAGGCCGGAGTGGGAAATCATTCCGCGAAGGCCAAAAGCCGATTGGGCTTTCAGCAGGGGCAGCAGGGTCCCTGTCAAAAAGTTGCCCGCCCCGATGACGCTGAGCCCGATGCGTTCCGATAAGGGTGACGCCTGGCGAGCCAGCTCCAACTTGTGAGGGGCTTTGGCTGCTTCCGCCGGTTGCGGATAGGTTAAGATCATGCCCAGAGGCTGGGGGTGAAGTTCGGGGTTGGCCAGCAGATCGTAGGCCTGTACGGCGTCTTCTACCGGAAAACGCTTTTCAATCAGTGGTTTTAAGCGGATTTTTCCATCGGCGGCCAGCTTGAGGAAGGCTGCCATGTTGTCCCGCTCGGCCCAACGCACGTAACCAGCCGGATAGTCCCGCCCCATCAGTTCGTAATCGGTATCATAGCGTCCCGGCCCATACGATCGGGAGACGATGACGGAAAGCTCTTTGTGATAATACACGCTGCGAGGCACCTGCATGCCCACATCCCCAACGATAACCACTTTCCCGCGCTCCCGGCATAACTCACCCGCCAGGTACACCGGATCATGCGAAGGGGTGGCGGCTGCCACCAGCACCGCATCCACACCCCGGCCACCGGTCAGTTCTGAAATTTTGGCCTGAAGCCCGGCATCATGCCGGTGGAAGGTATGCGGCATGCCCAATTCTTTGGCCAAGTTCAGGCGATGCTCGTCCAGATCAATTCCAATGGCCGTGGCTCCTTGCGCGGAGACCAGTTGTGCCGCCAATTGGCCGATCAAGCCTAAACCAATGACCAGAATATTTTCACCCAGGCCAATCTCGGCCAGACGAACTCCATGCAGGGCAATGGCGCCCGGCGCCACAAAAGCACCCTCTTCAAACGAGAGCGCATCCGGTAAGGGCACGCAAAGGTTTTTGGGAATGTAGACCATCTCAGCATGATTGGCGTATTTCGCCCCCGCGCAGGCCACCCGGTCGCCCGCCCGGATGCTGGGCATGTGCGGGCTGGCTTCCAGCACCACCCCTGCGGTACTGTAGCCCATTGGAATGGGGTTCTCCAGTTTGCGCCGGGCCAGTTGGACCGTTTCCACCACGCCAATCTGCTTCATCTTGCGCAGCAACAACTGGACCCGCTCGGGCTGAGAGCGCACCTTGGCCAGCAGACCCTTGCGGGCAAAAGCTACCGTGGCTCGCTCCGTGCCGGGACTGATGAGAGACGCGGCGTTGCGCACCAGCACACCCGTGCCTTCCAGCACCGGCGCCGGGACTTCTTCCACGCAGAGTTCCTTGCTCAGGTAGGATTTTTGAAACACCTGCCGCATGATCGTTCGATCCCGTTGCGTTCCACCACTCAGATGTAACCGTACCATTTGTACTTGAGCAGCGCGCCATACTCATAGAGGAATCTTTTGAGATGGCTCAACCGGTTCGCACTGAACCAGGCGTTGCCATAGGGCGGTAATTCGGGGATGGAAACCGGGTACGCCGTGATACCCTGCTTCCGGAAGACCCCCAGCGCCCGGAACATATGGCTACGGGAAGTGACCAGCATGACGTTTTTCCAGCCGTGTTCGGCCATCATTTTCCGGGTGTTGCGGGCGTTCTCCAGGGTGGTGTGGGCCTGGTTGTCCAAAATCAATCTCTCCGGCGCGATGCCGATGAGCTTGGCCATCCGAAGGCGGCATTCGGAAAGGCTCACCCGGTTGGGATCGGTATAAACCCCGCTGATGAGTAATTTCCCGGAGCGGCTATAGCCGCTTTGCACCAGCATGGCGCTGTAGCCTTCCCGCAAAAACAAATGGGGGTGTCCCCGGCAATCCTTCAATAAGCCTGCGGAAACCGCCACCACCACATCCGCCGGTTGGCGTTGACTCTCCACTTTTAGCGGGCGGCTGAGCAAGTCGATGGTGGGTGAAAAAACGCCCAGTATCAACAAAACCAGGCTCAGTAGTATTCCCGAAATGATAACGCGAACCGGAGATACGGACTTCAGCATGCCCCATTTTCCAGGCGATTGTGCAAAATTCGGAACATGCCTTCTTCAAAAATATCCGTCACTTGTCGCCAGGTGTAATAGGTCTGTACGGTGTCGTTGGCGGCCTCGCCCAGCTTTCGGCGCAATTCCGGGTTCTCGATGAGATGCGCGATCGCCTGCACCAGCGCCTTGCTGTCCCGGCGGGGGACCAGCATGCCGTTTTCATAGTGGGTAATCAGGTCCTTCATGCCGTTATTGCCCGTAGTGACCACTGGCATCGCGCTGGCCATGGCCTCCAGGACCACCAGCGGCATGCCTTCAAACAGTGCGGGCAGGATGAAAATATCATGCTGGCGGTAAATCTCGACGGATTCCAGTTCGTTCAGGTGCGGCACCACCTCAATCGCGCCGTGGGTCTCCGGCGGAAAATCGGGCAAGATCTGCTCGTCCGTCAGTTTCGTGCCTGCCAGTGTCAAACGAATATCAGGGTATTGGCGGTGCAGTTGGGTAAACGCTTCAATCAGGTACTTGCGGCCCTTGCGCCAGGGATCCCAATAACCGACGAACAGTAATCGCACCGGGCTTTCGGCGGCGGGCGCCTCAAAGCGTTCCTGGAAATAGTACTCCGGCGAAACCCCGTTGGGCAGATACAGGGCCTTTTGCGCCTGTCTGGGGTAGCGGGCTCGTATCCAGTCCCGTTCCTCGGTGGAGGTGAAAAAAGCCCCATCCTGGGTTTGCAGGGACTTCCGGTTGGCCCACAGGATGGTGTTGTAATACAGCTTGAATTTTTTGGAATAGCGATGCCCGCCCCTTTGCTCTTCTTCCAGCATTTGCGCCCACATCAGCTCCTCAAAGCCATGGTGCCAGGAGACAATCCGGGTTTTGGAGGGCAGCAGTACCCGTCGAAACGTGGATAGGCACCAGCCGCTGGCGGTGGTCGCGATGATGGCGTCGTACCCTGCTTTTTGGGTGCGCCGTCCAATGACCGGAGCTGTGCGCATGGGCCACTCCATCAGGGCGGCCTGCCGGATGAGCGGCTTGGGGCCATGTTCCTCAAAAAAATAATCCACCGCATGTCCGCGCCGCCGCATTTCCTCCCCAACGCAATAAAGCACCCTGGGAACGTCTCTCAGACGGTTATCCGTTACCTGGGAGACAAACAGTAGCTTCATGATGCGACGTCTCGCGGTTCGGATTGCATGGCTTGCCCGGCAGGATCCGAGAAGGGCTCCAGAACACGCAATGGACTGGTGGCTTCCCGGTAATATTGCGGCAACAGGAGCAACGTGTCCACCGCCATCAGTACCTGCAACAGGCAAAATTGCAGGTAGGCCAATGGCGCTTTCGGAAACTCCCGGCGCCGGGTGATGATCGGCAGCAGCAACTGCTTGAACTGGAACAGGACCACATGTCCGAAGCCTTCGCCATTGGTGAGCAAGCCGGGATGTTTGCGGTGGAGGCGAATCATGGACGAAAAGGTGCGGGCAACCCGCAGGTGCTTTTGGAAGCTCCGAGGCAGAATCAGGTGATACACCAGCGCCTCCGGGGCAAAAGCAATGTCGCCCCGCTGCCGCATCCGGTGAGCCAGATCGATGTCCTCGCCGGACGGCAGGGGAAAGCCCTCGTCGAGGCCGCCGATTTCCAGCAGCAGCGAGCGCCGGAAGGCGATATTGCAGGTCCAGCAGTAACCGCCGTTCGGGTTGTCGATGTAATGATCCATCAGTGTCCGCTTGCCGGGTGCGGGCAGAGTTCGCCCCTCCACGCCCACCAATGCGGGATGATCTCGCATTGGTGCTGATAAATGCTCCAGCCAGCCGGATTGCGGGACGCAGTCGCTGTCCAGGAAGGCGATGATTGCACCCTCGGCCAGCCGAATGCCATGATTTCTCGCCGCCGCCGGACCGGCATTCTGCTGGTGGGCGAGCTTCAGGTTTGCCAGGCCCAGTTCTTCCTTCAGCCGTTGGGCTGTTGCCAGGGTCTGATCGTGGGAACCGTCATCCACCAGGATGATTTCAAAAGTTCCGGTTGTCAGCGTTTGTCCCGCCAGGCCTTGCAGGCAGTCAGCCAGGCAGAAATCCATGTTATAGGTGGGAATCACCACGGAGACATCGACAGTCGTCATACAGGCGCCAAGTGCTCACTCTCATCCTTCCCTTGATCATACCTTAGCCCCGGCGCTCGGATTCCACCATCCGAAGGAGGGTGGATTTGGCAAAAATTTCAGAACCGGCAGATGGGTGTTCCAGATGCGAACCGTTATGGCTGGTGAGCCGGTGCCTCAGCGCAGTGCGCTTCCACAAAAGCATCCACCCGTTCTGCCAAAACGTCGCTTCGGATGTCATGTCCTTGATCAGGCAGCGGCGCCAAGTGGGCGGAATGCTGATCAGGCACCAGGGAAAGATATTTGGGGGCAACATCCTTGCTTACCATCGCATCTTGCCCGGCTTGCAGAATCAACAAGGGTTCCCAGACCGCCGGCAGATAGTCCCACGCCTCGTAAGTGCCAATGATCTGTTTGCCGGGCGGAAAAATCAGCCTGTTCACGCGGGATATCTTCCTGAAATAATCAGACATCTCATCACCGGCAATCGGCGCTGAAAGGCTAATCAGCTTAAAGCGTTTATTCCGGAACTCATCCTGGGCACGGGCGCCCAAAATCACGGGACTACCCAGAGAGATCCCCTGTAAAATCATCATCTCGGTTGGGATTCCCTGATCTTGAACATGTTTTATCGCCGAACAGGCATCCTGAATCATGGCGTCTTTCGTCACCAATGCGCTCTGGCTTTGGCCATGGCCGCGATAATCAAACGCCAGGCAACCATAGCCTTTCTGGATAAAGCTTTTCAGGTAGGGCTTGGTTTTGCTCAGTCCGCCTCCGTAACCGGATGCCACAATGACGGTCGGTTTCGTTCCTTGGGGCTTGGCGAACCAGCCATACAGCTTGATGCCATCCTCTGTTTCCCATCCTTCCTCGGTGAGCCTGTTCTCCCGGACGGCCTTCCCGATAACCGGATCGTTGAGTTGGCTTGCCAGCGTCACCGTCCTGCCAGCCAGCCGGAAAATATCGGATTCCGCTTCCAGCTTGCCTTGCGGCCCTGAGAGCGCATGACGCAACCGGATTGACGACATCATGGCAACCCTCTCGAAACGGGTTTGGTCATTAGGGCCTTTCGGATGATCCTGGTGCGCGGCAAACTGAAGCGATAGCGCTCCACCAGGGCACTGATGGGCTGGCTGTTTCGCAATCCGCCGGGCAGGGGCAGGAGAATATGTGTTTCCGATCCGCATGCCTTATTCTTAGTCCCACGCTTGAATTTGATGCGGATCATGCTCGGATAAACAGAGCTGAAAATCAATTGCAACGGACACAGCTAGAGGAGCGACGGCTGCATCCCCGCAACCGGGCACGCAGCGTATACAATAAGGTCATGAGTGGCATGGACGAAGACTTGAAAATCAACCCGCAGGCCAACACCGGCGCGACTGCCGAATATTTTGATACCGAGGCCGGTGGCTGGAGCGACCGCTACCGGAACAGCCGACACTTTCGCACCCGGCTGGAAACTGTTTTAGGATGGCTTCAGGAGGTGCCTGCCGGCCTTTCTCTGCTGGACTATGGTTGCGGGAGCGGCGTGTTGCTTCGTGAGCTGGCCATGGCGGGGCATCAGGTGACCGGGGTGGATGTTTCCGAAGGGATGCTGGCCGCCGCGCGGGCAAATGTTAAAAATGCTCCCCAGCCGGTTCGATTGGAGCGCGCAGGCCACAATTTTGAGGGGGCCTACCTGGATGAGACTTATGACGGCATCATCAGCCTGGGGGTGATTGAGTACCTGGAAAATCCGTATGACCTACTGGAGAAACTGGCGGCCCGGCTCCGGCCAGGGGGCTTTCTGGTTCTTTCTTATCCGAATCAGGGTAGCCTGTTGCGAGGGATCGAAAGCCTGATATTCCGGAATTCGGAAGTTTTCAGGCCACTGGGACTGTTTCCGAGCCTGACCGGTGCTGATAGTTATCTGCATCATCAGAAGCATCGCTTCTCTCCGAAAATGCTGGGGCGTTTTTTGCAACAGCATGGGCTGATGCCGGAGCGGGCCCGTTATCACGTTGCCCCCAGCCTGCTCGGGCCTTTGCAGTATCATCCGATTTTCGCCATGACTGCCATTTCCAGATTTACGAAAGCGCGAAATTCAGCGCCGGTTTAGTATCAGCTTTTGCGAAAACATCAGCCAAAAGTATTACAAAGTTCGTACCGAAAATCGAAACGAATTAGTACTTTTGGTTGTAATGGTCAGTAGATTACATGGTATATCATTGAGATATTATTTTGGTTTCCACAGGTTCCGGGTATATGGCAACTTCTGGCATGGGCTGTTTTTATCCTACAGTCTTCCCGCATTTCTTCTCAATGAACATACGAGGTTAACGTGGCATGTCTCAGCTTGTGAGTTTTGGTAAAAAAATCAGCAAAATCGATTGCGCGTTGTATGTAGTGAGCGCGCTGCTTGGTGTCGCGATTGTGGTTAGTAACTACCATACGAGCACCGTGGATACTTCCCAGGTGGCAAGTGGCCTGGATCGCTACATGGAAAAAATCATCACCCGCATGGACAGCGTCAGTGGACAGCTGGGCGCATGGGGTGCCATCGATATCCGAAAAGAAACCGGCGGATATTAAAGCGCCATGGGGGCATAGCCCTCCTGGATATCCTTCCTGACAACGACAAAGCGATATGGCGGCGGGGCTCCCTTAATCGAAGGAGCCCCGTTTCGTATATCTCATTTGATTTATCGATGTGGACCTTGAATGGCGGTTGATAGACTACAAGTGGCTGCCTTGATGTGGATGGTTGAAATTCCACGATTGACGGTTGTGGTGCCGGATCCAATTGTCTGAGCAAAAAGTTTGCCAGGGTATGGCATTGACCTGGATTGGGATAGAGGTTCATGGTTCAAGCGAAGATTAAATACCTCGATATTCTTTGGTTTCATCGCTGGTTTGCCTTGACGATGTTCCTGATTGTGGTGGCCTTTGTCGGGATCGGTTCCTCGCTGCTGCCCAGAATCTATAAAGTGGACGCCGAGATTTACATCGCCCCGAGACCTACTGCCGTAACGGGGGACAGTGGAACATCCGTTACCGATTACGATTACCGGATGCTGAACAACCAGGTGGAAATTCTGCATTCCGATATGGTGGCTTCCCGCGCGGCGGAGTACATCCGCGATGAGCTGGGGGAAAAATTTCCGGTTTCCAAAAGCCTGTTGCAAAGCAGCCTGGACATTCAGAAGAAGGAATACACCAGCATCATCACACTGGGGCTAACCGGGGCGTTCAAGCCGGAGCAGCTGCAAACCATGATGCAGCTTTATCTGAAGGCTTACCAGGATACGCTGGCGGATATCAACTCCAACAAGTCCAAGAACGAGCGTGCATTCCTGAGTCGTCAATTGGAAGTCTCCCAGCGCGAACTGGAGACCATTGCCAAAAAGATCGAGGAATTCCAGTCCCGCAATGAGACCTACAATCTGGATACCCAGGTGAATCAACTGCTATCGATTGCGAGCCGCCTGGATGAACAGGCCATGATGACCAATGCCGAAATTTCGGCGATTGGCAACCAGGTTGCCAGTGCCCGCAGGCAGCTACATACGGCCCCGGAATACATTAACCTGATGGCCCGTATTGAGCGCGATCCGGAAGCGGGCGACTTGCGCCGCAAAATTACCACCCAGGAGTCGGAGCGGGCGCAGTGGGCCTCCAAATTGACTGATTCCCACCCGAAGATGATTGCCTACGATCGGGAAATCACCCGGCTGAAATCCCTGCTGGAAAATCGCTTGAAGTCTTTTGCGGGAATCTACCGGCAGAAAATGCCCGAAACCGGGGACGGCATCACCACCGGCAGCAACCTGGACCTGAGCATGGCCAGCGATATCATCAACGCCCAGGTTAAATTGGAGTCCATGCGGGCACGGGCCAAAACGCTCAACAGTTCCCAGCAGGAAGTGATGGGTATGTTGCGCGGCGTTCCCAAGCAAACCCTTGAGCATCTGGCCCTGAAAAACCGCTTTGAACTGGCCGAGGAAAAAGTGAAGGTTCTGCAAGTGCGCCTGGATGAAGCGACGCTGATGCAGGAAGTCTCAAAAGCGTTCACCAAGGTGGAAACCCTGAAGCAGCCGACCCTGCCCAACGAGCCCATCAAGCCGAACACCCTCAAGAACATGATCGCGGCCTTCTTCGGCGGAATCTGTCTGGCCCTGTTTTCCATCTTCGTGCGGGCCACATTCGACCCGATGTTGCGGTGGCCCTTCCAGGTGCGCGGCATCTTGCCGGAAGGGAGCGAGCAGAGTATCTTCACCCTGCCTTCGCTGCCCAGCAAGCATACTTGCGCCGCGATGCTGGAAAAAACCAACTTTACGGTGCCTGAGCCGTACAAACGATTGATAATCCACTTGGAGAACCTGTCGAAAGCGGATAGTGTCCGCCGGATTGGCCTGATTCCGGTGACTCCCTTCAGCGAGTGCAATATCACCACCGTGGCGCTCAGCCTTTATCTCACCGAACTCAGCAACAAAATCATGCTGATTGATACCGACTTTACCCCGCATTCCGTCACCGGGCTGCTGCGCACCCTGAAGTTACCGATTTCCGCCGCCTTGCATGCAGGCCCCGGCCTGAGCGATTACTTGAGCGGGGATACGGAAGACTTCCTGGATATTGTTTACCCGCTTGGCAAAACGGTTTATGGCAGCTTCATCCCGGCCGGCGATCCGGTGCATGATACCGGCTTCCAGTTCTCCCACCGCAATCTTGGGCAGCTGGAGGGAAATCTTTCTCCCAACTACAACTTCGTGCTGTACGCCCTGCCTTCGGTCGAGCAATCGTATGATGCAATTGCGGTGAGCCGGACGCTGGACGGCGTGCTCCTGATGGCGCACCCCGGCGTTACCTCGCTGGAGCAGATTCAAAGCACGGTTCGCGAACTGGCGTCCGTGGACTGCCGAGTCCTGGGCATTCTGGTCCAGCCGCTGAAACAATAACCGACCGGCCCGGCAGCCCGATCAAAACTTTTACAATCCCGCCCCATTTCCGGCACGGGATTTGCACATCGGCTTGTTACCATCAATTTGTCGTCAAGATGAGTTGGAGGTCAACGTTCATGAACCTGCAAGCCTGGAAAAAATACTTTGAGGAAAACGCCCTGCATCGCGTGGAGCCGGACTGGTCAAGGCCTTGTACGCTGGGACGCCAGGAGCAGGCGATGCTGGCCCGTTCTCTGGCCTATTTTCAACTGGGGGAAAGCGGCGGCGGCAATCATCTTTTCAGCAAAGCGGAAGGGTGGGTTTCAAAGCAACATGTGGAACTGCTGCGGATGTTCATCCGGGAAGAGAACGAGCATGCCCGCCAGCTGGCTTGCCTGGTCAAACGATTTGGAGGCTCTCTGATTCGCAAGCACTGGAGTCATGGATGTTTCAGTTTTATCCGCCAAGCGCTGGATTTTGATTGGGAAATGCAAACCCTGCTCTGCGTTGAGCTGCTGGGTTCTGCCTATTATGATTTCCTGGGGAGGCAGTCCCGGGATCCCGTCCTGCGGGAGGCTTGCCAGCTCATGGTTCAGGATGAGCTCCAGCACCTGGCCTTCCACCTGGAGTCTTTTCAGCAGCATCAAATGCGGCGGTCGCCTGGGCAAAAAACATTATGGCGCTGGCAGTTCAAACTCATGCTTCGGCTCATTTGCGCGGCGGCCTGGCTGGATCATGGCCGTTGCATGCGGCATTTCGGAACGAATTGGGCGACGTTCATGCGCAAAGTAGAGCTGCTGGGAGCCCCCTGGCTGGAATCCAACATCGACTTGAGACTCTGGTACCTGTGCGTACGACCGGCTTTCCCCCCGGCCAGCCCTTTTCCCTCGGTCGGTGCGGCGTCCTGAAAGCTTTCATGGCCGCCTGGTCCTTTGCTGGGCGGGATTGGGCAATAAACTGGCAGGATGGGGAATATGCACCCTCATGCTTTTGTTCCAATCTGTAGAGCCGGTTTCCGGTTTAAGGACAGAGAGGGAGGGACTCAACTGATGGGATTTAATCCGTTGGAACACAAGGGCATGCCCCTGGAGAAGCAGCTCCGCAACTGGTCGGAGTTGAATATGCAGCCGTTTGATAAGTTGGAGGTGGATCCGTACACCCGCACGCGGGTCATCGCCATGAACGGCATCGAGGTGGAAGCGGTCATGCATTCGCACCAGTTTGCCCGGCACACCGCCAACCTGGATCTCAAACGGCAGCTGGCCATGGTGCGCCGGGTCGAACAGCAGCAGCAAAAAGCGATCAGCTGGCTGATCCCCGGCGATGAATCCGTGCTGGAAACCACTATCGGCTACGAGCAGGTGGCCGTGGATCTCACTGCCTACGTGGCCCGCACCGAGCCGGACCCGTACCTGCGGCAAGCCTTCGACTTCGGCCTGCTGGAAGATTTTGACCACCTGTATCGCTACGCGGACCTGATGGACATGCTGGACAGCAAAAAGGCCGCGGATATCGTGCAGGATCTGACTGAAATCATGCCCGGCAGACCCACGGTGGTGGAGCATCGCCACCCGTTTGACGATGTGCGCCGCCACCTGGATTTCAACACGGCCAGCGTGTTGTCGATGCTGCATGTGCTGACCATTACGGCTGCCGAGCAGCAAACGATGAACTTCTATATGAACGTGGGCAATATTCCGGAGCATCCGCTGGCGCGGGGCCTGTACCTGGAAATCGCCCAGATAGAAGAGCAGCACGTCACCCATTACGAATCATTGATGGATCCGCGCTGTACCTGGCTGGAGATGGACGTGCTGCACCATTACAACGAGTGCTACATGTACCATTCCTTCATGAGCCAGGAAACCGATCCGCGCATCCGGCGCATTTGGGAGATGCACCTGGATATGGAGATCGAGCATCTGCGCATCGCCTGCCAGCTGATGAAGCAGTATGACCGGAAGGATCCGGTGGAACTCCTGCCCAAACAGTTGCCGGAGCCGACCTTGTTTGAGTCCAACAAAGATTACGTGCGCAACGTGCTGGCCAACCAGGTGCAATTAACCACCAACGGAACTGAATTTGTTCCGGTGGACACCCTGCCCGAAAACCACCGTTACTATCAGTACCAGGCCGTGGTCAACGGCGGGGGCTGGGTGCCCAGCGAGGCGGTGGTCGCCGAAGATGTGCGGACCAAAGGCAAGGATTACCGCATGCAGACCGAAGGGCCGCATCCGGTGGAATGGTTGCGCGCGCCAGTATCCGCCGGAGCCCAGGGCAGCGTGACCGCCACCACCAACTCGCCTTACGGGCGCGCATTGGCGCTCAGCCGGCAATAATCGTCAGTCATTCAGCAAACGAAGGGAGGATTACGATATGGTGAATGTCAATCAAATGCGGTGCGCTTGCCCCAGCTGCCTGTGCATCGTCAACCCCGGCGACGCCGTGGAGCAGGCTGGACTATACTATTGCAGCGACGCCTGCGCCGGCGGCAAAGGCGTCCACCACAGTTGCGGCCACAAAGGCTGCCCCTGCTAAGGTTATCCATATTCAGCAAAAACGCCCAAGCAGATCACTTGGACGTTTTTGTTCGTAATTATGACTATGAATTCAGATAGTTTTTCAAACTTTTGATGTTGCGGTTGTTGCGGCACATTTTGCGAAGTTTGTTGAGGGCGCGGGTTTCAATCTGGCGCACGCGTTCGCGGGAGACCCCGAACAACTGCCCGATCTCTTCCAGCGTGCGCTTGTTGCCGTCGTTGAGTCCAAAGCGCAGCTTTAATACATCACGCTCACGCGGACGCAGGCTGTCCAGGATTTTTTCCAGCTCTTCCGTCAAATTTTCTTGCGAAACCCGACTGTCCGGCGATTCGATATTTTCATCAACCAGAAAATCGCCGATTTTGGAGGTCTCATCCTTGGTGTGCAAGGGGGTTTCCAGACTGATGGTCGATTGGGTTGCCTTCAGCACCAGCCGCAACTTGGACAGCGAAATGCCCATTTTCGCGGACAACTCTTCCTTGGTGGGCGCCCGGCCCAGCTCATGGGTCATCTCGCGGGTGACTTTTTTCAGGCGTCCGATGGTTTCAATCATGTGCACGGGCAGCCGGATGGTGCGGGATTTATCCGCGATGCCGCGCGTGATGGATTGTTGAATCCACCAGGTGGCATAGGTGGAGAATTTGAAACCCCGCTTGTAATCAAATTTTTCAGCCGCCCGGATCAAACCCAGGTTGCCTTCCTGAATGAGATCGAGGAAAGACAATCCGCGACCGATGTATTTCTTGGCGATACTGACCACCAGGCGCAGGTTGGCTTTCACCAGTTGGGCCTTTGCCTTCTCGTCGCCTTCTGCAATCCGCTTGGCCAGATCGATTTCTTCTTCCCCGTTCAGCAGTTTCACTTTCCCAATCTGCTGCAAATAAATCTTCACGGAGTCATCGGCGGAACCGCGCTCGACCTGCTCCTTTTGCTCCTCTTCCTCTTCTTCCTCTTCCTCGAAGAAATCCACCCGATCCTGGCCGTCATTGAAGAGCTGCTCGCCCTCATCCTCGAATCCGATAAAATCATCGCCGGTGGCAGTGGGACGCTGCTTTTTCAAGTTCTCGGTTCCTTTCCTCACCGTCGAAGCGGAGGGTCGGCCGTGAGGCTTGGGTTTATGCTGCGAAATACTCATGAAACCTCGGTTCGCTCCCGTAGGGATGGGCTTATGCCAGACGCCTTCTGGCCATTTAATTAAAAAGATTATATCAGCGTGCGCCGGATTCCGGGGGGAAGACCCTCCATCCGGAGGAGTCGCGCGCATTGGGGTATGAAAAGCTCCGTCCTATCGGCTGTTCAGGGCGCCATTCACCAGGGAGAGGTTGGTTTTCGCGATTTCAAGATTCTCCCTGGTTGCGGGCGGCGGTGAAGAAGACTGCCGCAGTATTTCGTCATACAACTGGGCCGCCTCCTCAAAATTGCGCCTGGCACCGCCCAGGTTGTTCTGACGAATCATCTTGTTGCCCTCGTTAATCAGCAAGGCGCCCAGGTTGAACTTGGCCTCGGGCATGTTCCGGCTGATCTGCATGGCCTGCCGGTAGAAGCTGATGGCGTTGGCAGGCTGATTACCGGTCTGGGCCTTTAAGCCCTGCTCGTACAGTTCATAATATTTCTTGGTCATGGCGGTGCTCATGCCGGTGTTGTTCTGCACATCCGCATCCAGCTTGTACAGCATGGTAATGGTATTGATGTCCCGTTCGCTCAGCGTCGCCTGGTGACGGGTTTTGGAATAGAACATAATATCGTCCGGATACGGGCTATGCCCTTTGATGCCAATGGCATGGCCCATCTCATGAACCGCAATCCCTTTCAGGTCTTCCATGGGAATGGGCTGGTTGCTGTCCGGATAGAAAACGGCGAGATTAATATCCGAGCGAATGATGGTATCGTTCACCATCTGGAAGGGGCTGACCCCCAGGATGTTATCGCTGAAGTTGCGCTGCCACTTCACGATGATATCGGCATTGGCCTCGGTATAGGTTTGGGTAAAAGACATTTTTCCTTTGCTGGCGGATTGCCAGGTCCGCATGGCGTGGATCACCACCTGTTTCATGCCGGTGTTCCAGCCCTGTACCCCCGGACCGTCGGCGATATACACCTTCAGAGGCATTTTGGCGGTGGAAAAATGTACCACCTTGCCGCCGGGAATCACATGGGTCAGGTAGTTGTCCTTGCTGCTTCTGGACATGGATGTTTTAAGAATCTGGGCGGCCTTGCCGCTGTTGCTGGCCGTGGTGATTTGCTGCTTGGTCAGCCAGGTGATGTTGTTGCGGGCCTTTGCTGCCAGTTCGTGGTTGGTCGGGACCATCTGGATAACGGTTTCAAAGGCCTGACGGGCCGCAGTGTAGTTATTGTTGTGCACCTGGGCCATTCCTAGATAAAACACCGCTTCCGGATTACGCGAATCCTCCCGGATGGATTTCTGAAGCAGCGTGGCCGACCGGGCATAGTTCTTGGCCTTGTAGGCGGAAACCCCGTCGCTGAATGAATCCGCCAGTGCGGCCAACGGCAGTCCCAGCAGGAGGCACGAAATGATGGTTTTGCTCAGAAGGGCTCGAATAGACATACGTCTTACATCGACCCTAAGTAGGTAGTCTTGAGAATGGGGGGGCGTAAATTTAAAAAACTTTACAATTCATGCGGTTTTAGACAACTCGGTATATTTTCGAGTCTTTATGAACACGGATCAACAATATGGAACTCTCAAAAATGTCGATGCTTCAGTTTGGAAGGATTCATTCATTCAACATCCAGGAGGGCTTTGCTTTTAAAGACAAGCAATCATCGGACGTCTATATCGTAACCGAGCGCAAAGGCGGGCCCATTCAGAAATTCAAGAGCCATTCGCCCCGTCCTGAGAAAAGGCGGCACGAAGTCGACTTTCGGGCCGACCGTTATGTGCAGGAAAACAAGATTGATCATGTTGAAATTTACCGAAAAACCGAGAACGTTTGCAGACCGATAGACTTTGACC